>CAZYPN010000012.1:0-156448 GCA_964649085.1 uncultured Burkholderiales bacterium | reverse complement strand
GTGGCGGCCAACGATCTCGGTCACTATGCGGCCATGGAGCTTTGCCTCCAACAGCCAGGAGTCTCTCGATTGGCCACCATCGCGAGGTGTGGCGCTATGCTGAGGTCTCTGAGACTCTGGACAAAGGCTTTCGTGTGGTAGCCCTTATCGCCACCCAGAGTCTTCATCGACCCACCGGATTCAAGCCAGGTTCTGACGAGCGCTTCGGCGGCTGCGGGCTCAGGCAGGGTCGCGTGAGTGACAAGCATGCCAACAACAAGCCCGTTACGATTTTCCATAAGACAATGCGCTCCATAACTCAGCTTGGCCTCTTTGCCTGGACCCTTGCGCATAAGTTGCGCCTCGGGGTCTGTTGTGGACTGGTGCGTATCGTTGCAGCGCTTCTCACCCTTGAAGTTGCGGTCGCCCCGGCTGTCTGGTTTGTCGCCAGAGTCATCCTTGGGCTTGAAGCTCTTGTGGCTGGCCCAAGCCTCGATCAACGTGCCGTCGACCGTGAAGTGGTCCTCTGAGAGGAGCTTCCGTTCTTTGGCCATCCTGACCACCTTGTTGAAGAACGACAAGGACAACTCGTCCCCACCCATTCGTTTCCTCAGCTTGGAGAAAGTTGAGTGGGTAAAGGTGTCATCCTCCCAGTTCAAGCCGAGGAACCAACGGAAAAGAATGTTGTAGGAAAGTTGCTCACAGAACTGACGCTCCGAGCGAACGCTGTACAGGGCCATCAGCAGTATGGCCTTCAGAATTTGCTCCGGCGGGATGGAAGGCCGCCCGCGATTGGCATAGAGGCTATCGAACTCCGGGGACATCTCGACGAGAATCTTCTCGACATCAGCCTTTACAAGCCGCAGCGGATGCTTGGCTGGAACTCTGTCCTCGGGACAGACCGAAAAACTGAAGAGCAGGGGCTGTTGATCTTCATATCCGCGCACGGGTCACCTCATCGGTTGAAGGATTTTCGAACATTCGTACGGGATTTGGAAACACCCTGCTAGTAGGAACCGCCGTCGGTGCGGGTGGCGCAACCTTTTTGGGCAAGCAAATAGTCGCAAATCTGGCCAAGTTACTTACGGGTGCTGGTTCAGTCATTTCAGGGACTACAGCAGCGGCATTAACAACCGCCTTGGGGAACATTTACCTCCTTAGCCTGAAGGAGGTTCAAAAACTTCGGATGGCGGCCCTCCAGGGCACGAGGCAGTCATCAACGACTTCCGACGCAGGATGGCGAGGAAGCCTGGTGACGCGGACATAGAGAAGTTGTAAGAAAATCCCGTGTCTGGTTCAGAGAGCCAACCCTCGGTTCAGTGAAAGACGGTCGTGCGGCTCACCGGAATCCAGGCAGGTTGCTCGGGTCGCGGCTCGGGCTCGGGGGTTTCGCGAAAGAGGTCGCGGGGGGCGATGCAGCCCAGAATGAACCAGAAGTAGAGCACGAGGAAGGCGATTCCAAAAGTGAGGTCGTTCATGGAATCAGTCTATTCAGGCCCGCGTCCAGAGCGGGTCAAGGCCTGGGGCGGCGAGGTCAAGGCTGCGTCAAGGGCGCGATTCAGGCGCCCGACGTGCACACGGGCGTGGCCCAGCACACCCAGGGTGGGCGGCTCACACAGGCTGTCGACCAGCGCCCGCAGGCGCTCCTCCGAGAGGCCCCGGGCGCGGGCCACCCGTGGTATCTGAAAGCGGGCCGCCTCGGGGGTGATGTGGGGGTCCAGTCCGCTGCCTGAGGCGGTCAGCAGGTCCTCGGGGGGGGTCAGGCCCGCGAAGCGCTGCAAGGCGGCGGCTCGCTGCTCGCCCAGACGGCGCTCGCGAGGGCCCCAGTTCGAGCCCGACGAGAGGGCGGCGTTGTAGGGCTTTTCCGGGGTGGCCGAGGGTCGGCTCCAAAAGTACCCCTCGCCCTCGAAGTGGCGACCCACGAGGTCGGGGTCGCCGGCCGCCTGTTTGGGAAACAGCACCCCACCCAGCCCGGCCAGGGTCAGCGGGTAAGCCGCTCCCAGCAGCAGCGTGAACAACAGCAACAAGCGCAGAGCGATGAACATCAGACCAGCCCTCTCAGCAAAAGATCCAGCAACCAGATGCCAAAGAAGGGCGTGAGCAGGCCTCCCAGCCCATAGATCAAAAGATGGTTGCGCAACAACTGGGCCGCGCCCAGCGGGCGATAGGCCACCCCGCGCAGGGCCAGCGGAATCAACACCACAATGATGAGCGCATTAAAGACGGTAGCCGCCAGGATGGCGCTCTGGGGGCTGCTCAGCCCCATCACGTTGAGAACCTGCAACTGCGGATGGGACGTGGCGAAGGCGGCGGGAAGAATGGCGAAGTATTTGGCCACGTCGTTGGCCAGGCTGAAGGTGGTCAGCGCTCCGCGCGTGATCAACAACTGCTTGCCCACCTCCACGATTTCGATGAGCTTGGTGGGGTCGCTATCCAGGTCGATCAGGTTGGCCGCCTCGCGGGCCGCCTGGGTGCCCGAATTCATGGCCACCGCCACATCGGCCTGGGCCAGCGCCGGTGCGTCGTTGGTGCCGTCGCCGGTCATGGCCACCAACCTACCGCCCTCCTGATATTGACGAATCAGCTGGAGCTTGTTTTCGGGGGTGGCCTGAGCCAGGAAATCGTCGACTCCGGCCTCGGCCGCAATGGCCGCCGCGGTGATGGGATTGTCGCCCGTGACCATGACGGTTTTGATGCCCATCTGGCGCAGCTGCTGGAAGCGCTCGCGCATGCCCGGCTTGATGACATCTTTGAGGTAGACGGCCCCCACCGCCCGTCCCTGACTGGCGATGAGCAAAGGGGTTCCCCCCTGGCGGGCGATTTCGTCGACCCGTTCCAGCAGCGGCTGCGACACCGTGCCGCCCTGGGCTGCCACATAGGCCTGCACGGCGTCGCTGGCGCCTTTGCGAATCTCGAGCCCCGGGGCGGACACGCCGCTCATGCGGGTCTGAGCCGTGAATTCGATGACCTCGGCCCCCTCGGGCAAGGTGGTTTCCACCCCGAAACGCTCGCGAGCCAGTAGCACAATGCTTTTCCCTTCGGGGGTGGGGTCGGCCAGCGAAGCCAGCGCGGCCAGTCGAGCCAGTTCACGGGTCTCGACGCCCTCGGCAAAGAACTCCACGGCCTGGCGATTGCCGAAGGTGATGGTGCCGGTCTTGTCGAGCAACAGCACGTCCACGTCGCCGGCGGCTTCAACCGCCCGGCCCGACATGGCCATCACATTTTTTTGCAGCAGTCGATCCATCCCGGCGATGCCGATGGCGCTCAGCAAACCGCCAATGGTGGTGGGAATCAAACACACCAGCAAGGCCACCAGCGTGAGCGTGGGCACCGGGGCATGGTCGGGATAGGTCGACATGGGGCGCAGGCTAATACACACCAGCACAAACAGAATCGTGAAGCCCGACAGCAAAATTTGCAGGGCCAGTTCGTTGGGCGTTTTTTGCCTTTTGGCGCCCTCGACCATCGAAATCATGCGGTCGAGAAAGCCCTGGCCCGGATCGACCTGAACCCGAATCACCAGCCAGTCGGAAAGCACCGTGGTGCCTCCGGTCACGGCGCTGCGGTCGCCGCCGGCTTCGCGCAGCACCGGGGCACTTTCGCCGGTAATGGCGCTTTCGTCGACCGAGGCCACCCCTTCGAGCACTTCTCCGTCGACGGGGATAACCTGACCGGCCTCAACTCGGATGCGGTCGCCCTTGCGCAGACTGGCCGAGTCGACCGTGTCCAGCCCCCCCGAGGCGTTGTAGCGCGCCGCCGGCACGCTTGAGCGGGTTTTGCGCAGGGCCTCGGCCTGAGCCTTGCCGCGGCCCTCGGCCACGGCTTCGGCCAGGTTGGCGAACAGCACCGTAAACCACAGCCACAGAGCGATCTGGGCCACGAAGGCGTCGGGCTGCCGAAAGCACTCGAAGGTGGCCCACAGGCTGCCCAGCGCCACTACCAGCATCACCGGGTTTTGGGCCAGCTTGACAGGATGCAGTTTATAGACGGCCTGAAGTGCGGCCGCGCGGGAAAAAGATTGCAGAATCGTCACGATGCAAAGGCCTCCGCCAGGGGTCCCAGGGCCAGCGCCGGCAAAAAGCTGAGGGCGCCCACGATGAAAATGACCAGCGCCAACCAGGCCACGAAAAGGGGTCCGTGGGTTGGTAGGGTGCCGGCTCCAGGAGGCACCCGCTTTTTCTCGGCCAGCGAACCGGCCACCGCCAGCACTGGCAGCAGCATCCAGTAGCGACTGGCCAGCATGACCAGACCTCCCACCAGGTTGTAAAAGGGCTGGTTGGCCGACAGACCGGCAAAGGCCGAACCGTTGTTGTTCCCCATCGAGGTGCAGCCGTAGAGAATCTCGGAAAACCCGTGAGCTCCGCTGTTGAGCACGGCCCCCCGGGCGGGCTCGTACTGCAGGGCCGCGGCGGTCATCAGCAGCACCAGCGCAGGCGCCAGCAGCAGAGCCAGGCTGGTCATTTTGATTTCGAAGGTTTCGATCTTCTTGCCCAGGTATTCGGGCGTGCGGCCCACCATCAATCCGGCCACGAAGACGGCCACGATGGCGTAGAGAATGAGCCCATAAAGTCCGCAGCCCACGCCCCCGAAGACGACCTCGCCGGTCATCATCAGAAACATCAGCAAGAATCCGCCCAGGGCGCTGTAGGAGTCGTGCATCGAATTGACCGAGCCATTGGAAGCGGCCGTGGTGGCGCAGGCCCACAGGGCCGAGGCCGTGGGCCCAAAACGCACCTCCTTGCCTTCCCAATGGCCCTGTTCCAGACCGATGCAGGCCACCACAATGGGCACAAAAATCAGCAGCTTGCAGGCCAGCAGAGCCCAACCCTGGCGGCGGTCGTCGACAGCCAGCCCGTAGGTGTAGCACAGCGACGCAGGCAGCAACAGGATGGCCAGACACTGCAAGAAGTTGCTGACGGGGGTGGGGTTCTCCAATGGGTGGGCCGAGTTGACGTTGTAGTAGCCGCCGCCGTTGGTGCCCAACTGCTTGATGGCCACCTGCGAGGCCACCGGACCCACCGGAGCGCTTCCCGAAGGCTGATGAAGGGTCTGGGGAACTCCCTGCCAGACCAGCAGCAAGGCCAGCAGCGCGCTGAGGGGCAGCAACACGTACAGGGTGGAGCGCACCACATCGACCCAGAAGTTCCCCAACTGGGTGCTTTGTACTTGCCGCAGCCCTCGGGCCAGGGCTAATAACCCGGCGATGCCGGTGGCGGCCGAGAGGAAGTTCTGGGTGGTCAGGGCCAGCATCTGGCTGGCCCAACTCATGGTCGACTCGCCCCCATAGGCCTGCCAGTTGGTGTTGGAAACAAAGGAACAGGCGGTATTGAAGGCCAGAAAGGGGTCGACGCCGGGCAGCCCCAGAGGATTGCCGGGCAAGTGGTGCTGCAGGCGCAGCAGCAGATAGGTGAACAGCAGCCCGAGCCCGTTGAACCAGGCCAGAGCCTTCAAATACTGGGTCCAGGACATGGATTGCTCGGGGTCGATGCCCGCCAAACGGTAGACGAGTTGCTCCACGCGTCCACGGCCTGGAAACTCGAGCTGCCGATAGGTCCAGCTACCCACCGGCTTGACCAGAGCCAACAGAAGCAATAGCAGAAGTGCCGCCTCCATCAGCCGTCAAGCCTCTCGGGGAAGAGCAACGAGTAGAAAAGATAGGCCAGCAAAGCCACAATGATCAGAGAGGTCATGGCTTGAGATACTTGAGCAGCATGAAGTAAGACGAGGTGGCCGCCATGATGGCCACCATCAACCCAAGGCAAATCGCGTCGTGCATGCCCCGAGTCTAGGGGGGCTGGAGACAAGAAGGGGTCAAGGCTTGACCTGAGGGGGTCAAGAATGCGTCAGGAAAGTCGTCGGATCTGCTCCTGCAGGCGGTCCTGGTTCAGTTCGCCGTGGGTGGTGGTGCCGCTCATCACGTGTTCGAGCAACTGGGGTACCCGGGTCGTAACCTCGAACTCGTTGCCCGAGCGGGCCCCCAGGTGCAGCAGCACATCCTGATGAGGGCCGTCGCTGCTGCCGCAGCGAAAGAGTTTGCGGTAGGCATCGCCTTCGACCTCACTCCAACCCGGCCCAAAGGTGTCGGGGCTGGGAGCGCGCTGGTCGAGACGTTCGTCGGCCAGGGTCTGGATGAACTGATCGCGCACCTCGTCGCTGCGCCCCACCGTGAGGGCGTCCCACACCGAGTGGTCGAGGGCGCCGTCACACACCAGCGTGCGCGCCTTTCCATTCACTTCATATCGGGCGGTTCTTTGGTAAGCATCAGCAGAGACGTTCATGGGGCGCAGACTATGCGTTGACCCTGAAAAAAACCTGATCGGCCGGCCTTGACCTTTTCTTGACCTCCTCTTGAACTGCCTTGACCTTTCCTTGACCGGCAGGGGGCTAGGATACGGGATCATGTTGGAAACACCCCCGGCCGAGGCGGTCGTCCCCGAACCGACCTCGGAGTCTCCTGGCGAGACCCCCTCCCCTCCCTCTTCGACCTCTCACGCCCACCACAACCCGCGAACGGCTGCCCTGGCGCTGGCCGCACTGGGCGTGGTCTATGGCGACATCGGCACCAGCCCGCTTTACGCCGTGCGCGAATCGCTGAACCCGGCCCACCACGTGGCCGTCGATCAGGCGGCCAACGTGATGGGCGTCATCTCGTTGATCTTCTGGTCGTTGATGGGCGTGGTCTGCATCAAGTATCTGCTCATGGTTCTACGGGCCGACCACAAGGGCGAAGGCGGCATCATGGCCCTGACCGCCCTGGTGACCGACACCGGCAAGCTGCAGGGCCGCACCCTGACGGTCTTGACCATGCTGGGTTTGTTCGGCACGGCGCTGCTTTTCGGCGACGGCATGATTACCCCGGCCATCTCGGTGCTCTCGGCCGTCGAGGGCCTGGAGGTGTTGGTGCCCGGGGCCAAACCCTACATTCTACCGATCACGCTCGCGATTCTGGCCGGCCTGTTCTCGGTGCAGTCACGAGGCACGGCCGCGGTGGGTCGAGTGTTCGGGCCCATGATGCTGGTCTGGTTTGCCACCCTGGCCTCCCTGGGGCTCTACCAAATCGTGCAGCATCCCTCGGTCGTGGGCGCTCTGAATCCGGCCTATGGACTGTCGTTTTTCTGGCACAACGGCTGGCACGGGTTCCTGGTGCTGGGCTCGGTGTTCCTGGTCGTCACCGGCGGCGAGGCCCTGTATGCCGATATGGGCCACTTTGGCCGACGGCCCATCCAGCAGGCCTGGTTTCTGGTGGCTTTTCCGGCCCTGATGCTCAACTACTTGGGCCAGGGGGCGCTGCTGCTGCGCGACCCCAAGGCCATTTCCAATCCGTTTTTCTTGATGGGCCCGAGTTGGTCGCTCACCTTTGTGGTGATGATCGCCACCATGGCTACCGTCATCGCCTCGCAGGCCCTCATTTCTGGGGTGTATTCGCTGTCGATGCAGTCGGTACAACAGGGCTACCTGCCGCGACTGCCCATTTTGCACACCTCGGCCACCGAGCGCGGCCAGATTTATGTGCCCAACGTCAACTGGCTGCTGATGATTTGCTGCGTGGGTCTGGTGCTAGGCTTCAAATCCTCGGCGGCGCTGGCTTCGGCCTACGGGGTGGCGGTGACGGCCACCATGCTGATCACCACGCTGCTGTTCTGCTTCTTGCTGATCTACGGCTGGAACTGGTCGGCGCCCAAGGCCATCGGCGTCTGTGGGGTCTTCATTACGGTCGAGCTGATCTTCTTCGCCGCCAACGTGGTTAAGATTCCCGATGGTGGCTGGTTTCCGCTGGTGGTGGGCTGGGCCGTGTTCATCCTGATGACCACCTGGAAGGCCGGACGCCAGATCATCTATCGCATGCTGCAGGCCCGTACGCTGCCGCTGCAGCAGCTGCTGGAACGACTCCCCAGCATGCAGGTGGCACGCGTACCCGGTACCGCTCTGTTTATGTATGGCAACCGGGAAGGCACGCCGCCGGCCCTGCTGGCCAACCTGGACCATAACCGAACGCTGCACGAGCGCATTATCTTTGTGGCCGTGCGCATCCACGAGAAACCCCATCTTGAGGAGTTCGAGCGGCTCGAGATCGAAAACCTGGCCGAGGGCTTCTTCCGCATCACCCTCAACTTCGGCTACATGGAGCGCCCCGACGTGCCACGCTACCTGCACGGGCTGGAAATAGGAGGTTCGCGCCTGGTGATTTTCGAGTCGACCTTTTTCCTGGGTCGCGAAACGGTGATTCCGCGAGGCGACATCATGTCCGGCATGTCTTTGTGGCGCGAGGAGCTGTTTGCCTTCCTCACCCGCAACGCCGTAGACGCGACCCAGTTCTTCTCGCTGCCTCCTGACCGGGTGGTCGAACTCGGCACCCAGTTGGAAATCTGATATTCTAGGTCCCCATGACTCGACCCCAGCCTGACGCGCTGCTGGCGCGCCTGCAGGCCGACCAACCCGACGGTCGCGGCAAGCTCAAGATTTTCCTGGGCTATGCCGCGGGCGTGGGCAAGACCTACGCGATGTTGCAATCGGCCCACCGGCTGCTGTCCCAGGGCATCGACCTGGTGGTCGGCCTGGTGGAGTCCCACGGTCGCCCCGAAACCGAGGCCTTGCTCGAGGGCCTGCCTCAACTGCCCCGCAAGCCGCTGACGGTGCAGCACGTCGAGGTTGCAGAGTTCGACCTGGACGCCTGCCTGGCTCGCAAACCGGCCCTGGTGCTGGTCGACGAACTGGCCCACAGCAACCCTCCGGGTTGTCGCCACCGCAAGCGCTACCAGGACGTGCAAGAGCTGCTCGAAGCCGGCATCGACGTCTACACCACCCTCAATGTGCAGCACCTGGAGAGTCTCAACGACGCGGTGCTGCAGATCACCGGGGTGCAGGTGCGGGAAACCATCCCCGATACGTTTCTGGAGCGGGCCCACTCGCTGGCCCTGGTCGACCTGCCCCCCGAAGAGTTGCTCCAGCGGCTCAAGGCCGGCCACGTCTATCGAGAGGCGGCTGCCGAACGAGCACGCGAGAACTTTTTCCGGGCCGGCAACCTGACCGCCCTACGCGAACTGGCCTTGCGCAGTGCCGCCGAGCGCGTCGATGACGACGTGCGTCAGTACATGCAGCAACGTTCTATTTCCGGTCCCTGGCCGGTCAAAGAGCGCTTGCTGGTGGCCGTGGGGCCCAGTCCGCTTTCCGAGCGTCTGGTGCGCTCGACTCGCCGCCTGGCCGAAGCCCTGGGAGCGGAGTGGTGGGCGGTGTCGGTGCGCTCGGCCCATCCGCTCAGCGCCGAGGCCCAGGCCCGGGTGTTTCAACACCTGCAACTGGCCGAATCGCTGGGAGCCCGAACCACCGTCGTCCAGGGTCTATCCATTCCCGAGGCGCTGATTCACTTTGCCCGTCAGCAGAACGTGACCAAAGTGGTGGCCGGCAAACCCCTGGGGTCGGCCTGGCCATGGCAGCGCGATCTGGTGGACCAGCTCATCCGCCTGTCGGGCGATATCGACGTGTTTGTGGTCTCGGCCCAGCCTCCACCCCAGCAGCCCGGTCTGCCCGTTCGCCTGCGCCAACCGGCCCGCTACCTTCAGGCAGGAGTGGCCACCCTCTTGGTCACCCTGCTGGCGCTGCCCCTGCGCCAGTGGTTGGCCCCCACCAACCTGGTGATGCTTTATTTGCTGACAGCCTGCGCCGTGGCCTATCGGCTGGGGCGGGGGCCTTCGGCCCTGAGCAGCGCCGTGGGGGTTGCGCTCTTTGACCTGCTGTTTGTGCCGCCCTATTACACGTTTGCGGTGAAGGACCGCGAATACTTCTTGACCTTTGCCTCGTTGCTCACGGTGTCGCTGGCCGTCAGTCACCTCACCTCGCGGGCCCGCGAGCAAGCTGCTGCAGCCCGCGAGCGCGAGGCCGAAACCGCCACCGTATTCGCCCTGTCGCGCTCGCTGTCGGCCACCCAGGGCGAGCAGGCCATCGGCGAACTGGTGGCCCAACAACTGGCCGCTCACCTGCGCCAGGAGGTGCGCTTTCTCTCGGCTCAGCCGGCCGGCTGGCCAGCCCTGAACGAAAGCCACCGGGCCCTGGCCAGCTGGTCGACCCAGCACCTGAAACCGGCTGGCAAAGGCACCGACACGCTCAGCGAGAGTGACGTTTTGTGTCGGCCCCTGCAAACCTCGCAGGGCGAATTGCTGGGGGCGCTGTTGCTGGAGCTGAAGGCCCCGCTGCTGCCCGATCAGCGTCGCTTGCTCGACACCTTTGCCGGTCAGGCCGAGGTGGCCATGGAGCGCGACCGCCTGAGTCAGCTGCGCGGCGAAGCCGAGCTGCTTCGCGCCACCGAACAACTGCAGGCCACGCTGCTCAACAGCGTGAGTCACGATTTGCGCATTCCCCTGGTCTCGATTCAGGGGGCCTTGCAAAGTTTGCAGGAGGAGGCCGAGGGCCAGCCTTTGCCGGCCGAGAGCCGCCAACTGTTGGTCAACAACGCCGTGGCCGAGACCCAGCGGCTCAACCGCATTGTGGCCAACCTGCTGCAAATGAACCGCCTCAAAGCCGGCTACCTGAGCGTTCAACTGCAGCCCCAAGAACTGGGCGAGGTGCTGCAGGCCACGCTTGAGCAAATGCACGCCGAAGACCGGGTAGAACTGGATTTGCCCGAGGACCTGCCGCTGGTGCAGGCCGACTTTTTGCTGCTGCAGCAAGTCTTCGTCAATCTGCTGGAAAACGCTTTCAAATACGCCCCCGAAGCCCCTGTGCGGGTGGCGGCCGAAAGCGACCCGGAGCAGGTGCGCATTCGTTTCGTGGACGGAGGTCCGGGGATTCCCGAAGCCTTGCGAGAGCATTTGTTCGAATGCTTTGTCAGGGGCCACAATGAAATCACCGGAAGCGGACTGGGCCTGTCGATCTGTCGGGGCCTGATGCAGGCCATGGGGGGAAGCATCACCCTCGACCATCAAGCGGCGGGAACCTGTTTCCTGCTCGAGTTAAAGGCGGCACAATGAGCGATAGCAACAAATTTCGAGCCTTCATCGTCGACGACGAACCGGCGGTGCGACGATTTCTAAGAACCAGCCTGGCGGCCCGGGGTTATGAAGTGGAGGAGGCCGCCAGCGGCGCCGAGGCCCTGGAAGGCGTGGCTCGTTTTCGACCCGACATCATCTTGCTGGACGTGGGACTGCCCGACCTCAGCGGCATCGAGGTGACGCGCATTCTGCGCGAATGGTGCCACACCCCTATTGTGGTTCTCTCGGTACTGGAGGGCGAACCCGACAAGGTGGCGGCGCTGGACGCCGGGGCCGACGACTATCTGACCAAGCCCTTTGGCCTCTCGGAGCTGCTGGCTCGGCTGCGGGCCCACCTGCGGCGCAGCCAGCAGGGCAGCGATGAACCCCAAATTCGCAGCGGCGACCTGCTCATCGACCTGGCCTCGCGCAGCATCACCCTGAAGGGCGAGCCGGTCACCCTGACTCCCACCGAATACGACATCCTGAGGGTGCTGGCTCGCCACGCCGGAAGGGTGATGATGCATCAGAAGTTGATGCGCGAGGTCTGGGGTCACGGATTGCAGGATCTGCACACCTTGCGGGTCAACATCAGCAACATTCGCAAGAAGATCGAAAGCAACCCGGCCCGACCCCAAATCCTGCTCACCGAACCCGGAGTGGGGTATCGCTTCGTGGTGCACGAGGCGGGCGCGTGAAGAGCGCCTGACTAAGTAGCGCGGCGCTGGCCCAACCACCGGCTCCCGAGCCCACCCCGACTCTGGTGGTGCTGGGGGCCGACAATTTTCAAGACACCAATCGCAGCCTTTCGCTGGGGTGACAGATCAACTGGCACCCCAGCGACGACTTTTCCCTGCTGTTCAACGTGCTCGACGGACCCGAGCGGGCTTACAACGACCGTGACCGGCGATCGAATCTTCTCTCCCGAGCGAGTCAGTGCATCAGTGGGTAGTTCCCCTTGGGAACCTCGCCGGCTCGCAGGTAGTCGTTGTGAGACTTGACCGGCAGTCCCTGTTCCTGACGCACCATCGTGATGCAGCCTTCCACGGGGCAGACCAGGCTGCACAGGTTGCAGCCCACGCAGGCCTCTTCCTTGATCTTGGGTATGCGCGAGCCGTTGCCCGAAAGGGCGATGGCCTGGTGGGCGCCGTCTTCGCAGGCGATATAGCACACCTGACAGCCGATGCACTTATCGGGGTTGATGTTGGCGATAATACGATAGTTGAGGTCGAGATCGCCCCAGTCCGATAGCCGGCTGGAAGACAGGCCCACGAAGTCCTCAATGGTCTTGAAGCCCTTCTCGTCCATCCAGTTGGACAGGCCGGTGATCATGTCGGTGACAATGCGGAAGCCGTGTTTCATGGCCGCCGTGCACACCTGCACCGAAGAAGCGCCCATCAGGATGAACTCGGCAGCGTCGCGCCAGGTCTCGATGCCGCCGATGCCAGAAATGGGCAGCTTGAAGTCTTTCTCGTGGGCCAGGCTCCCCACCATGTTCAGGGCGATGGGCCGCACCGCCGGGCCACAGTAGCCACCGTGGGCCGAGCGGCCGTGCACGTTGGGGTTGGGCACCAGCGTATCCAGATTCACGCCGGTCACCGAGTTGATGGTGTTGATCAGCGAGACCGCGTTGGCTCCCCCGGCCTGAGCCGCCATGCCGGGCGGCACGATGTTGCCGACATTGGGGGTCAACTTGACGATCACGGGAATCTTGGCCGCCTCCATCACCCAATGAGTGATCTGCTGGCAGTACTCGGGAACCTGTCCCACCGCCGAGCCCATGCCGCGCTCGGACATGCCGTGGGGACAGCCAAAGTTCAGCTCGATGCCGTCGGCGCCCGCGTCCTGGGTGCGCTTGACGATGTCGTGCCAGGCCTGCTGGTTCGACTCCACCATCAGCGACACAATCACCGCGCGGTCGGGCCAGTTCTTTTTGACCTCGGTCACCTCGCGAAGGTTGTCCTCGATGGGGCGGTCGGTGATCAGCTCGATGTTGTTCAGGCCCATCACCCGGTGGCCGCGATAGGACAGAGCGCCGTATCGAGAGTTGACGTTGACGATGGGGCCACCCAGGGTTTTCCACACGGCCCCTCCCCAACCGGCCTCGAAGGCGCGCTGGATCTGGTAACCGGAGTTGGTGGGCGGGGCCGAAGCCAACCAGAAGGGGTTGGGAGACTTGATTCCTGCAAAGTTAATGCTGAGGTCGGCCATGTTACGCGTTCTCCCTTGCCTTGATCATCTGGGCGATAGCCTGGGCAGCTTTCTTGCCGTGGGCCACCGCGTTGACCACCTCTTTGCCTCCGTTGATGCAGTCGCCGCCGGCAAAGTAGCGGGGGTGGGTGGTGCGATAGTCGGAGTCCACCACCACCAGGCCCTTGTTCAAGGTCAGGCCCTCGATGCTGGAAAGCAAGCTGGTCTGCTTCTCCTGGCCGGTGGCCTTGATGACCATGTCCACCGGAATTTCGAAGAAGGCGCCCTCGACCGGCACCGGGCGGGCGCGCCCCGAAGCGTCCGGCTCTCCCAGAGCCATCTGTTGGCACTTCAAGCCGGTCACCTTGCCGTCGCCCAGCACTTCGACCGGTTGGGTCAGCCAGCGAAAACGCACCGTGTCCTTCAGAGCCAGCTCATATTCGAACTCGTAGGCGGGCATCTCGTCTTTGCCGCGCCGGTAGACGATGGTCACCTCTTCGGCGCCCAGACGGGCCGCCTCGGTGGCCGCGTCGATGGCGGTGTTGCCCGCGCCTACCACAACCACTCTGCGAGGAACGCGGGTCTCGTGCAGGGGCTTGGAACGCAGCTCCTCGATGAACTCGGTGGCGCCCACCACCCCGGACTTCTCCTCGCCGGCGATTTCCAGGCGGTGGCTGCCGCCCAGGCCGATGCCCAGGAAGATGGCGTCGTACTCTTTCTCGAGGTCGGCAAAGCTCAGGTCGCGGCCCACCCGCGTGTTGAGCTTCGACTCAAAGCCGGTCATCTTCTGGATGTATTGAACCTCGTCGATGGCTTCCTGGTCGGTCAGCTTGTAGGGCGCGATGCCCCAGCGATTGAGCCCCCCAAGCTCCGACTTCTCGTCGATAACCACCGCCTGGATGCCCAGCAGGCCCAGCTCGGCGGCGCAGGCCAGCGAGGCCGGACCACCGCCCACACAGGCCACTTTGCCCACCTTTTTCTCGGGCGCTTTGAAGACCTCGATGTGGTTGTACATCACGTGATCGGTGGCGAAGCGCTGGAGCCGACCGATGTCGATGGGGGCCATGTGCAGGTCGTGGTAAACGCAAGACCCCTCGCACAGCACCTCGGTGGGACAAACCCGTGCACAGGAGGCCCCCAGAATGTTACTCTCCAGAATGGTCTGGGCCGAACCCACCAGGTTGCCCGAGCCGATGCGTCGGATGAACTCGGGAATATCGATGGCCGTGGGGCAGGCGGTCTGGCAGGGCGGGTTATAGCAGTAGAGGCATCGATTGGCCTCCGTGACCGCGTGCTCGAGGCTTAGGGCCGGCTTGATATCGGCGAAGTTCGAGCGGATTTGCTCGGGTGTTGGTGTCATTCCCAGGTCCCCTCCAAAAATATAATGGGAGGAGGAGTTAAACGCTCGAGGCCTACAGTCCCGCTTTACGAACTTAGCCAGGACAAGAACTGTGTAGAAGCCGCCGCGCTCCTAGCGGAGTTCAGCCTCACGAAGCAAATCTACGATCTCAGGAGCGCAGGGTCCGATCACGCTGCGCAGCCAGGCCTGCCGATCCATGGGCTTACCACAACATCGACACAGGGGTCCCTGATTTCGGAACATCATCGAGATCGACTCCTTGCCGTGTTGCAGGCAGAGACAGGGAACGCCCACCATTCTAAGATAATGAAGCCTTGCGATGGCCGAAGCTCGGCGCAAGAGCCGCTGCGATTTTTCACACATACCCGGTTCTCTCCAGAATGTAGCCCGAGATTCACCCGGGGCAATGTTATGGATAGCATTAAAATATTTTACTGTCAACCCAAAAACAAGGTTGCACGCCAGGGACCCAGGAAGGAAGACCGCCTGTGGCGAGCCTGCTGGAGAAGATACTCGAGGACTACGCTTCCGAAGCCGAGTGGCAGTCTCGGGGGCACTTCACGGTGGACGATGCTCGCGCCCGAGACATCCTGCTGCGCTTTCAAAGCAACAATCCCGACCTGTTTTTGCTGCACTGGGTGCGCTTTGCCAATCTGTGCGAAGCCGAATGCACCGAGATTCGATGGGACGGAAGCCGTCTGGTGTTACGTCACGACGGAGATTGGCCCGAATTCACGCGCTGGAGCACCCTGTGGGGCCAGCAACGCCCGCGTGAGCAAGCCCTGGCCTACTGCCTGTGGAACGCCCTTCGGGTGCGCTTTGAAGCGGCTCATTTGCCCTTTGGCAAAGGTTCGCTCGTGCTCGACGCTGAGCTCACCCCCCGCTTCGATGGAGAATTGCACTACGAAGACGGCCAGCTCGTACTGCTGCCTCCCAGCAAGCCTGCCAAAAGCCTGGCGCCCCTGGGACCCGATCAATTTACCATGCTGAGCGAGCGCTGCGCCTTCAGTCCCGTTGACATCGAGTATTTGGGCCAGAAAGTTCCCCGTATGGAGCCTATCAACTGCATTTTTCACAGCATGTTTCGGGGTACCGACGAGTCGCCCAAATTTCGCTTTCCCATTGCTCGGGCGGCGAATGATTATCTGCCCCAGGTGGTGCGCTCACCCTATGTTGCCTCGGTGTATATCGGGGTTCATGAAGAACACCACGGGTTGGCCATGGTGCTCGACGGGGTCACCTACAGCCACCACGTGCCTATGGGTCTACCCCGGCTGTTCATTGTATTGACCGCCCCCGACCTGCGCCTGGACCTCTCGGGCGAGCGACTGGTGCACACCCAATCGGTCATTCGCATGCGCGAATGGCTGGAGCGCGACCTGGACAGCTTCTTTCGCCTGATGATCCGCGATCTGGATAATTCTCCGGCCGGCCTGGTGCCCTACCTGGAGGCCTTTATCAGCGTTCGACTGCGAGCTCAGGACTACACCGGTGCCTACCAAATCTGTCGCTGGGTACTGCGCAAGATCGGGCCCAGTTCCGTCACTCGCGAGAAGTGGCACAACAGCCACTTCCTGAACGACTGGCAGCGAGCCGCGTTTCTCTACCGATTCGCCCTGATCAGCCTGCTGATGAAAGATCAAACCGGCGGCCGCCACCTGGGCGAACAGGCCGAGCGGGTCTGGTCGGAGGCGCCTCTCGACGAGCCACGCTGGCTTCCCAAGGCAGAGCAACCCGAGGGCCCGCTCAATCGGCAGGAAATGGTGTTGATGTGTCGCCTGGCCGTTGAGGAACAAACCCTGGAGGATGGTTCCGAGCGGGTTCTCAAGTTGCTCGACGATCAGGCCGAGCAGTTCCGCCAGCAAGGACGCTGGAACCTGGTGCTGTTCTGTCATCGCTGGTTGCTGGAGGTCGAGCAGGCTCAACAATCCCGTAGCGGAGACGGCAAGGGCGGCCGCCGCTCACTGGCGCTACGCCGAGCCCTGGTGGGCATCGCGATGATCCGCCACCTGCGACAAAAGTCGACCCCCCTGAGCAACGACTGGTATGAGGCCCAGGTATACCTCAACCAGGCCCTCTCGGGCTGGAAGGGACAGTTGGAGCGACAAACGGCCATACCCGAGGAAGACCGCAGCACCCTGTTGGAAATTCTCGATGCTCAGATCCACATCCACCTGGCCCTGGGCCAGCAAGACGGCGCCCTGAGAATGACCGAAGCCTGGCTGGAACAGCAGGAACAGGCCCCCACCAGCTACCTTGACGAGGCTCTGGAGCACCTGACCCGTCTGCGCAAGACCCTCGACCCCTCGGCGCGAGCCCGCATCACCGCAGTTGAAACCCGCATCGACGCGGTGAAGAAGGCCCTGAAAGAGGCCCGCCCCAGTCAGCTAGACCTGTTCGTGCGCTTCTTTCGCAATCGGCGACGCCACTGACGGAAGCCAAAAAAAGAAGCAACTGCCCTGTCCCGCCAGACTGCGCACGCCGATGTCTCCGCCCAGCATCTCCACCAGACGCTTGCAGATCAGCAGCCCCAGCCCGGTGCCCTCGTGGCGGCGGTCCAGCCCGATGTCGACCTGGGAGAAAGGCTTGAAGAGCCTGGCCAGGTCGGACTCGGCAATGCCGATGCCGGTATCACTGACCTCGACCCAGAGCCGGCCCTCCTGGCTTCGGGCCCGCACCTCAATTCTTCCCCGTTCGGTAAACTTGACGGCATTGGCCAGCAAATTCATCAGAATTTGCTCAAATCGACGCCGATCGCTGTACAGTTCGGCCACGCCGGATTCAACCCTCAGCTCAAAATCCAGGCCCTTCCTGGTCATTTGCGGCCCCAGCGTAGCCGCGATCTTTTGCAGGCTGGCGTTGACGTCGAAACTTTCATACTGCAGCCGCATCCTGCCGGCCTCGATCTTGGACAAATCGAGCACGTCATTGATCAGGGCCAGCAAGTGATCGGCGCTTCCTCTCACCATCATCAACTGCTTGCGCTGCTCGTCATTGATCGGTCCGGCCAGGTTCTGCAGCAGCACGCCCGAGAAGCCGATGATAGAATTTAACGGTGTGCGCAACTCATGGGACATGGTGGCAAGAAAAGCCGACTTGAGCCGATCGGCAGACTCGGCAGCGTCACGAGCCACCTCGAGCTGGTGGGTCCGTTCGCGAACTCGTTGTTCGAGTAAGTCACGAGCCCCCCGCAGTTCCAATTCAACCCGATGCCGCCTCTCGATCTCGCGTTTGCGAAGATCGGCGGTGCGCAGTAGCCCAAGCACCAGTGCGCTGAGCAACAGCGAAGCGACCGCGCCCCCCAGGAAGGCCCGAGAACGGTGCCAGGAAAATCGGGCCCAGCCCCGCTTGGGACTTGCGGCGATTTGCCAGGTGCCGCCCGGAACCGCCAGACTGAGCGTAACCGGGTCGCGCTGCCAGACTTCCGAGGAACCCCAGAATACCGCTCCCTTGGCGCCCGCGCCGTCTATCCCCCGAAAGGCAACGTCCAGGCGCCGGGCAGCAGCAATCCAGCCGGTACGCTCCAGTAAACGTTCCAGATCGATTACCGTCGAGGTGAGCCCAAAATAGCTTCTCTTCCCGTGGCGGTCTACGAGGTAGATGGGAGCGCGACCGATCACTCCAGTGCCTCCCTGCACCAGTGCCACGGGACCGGCCACAACCAGGCGCTGTTCCTTCATCATGCGCGCCACACTGGGCCACTGGTCGGGCCTCCTGGAATAATCAAGACCCAGGGCCTGCTCATTGCCTTTGAGAGGATAGACGAAACCCACCACATTGTTGGGAGCGATGGCCACATTGCGCAGCAAGTCGGAACGCCGAAACAACTCGGCGGCTAACAAGCTGAGCTTGTCGGGGACGAGCCCTCCCTCGACCGCCACCAGACCGCCCAACCCTTCGGTGAGATACACCGCGCCAAACAGCTCCCTGCCCAGCGCCGCGCGCAGGGGCTCCAAATCGGTTCGGATGGCGTTGCGATGACTGAGATCGGTTCGTTCATACTCCAACACAGCGGCGTGATAGGACAATGCCAGTCCGATCAGCCACAGAACCAGGGGCCACAGATAGATCCGGAATTGCTGCACGCGAGCCTCTTTCCAGGTCCCGACCAGGATCCCGCCGGAAAGGGAATAATCTCTCCTCATGAGCCACGCACCACTGACCTACCTGCTGGAGCGACGAGCAGCCCGGGAAGGCCCTGACCGCATGGTGCCCCTCATTCTGGCAGTGGCGGGTTTAGCCTGGCTGCTTGTGGTAGCCCTCATCGGCGTGGCGGGTGCCCCACTCACGATTGAGTTGCTGCGCGGAGTGGCCAGGGCCTTGCTCTTCTGCGCCACCCCGGTAGCCCTGCTTGGACCGGCTTTGCGCCAGGTGGTGAAGGATGCCAGCCTGCACGACAATTTCCAGGCCGGTCGCTGCTATCCGGAAATCCTGGGCACGCTGCTGCGGGCCGGTGAAATGGTTGACCAGGTGGCCCTTCACTCGGCCCGACAATCCCTGCGCCAGACGCTGAAATGGACACCCGTTTTCGCCGGCCTCTGGTTGTTGTTGTGTCCCGACGCCGCCCCTAGCATCCTGATGGCAGCGGTAGGCTGGATGCCCCTGTCGCTGCTCTTGACCTGGAGCACCGCCTACCTGGCCCAGCAGCAGGTGATCATTCAGGCTCAGATGCGCTCCACTGCGGTCGGCCTTGTGGGCGAAACCACCCTGAACACGCTCACCACCTTGCTGGTCCTCTTCTTCATGTTGCTTTCGTTGGGGGGCGCGATGGCCCGATCCCCGGTGGCGGCGCTGCTGGGTGTGGCAGGTTATATCATGCTGGGGCGCACCCTGTGTCGCACGTTCGCCATCTTGGGCATCGAGAGGCTCCCCCAAGTTCGATTGCGCGCGAAGCAACTCGGTCGACGCTGGGCCAACTTCCGCAACCGATACCTGTTTCTCTGGTCGCAAAATCCCATCGTGGTGCGCGAGCTTCGCCGCGAAGCCCGTCGCTTGCCCTTCCAGGCACTGGGTGCCTGGCTCTATTTCTTTCCGATGGGAACGCTCATGCTGGTGCTGGGCACGCAATTGTACGGTCAAACGAACGACTACGATGCCCGGGGCTTGAGCTGCTGGTTCATCCTGATCAACCTGTTGATCTCTTTTGCGCTGGCAGGTGGGCGCTGTTGCACTGCCATTGCCGGTGAAATCGAAGCGAAGTCGATGGAGCCCTTGCAGAACACTCAATTGCGCACCGAAGAGTTCGTCTCTGGCTGGCTACAGGTCGGCTGCGTGCCGAGAATAGCCGACAACTTGATGGTGCTGCTGGTCTGTCAACTGACCTTTGGTCACGTGGCTCTGGACTACCTGCCACTGGTGCTGGTAGCGCCGCTGGCCGGGGCTGCTTCCGGTCTGGCCTGTAGCTATGCCAGCAACCGACAGACGGCTGCGCGCCAACGCGGTGAATGGGTGGGGGTGCTGGTCTTCGGCTGGCTGATGCTCAATGCCGTGCTCAGTATGCTCCATCTCGGATGGCTGAGCGGCAATCTGCTATTGGCGTTGTACCTGCTGGCAACCGCCTTGACCGCCCTGACCACACTATGGGGGAAAATCGACGTCGCGAGCAGCCGTTGAGGGGCGGAGGTCGGTGATGCGGACCCGATTCCAGCCGATCTCACGAACGAACTCGATACGCCCGAACATTCGTTGAAGCAACCCCAGACCGACCCCGCCGGGGCCAGCCTCAGCCATACTTTCCAGCGGTGGAGGCTGCCACAGCGAAGAATTGAACTCGGCGCCATCGTCGCGAAACTCGAGCCAGGGCCCCTGTGGCCCCAGACCAAGCTGCAGTTCTACCCGGGTGCAGCCGCCGTGCTCGCGAGCGTTCACCAACAGTTCCTCAAAAGCCAGTTCCAACGCTCGATGGCTGCGCTCGGAGAGCCGGTGTTCGTCGGCGAAGCGCTGAACTTGAGCCAGACCCAGGCTGAGATGGTCCATGTCGGAGGTTTCCACTCGATGGGTCAGAAGCCCCGTCGATGCAAATCGCAGTCTCGTCGCTTCAGGGCGTTCGGGTGCTGGCTCCTCAGGGTCGCCTGGACGCCAACACCGCCGCGCTCTTTCAGGAACATTTGTTGGAGGTGCTTGAGAACGAATCGTGCCTTGTCCTCGATTTCTTGGGCATCAGCTATCTCAGTTCAGCCGGCCTTCGCGCCCTGATGCTGGGGGGCAAGAAAGCCCAAAAGCTGGGGGGCTGGATCCGCGTAGCCCGAGTTCGTTCCCACGTTGAGGAAATCTTCACCCTGTCGGGCTTCGACACGTTCTTTCCTCTGTTCTCCGAACTGGAGCAGGCCGTTCTGAACGGCTGAGGAGCATGCGCGACCATGCCAAAGCTCTGCTGGCCGTGCGTAAATGGCTGCTGCTGGTGTTCGCCTCTGGCTGCGTCAACTCGGGCGGCTGGATGGCAGCAGCCCGGTTCACCACCCACGTCACCGGCTTTGCCAGCCTGGCCGGTATTCACCTGACCCGCCACCAATGGCTCGACGCCCTGGCGATCTCGAGCATTCCGATCTACTTCCTGGCCGGAGCCATGATCTCAGCCCTGCTGATCGACCGTCGCATCCAGAAAGACCTGCCCCCATTGTACGGGCTGCCTCTGATGCTCTCGGCAGCCTTGCTGGGATTGGCAGCCCTGGGCGGAGAACTGGGCTGGTTCGTATCCTTTGGCAGCCCGGACTCCGGTTCCAGCGACTACCTTTTGCTATTGCTATTGGCTCTGGCCAGCGGGCTGCAAAATGGCGTGGTCACCACGGCAACCGGGGCGGTGATGCGAGCCACCCACATGACCGGACTGACCACCGATCTGGGTCTGGGGCTGGTGCGCTACTACTATCTCTCGGCTCCCGAGAGACGCATGGAGATGCGGGCCACGCTGATCCGCATTCTCACGCTGCTGTCCTTCGTTACGGGCTCGATCGCCGGCGCTTACCTTTTTCTCACCTTTCACTATCAAGGCTTTCTCATTCCGGCACTGCTCAGTTTCGGAGTGGCACTCCTCATGATGCGCCGGTGAGCACTAGGCGAACAGAGGCACCTCTTCCTGAAGCGTGGCCAGCCGATCTTCCAGCCAGCGCAGCCGACCATCACACTCGACGAGCAGGGCCACACTCTCTTCGAATACAACCTCATCACCGTCGAGCAGCCCATAGATGCCGTCCAACTGTCCTTCCAGGACCTGCACCAGTTCGACCATCATTTCGCCGCCCAGCTCCGAGACCGGTTGCTGTAGCGAATCGAGCAACATCTCCACACGGGCGGCTTCGGCCTCGAGCGAGGGGCGGCTGGCGGGCAGCTCCATCGCCAACTTCAGCACTTTCTCGGCGGGACGCTCCTGGACTTGATTCTCCATCACGAACATCGGGGGCACCTTCCTTCCTGGGACTGACCTGAGTCTAGAGGATGCCCTTCATAGTCCTCTCCCGAGGCACTCAAAGCCCACTCAAAATCGTGAAGAGAAGATTACTTTAATAGGTGCCTTGCTGAAACAGCGTAAGCCGGTCGGCCTGGCGAAAATCCTGGTAGGTGCGCTCTCGCCAGCTCTTTTCGGGCTCGTGGGCCAGGAATTCGGCCATTCCATGAATGCCTCCAACGCCTACGGCATCTCCCAGAATGGTGATGCTGACATGCTCGATGCCATCGGCGCGAAACCGGGTAAACTCCATGGTCTCCTGATAGGGCTCGCGGTCGTGAGCCAGAGTTGCCTCCTCGAAGAGTCGCATCTCATCATCCTTGAAACTGGCCTTGCGCACCAACGCTCGCTCAAAATTCTCCCGCGGGTCCGGCCCTCGCCGAATCTCGACCTCTCCGGGGCCCGAACGCCAATCGACACCCGGTTGCTCGTCCTGACTCTGTAGCAGCACCAGATCGTCTTTGAGTCGCCGTTTTTCGGACACCGCGGCGGCTTCTATGAGCGGCTCGCGTCGACCAGGGTCGAGACTTCCTTGGGCTTGAAAGCGCTCCATCATCCAGAGTGCAGCATTGCGGACAGCCTGAAACTTCATGCTTGAAGCATAGGTAAGGCTGCCCAAAACCATCTGAAAAGCTGATCCATATCAAGGTAGAGCCGACGGCACCCTGCTACAATCAGAGCATCCGCCGGCAACCTGGTTTCTCCTGAAGCATTTGGACCCACGCGCGTTTCTCTGCCTCGTGGTGGGTTTGAAAGGTTCCCGATGCCGTCGGCACGACTCTCTGGAAGCTGGCTTCCCGAGGGTCCTTTTTTTGCCCGGTTCGGCTTGAGACTTCCAGGGGAAGTCGGAGGCCCCGGGGAGAAGCGCAGCTTGTGCGACGCAAAATGCTTATCCCCGTGCTTCTGGCAACTCTGGCCGTGGCTTCCTCGGCCCAACCAAAATCCGAGGAAGAACTGCGGCTCATGCTGCAAAACTTCGAATCCTATGCCGAAAAATCGCGGCGCGAGTGGCAAACCCCCGGCATGGCCGTGGCTCTGGTGCTGGATAACCAGGTTGTCTACAGTCGCGGTTTCGGCGTTCGCCGGGCGGGCGGCAACGAGCCTGTCACCCCAGAAACCATTTTCCAAATAGGCTCGATATCCAAGTCGTTCACCGCGGGGCTCGTAGCCCAACTCGTAGACGAAAAGAAGCTGAACTGGAACGACCCGATCACCGATGCCTTTCCAGATTTTCGTCTCTTTGACCCCTGGGTTACCCGCCAATTCACCGTCGAGGACAGCATGGCCCAACGCAGTGGCATGCCTGCCTATGCGGGCGACTTGCTGGCCTTTATGGGCTGCGACCGGGAGCAAATCCTGGCCGCAATGCGCCATATTCAACCGGTTTCCAGTTTTCGCAGCCAGTTTGGCTATGTGAACAATCTCTGGCTGGCGGCTGCCAGGGTCATCGAGAAGCATCGAGGCGAAGGCTGGGAGGCCTGCGTTCGCGGACATATCTTCGAACCACTGGGCATGGCACATTCCAGCACCGGAGCCCAGGCTCTCTACTCGGCCCCCAACCACGCCGCTCCCCATCTGCCGGGTTCACCCGCGCCACTGGCCCTGGGACCGCAATGGCCCTATACCCAGTGGGTGTACACCTACGGCCCTGCTGGCGGTATCAACTCGAACGTGCTGGACATGGCCCGCTATGCCCGAGCTCAGCTGAGCGGTGGGCTGGAGGGTAAGAGTCTGTGGAGCCGGGCCAGCCTGGAGCGGATGCACACCCCCCACGTCTATGCCGGGGGTGACCCGCGTCAACCCGCGGAGAATCTGGCCCAGGTGGGTCGGATGAGCTACTGCCTGGGCTGGATTCGCCAGGAAATGAACCCGCTGCCGCTGGTCTGGCACAATGGCGGCACCAGCGGCTGCAAGGCCGTGGTCGGACTGGTTCCCGACCACAACATGGCGATTGTCGTGTTGAGCAATCTGGGCGGGACCGAACTGCCTGAGGCACTGATGTATCGCTTTTATGACCTCGCCCTGGGGCGGCCTCAACAGGACTACAGCGCACAGTTTCTCAAGACCTCAAAGGCCCGTCAACAAAGCGGGCCGAAGCGCCCTGCCTCGCCCCAGCCTCCTCTGGCGCTACACAACTACGCCGGCAGCTATTTCAACCCGTGTTACGGGGAACTCAAGGTCAGCGTAGGTGAGGGGCATCTGCTGGCCCAACTCGGGAAGAACATGCGTTTTTCATGCCAGCCCTGGAATCGGGATACCTTCCGCTTTGACGACTTCGTCAATCCGGCCGATCCACCCCAGTTCCTTACCTTCCAACTCAGCCCGGAGGGCAAGGTTACCGCGGTCGAGGTGCCTTCGCTCGGAGATGCCTCTAACGGCCTGTTTGAGAAACGGTAGGGGCCCGGGCGCGGTCTGAGACCTTTGTCATACTCCTGTCGGCTGAGGTGATGATTCAATGTCGACATGATCACCATCTTGGGATTGAGCGGGGGGTTACTCTGGGGAGGTTCCCACGGCTGGCTCACCCACCACGTCTTTCTGAAGGACGTGTTCTGGTTGGCGATGCTCTACGGACTGTTGGTGCGCCTGTCTCTAGAGGCCTTTCCCTGCTGGCGGCGGCAACTGGCCGGCGTAGCTCTGGGCTGGCTCTTGAGCCTTGGCTGCTGGCACTTCACCGCAGGCCTGGACGGAATCAGCCACACTTTCGTGCTGATCCTGGCAGGGCTGGGCTTTCAGGTCTGGCCCAACCTCAGCCAGGGGGGCGAGGACCAATCGGGGCGCTGACCGGCGTATTTCGGCAAAAACTTCCACAAAACCTTATCACCCTCGACCAGCACATACCCCGACATCTGCCAGGGGTCTCGCGTCGGCAACCCGATGCGATGCCCCCGAATCAGGGCCAACAGAGCGGCCCACCAGGTGCGCGGGTCGAGCACCAGTTCCCAGCCAGCGTGTCGGATGCCGTAGCGGCGAAACCATTGGCCTTTGGGGTCGCTGACCACCTCGGCCTCGGGCCAGTGGCGCGAGAAAAACGCTTGGGACTGTTCCTCGTCCGCCCTGGAGAAGAATAGAATTCTGGGAGCATCGGGCCAGGCTGCCACCGACCGGCGCAGCGACTGGACCACTTCAGTGGGAAAGATTCAGCCATAGTGACGCAGGAAGACCAGCAGCGTGGGTTGGGGAAACTCCATGTTGTTGTATAAATTTTGTGCAAATTCCCGAAACCCTCTCGCCATCGGACCTCAGGTCAAACGAGACAGCAGCCTTTCGCTCTCCTGCCAGAGGCGCTCGGCCAGCAACTCATCGCGTCCGAGCAGCGTTGGGCTAGCCCGATTGCAGTCGACCAGGTAGTCGCCGCGCAGTTCGGCCGCGTCGGGGTGGACGGCCGCCCACACCTGAGTGGCTGCACCTTGGGGAATCGACTTGAGCACCAGCGACCCGGCCAGGCGCATGCCCCACGAGACCAACCCGGGCAAGTGCCTCCAAAGATTGGTGACGATAACCCCCGGATGCACGGCCGACACCGCCTGGGGAATTCGCCGCGAGAGTGCCCGAGCAAAGAGCAAATTGGCCAGCTTGGATTGTCCATAAGCCCTCCAGGGACGGTAGCCCCGCTCGCCACTCAGGTTCTCAAACTCAATTCCTGTCGCGGGGGCCATCCGATGGGCCCGGCTGCTGAGAATCACCACTCGTCCCCGCTCGCTCAACAACGGCAGCAGTCCGGTTACCAGCTGAAAGTGACCCAGATGGTTGGTGAGAAACTGCAGTTCCAGTCCGTGTTTTTGCTGCAACCGGGGCAGGGCCATGATGCCGGCATTGGCGATGATGCCATCGAGCTGCAGCCCCAGGCCCTGCACCTCGCGCAAGCATTGCTGAATCGAAGACGGTTCCGACAATTCACACTCCAGCGGGAGGGCCGCGGGTGCCGAGGCCAGGGCCTTCTCGCGAGTTCGGGCGGCGGCCAGCACGGTGGCGCCTCGGGCCGTCAGCACCCGGACGGTCTCCAGGCCGATGCCCGAGTTGGCCCCGGTAATCAGGTAATGCTTGCCCCGCAGGTCAAGGCCGGCGCAAACCTCGTCGGCGCGCGTCGAATAGCCAAAGCCGCTGGGCCCCTTGCCCAACCACCATCCGTAAAGCGACATGCTGGACTGTGCTCCATCTTCAACTCATCTCCTTGTGCTTCGAGGGGTCTGGCCGCCTGGCGAGAAATCAAGCCCATGGGGAAGTGGCGTTGGCAACTGGGTGCTCTGCTGCTCGGGCTCCTTACCGCCTGCTCCCAGCCGCAGCCCGTCCCCCCCACCGACCCCCAACCCCTTGCCCGCGGCCAGCTGTTGGGCTCGGGCGGCCTGAAGGGACCCTCCGAGCTTCATTCCCAGGCGCTCAGGGTGGGGGACGTTCCGATTCCTTCCCGGGTTGCGCCGCCCACACCGTCTCCCGTTCCGGCGAGGGCCAGCCGTCGCTCCAGTGCCCCGCTGCCACCTTCGCAACCGGAAGGGGTTCGCTACCCGAGCTCACGCCCCCGACCGGCGGCAGATCAGCAGGGCCAACAGTCGGAGCCTGCACCCCTGAGCGTGGGAACGGACCAGGTTCAGACGGAGGAATTGCCCTTAATGTCGGCCGTTCCCGAACTGGGCGGCGATCTGAGCAGCAGTGGCAGAGGTAGCGAGATCAGCTACCTGCTGCTGGAGATTTCGCCCTCCAACGAGGCCGCTGTCCCCCCGGCCCGTCTGTTCCTGGGGCTGGTGGTGGACGTTTCGGGCTCGATGGGTGACGATGGTGTGCAACTGGCAGCCGAAGCCTGCGCAGAGCTCTTTGGCGCGCTGAAGCCCCTGGACCAGGGATTTTTGGTGGCCTTCGCCAGCGAAGCACGACGATTGACCTTGCCCAGCCTGAACTACATCGGCATTCGCCAGGCCCTGCAATCGGCCGACGTCGGCGGGGGCACTCAGTTGGGCCAGGGAGTTCGAGTAGCCCGTGACTCGATGCCCGCTGGCAGCCCCGGCACCATGCGCCACCTGATTCTGGTGACCGATGGCTATACCAACGACGAAGCCCTGTGCAAGAAAGTATGCAGCGAAGCCTGGTCCCAGGGCATCTCGGTTTCCTCGGTGGGCATTGGCAATTGCTCGGCTCAGCTGCTCAAGTCGATCGCCGAGCGGTGTTCGGGCAGCTACTACCACGTGGCCAGCCTGAAAGACCTGGCCAACGTGGTGGTGGCCGACCGCCGCAAAGTCGAGTCGGTGGTCCTGCGCAACCTGGAGGTCGAAGCCCGATTTGCCCCGGGCGTTCAGGTACGCCGGGCCTTTCGCGTGGGCTCGCTGGCCGAGGTTCAGCCCCGCCAGGGTCGCTTTGCCCTGGGCAATTTGCACAGCGGAAAACCATTGCAACTTCTGTTTGAACTGGAGGTCAAGGGGGCGACCGGTAGCACCCAAAAAATCGCCGAAGTTGACCTGCACAGCCGCAACCCGGACGGCACCGCCAGAGCCCCTCAGCCCATCCAGCAAATTTGGGCCAACCGCGCGGGCAAGAAGGGCCCCATGAACCCCCACGTGATGTCGTTGGTCGACAAGGTCTACGCCCAACTCAGCCGCCGGCGCTAACTTTGCAGGGCCCCTCGTCGCCGGGCGCCAACACAGCTTTCGATGTCACAGCCCTATCCTCGCCTCTCGCGCTGGCTGGCGCCACCGATGTGCAACGACCAGCTTCGACTGCGCCAGGCCGTAGAGGGCCAAACCATCTTGCTCACCGGGGCCTCCTTCGGGATCGGGGCGGCTCTGGCGCGACGGTTGGGTGCGGCCGGCGCCGATCTGCTGTTGGCCGCACGCAGTTTGCCCGAACTGAATCAGGTGTGTCAGGAGATCCTCGACGCGGGGGGCCGCGCTCGCGCGTTTCGCCTCGATCTGGCCTGCCCTGAACAGGTTGACGAACTGGCGGCGCAGGTGCTCGAGTCGTATCCTCGGCTGGGGGTAGTCATTCACAACGCCGGAAAGTCCATTCGTCGGCCCTTGCTGCAGTCGCTCGACCGACCCCATGACTTTCAGCGCTGCATGAACGTCAACTATCTTGGCCCGGTCAGACTGCAACTGGCCCTGCTGCCCCGCATGCTGGAACAGGGCCAGGGACATATTGTCAGCGTCTCTACCCTGGGCATCCGGTTGCCCCGAGCCGCCCACTGGGCTGCTTATCTAGCTTCCAAGGAGGCTTTCGATCACTGGCTGAGCGCGGCGGTGCCCGAATTGAAGCCCAGGGGCATTCTCTGCAGCAGCATCTACATGGGTCTGGTTCATACCCGAATGAGTGCGCCAACTCGCGCCTATGCCCGCCTGCCCGGAATGACCCCCGACCAGGCGGCAGCCGTGGTGTGCCACGCCCTGGTGCATCGTTCCCGCCGGGTGGGGCCGTGGTGGCTGGGCCCCATTCACTGGCTGGCGGGCCCACTGGAGCGGCCTGCTGAGTGGCTGCAATCGAGAATTCTCCCCCACCATGATTAGCTACCTTCGCTCCTGGTGGAATTGCCGCAGCAGCCTGGCGGTGCTGGCCGAATGGGCGGCACTGCGAGCCCCCCACCGGATAGCCCTGGAAGATGAGCAGGGCTGCCTGACTTATGCTCAACTGCTTGAGCAAATGCACCGCCTGGCTCTAAACCTTCAGGACCAGGGACTGAGCCCGGGGGGCCGGGTGGCGCTGATGTGTCCCAACGGTCGAGAATTTGTCCTGGGGTTGCTGGCCTGCCTGCGGCTAGGAGCCGAGGTGCTGCCCCTCGACCCCGCCACACCGGAAGTGCGCCTGCAACAACTGCTGCAACTTCAGGGCATCGAGCAGGTCCTGCGGCCCGAAGACCTGACCTGCGCTGAGGCGGCCCAAAGCCGCCTACCGGCTCTGAAGAAGCCCGGACAATTGATCGTACTCACCTCGGGCACAACCGGGGTGGCCCGAGGAGTGCGGCGGCGGCCGACCCTCTGGCAATTGCTTCCCCTGACCTTCGGGCTGTTGCGAGGCCTGCCCCTACGGCCATGCAGCCCCATGGCGCTGGCCATTCCCCTGTTTCACGGCTATGGACTGGCCGCGCTGGCCATGGCGCTTTTCCTGCTAGACCCTCTGTTTCTGGCCCGCCGCCTGGACATCGGCCCGCTCTTGCGCCGCTGCCCGAGCGCCTTCTTGATCAGCGTGCCCACCTTGCTACGGCGCTGGCTGCAACAGCCCCAACTGGAGCCCGTGAGGGCCATACTGACCGGTAGCGCTCCGCTGGCACCCGAACTTTGCCTGGAGTTGCTCGAGCGCTGCGGGCCCTGCCTCTACAACCTGTATGGCACCAGCGAGGCCGGCGTGATCGCCCTGGCCTCACCCAAAGACTTGCAGGCGGCTCCGGGCTGCGTGGGATTTCCCCTGCCGGGCAACCGAGTTAGCCTCGAAACTTCGCCCGGACCCATTCGAGTGCGGGGGCCGCTGGTGGTGGGCGCAGGCCCGCAAGGCTGGTATTTCACGGGCGACCTAGGGAGGCTCGACGAGCAGGGACGCTTGCACGTCTGCGGCCGGGCCGACAGCATGTTTGTCTCGGGCGGCGAGAACGTCTATCCCCACGAGATTGAAGAAGTGGTGTGCAGCCATCCGGCTGTCAGTGAAGCGATCGTTGTGGTCGTCAGCGATGACGACTTTGGACAGCGGGCCGTGGTGGCCGTGAGAGCCACCGTCCCAGGTGCCCTCAAGGAAGAGGAGTTACGCCTCTGGACCGAATCGCGCTTGGAGCGTTGCAAACGACCTCGTAACTACTATCTGCTACCAGAGTTACCGCTCAATGCTCTGGGCAAGATCGACCGGCCCCGGCTGCTTCAGCTCATGGGGCTGAGCGCAGGAGGACATCCGTGAAATTCGGCTTCATTGTGCTGGTTCTGGCCCTGGTGGCCTGGCCCGGGCGGGCTCAGGAGAAGCATTTCCTCAATCACGGTGGATTGCAGCGCAGCTACTACGTGCAACAGCCGGCAGAGACGATCCCAGGGGAAAAGCTGCCGCTGCTCATCCTGCTGCACGGTGGTGGGGGCAATGCCCGTCACGCGCTGCGCAACTATCCCCTGGCGGCGATGGTCGACCGTGAAAAGTTCCTTCTGGTGGCTCCCGACGGCACCGGGCCGTTGCGCCGCGAGGCTTTACACACCTGGAACGTGGGCTTTGGCTTTGGCTATGCCCAGCGCAAGAAGGTGGACGATGTTGGCTTCATCCGGGCTCTAATCGTGCACCTCAAGAAGCAGTTGCCGGTGGACCCAGACCGCATTTACCTGAGCGGGCTCTCCAATGGAGCCATTCTCAGTCACTTTGCCGGGGCCGCACATTCCGACCTGGTGGCCGGCATCGCTCCGGTAGTGGGCACTGTGGCGGGACGAGAAGTAGGCCAGCCCGAATACACCTACCCGCAAACCCCGCGCCACCCCCTGCAAGTCATCCTCTTCAACGGAGCTCTGGACCAGGCCATACCGCTGCAAGGCGGTCGGCAGAAGTCCACGCCGAACCCCAGGCGCGAGAAGTGGTGTCGGCCCTGGAGAGCGCTGGCTTTTGGGCGCGTGCCAACGGCTGCACTGCCGACCCCCTGGTGGAGGAGCTGCCCGAACACAAGGCCACTCGTTACACCTGGAGCGGAGGCCGGCAGCACACTCGAGTCGTCCTCTATGTGTTGCACAATCAGGGGCATGCCTGGCCTGGAGGCAGCTCGCCGCGACGGGCGGCTGACGCTCCCAGTTCCTTGCTCAAAGCTCACGAATTGCTCTGGGAGTTTTTCCGCAACTCTCCCCCGAAGGCACGACCATGAACGGCTACCTGCAGCTTCACCAATTCGGCCTGCTGAAGGTGGTGGCCGTGCAGTCCATGGGCGCCTTTCTGCGCTGGCGCCCTGGCGAGGACCTGTTTCTCCCCAATCGGGAGCAGAGCGAGGCCGTAGCGGCTGGCCAGGAAGTGGTGGTGTTTCTCACCGAGGATCAGGGCGGTCGCCCCATCGCCACCATGCATCTGCAGCCCCACCTCGACCCCGAACCCGGTAGCCTGAAGCCCCTGCAGAGGGTGGGGCTGTTGCTTTATGGTGAGTCGCCGCTCGGCTATCAGGCGATCATCAACCAGCGCCACAGCGGACTGCTGTATCATAGCGAAGTCTTTCAACCCGTGGACTACGGCCAGACCCTTACCGGATACATCAAGCAGATCCGACCCGATGGCAAAATCGATCTGATGCTGCAGGCACCGGGAGTTCAGGGCACGCCCGATCTGGGGCGGCTGATTGTGCAGCGGCTCCAGGAACGCGGCGGCTTTTTGCCCGTGACCGACAAGAGTCCGCCGGAACTGATTTACTCGCTATTTGGTGCCAGCAAGAAGAAATACAAAATCGCTCTGGGTGCCCTTTACAAGCAACAGAAAGTGCGCATTGAACCCGAAGGTATCCGCCTGATCCGCTAGGCCGTGTCAACACAGCCCGAGCCAGGTGGGCTACCAACCCCCGCCCAGAGCTTTATACAGCTGCACGACCGAGAGCAGTTGATTGCGCCGGGCCTGAGCCAGACCCACCCGGGCAGCAAAAAGGTCGCGCTCGGCGTCGAGCCAGTTCAACTGACTGTCGACTCCCCCCAGGTAGCGGGCCTGAGCCAGCCTGGAACGCTGCTCGAGGGTGTCGACCAGCTGCTGCTGGCCCGCCGCTATCTCTCGGAAGCGCGCATGGTCGCTGAGTCCGTCGGCCACCTCGCGAAAGGCCTGCTGAACCACCTGCTGGTAACGCAGCAAGGCCAGCTGTTGTTGACTCTCCGCCAGCTGTTCGGCCGAGCCCAGGCCGGCATCAAAAAGGGGCTGGGAAATGACCGGATTGATAAAGAATGTTCCGCTGGGAGAGCTGAACAGATTCGATAATGAACTGCTTTGCACCCCCAGAAAAGCGGTCAGGCTGATGCGAGGGAAAATCGCTCTCCGGGCCACTTCACTGAGCTCTTCCTGAGCCGCCAGAGTCAGTTCGGCACTGCGAATGTCAGGACGGCGGGAAAGCAGTTCGGAAGGCAAACCCGCAGGCACCTCGGGCAGTACGACCTGAACCAGCAGCGAACCCCGCTCGACCGGCCCCGGCAGACCCCCAGAGAGTTGCTGCAGTCGATTCTCCAGCAAACTCACCTGGCGTTCGCTCTCGGCGATGGCAAGGCCGGTTTGTTCGACCAGCTGACGCGCCTGGTAAACTTCGAGCATCGAAGCCACTCCACCCCGCTCCCGAGCCTCCACCAGCGCCAACGTGGCCTGATGAGACCCCAGCGTAGCCCTGGCCAGTTGTAGTTCAGCGTCGAACTCGAGTAGATTGAAATAGCTGCTGGCAACCTCGGCCACCAGCGCCGTCATCACCGCTTTGCGATCCTCTTCGCTGGCCCACAGTTGAGCCGCGGCAGCCTGGGTCTGGTGGTGAACCCTGCCGAAGAGGTCGATCTCGAAATTCAGCAAGTTGATCAGCACCTCCCCAAAGGGGCGGTTGCGCGGTAGAAAGCCAGCCACAAACGTCGGGCTGTTGGCCGACACCAGTGACTGGTTCAAAGCGGCGGTCAGGTTGAGCCTGGGCCACTGGTCACTGCCTTTAATACCCAGGTTGGCGCGGGCCGACTCGACCCGGGCCACGGCCTGCTTCAGGTCCAGGTTTTGTTCCAGAGCCCGATTCACCAGAACCTGCAGGTGTGGGTCTTGAAAAAGTTCAAACCACTTGGACCGGGCCAGATTGTCCACAACAGGCGCCTGGCCTCGGTGCTGAGCCGGGACCTGGACGGGGTGAGTGGGCAGCTCTTGCGCTGCCAGGCCCGAAGCCAGCAACGCCCCCAGAATCCAGCCTGACTTCATCGACGAGCGATCCTTTCCACCAGGTAGAAGCAGGCCGGCACCAGGAATACCCCCAGCAGGCTGGCCGCCAGCATACCCCCGATGACGGTTGTACCCATGACCTGGCGAGCCACCGAGCCGGCTCCGGTGGCAACCCACAGCGGCACACAGCCCAGGATGAAAGCAAACGAGGTCATCATAATCGGTCGCAGACGCAGCCGGGCCCCTTCGAGAGCGGCTTCAGCCAGCGGCTTTTGGTGACGCTCGACCTGCTCTTTCGCAAACTCGACGATGAGAATGGCGTTTTTTGCAGCCAGCCCGATCAACATGACCAGACCGATCTGAGCATAGAGGTTGTTCTCAAACTGCAGGTTGAAGACTCGCCGCCCCCACAGTGCTGCATAAGCCCCAAAGACGGCCACCGGGGTGGTGAGCAACACCGAAAATGGCAGCGTCCAGCTTTCGTAGAGAGCAGCCAGAATCAAGAACACGAAAAGCAGCGAAAGAGCGAAAATGGTGACCGCCGACACCCCTTCCTGAGCCTTCTTCTCCTGATAGGACATCCCCATATAGTCGTAACCCATCTCGCGAGGCATGGTCTCGGCAAAGACTTCTTCCAAAGCCTTCATCGCCTGTGCCGAGCTGTAGCCAGGAGCTGCGCTGCCGTTGATCTGGGCGCACTTATACAGGTTGTAGTGCATCACAAACTCCGGTCCGGGCCGCGACTCAAATCGGGTCAGTCCGGCCAGAGGCACCATCTGTCCGGTTTGGGAACGAACCGAAAACAGGTCGAGCTTGCGAGCATCGTCTCGATAGTCGCCCTCGGCCTGCACATAGACCTGCCACTGGCGGCCGAAGCGGTTGAAGTAGTTAATGAACACGCCTCCCATGAAGGCTTGAATCGTGCGGTAGACATCTTCGATGGGAACGCCCTGCTTGAGCACCTTCTCCCGGTCGACCTCCACAAACTGCTGCGGGACACTGGGCAGAAAGGTGGTGCTCAACATGCCAATTTCGGGCCGCTTGCGGGCAGCAGCCATGAAAATGTCGAGCTGCTGGCTGAGGAAGGAGATGTCCTTGCCAGCCCGGTCTTCCAGCAAGAAAGTGAAACCACTGGCCGTGCCCACGCCCGGGATGGCCGGTGGTGAAAAGCCGAACGCAATGGCCTCAGACATGCCGCCCACCGAACGATTGATACTCTGCTGGATGCTCTTGTAGAGCTTTTCCGGTGATTTGCGAACACTCCAGGGCTCCAGGCTGACGAAGAAAAAGCCGTTGTAGGTGGTCTGGGTTGTGCTGAGCAGGCTGAAACCGATGACCGAGGACACATAGCGCACTCCCGGGGTCTTGAGCAATGCCTGCTCAATTTTCGTGGCCACGGCCTGAGTGCGCTGGGCGGACGAGCTCGGAGGCAGCTGCAGGTTGACAAAGGAATATCCCGGGTCTTCCTCGGGCAGGAAACCTCCGGGCAGCTTCATTCCCATCAGGCCGCCCAAAGCACCGAAGAGCAGCAAGATCAACACCACCAGCCCGCTCCGGCGCAGCAACATGCCCGACACCCCGACGTACCCCTGTGTGGCCTTTTCAAATCCTCGATTGAAGGCACCCAGAAACCCCTTCGAAGGGGCCCGGGGTTTCAGCATCAGGGCTGCCAGTGCCGGGCTCAGCGACAGAGCATTGAAGGCTGAGAGCAAGACCGAGATGGCTACCGTGACGGCAAACTGCTGATAGAGTCGACCCGTGATACCGGGCACGAACACGGTGGGGACAAACACCGCCGTCAGCACCAGGGCAATGCCAATCACGGGACCACTGATCTCTTCCATGGCCTTCAGCGCGGCCGTACGCGGATCCATCCCCTCTTCGATGTGACGCTCGACGGCTTCTACAACCACAATCGCATCATCGACCACCAGTCCGATGGCCAGGACCAGACCGAACAAAGACAGGGTATTGATCGAGAAACCAAAGAGCGGAAAGAAAGCAAATGTGCCGATCAACGAAACGGGCACGGCCAGCAGCGGAATCAGTGTGGCTCGCCATCCCTGCAGAAAGAGGTAGACCACGGCAATCACCAGCAGAATGGCAATGGCCAGGGTCAGGACGATTTCGTGAATGCCCTCTGATACGGCCAGAGTGGTATCGAGAGACACCGCATAGTCAATATCATCGGGAAAGCGCTGCTTCAGCTCGGTCATCAATTTGCGCACGCCCCTGGCCGCCTGAATGGCGTTGGAGCCTGGCAACTGATAGATGGCAATAATGGCAGCAGGTCCACCGTTCAGGCGAGCCATCACGCTGTAGTCCTGAGATCCAAGCTCGATACGAGCAATGTCTTTGAGGCGCACGATGCCGCCATCGGCGGTTTCGCGCAAGACGATCCGCTCAAAGTCTTCCGGCCGGCTCAAACGGCCCTGGGCGCGTACAGAATAGGTCATTTCCTGTCCGGCCGGCACGGGCTCTCCGCCGATCTTGCCGGCGGGATTGACCGTGTTCTGGGTTTGCACGGCACGCACGATGTCAGGCACGGTGATGCCCAACTTGGTCAGCTGGTCAGGCTTTACCCAAATTCGCATGGCGTAACGACCGGCGCCGAAGACCTGGGTGCTACCAATGCCCGGAACGCGGGTGATCTGGTCCACCAGATTGATATAGGCGTAGTTGGCAAGAAATTCAGCCGAGTAGGTCGATCGGGGTGAACTGAGAGCCAGCAGCATCAACGGCGCGGAGAAGGTCTTCTGCACTGTCACTCCCTGAGCCACCACATCGGCCGGCAATTGTGAACTGGCCTGGGTGGTGCGCATCTGCGTCAGCATCAAAGAAACATTGGGATCGGCCGCCACGTCGAAGTTGACCGTGATGCGCATCTGGCCACTGGCCGAGTTGATCGACGTCATGTATTGCAGGCCGTCAACGCCGCTGAGTTGCTGCTCGATGGGCACGGCCACCGACTGCTCCACAGTTTGCGAATCAGCACCCACGTAGCTGGTCTGAATCAGTGCCTCAGGAGGAATGATGGCGGGATACTGCGAGACAGGCAAGCCCGCCATGACCACCAGCCCTACCAGCACGGTGAGAATAGCAATGACGATGGCCACAATGGGTCGATGGATAAAGAAGCGAGACACTACTTTGCTCCCCCTTCATAGGGGTGGGTCTTGACCGGCGCACCGGGCATCGCTTTCTGAGTGCCCTCGACGATCACTCGCTGGCCCGCCCGCAGGCCCTCCTTGACGATCCAGTCGCTGCCGACTCTCTCTCCCAGGACAACGGGCTGCATCACCACCTTGCCATCGTCGCCGACCAGCGCCAACTGCTGACGCTCCTGCATCTCGATCACCGCGCGCTGGGGCACCAGCAAAGCGTTGCGCTCGGTATAGCGCGTAGCCCGAATCCTGGCAAACTGCCCGGGCTTCAGCGTTCGCTGAGGATTGGGAAAGACCAGGCTCAGCTTGAGGGCCCCGGTAGCCGAAGCCAGTTCGCGGTCTTCGGCCAGAAAGCTACCCTTGCGTGGATAGACCGATCCATCCGACTGGACCAGTTCGAACTGCATGCCGCGCAGAACCTCCTCGCGACGACTGGCTGCGGGGCTGCGTTTGACGCTCTCTAGATACTCGGACTCACTCATGTTGAAATTGACGCGGATGGGGTCGATGCTTGAAATCTCCGTCAGGGGTTCAGCCTGCGGCCCGACCAGATCGCCTACCTGAGCCCGAGCAATACCGGCCACGCCGTCGATGGGCGCGTAGATACGGCTGAACCCCAACTGAAGTTCGGCCTGTTCCACCTGAGCTTGAGCCGACTGGATCTGGGCCTGGGCCGAAACGATAGCCGCCTCGGCATTGCCGAGTTGAGCTTGGGCCGCCTGCTCACTGGAGCGGGCGGCGTCGATCTGTGCATTGGCGGCCTCGAGCTGACCTTTAGCATTGATCAGCAGTCCAGCCGCCGCTCGTACCTGGGCCCTGGCAGCCTGATTGGCGATCAGGGCATTGTCGAGGTCCTGCTGAGGGACGGCTTTTACTTGTGCCAGCGGCGTCAGCCGCTCTTCGTCCTGCTGTGTCTTGCTCTGTTGGGCCTGGGCCTGAGCCAGGTTGGCCGCGGCCTGTTCAACCAGACCCGCAGACTGGGTGAGGTTGGCTCTTGCCTGCAGCATCTGGCTGCGGGCCTGGGCCAATCCGGCCAGGGCCGACTGGCGCTGACTGGTGGCCTGACCCAGCTGGCCCCGGGCTTGAGCGAGCTGACCTCTGGCCTGGGCGACAGCGGCTTCGAAGGGCCTGGGGTCGAGTTCGAAGAGCAGCTGGCCTTTACGAACCGCAGCACCCTCCTGATAGACCTGGCGCAGCAGGTAGCCGCTGACCTGAGCCTTGATGCGGGCGTTGACCTTGCCATCCAGGGTGCCAACCCACTCGCCAGCCACGGCCACATCGCGAGGCTGAACCTCGACGACCGCCACTTCGGCAGCAGCCGCAGCCGGTTTTTTGGGTGCAGAGGTCGCGCAACCACAAGCCAACAGGCAGGCAACCAGGCCCAGTCTTGAAGCAACCGATCGGGGAACCTTCATCTCACCTCACCACCCCAGAAAATACTTTAACTTATCAAGTTAAAGTATTTACAAGAGATCGCTCGCCTGGTCCGGCTTTCCTTCAGACTAAAGTCTCGACGCCGTCAAGACACTTGCCGAGCAGCGCTGCCAACTGCTCTCGTTCCTCAAGACTCAACGAAGACACCCAGCTCGGTGGCTGATAGAGACGCTCGATAACGGCCTCGCGTACACAAGCCCCCTCGGCGGTCAGTTGCAGCTGCTTGACCCGACGGTCCTGGCTGCGGATGCGCTGCAGCAACCTTCTGGCTTCCAGCTTATCGACCAGGCCCGTGATGCTGGCAAGATCGCAGTCCATCTTTTCAGCCACCTGACCCATGGAAAGCGAAGTTTCGGGGGCGACGTGCCAGAGCAACGTCATCTGTTGAACCGTAAGCCCGAATTCGCGGGCGATCGCCTGGGTGGAACGCTTGTGCAGCATCTGCAACTGGCAAAACGCTCGAGCGATGCGGTCTTCGTTACAACTCATCGCCCCACTACAGCAACAAGGGGAAACCTTGTCGCCCCGTCGGACCGACCGGTGACAAAGTAGAGAAAAATTCCCCGGCTGCAGGGCCCCCGCCTGGAATGCCAAAGGGCAGTACATCGTGAACCTACAAATCGTCAGCATCGGGGAAGCCTTGCCGGGGCGCGACCTCCCCGGTCTGGAAGTCAGCAATGAGCGCATGTGGCAGGCGCTCTCCCACTTTCAACAAGAACAGGGCCTGGACTTTGCCCTACCGGACCCCAGCTTCGCCGTAGACCGGGTCGGCGTGCGCAGTCGCCGCATTCTGGACGCGAGTTTGAACGCCTATGACATGGCCCTGTGCGCGGCCCGCCAAGCGGTGCAACGAGCAGGCGTGGACCTCGAGCAATACCGGGTGGTGGTAGTCAGCAGTGTAACCCCCGACAGTATCGTTCCCCCCCAATCGGCCTTGCTCCAGGGTGACCTGGGTTTGGGCAACGATCTGGTGGCCTTCGATTTGCCTTCCGGCTGTAACGGCTTTCTTTCCGGGATCCACCTGATCCAGTCGTTGCTGGCTCCATTTCCCGAGGGCAGCGCGGGGTTGCTGGTGACCAGCGAAGCCATGACACGCGTGGTCGACGCCACCGACCGAGCCACCTGCGTGATTTTCGGCGACGCCGCGGCGGCCACGGTAGTGGTTCGCAGCCGCGACGAAGGAGTGGGCGAGGTGGCCTGGTCGACGCGAGGCGCCAAAGGCCCCCTGATCCAAATCGCCCACGCCCCCGGACCCACCTATCGCTTTCGTGTCGACGGAGACCACTTGGACTTGAGTGTCGACCCCCATTCGAGCTGGCGCGTGTTGATGCAAGGAAGGCAGGTCTTCAAGGACATGGTCAGCGACCTGCCCGAGCGGATTCAGTTGGAACTGCATCGCCGGGGGCGGCGCCTGGAAGACTACCAGTTGGTGGCCTTTCACCAGGCCAATCAACGCATCGTCGAGGCCGTCTGCCGACGGATGCAGGTGCCCGAGGAGCGGGTTCTGAGCAATATCGATCAGCTGGGCAACACCAGCAGTGCCTCCATTCCGCTGCTGATCAGCCAATCGCTTCAGCGCGGCCAATTGCAGCCCGATCAGCGGGTGCTCATGGTGGGCTTCGGTACGGGCTACTCGGTGGGTGTGTCGGAACTGATCTGGGCCCCAACCTGAATCGAGCGTCGGGGGCGGCGGCGAACTCGTCGATAGTTCCACACATAGGCTCCGGTCAGGCCCAACATGGGTAAGGCCAGGCCCGAGAGGAACACCAGAAAGCGCCCCCCCTCTCCCAACAAGCTTCCATTGTGAAGGGGAAAGCGCCAGGCCATGGCGAGGTCGCCTACGCTGCCCCGAGGTGACTTGTGCTCTTGAACCTGCAACGTCCAGGGATCGATCCAGAGCTGCTCCATGCCGCCCACGGTTCCATGGTGGCTGGCCGGGCGCAGCGCCACCCGCCACAGGTTGAGTCGCGACGTGGGAAGAACCAGCACCAACGGCACCAGATCGGGACGCAACTGACGCACGCGCCCCAGCACGGCGTCGGGGTCGGCCGCGGGTAATGGCCCGCGGGCCACTACCGAAGTGGGCTTCACGACCCGAGGTGCCAGGGGAGACAGCAGGCTGGGAAAGACGAGCGCGACACCAGAGATCGCAACCCCCAACATGATCAGGCTGACCCAAAAACCGCCAGCGCCGTGCAGTTCCCAGTTGAAGCGATACACCGAGCCGCGCCAGCGAACTCCAAGAGACTTCCAAAGGTGGCGAGGCTGGGGGCGCCACAACCAGAGACCCGAGAGACAAGAAATGCTCAGGGCTATGCCCACGATGCCCACCAGTTCTTCGCCCCAGTAGGGCTTGAGCAGAAGGTGTTGATGCAGTCGATACAGCGTGGGCAAAAGAGCTCGACTCTGATTGCGCTCGGCCAGAAACTCGCCCGAGGCCGGGTCGAAGGCCATGCGCCAGACCTCGCTCCCACGGCGCTGGTGAATGAGCAACACCGGCCAGTAGGCGTCGGGCAAAATCAGCGAAATCACCGCGCCCGGATCACGCTCTTGAACCTTGCGGAGGATAGGGCCCAGAGCCAGGGCCGGACCCTGGGTGCGCGGCTCATAGAGAGCGGGGTACAGCCAGCGATCGATCTCGCGATGGTAAACGTTGATGCTGCCCGTCAAACCGATGGGCACACAGAAGAGCAGCAAGAAGAGTCCGAGCCAACGATGAAGCCAGAGCCAACGAGCCCGCATACTGTTGAGGCTAAACACAAGATTTATCTTGTATGCCTAAAAACCGATCCTGTCAACCGCCGGACCCAGGGAGGTCTTAACGCGAAACCGGAAAGGCCAGCACCGCCATCTTGGAGTAACGCGCCACCTTTTCGGTGACGCTTCCCAACAGGAAGCGATCCAGACCGGTGCGACCATGCGTCGACATGGCGATCAGATCGCAGTTCATCTCTTCGCTCAGCGTCAAGATAGCTTCGGGAGCCTCGCTATCGACCACCCGGATATCCAACTGAAGACCCTCCACCTTGAGGTCGGCCAGCGAGGCCTCCAGCCCCAGCAGGTAACTCTCGCGAGCCCCCGGGTCGAGCACCTGTGCGTGTTCTTGCAGCGTCAACCCACTGGCTCGCATGACCACAACCTGCGGCTCCTCGGCAAGATAGGGAAGAATCTCTTGCAAAACTCGCTCCGACGTCGCAGAACCGTCTACGGGTACCAGCACCCGGCGAAACCCTTGCTGGGGTAGCTCAACACCCGGTCGCATCAGCAACACGGGACAGGTTGCCCGGCGCAGCACCCGCTCGGCCACGCTACCCAACAACCAGCGCGCCACTCCCGTACGCCCGTGGGAAGCCATGGCGATCAGCTGGCAACCACTGGTTGTGGCCAGTTCGGGCAGCACGTCACGAGGCACGCCCAACATGCTCCGCGTCTCCACCTTGAGGTCACACAGACTGGCAGCCAGGCGCTCCAGGTATCGAGCCGATTCGGCCTCAGCCTGTTCCTGCCAGCGCAGGGCTAGACTGGGCATTTCGGGCGTCATGGCAACAAAAGGATCGGTGATCTTGACAAGCAGTAGCTCTGCCTGCAAACGCCGGGCCAGACCCACCACCGAAGGCAATACCGACTCCGAGAGTTCGGAGCCGTCGAGAGGAAGCATGATTTTCATCTTCTGAACCTAACCTTTCCGTTTCTGCGGGCCTATGACCCAGATCAGCACTGACCCCAGATGCTCAGGCGGTCGCGGCCGGCCGCCTTAGAGGCATAAAGAGCCTGGTCGGCCAGATGGAAGAGTTGGGAACAATCGCCAGTGCCCTCCGGGTAGCTGGCCAATCCCATACTGATGGTCGCTTTCAGGTAGAACTGTGCAGAAACCTCAAACGAGCGAGCGCGGACCTGCTCGATGAAGCCCTGCAGGATGGCCTGAGCGGCGCCAAGTTCGACCCCCGGCAGCAAGACGACGAACTCGTCCCCTCCATAGCGCAGGCAGGCAGCGGGAGGGCCGATGGACTGTTGGAGCAGTTGGGCCACGGCCCGAATCATAACGTCGCCCACCTCGTGGCCGTGGGTATCGTTGATGCCTTTGAAGCGATCGATATCGAAAACGGCCAGCGACAATGGGCTACCGTCGCGACATGCGCGCTGTTCCAATTCGGGCAAGAGCTCTTCCAGCATTCGCCGGTTGCCCAGGCCGCTGAGCAGATCGACACAGGCGTCGCTGGCAGCTCCGCTGAGCGAGCGGATGCGGCTGACCATGCCCTGCAGCACGCGATCGAGCAGCGCCGGATAACGACGCATCAGTCCGCGAAACTGCACCGAATCGAGGGCTACTACCCGGCTGGGACGAGTGGCCCGCACGGTGGCAGAGTGCGGGCTACCGTCGAGAGAAGAGAGTTCCCCCGCCAGATCACCGGAGTGGAGGCGATTGATGACGACTTCGGGCTGACCGGCCACCTGTCGCACCACTTCCAGTTCGCCCTCCAGCACTCTGACCACCCGTTGGGAAATGCTACCGGCTTTCCAGATGTCTTCTCCGCTGGCCACCTCCAACTCGAGACCGCGCTGCAGCCACTCGTCCTCCAGCGGGTCGGGAAAACGAGAAAGGTCGAGCTGGTCGGAAGAAGTCTCCAGCAGCCAGGACAAAATCTGCTGCGCAGCCCCGGGGTGACCGACTTCGGTATCGATGCACAGATCGGCCAGCGCACGAACCCGCTTCACCCTGCCGAAGACCTCGCGGAGGTAGTCGTCGGGAACCTTTTCTGGCCCCACCCGGCCCGCATTGCGACGCAGCGCCCCAGGCAACGAGCAGGTGACCAGCACCTTTAGTGCCCTGGCCTTGAGCCGCTTGAACAACTGCAGCAGCGGAGTCCGATTGCGGGCGTCGAGGTAGTTCCCGTCGATCAGAACGTGGTGGCCAGAAGCCAGGGCCTGCTCGGTCATGCTGCGTATGCCGTGATAGATCGAGGGACGAATCGAGCCGAGATAGCCCGGACCCGAGACCGCCTCGCGGAGCTGGTCGGTGCTCAGATAAATCAGCGGCGTGGCCTCGCCAAAGGCACGGTAATGTCCGAGCACGTCGCGCGCCAGCGAGCTTTTTCCGGCCGCAGGGGGTCCGAAAAGAAGTATGACCGAGGGCATGTCCGGAAGTTTGTCCGGAGCGAGGAAACCCCTGCCGACGACAGGTAGCCTCTGGTGTGACTCGAACCCCAGAGGCTTGAGCGGCGTCAAAGAGTTCCTCAAGAACCTTGCCTCCCAGGGAGAGCTGGACTCCTCGGGTCGGTTCACCCTCGATCTCTCGCGCGCTCGTCAAAAACTGGGGGGCTTTCGCCTGTCACGACCAGATCGTTATCTGGTGGCCCTCTTGCTGGCGGCACTGCAAATGCAGGCCCGGCGGTTTTACCTGAAGGCCGGCTTCGGAACGCTGCAGATCGACTGGGACGGGGTTCCCCTCGACCAGGAGGTGCGCACCGGTCCACGCCTGTGGGGAGGCGGACAGCCCGGAGTGGCCACGCTATTGTTGGGCCTGCAAACCGCCCTGGCTCAGTCGGTGAATCGCGCCCAGTGGGCATCGGCCCCAGACCACCTATGGACCTTTACCCGCGGGCAGGAACAATGGTGCCAGCGAGCTTTCCGAGGACCCATGTCGCATCGGCTGAAGTTACGGCTGGACCAGAGCGTGATCGACAAGTTTTGGCACAAACTCCACTCGGTTGCCACGCCGGCCGAAAACCGCTGGGCCGAGGAGGCCGCCCTGGCCGGCAAATTCGCTGACATTCGCTGGAATGAACAGCGCCTGACCCGAGAGATCCTGGTGACCCAGACTCGCTCGTTTGTGATTCCAGGTGTGCCTGAAGAACTTCAACTGCCCGTGCGCTTCGAAAAGCCACCCATCGAGACCCCAGCGCTCGAAGACGCCGCGGGGTTCGCCTACTTCACCGCGGGGTCACGGAGGTCCACCACGATCTTCTGGCATCTGTACGGGCTGGCCTTTGGCGAACAGAAACTGCGCGGATTTCTACCCGGACTGGCCCTATACCTCAATAGCCACACACTGGAACCCGACCTTTCCCTGAGCACACTGGTCCACAGCGAAGCCCGACAGCGGGTTCTACAGCGTGTGTTGAGCCAGCTGGTAGAAAATCTGGAAAGGCATCCCGGCTGGCCAACGCCGAGCCACTTCTACTATCGTAGTTCAGCACCGCTGCCGTCCGAACTCCACACCTTGTTTATTTCCCGCCTGTTGCCGTTGCTGGCTCGTAATTGGCCACCCGAGGCCGAGGAAGTGGTACGCTTCCAGCTGCTGCGCCACCTGGAGCACAGCAGCCTGGGAATGGAACGCTGGCAAGACTTTCCGCTACTTTCCAACTGGACCGAGGAAGGAAAGTTGCGCTTTGCTTCGGCCTCTGAAATCCGACGACGGGCTGAACCCTGGGGTCGAGTATTGGTGAGAAATCATCGTTTTCGCGACCTGGACCCTCTGCCACATTCGGAAATGCCACCCATTCTACGCCTCGCCCCCGAACTGCGCGAGGCCTTGCAAGAATGGCTTGGCCTACCGCTGCACACCTGTCCCGATGGCGAAGACCCGTGCTGGCATCAACTTCGAAAGGCAGAAGGATTTCTCCAGTTGGTCTGGCGTCGGGGCTCCTCGTTTGTCAGCGGGGTGGCGGCAGCCAGAAGAGGTGATGACGGAAAATGGCACCCATGCCCCCCCCATTATCCCGAGGGTCTGCGACTGGGGGCAAATACGTCGACCGAGAGCATCCTTGAGCTCTTTCGTGAACTCTGGAGCTGCGGCGAAGGGGACCATCTGGCGGGGCGTACGCTGAGCTACCTGGCCTTGCTGGCCGAGTTGGGTAGGCACTACCCCCACAGCCTGCCGCCTGTTGAACTTTTCAATTGGGGATTCGGGGAACTGCAAGAGGAACTGCACCATCGCGGGGCGATTCTGGACCTGGCGGGACGTTTTGAACCCTGGCAACGCGCAGCGCTGCAGCGTTATTTCGGCGCCCAGCACGTGGCCGTTCCCGACGCAGACGATGAGGACGAAGCCGTGCTCGAGGAACCCCTGAGCTGGCGAAGAACTCAAGGCATTCTCAGGATCCCCGCCGATCTGCTGGCTCTCGATCACGAACTGAGCGGCGAGATGCGCCTGGGGATCAAGCAACAACCCTATGCTCTAAAGGTCCGCCTGGGTTTTGGTCCGTTGCAGTTCGATGGGGAATCGCTCGATATCCGTCCCGCCGATTTGCACAAGCAGACCCCGCTGCTGCAGCAATGGCTACAACAGGTACGCAAGTGCGTGAGCCAGCGTCTGTTGCAGACTGCCGAGCAGCTGTGCGAGCTGCCCGCCCGACAGCGCGAGCCTTTGCAAAGAGCCCTCTGGAGCTTGCTGGCTTATCAAATGGTCGAAGAGCCCGACTGGCAACATGTGCCGCTCTCTCAGCAGCTTCTATTTCAGGATGGCGACGGCACCTGGCGCGACTTGCGCTATGTGAACCACTTGCTGCTCAACGGGCAGCTTCGCTTGTGGATGCAGCAACCCGTGCCCCCAGGCCCGCGCGACTGCTGCTGGCTGGTGCCCCCGCGCTGGCAATTTTTGGCCGAGCGCATCCTGAAACGGCTCGAAGAGAAAGCCAGGAAAGTCCGCCTGGGGGAGGAAATTTCGGCGACGGAAGGAGGTGCAGTATGAAATACGTTGCTCCACGCGTGGAAAAGGTCGTCGCCGAAGAGGAACTGGCTCGCGAGTCGGCCTACGCCGGCGACACCAGCGAACGCTAGATTTTACTCTGATTGGCGACCCGAATCTGTAGGATCTCGTATTCCAAGGGACGCTCCTGGTGGGACGGTTGTTGCAAGTTCGGGTCGCCGACCAGGCGAGGCTTCGGTCGCAACTGGACTACGACCGAGCGCCCGTGAAAACGGCCCAAAGAGGCCAGCGTCCGACCTGGACCCGGCCACAAACGAACCGCACCCTCGCGAGTCTGCAAGAGCACGCCGGGGTGATGTCCACAGATCCCACTCCAGCAGTTGAGCGATTTTGTGCAGGCGCCTCGCTCCTGCATTACCACCTCCAGTGTGCCCTTCATCTGTTGAGCCGCGGCCAACCCGACCAACAGCAGCCACAGCCCCCAACACCTCATCGTAAGGGTTGGCCGAGAAAGGAGCGGAGCAGCCCGTACAGCATCAGCAGACTCTCCTGCAACAAGCTTACCGGCCCGCTTCTGGTTTTCAGGCCCTCTCGTATCTCCTCGGTAACCTGGCAATCCTGGGCGAATCCCTCATTCTTGTACATCTGTGTCAGGCGGAAGAGCTCGCCATGGTCGAGCCACATCCCCTGGCAACTCGAGCAAATGTCCACCACCACATCCCCGATGTGATGACCGTCCATATGCTTGTGGCAACGCGGGCAGCCCCGAGTGTTGCTGGAAAGTTGGTAGGTCAACTGGGGGCGTTCGCGCCTGGCGTCGGGGAGCAGCTGCTGACGAAGATCGCTGCTGTGATAGAGCTCGCGAAGCTCACCCACATCAAACCAGATTCCCTGACACTCCAGGCAGGTATCGACCTCGAGAAAGCTCTGCTTGTCGCGGCGGGCTTGCAGGCTGGGCTTACGGCAGGCGGGACATTGCATGGCCACCTCTTCGACGGTCTTATGGCGACTCTTTCCTGGACTCCACGGCTTCGGAGACACGCCCGTAGGCCCTGGCCAACTCCTCGATGTCCTCGTGATTGCCCAGAATGGTAATGCGGTCGCCAGCCTTGACCACCGTTTGCCCCTTGGGCACGATACCCCGACCTTCGCGATCGACCCAGGCGATCAGGCTGCTCGAAGGTAGCGCCGCCGCGATCTGGGCCACGGTGCGGTCGACAAACTCGCCGGTGGGTCCACTGGCGGTGACTTGAACGGTGACGAAACGCTGGTGGCGCGAAAAGAACTCGCGAAGGGCGACCTCGCCGTCGAGGGCAAGCCACTCATCGACCTGGGTTTCCTCAATTCTTGAAGCCAGCGCCGCCAGCAGGCGAAAATGCCGACCGGCTTCGCCGCCAGGGCTGAACAGGAACAGCCAGCACACGGGGCTTCCCTCAACCTCCCCCACCGGCTCCAGGCGAACGCCCTGGGCAGCCCGCACCACCACCAGTTCGTTGCTGTTCAGACCGAACAACAACTGATTGGGCAAGGCCCCGTAATTGACCACCTTGGGACCGCCCTCAGCGAATTCGTGCATCAGGGCGCGGGTCAAGTTGCGGCGCCCCGAGGAGGGCAACCGGTCATCCAGGGCCCTGGCAACACTCTCTAACAGGGCCGAGTAGCTCAAGACCTCTTCGAGATCGACGATAATGGCCCGCGAAATCAGGTCGTCATAGGCGTCGCTCGAACGGTCGCTGCTGGCCTCGGTAAGCGCCCCCTGCACGGCTCCCTTTTCAGCGAGATCGCGCGTCATGGGACGGTTGAATCGGCCGATCAGATGATCCCACTCGACATAGACCTGTCCACCTTGCCGAATATAGCGTTCTTCCCAGGTCATCAGGTGCTCGAGACAGGCGTGATCGATATAGTTGAGACCGCGAACAAAGATGTGCACCTCACGCTTGGGGGGCACTTTCCGCAACGACCGGGCCAGTGCGGGCAAAGTGAAGAAGGTGGCGCTGCCTTTAATTTCGACGACCGAGGCACCGGTTCCATCATCCTCCCGATAGTGGGTGCTGCAGTGGGTCAAAACGTAGATCAAACGGGCCGCCGACACCGTGAAGCCAACCAGGATACCGGTTAGAACATCGGTAAACACGATGGCCAGCAACGTGACCCAGTAGTTGGCAACCTCGCCGCGAGAATACTTGGAAAGCTCTTTGACCGCCTTCACATCGACGAGCCGGTAACCGGTATAGACCAGGGCGCCAGCCAGGCTGGAAATCGGCAAGATTCTCATCGTGTCGGCGAAAAGAAATGCGAAAATGCCCAGCCAGACGCCGTGGAGCACCGTGGACCAGCGGGTGCGCGCTCCGGCCCCCAGGTTGGAGGCACTGCGCACGATGACCCCGCACACCGGCAATACGCCCAACAGACCGGCGATGGCATTGCCCGCTCCTTGGGCAATGGTCTCCTGGTTGTAATTGGTCTGCTCACCGCCGTGAAGACGATCGACCGCCGTGGCCGTGAGCAAAGTTTGGGCCGTAGCAATCAATGTCAGGGCCAGAATGCTGCCCCAGGCCGAGGCTTGCAAATAGGTCTTGAGCATCTCCGGTCGAAACAACTGTAGATCGGTGCCGAGATTTTCCGGGATCTGCACATACGACACCGGGAATCGACCCACGCTGGCGATGGCCACAGAGACCGCAATGCCCACCAGCGAACCCGGAATCAAGCGGGCCTTGCCAGGCAAACGACCCCAGATGCCCGTCACAAAAATGGTGACCGCTCCCAGGATGGCAGCCAGATGGCTGGATTGAGAGCCGGTGGTCAACGCGGAATAGACGACCTTGGGCATCGTCAGGATATTCAGAATGCCTACTTTGTAGGGCTTGAGTTCAAGCATTACGTGGAACTGGCTGGCAAAAATCAATACTCCGATGCCCGCCAGCATGCCCTGGATGACGGCCGGTGCTACGGCCCGAAACCAGGGCCCCATATTGAGACGGCCGATCAGAATCTGAAGCAAGCCGGCCATCAACAGGATGGGACCCATCCCGGCCATTCCGTGCTTATCGGTAATCTGCCAGACCACGGCGATCAGACCCGTAGCCGGCCCCGTAACCATCAGGGGGCAACCAGCCAGCAACCCCACCACGACGCCGCCGATCACGCCAGAGACAAGACCGGCGGTGGCTGACATTCCCGAGGCCAGAGCAATACCCAAATTTAGCGGAATGCCGATCAGAAGCAACAAAAGCGAACCCATCAGGTCGGACACACCCGGACTGGCCTTCTGTACAGGCTTACTTTTGTTCACCGACCGCTGTTCGCTTTGAGGAGCGTCGACCCCTCCCGGGAGGTTCGGATGCAGCCCGTTCAGAAGGCGAATCTGAATGATTATTGCCGCCCAGCCTCTCAATCACGAGATCACCCTGCTGTTTCTCTCCCAGCTGGCGCTGTTGCTGGGGGTTGCCCGCCTGCTCGGGGAAGCAGTGCGTCGCCTGGACCAGCCGGCGGTGCTGGGTGAATTGATCGCAGGGCTGCTGTTGGGGCCTTCCGTCTTTGGACTGCTGGCCCCACAGGCTCATCTGGCCGTGTTTCCGGCCGATCAGCAATTGGAAGACCTGCTTTCAGCCTTTTCCCTGATCGGCGTACTCTTGCTGCTAATCGTTACTGGCCTGGAGATCGACCTCGAACTGATCGGCAGAAAAGTCAAAACGGCAGCGCTCGGATCCGCGGGTGGTCTGCTGGTCACCTTCCCCCTGGGTCTGGGGCTGGGGCTTCTCACCCCCGATTCGTTCCTGGTGCGACCGGAACAGCGCACGGTGTTCTGTCTGTTTATGGCGGTAAACCTCAGTATCTCGGCCATTCCCGTCATTGCCAAGGTGCTGATGGACCTGAAAGCCATACGTCGGGACATTGGCCAGATCAATCTGGCCACGGCCATGATCGACGATGCCGTCGGCTGGATTTTGCTGGGCGTGGCAGCGGGCCTGGCCGCCACCGGCAGCGTTACGCCTCCACAGGTCGCCTACAGCCTGGGGGTATCGGCTCTGGTGATGGGCCTGGGACTCGGCTGGGGTCGTATCCTGGTGCATCGTTTTCTGGCGCTGCTGGAACGCTGGATGCCCGGGGAATCGCCCCAGCTCACCGGAATCATCTTTCTGGCGCTGGCCTTTGCCATTCTCACCCACGGTCTGGGTTTGGAGTCGATGCTCGGCGCTTTCCTGGCCGGGATTTTGGTGGGCCAGTCCTCGCGCCTGAAAAATCAGGTAGCCCACACCCTGGAAAGCTTTACATCGAGTTTCTTCGCTCCGCTGTTTTTTGCTTCGGCGGGGTTGAAAGTCAATCTGCCAGCCCTTTGCACCCCTCGCTTGCTGACGCTCACCCTGGCCGTACTGCTGGTGGCCGGCCTGGGAAAGACCGTCGGCTGCTACCTGGGTGGTTGGGCCGGGGGATTGAGCCACTGGCAGCGGCTCACTCTTGGGGCCGGCATGGCGCCGCGCGGTGCTATGGGCGTCATCGTGGCCCGTATCGGCCTCGGGCTGGGAATTCTGAGCCAGGACGTCTACTCGGTAATGATCGCCATGGCGATCATCACCAGCCTGGTAGCTCCGCCGCTGCTGCGCTACTGCCTGGCCCATGTCGAGATCACCCCGGAGGAGCAGCGTCGCCTGAAACAAGAAGCGGTTCCCAACGAAAGCTTCCTGCACTCGTTGCGCAAGGTGTTGCTACCTTCACGAGGGGGCGACAACGCATCGGTGGCGGCTCACTTGCTGGGCCACCTGAGCCATCACCACCCCGTAGAAATCACGGCCCTGTTTACCCAACCGGGAGGCGAAGCTCCCGCTCCTCAATCTGTGGAGGCCCTGCACAACCAGCTGCGCCTGAGTCGCGGCCCGACCCCAAGTATCAAGTCCCGTGCGGCCAAAGACGTGGCCCAGGCCATTCTCCAGGAATCGGAAGAGGGGGATTACGATCTGGTGGTCATCGGTGCCACCAAGACCGGCCCCAGCCAACGACAGAATCCCTTGATCGACCGCATTCTCAGTGAAGCCAGCTGTGCCACCATGGTGGTGCGAGCCCATCCCAATTTCAATCCCAGCCAGGGAGAGGTCGTGATCCATCGGTTGCTCATTCCGGTGGTTGGCACCGAATACAGCCTGCGGGCCACCGAGGTAGCCTCGGTGCTGAGTCGTAGCCTTCAGGCGACCATTACCCTGCTGCACATCATTCCTTGCCTCGATGACGATCATGGTCCTCACGCCCATGAACTCTCGCAGCAGTTCGCCCACCGCATTCTGGACCATCACGCCGACGTGGCACGCAGCCTCGGGGCTCAGGTGGAAACTCGAGTGGTCGAGAACGACTCGGCCAGTCAGGCCATACTGGCGACGGCCGCCGATTTCGATCTGATCTTCATGGGCACGGGCTATCGTCCCGTGGGTGGACGTGCCTTCCTGGGGCACCGCGCCGAGAACGTCCTTCGCAGCGCTCCTTGCGCGGCCGTGGTGCTGAGCTCCGGCTAGAGGAACTCCTGCACCACAATCATCGCTCCCACAGCCAGCAGCAGAAGTCCAAAGAGCCTCTGCAGACCCGCCGCTGGCAGCTTGCGAGCCAGGGCCTGCCCCGAAAACAGACCGACCAGAGCCGCTGCCGTAAAGCGTACACCCAGCCCCCAATCCAGTTCGACCACCCGACTGTAGGCTGCCAATCCTACACCACTATTGAAAGCGATGACCAGCAAAGAGGTGGCGGTCGCCTCTCGGATCGAGAAACCGAAGAGCAGTACCAGCGCCGGCACGATGAGGAAGCCCCCGCCCACCCCCACAACGCCCGTGAGCATGCCGACGGAGAGTGCCCGAAGCAGCAGACCAGCCCAACCGAAGGAGGGGCCTTCTGCGGCGGGCTCTCCCCCACGGGGCGGGCGCAACATTCGGAGGGCTGTGACCAACACCACCAGCAGGAAAGCCAGCATTTGCAACCACTCGGCCAGCAGCCCGGCGAGGCCCACGCCGACCAGGGTGCCCAGGCTACCAATCAGGGCAAAGGTCAGGCCTTCCTTCCAGCGCACGCGTCCCTGCAGGCCGGCGCTGAGCACCCCGACCAGGCTGACAGCCCCCACCGTGGCCAGAGACATAGGAACCGCCACCGCAGTGGGCAGGTGGGCGGCGTAGCGAAGAATCGGCAAGGCCAGCACCGACCCGCCTGCACCGAGCAATCCAAGGGAGATGCCTACCAAAGTTGCTAAGAAGAGTATCGCAAACACCACTTGACTATATGCTAATATTTTTATATTGTAAACCATATCGGTTGGATGCAGCCTCAGGAGGAATCAATGCAAGCAAAGCAGCTATGGGAACGACGAGAAGGCTATCGCTGGGTAGATGTGCGAACGCCCGGCGAATATGCTGCCGAACACATCGAGGGCTCGGAGAACATTCCCCTGGACCAGATCCCTCGGCGACTCGAAGATCTGAGACATTCCTCCAGTCCCCTGGTGGTGGTCTGCCGGTCGGGAGCTCGGGCCAATCAGGCCTGCCAACATCTTCTCGAGCAGCTTCCCGAGGGGAGTTTCGAAGTACTGGAAGGCGGCCTGAACGCCTGGCGTGCTCAGCAACTGCCCCTCAAAAAGGGCCAGGGGGCCATCTCGCTCGAGCGCCAGGTGCGCATTCTGGCAGGCTCGCTGATCGCTCTGTTCAGCCTGCTGGCCCTGTTCGTTGACCCGCGCTTCGCCATCGTCTCCGGGTTGATGGGCACTGGACTGGCCATCGCGGGCATTACCGATTCGTGCGCCATGGCCTTGTTGCTGGCCCGACTGCCCTACAATCAAAAATGCGGAGGTTCTTCATGCTCTTAGAACGTTTTTACGATGAACGACTGGCCCAGGCCAGCTATCTGGTGGGCTGTCAGGCCAGCGGAGAGGCGATCGTCATCGACCCCGCCCGAGACGTGCGCCCTTACCTTGAGAAAGCTGCAGCCCACGGGCTTTCGATTGTAGCCGTTACGGAAACCCACATCCACGCCGACTACCTTTCGGGAACCCGACAACTGGCCGAGGAGAGGGGCGCCATCATGTTGCTCTCGGACGAAGGTCCTGCCGAATGGAAATATGCCTTCGTGCGGCCCCAAGACCGGTTGCTCAAGCACGCGGACCAAATTCGCATCGGCAATCTGGTGCTGGAGGTGCTGCACACCCCGGGTCATACTCCCGAACATCTGTCATTCTTGCTGACCGACGGGCCAGCCTCGCCGGAGCCCGTGGGGTTGTTCAGCGGCGACTTTCTCTTCGTGGGCGATGTGGGGCGTCCCGATCTGCTGGAGCGAGCAGCGGGTTACCGCGACACGATGAGAGCCGGTGCCGCCACCCTGTTCCGCAGCCTGCAGCAACTCAAGGCGCTGCCGGGCCATCTGCAGATCTGGCCGGCGCACGGTTCGGGTTCGGCCTGTGGCAAGGCCCTGGGAGCTGTGGCCCAGTCGGTATTGGCCTACGAGCGCACCAGCAACTGGGCCCTGAAAATCGAATCCGAGGAAGCTTTCGTCGATGCCATCCTTGAGGGTCAGCCCGAACCCCCCCGCTATTTCGCTCAGATGAAGCACCTCAACAAGGTTGGGCCTCCCCTGCTGGGTTCGATCAAACTGCCCCGTCTCAAGTCGAGCCAGCTGGTCGAACTGCTCGAGGCGAAACAGTGGGTGGTGGATACCCGAGGAGAGGAAGCCTATAGCCTGGGCCACGCTTTGGGAAGTCTCTTTCTGCCGAGCGGAAATGCCTTTGTGAACTGGGCCGGGTGGTTTCTTCCCTACGACCAACCGATCTACCTGATCAGCGACCGGCCAGGCTACTTTCTCAAGGCCTTGCAGTCGATCGGTCTGGACCGAGTCGAGGGCTACTTTACTCCCGAGGACGTGCTGGCACTGGCACAACCAAGTCAACGACTCGAGGCTACCGACTGTGCTTCTGCGAACGGTGTATGGATCGATGTGCGCTCTCAGAAGGAATGGGATGCAGGCCACATGCCAGGAGCCGAGCATCGCTTCCTCGGCAACCTGCCCGAGCAGCTCGACCAGCTGCCCGACCAACCCACCTTCTACTGCGGCAGCGGGCTGCGTTCGCTGATCGCCTCCAGTCTGGCCGAGCGCGCCGGCAAGTCGCCCCGCGATGTGCGCGGTGGTTATGCCGCCTTGCAGAAGGTTCTGCAACCGGTATAGCCAAAGTGGAGAAGATGAGCACCCGCAGTCAATCGGAAATCGGGCTGGAGAAACGTGAGTTTGCAGCCAGCATGTTCAAGCTGCTGGGCCATCCCTTACGCCTGCACATCGTGGAAATTCTCGACCTTCATGGTCGGCTCTCGGTGAACGAGATCGCCGAAAAAACCCAAATGCCTCAGCCCACCGTATCGCTCTACCTCAATCGCTTGAAGACGTTGGGATTGCTGGGGTCGACCCGAGCAGCCAACCAGACCTACTACTTCATCACGCACCCCAAGTTGCCCACTCTGCTCGACTGTATTCGCGAGTGTCCTTTGGACTGATCGTTCGACAGGAGCCCTTCGAGCCTGAGGGAAGCGCCCTCGATGCTCGACGAAGATTCTACCAAGTGGTTTAAGCCGGTATTTGAGTTTCACAAGGCGGATACGTTTCGAAAACTCATTCCGATGCTGCTATTGCTGGCGGTATTCACGGCCGCCATCGCCTGGTTGGAACTGACCTACCTGCATCTGGCCGACAATCACCCCTTAAAGAACATCACCTTGATGCACGGGCTGCTGGGCTTTGCCATCAGCATGCTCTTAGTCTTTCGCACCAACACCGCCTACGAGCGCTGGTGGGAAGGCCGGAAGCTGTGGGGCTCGCTGGTGAACTGCAGTCGCAATCTGGCCATCAAGTTCGACGCCTTTCTTCCCGACGAAGCCCGAGGGGAACGACGTGAGGTGGCCCATCTGGTGGGCGCATTTGCGGTAGAACTCAGCGACCACCTCCTCAACTGCCAGAAGCCCACAGACCCGTCGGAGGGCATTGATCGCAGCAAGCATGTACCTGCCCAGCTGGCCGGCCGGTTGGTGCAGCGAGTCTCCGCCTGGAGGCAAGAGGGCAAGTTAAGCGACACCCAGCTCTGGATGCTCAATGGCGACCTGACCAACCTGATGGACGTCTGCGGAGCCTGCGAGCGCATCAAGAATACGCCGATTCCCTACAGTTACATCACCTTCCTCAAGAAATTCATCGTAGCCTACTCGGTAACCCTGCCGATGGGCTACGCCTTTGCCCTCAACTGGCTGGCCGTGCCCGTGGTGGTCTTTGTATTCTACGTGCTGGCCAGCCTGGAACTGATCGCCGAACAAATCGAAGACCCCTTTGGTGAAGACAGCAATGATTTACCCACGGGTCGCTACGCCGCGATGATCACCTCGAATGTTCAGGACCTGCTGGTGCGTCAGGCCGACCGCTCCAAGGAGTAGCCCGAGCCGGGGCAAGCCAGTACGTCGGACTTGATTCGCCATTTCGGCGAGGTAACGTTGCAGGCGTCGTTGGATAGCATCCCCAACGTCCATTAAAGTTCAGCAACACTCGGGCCATCCTTGGCCGAAGAACGCTGGAAATACCGATATTCTCAGGACTTTCCAGAGCAGAGGAGCGGCCACCAACGAAACCCTACCAGGCCTCCAGAACCAGGAATTTCGCCCACTTCTGACCAAATAGCAGAGAGAATCGCATAGCAGGAGGCCCGCTTGTTCAACCCCATGATGTTCGGACCCCAGATGTCGCCAGCATTCGGAGCTGGCCCCGTCGGATTCAACCCCATGATGGCCGGCATGATGCTGGCGCAAATGGGCCAGATGATGATGATGATGCAAATGATGATGGGTGGCCAGATGGGTATGGGTCAGTTCGGAATGCCCATGATGATGAACCCGGCATTCGGTGACCTCATGGGTATGGGCATGCCCGGCATGGGGATGCCTGGTATGGGCATGGGGATGCCTGGGATGGGCTACCCAATGCCCTTTCCCCAACCCTTCCCGATGGGGCCCCAGGGCCCCGGTGCTCCCGGCTGCTGCGGCTGTGGACCCATGGGTCCGGTGGGCAGTTATAGCGGGCCGATCGACGTTAACCGACTGGTCAGCGTTCTTCCGCGCAACATTCAGAACAACGCCCGCCAGCATTTCCCCGGTATTCTGGCCGAGTGCCAACGCCAGGGGGTCACCGACCGAGCCCAGATTGCCTATATCCTGGCCACGGCCTGCCACGAATCCAATGCCGGCGGCGCGATGACCGAGTTTGCCTCGGGAAATGCCTATGAGGGACGACGCAGTCTGGGGAATTGCTACTCTGGCGACGGTGTTCGCTTCAAAGGCCGGGGCTACGTGCAAATCACGGGACGTCGCAACTACGCCGACTGGTCGCGCCGTCTGGGGGTTGACCTCGTCAGCAACCCGGAGCGAGCCCGCGATCCTCAGGTGGCGGCCCGCATCCTGGTGGGTGGCATGCGCGACGGCACCTTCACCGGCCGCAAACTCGGCGACTACGTGGGCAACGGTCGGGCCGACTTCCACAACGCTCGCCGGGTGGTCAACGGAACCGATCGGGCCGGTCACATCGGCAACATCGCTCAGCGCCTGCTCTCGGCGATGTAGGCACTTGCCCGGTTCTGAAGGAACCGCTCTTCGGGCCACCAAGACTCCTCGTCCATGGACATCCTGGCCTCACTTCCGGCCTACGGGGCTTTGCTTGAACAACTTCAGCAATGGGGTGAGCAAAGCCCGTGTGACGAGCAGTGGCTGGCTCTGGACGAGTTCGAGCTGGAAGTGCAGGAAATGTGTCAGGCCCTGCACGCCCAGTGCCTGGACTTTCTATACGACGAAGAACTGCGCAACCTGATCGACCCCATTCTGGTAGCCTACCAGCTGACCTACGCAGCCATTGACGCCATGCGCGAAGCCTGGTTTGAAGGGGAACCCTGGCAAGAGCACTGGGAGAAGGCCCGGGCCCAGCTGACCTCGGCACTTGAAGGCTACCCACAGCTGGCCAGCTGGTATGAGCGGCAGCCTCGCCTGTCCCCTTCTCCCTATATTCACGAGCTGCTGCGCGTGGGTCGGGCCTGCCTGGCCGAAATGCTGCCCTGGGAAGCCTTCAGCCTTCGCCTGGAGCACTATGTTCAGGTGCTGGAACAGTTCTGCCAGCGCTATCAGGACGAAGAAGTGCAGCTGCAGTCTTGGGGCCTGAGCCCCGCCCAGCGAGGCCAGTTGGAAGCGCAGTTGGAAGAGCTGTGGGTGGTTCTGGAGCAACTGGAAGCCCTGCAGCCCGAGACGGTCGAGCAACATCTCCAACAGCTGGCTCAACTCACCGAGCAACTCTTTGAGTGGCAAAGGGGGGTGCAACTCGACTTCGAGCAACCGCTCCGCGGAGATTTTGCCTGCCCTCGTTGTGGCCATTCCAACCCGCGCACCCAGCGAATGTGTTCGCGATGTGGCACTCGGCTGCCCCAAAGCTTCGAGGACAACGCCTCCACCCTGGACCTGCACTCCGAGGGGCTGCAACCAGGGCTACCCGAGCGCATCGCCGAGCTCGTCGAGGCGATAGAGCAGGTGCAGCGTGGTCAGCTCGAGCCGCGAGGCTGTTGGGACCTGGTGCAATCGGCTCAAGCCCGGGCCCAACGAGTTGGCCAGCAGTTGGGGCAACTCAAGCCTGCCGACGATCCCCTCCTACAACAGGCTCAGGAGCTGCTTCACCAATCCCAGGCCGAATTCACCCGGGTGCTGGAGCGACTGAGCCAGGCCCTCGAAAACGACGACCGCGCTGCCCTGCCGGCCTTGTGCGATGAGTTGATCCGCTGTGGTCTGGCCCCACAGGAGCTTGGGCAACTGTCGCGCCAGATGCAGGAGCAACAGACCGACTGCGAGGGCACACCGGTTGCCTGAAGGCCCCGAGATTCACCGACAGGCCGCGCAACTGCGGCGACTGCTCGAGGGTCGAGAAGTCGAACTCGAGTGCCCCTATGAACCCCTGGCGGACAGGCTGCTGGCCCAAAACGGTCAACGCCTGCGCCAGGTAGAGGCCCGTGGCAAGGCCTTTCTCTTGGAATTCGAATCGGGCCACACCCTTTATGCCCATATGCAGCTCTACGGTCGCTGGAGGCTTCATCGCCAGCATCAACCGCCCCAAACCCGTCGTCAGCTGCGGCTTCGCCTCAGCTGTCAGGGACGTTCGGCCAGCCTGTACAGCGCTACCGACCTGGAGCTGCTGACGGCGGAAGAACTCGACACTCAGCCCTACCTGCGCCAGCTGGGCCCGGATCTGCTGCACCCTCGGGTGACAGGGCAGGCACTGCTGGCGCAACTGCAGGACGCTCGTTTTCGCGGTCGCCAGCTGGCCACGTTGTTGCTCGACCAGAGTTTCTGGGCGGGACCGGGCAACTATCTACGCTCCGAAATTCTCTTCTGTGCCGGACTGTCTCCTGAGCTCAAGCCCCGCCAACTCAGCCCGGAACAGGCCGGCAGGTTGGCCCGTGCCGCCCGCCTGCTGGCCCAACGCTCGTTGAAAACCGGGGGCATCACCAACCACCCCGAGCTGGTGGAACAGGCCCGCCAACGGCGTGAGCCACGGCGTCGCTATCGCCACTGGGTCTTTGGCCGTGAGGGCCTGCCCTGCTGGATCTGCCAGCAACCGCTGACGAAAGAGGTGTGGGGGGCGCGACGCCTCTACCGATGTTACGGCTGCCGAGGCGAAACCTCCAAAACCCAGGACTTCCCAGACCTCAAGGCAGCTGATTAGGCAAGAGAAAGGGCACGACGGCGCCCGGTTGATGCCCGAAGCGCGCCCTAACTTGAAAAATCCTCTCTTTGCGGGATTCAATGTCCGCTCGGCCGGGTATCACGCTCCAATGAATTCTCAACTTCCCGCCCTCCCTGCCCCGCCCGGGTCCAATCTGCCGGCCGAGTATTGGGAAACGCCCGGACAGTTTGCCCTGAGAAAGCTGCAGCGAATTCAGGGGCTTCAGTCCCGACAACGACCCCTGCTCGAGGCTGTTGTGGCCGGCCTGCGAGTTACCGAGTCGGCGGCTCTGTGTGAGGCACTGCAGCGTCGAATTGCCCGGCTTCTCGACCCAGAGCGGTCTGCAACGCACTGAAGGCCAGCTGGCCCTCCAGCTGACGCTGCACAAAGTCTCGGCGCAGAGAGCTGAGTTGTTGCTGAACCGTCACCAGCTGAAGGTAGGGTAAGGCCCCGCGCTCGTAACCGTAGCGGGTCACTTTGACGAGTTCTTCGGCAGGAGCCAGAATCTGCTCTCGATAGCTGGCCAGCTCCTCGCCGGCCGAAATACAGGCCTGGTAATTTCGAGCCACCTCCACTTCCAGGGCCAGAATTTCCGCTTCCAGTTGATGCAGTCGTTGTTCCTCGGCAGCGCGGCGCTGATCGACCTCCGATCCCAGCTCGCCCCAGTCCAGCGGAATGGACAGCGTCAGCTGAACCGCATAGCTGGGACGCGCCAGATCGTAGACCCCCAGAATGCCGGGCACCGGCCCCCCCTGCTGCTGGGCCACCTTGAGTTGCTGACGGCTGGCCTCGAGCTGGGCGCGAGCGGCCTGCAGCTTAGGGTGTTGTTGGGCCTGCGCAGCAAGGTCGGCATACGGTGCCAGCTGGGGCAACCTGGCCAGTTCACCCTGGCAGATGAGCTCATTGACAGCCGGACGACCGATCAGCGGCCCCAGCAGGGCTCGACTCTGGGACAGCTGGCGGCGAGCCAGGCGCAGATCCTGTTCGGCCCGGTTGCGCTGGATGGTGGCGTTGAGTTCGTCCATTCTGGGGCTGGTTCCGGCCCTTACCCGCAGCCGAGCAATGCGCAGCAATTCCTCGGCCAGGTGCAGGCTTTCCTGGGAAAGATCGCTGAGTTGCTGGGCCGCAACCACCTGATAGAAGGCATCGCGCACCTCCTGCTGGCGGCGCAGCCGACCCATCTGCACCTCTCCCCTCAGCGACTCCAACTCGAATCGCGCCAACTCTTTGCGCGACGCGCTCTGGCCCGGTGGACGAAACTGCTGCTGCATAAAGACATAGTAGTCGCCGCGATTCTGAGCGATGTAGTTGGCATTGAGCAGGGTGTCTCCACGACCCTGCCAGCTGCCCACACCCAGTTGGGCGCTGGGCAGCGCATCGGCAGAGTCGTAAGCCAGTTCGGCCTGGCGCAGTCGGGCCTGAGCCAATCGGGGCTCGGGGTGATGAGCTTGGGAAAGTTGCAGGCAGTGCTCCAGGGTGAGCGGCTCCTGGGCTGTGGCCGACAACAGGCACAGCAGCGCCAGCAAACAGGTTTTCAGGAGCGCGGACACGCGACCTCCCGATACAACACCGGCAGCACCAGCAAAGTCAGCAAACTGGAAGTGAACAGCCCGCCGATCACAACGGTGGCCAGCGGCCGCTGGACCTCGGCCCCCGAACCGTGGGAAAGGGCCATGGGAAGGAAGCCCAGGGCCGCCACACAGGCCGTCATCAGGATGGGTCTGAGGCGCAGCCGCGTGCCCTCGCCAATGGCTCTACTGGGTGGCTCGCCGCGGGCACGCAGCTGCTCGATAAAGGTGATCAGGACCACGCCGTTGAGCACCGCCACACCTGCCAGAGCCACAAAGCCGATGGCGGCTGAAATCGACAGACTCATGCCGCGCATCCAGAGGGCCAGAGCGCCACCCGTAATGGCCAGCGGAATGCCCGTGAACACCAGAGCCGCCAGCTTGACGCTGGAAAACGTCCAGTAGAGCAAGGCAAATACCAGTGCGAAAGCCAGGGGGACCACCAGGCTGAGCCGAGCCCGCCCCGACTGGAGCTTCTCATAGGTGCCGGCGTAGCGCAGATAGTACCCGACGGGCAGCTTCACCTCGCGATCGAGGCGTTGCTGCACCTCCTCCACGAAGCTGCCCAGGTCGCGGCCGCGGGTGTTGGCCTGGACCACGATTCGTCGTTTCCCGTTTTCGCGAGAGATCTGGACAGGTCCCAGCACGCTCTCGAGTCGAGCCAGTTGCTCCAAGGGATAGTGCTCGCCGCGCGCGTTGGTTACCAGCAGCTTGCCAATGACTTCGCGATCGTTGCGCAGGCGCTCGGGCAGACGCACCACGATGTCGAAACGCTGGTTGCCGTCATTGACCGTACTGATGGGAAAGCACCCCACGGCCGACTCGAGCACCCGGTTGATATCGTACACGGTGACTCCCAACTGGGCCAGGCGGTTGCGATCGACCTCGATGCGAAGCTGACGCAAACCCTGGGTCATTTCTACCGTGACGTCGGCAGCCCCGGGCACGGTTTTCAGTACCGCCGCCACTCGCTGGGCCTGGCGGGCCAGTTCGCGATGATCGTCACCAAAGAGCTTGATGCCCAGATCGGCCCGTATCCCCACGCCTTCGATCAGTTCCATCATGCGCATCTTGATCGGCTGGGTGAAACTGATGTCCACGCCCGGCCGGCCACCCAGAGCCTGTTCCAGCTTGCTGACGACCTGGTTCTGCGACACCCCGGGCTTCAGCTCTACGATCATGTCGCTCTGGCAGGGCAACATGGGATCGGTGGCAATCTCGGGGCGACCGATGCGGGTCACCACCCGCTCGACCTCCTGAGGACAGGTCTCCAAGACTCGATGCTCGTTTTGATGAGAGAGGCGAATGGACTCCTCAAGGTTGATTCCGGGCGGATAGGTGAACTGAATCGCCAGGGCCCCTTCGGCCAGCTCGGGGATAAACTCGGTGCCCAGTCGCGAGGCCAGTCCCAATCCGCCTGCTGCGAACAGCAAGGAAGCCAGCATTACCGTGCGCCGCCAGCGCATCAAAGCGAGACTGAGCCGGGAATAGAGAGGGGTGATGGCCTCGAAGAGCGGATGTCGAGGCTCCTCGTCGGCCTTCAGGAATACGGCACAGAGTGCGGGAATCACCGTGAACGAGCAGAGCATAGCCCCGAGCAGAGCCATGATGACGGTCCAACCCATGGGGCGGAACATCTTCCCTTCCAGGCCCACCAGTGCCAGGATGGGAAAGTAGCTGGCCAGGATGAGAATTTCACCAAACTGAGTGGCCTGGCGCACCTCGGTGGCCGCCCGAGCAATTCCCTCCAGACGTTCCGACTCGGAAAGCTCCCTGCCCAATTCGTGGCGCAGTTCGGACAGGCGGCGCACGCAGTTTTCCACGATGATGACCGCCCCATCCACAATGATTCCGAAATCGATGGCTCCCAGGGACATCAGGTTGGCCGAGATGCCGAACAGCCGCATGCCACACACGGCCACAAGCATGGCCAGGGGAATGACGCAGCTCACGATCAATCCAGCCCTCAACTGCAGCAGAAAGGCCAGCAAGAGGCCGATAACCAGCAAACCGCCCTCCATCAGGTTGCGTCCGGCGGTGTGCAGCGTGGCCGCGATCAGACGACTGCGGTCGAGAAAGGGCTCCAGGCGGGTGCCTTCGGGCAGGCTCTTCTCGATCTCGGGGAGGATACGTTTGACGGCCTCGACCACGTGGCTGCCGTTCTGACCCACCAGCAGCAGGCAAATCGCATAGACCTCCTCGCCGGCGCCGTCCTGGGTGATGGCGCCCTGACGAATCATGGGTCCAAACTCGATCTGTCCCAAAGTCCCCAGCCAACAGGGCGGCCCCTGCTGGGGGCTGATGCTGAGCTGGCGAAGGTCCTCGGCGCCGGCCAACATGCCCTGCACCTGGACGACCTGTTGTTGCGAGCCCTGTGAAATAAAGGCACCGCCTCCGTTAGCGTTGTTTTCCTGAATGGCAGCGATCACCTGATCCAGCGATAAATCGTGATGGCGCAGCTTCTCGGGCTCTAGCTTGACCTGCAGCTGACGCACCTCGCCGCCCCAAGTGTTGACGTCGGCCAACCCGGCGACCGAACGTAACTGGGGTCGGACCACCCAATCCATGAGGCTGCGGCGCTCCATGAGTGACAGTCTTGGATTGTGCAGACGCACATAAAGGATTTCCCCGAGCCCCGTGCTGACCGGAGCCATGTCGGTGCGCAGCCCGGGCGGCAGACTATCGACCGCCTGCTGAAGACGCTCGGTGACCCACTGACGGGCCCGATAGATATCGGTCTGGTCGTGGAAGACCACGGTGATTTGGGAGAGTCCGAACTGAGAAATCGAACGAATCTCCTGCATCTCGGGCAAGCCGGCCAGGGCCATCTCCAATGGAAATGTAACTCGGCGCTCCATTTCTTCGGCAGACAAACTGGTGGTCAGCGCGTTGATCTGAACCTGACGATTGGTGACGTCGGGTACCGCGTCGATGTTCAACAAACGCGCCTGATACAACCCGAAAAGCAAGAAGAGGGTCGTAAGCGTCAGCACCAGGCTGCGTTTTTCAATCGACCAACGGATGATGCGCAGAATCACGGAACCTCCTGCTGCAGCAGGTAGCCACCCTGGCTCAATACCCGCTCACCCGCTTGCAGTCCCTGGCGAACCTCGACCCACGGACCCTGGCGTAGTCCAACTTTCACCTTGCGGGACTGCCCGTCGACCACCACCTGATCGCCCTCTAGCAAAGCCTCCTGGGGAATGGCCGGAGAGCGTCGAGGGGCGCCCAGAGCGACCTTGACCCGTGCAGCCATGCCCACTTTCAGCAGACCGCCAGGATTGTCGACGACCACGCGGGCTCTCAGAGCCCGGGAAGGCACCTCCACCTGAGGAGGCAGATAGGAAATGCGACCTTCGAAACGTCGATTCGGCAGGGCCTCCACCTCGACCGTAACCGGCATGTTCAGACGAACCCGAGGTTGGTCGGCTTCATAGAGATAGATCCAGAGCCACAGCTGGGAAGGGTCGAGAATCTCAAACAGGGCCTCGTTGGCCGTGATCGCCTGCCCCTGGACGGCCTGAGCCATAACCACCACGCCATCACGAGGAGCCCGCAAGGTCAAACCATCGGCTTCGGGCTGCCCCAAGTCATAGAGCACGTGGGCTGTATGACGAACTTCTTCCTGAGCCAGCTTCAGCTCGTTTTCTGCCTCCAAAATGCGAGGCAAGACCAGCGAGCCGGCTGCGTTGAGTCGTTCCTCGCGACTGCGATGGGCGCGGGCCACCTGCAACAGACCCCGGGCCTGTTGCCAGCGGGCTTCAGCCTGGCGCACTGCGGCCCGAGCCTCGTCCAGCTCCTGCTGGGCGGAAACTCCGTGAGACACCAGGTCTTCCACTCGGCTCAAGCGCGAGCGACTCAGCTGCAAGGCACTTCGGGCCACGGCCTCCTCACCCTGGGCAGCTGCCAGCTCGTTACGGGCCTCTTCCACCGGCCGCTGCGACGAATCGCCCAGTCGGAAGGCCTGACGTCGCTGCTCCAGCGTACGCGTGGCCAGTTCCAGGCGCAGCTGGGCATGCTCGTGATCGGCGCGAGCGCGGGTCAGGTCGGGGCTGTGAAACCTGGCCAGGGGCTGGCCACGGCGCACTCGGTCGCCGGCCGCAACATAGACCTCGGTGATACGACCGCTGGTGGGGGCCCCCACCCTACCCTGACGCGAAGGATCGGCAGAGATATTGCCGGCCGCCATCAATTCATCTTGAAACGTCCTCAGCCCCACCTCGACGGTGTCGGTGGGGCTTTCCGACCGACTCGGAGTGGGCGGCGTGGCAGTGGAACTGACGGGTTGCGGCCCGTTGCAAGCGCACAAAACCAGTGCCAGCCCGCAGGACAAGAGGATTCGCAGGAACATGGAAACTCCTTGAGTGAATTCGTCCAATCAGCTCAAGTCAGCAGGTGGGGGGCGGCTCCAGTGGGCCCGCAACGGGGAGGCGAGACCGATTCGGGGAAGGTCGAGCAGCCGTTCAGCGGGTGGCTGAAGCCCCCCGAAAGGCAACCTTGCCACAGCTGGGGTCGGCCCCGGCGGGGGTAGAATCCAGAGCGGCCCACTGGCGGCGAAGCGAGCAAAAGTATTGTCGTCGCTCTCAAAGAGGGTCTGGCAGTGGAGCGGATTGTTGAGGGCGCAGTCCAGGTCGCTCATCTGTGCCCAAGTACACACTACCAGCCAGATCAGAGCCGTCAGTCGCAGCCATTTACACCATCGTGCCACGGGGCCAGCCTAGCACAGCCCGTCAAGGCTGCAACTGATTTGGGTCAGGCCGTAGTCCCGGGATACAGCTCTTCATAGGCGCGCTCGGGCAGCCAGCGGCCCTCGGCGAACTCGCCGTGTATCACGTGAAGGTGAGGTCCGAACTGAGTGTGCAGTTCAAACTTACGCTGGCCCTCGCCATTGGCGCGCACATCGATCACCTGATAGACGTCCTGGCTTTCGCCGGGCAAGACCAGGCGAAAATTCTTGTCGCTTTCGACAAACTGGGGCACCGACTCATCCTGCAGACCGCTGATAAAGCCCGTGCCGATCTTGTCGAGCACAAAACCATCTACCTGTCCATCCGACTTCCAGGAACGCAGCTGCCCTTCGAGCCGCACTTCCTGTGAACGCCCCTCGGCCAGTTGGTAGGCCTCGATGCCCTGCAGGCTGGTCTCTAACTGAAAGGGCGTCCACTCGGGATGCTGCTGGCGCAGTTCGGCGGCCCTGGCTGCCACCAGAGGCACCGAAAGGCTGGTGCCGTTGCCCCGCTGAATGTCCCCGCCATCCGGGTCCTGAAAAGCGATGTCCACACCGGGGGCCATGACTTCAACGCCGGACCGAGGCGAGGTAAAACTCGCCGGCCGGCCCTCGGCATCCAGCGAACCCACCACCGTGGTAAAGTCGCTGCTGAGCAGGCTGCGAAAGGCGCTGGGGCTGAGCTGGTGGCCGTCGGCCTCGAGCTGCTGAGCCAGTTGGCCAAGGTTGCCAGCCGGCAACAGGTGCACCACTCCACGCTCGTGCAACTGGCGCTGCAGCTGAAGATACTCCTGACGCGCCTCTTTGACAGCCTCTTCGTCACGCATAAACCGCTCGGCCACGATGAACAACTCGTCGGCCACCTCTCGAAGAGCGCTATTCGGCGGCAGACCCAGGGCCTTGCCCAGACGTTCGCGGAAGGCTTCATCGCTGCGGGCCGCTTCGAGGAAAGGCTGAGAAATGCGGATCGGGGTCTGGCTCTGCGACTGGCTGATCACCTGAATCTCCGGGTGTTGCTCGGCCAACAGTCGCAGGTTCTCGCTTGTGGCCTTGAGCAACAGCGCCGACCCCACGGCCACGTGGGCACGCAGCAATCCGCCGACCTTCTCAGCCGGTGCCTGTAAGACTTGCTCGACGCTCACCGGGTTGCCATTGCCGCAGTGGAAGCGCTGGATGTCTTCATCGCGCAGCCCCTGGCCCAACAGCACCGACTCGGTCATTTCCCCGTGAGCGGTGGTCGACTCGGCGTTCTCGAAGTTGTCCAGTAGAGCAACCCTGGGTGACAGCTCACGTTTTTCGGCGTAGCCGGTGCGGAGCATTTCCCGGCCCTGAAGGATCAATCCCATATTCCCAGGCTATGCGTTGGTCCCCGGTGGGCTTGCTGCCGGAATGTTACTTTACCGCTTCGCCCCAGGCGAAAAGGTCATACTGAAAGGGCTGCTGGGCATCACTCCCCCAGCGGGCCCGATTGCCGGCATCGCGAATGCGAATCAGATCGGCGCTCCAACCCGCCTTCTTACACTGCTCGAGCAGGGGGCGCGGGTCGGCCGGGGTTTTCTTCAGGCTGGCCTCAGTCAGCCAGCGGTCGGCGGCCTGAGGTCCCTCGCTGCTCAGCAGGCGCTGGTAATCCGACGTTTGCAGAAGGTTTTCCACGCGAACCGCCTGAGCCGCTGCCGCAAAGCGGTCTTCGGCACTGGCATTCTCTCGCAAGACAACGTAAGGGAGGCCATTCTTCACCTCGAGCAGATAGTTGCGCCCCTGATAGAGCTCCTTGAGTTCACGAAAGCGGGCGCGATCTTCGGTCAGGCCCTGAATCGGTTGGCCGATTTCCAGCTTTTCGGCCTGAAGGATTCCGGCCACAGGTTGCCAGACAGAACGGTCGGGAGCTGGAACCTGGCCTTCGCGGTCGACCGCAGCCACGATGGTGCGCAGAGCCGACTCGTTGATCGGCTGGTAGTCCAGGTTCTTCACCATCATCGCCATCGAAGCCACGCTCAAAGCGGCTCCAACGCTGGTTACCAGGGGATAGGCCACCGGCCCCAGGTGGTGGCTTAAGTACTGGGCCGCCGCCAGGCCGGTCACCGATCCCACCAGGCTGGAGATGAAGGCCTGGTTGCCGTTCTTGGCCCGGACTTCGCCGAGATTGTCGGCTACCGCCTGACGCACCTCGATGTTGGCCGAAGCGGCGCCACGCATGCTGCCTGAGAGAATCCTGACCAACGGGCCCCCAAAGAAGGCGGGCACAAACATTCCTGGCAGAGCTGCCGACGATTCTAAAATCATGCCCAGGTGGTCGGCCGTCTCACCAGCCATCATCCAGGCTCGCGGATTGCGGTCGGCCAGCGGCGCGGCGAAAGAACTGCCAAAGCCAACCACCTGACAGAACCGATCTTTGGCCATATTCAGGGGCGCCTGCAGCAGCGCCCAGCCGGGATTGAGGCCGAATACCGCCAGCACTCCGGCGGCCGTGGCCGACCCCGCCGCGTTGGAAAACACATCGCGGACAAACTGCCAGCCGCGGGTTGGCAGGTAGTCCTTGCTGACCGAATTGGGCATATTGCTGGGAACAAAGACTTCTTTCAGACGCGAGAGTCGGCTGTCCGAGCGCGGGGCCTGCAAGCCCTCCTTAGGACGCAACTTGCCGTCGTCGCCGAACTGAAAGACGGAAACCTTATCACCATAGACGTCGGCGACCTCTTCGGCCGGCATCGGAGGCTGGCCGGGCGCGTGTGGCAACGGGGGCTTCGCCGGGCCGGGAGCGGGGGTGGGGAGCTGGGTGATTCTCATTTGCCTCAGCCTACGGTTCCTCTTAGAAAAATCCCTGAAGCCGGACTTTTGACTTCTTTTCAGGGCGGTGCTCTAGGCTGAGCAGGTGAATCCAGTTACCGTAACGCTGCTCGCCTTCAACGACTTCCACCGTCGTCTGCACCCCTTTGCCGACGGCAGCGGCGGCGCCGAGGGCCTGGTGGGCAAGCTGCGCCAACTTCAGGAGCGGTTCCCCGACTCGGTAACCGTCAATCTGGGCGACGTGGCGGGCGACAATGTGGTGCCCGGACCCGATGCCTTTGAACCCATTGCCGACCTTTTCAATCGGGCCCGAGTGGACGTGATGGCGCTGGGCAACCACGAATTTGAAGACCCCCAGGGCAACTATCAGAGCCTGCGAGAGGGCCTGATCGAACCCTTCCAGGGCGAAGTGCTCTGCGCCAATGTGCGCCAGGCCTCGAACGGACAACCTCTGGAGGGAACCCGGCCCTATACCATTCGTCAGTTGGCGGGTTTCAACATCGCCCTGATCGGCGTGGTGACCCGCGAACTGAGTTCGAAGATGTTTCCCGCCGCCGGCGCCGGTCTGGCGGTGGCACCCATCGAAACCACCCTGCAAGAACTGGCCGACCAACTCGAAAGCCGGGCCGACGCCACGGTGGTGCTGGGACACGAGAGCCTGCGAGAAATGAAGCAGCACACGCTGGCCACTCCAGGTATCGACGTGACCCTGGCGGCCCACGACCATCGGCTGGACAGCCAGAAGCTGGTGCGCGAAGACGGCTCCACGGCATCGATCTCGGAAGCCGGTGCCTACGGTCAAAGCATCAATCAAATCGACCTTGTCTTCGACCCCCAGTCGCGCAAACTGATCGACGTGATCGTCACCCATCACCCGGTAGATGCCGACGCTCCCAAGGATGAAGTTGCCGCCGAAATCGTGCGAAAGGCTCCAAAACTCGAGAAAGCCACACGCCCCGAACCCACCTCGAAGAAGGAAATTCGGCTCGACAGTCTGGCCGAACTGGGTCAATGGTTCCAGGTCCATCAAAGCAGAACAGGAAGTACGTCATGAAAATCACCGCTCACTTTACCCCCCCGCAGGCCCTTAAGGCTCGACCCCAGGCCCCCAAGGCCGAGCAGAGCGGTGACCGTTTCCAACCCGGCGATTGGAAGCAGCAACTGGCCAACTACGGGGCCAAGCTGCAGGCACGCGAAGACCTGGGCATTCAGGACGGCAACCAGAACGCCGAAGCCCTGGCCAAAATTCTGAACGACACCAGCCCCACCACAGACCTCAAGGTGATCGCCGACCGCCATATGGCCAGGGCCGGCTTGCTGGTGGGCTTTCCCGACGGCGCGCTGGCCGAGGCCAACGCGGTATCTGCCCCGCCCGGATTGAGCGACGGTGTGGTCGACCTGCGTCACCTGCCCATGGTTTCGGTGGACAATGGCGAACTGGACCCCATCACCGGCAAACTGCTGAACGAGTCGAAAGACATCGATCAGTGCGACTATGCCGAACGCCTGCCCAACGGCAATATCCGCAAACTGGTGGCGATCGCCGACGTGGATTGCCTGGTGGCCAAGGGCTCAGGTCTGGACCGGCAGGCCATGCACAACAGTTCCACGGTGTATACCGACGACAAGATTTTTCCCATGATCGCCGAGCGCTTCTCCACCGACTTCACCTCGCTCAACGGCAATACCGATCGCCTGGCGATGGTCAAAGAATATCAGGTCACCCCCGAGGGCGAAGTGGTCGAGCCCAAAGTCTACAGGGCCTACATTCACAATCACGCCAAGATGGCCTACGACAGCGTCAACGAGTGGCTCACCGATGGCCCGGGTGCCAAACCTCCCCAACTGGCCAATCCGGTGATCGCCGAGCAAATTCGCCTGCAGGACGAAGCGGCTCAGCGCCTGCGCACCAGCTTCTATACCAAGGGCTCGCTCGATATCGAGAGCAAAGAAGTCAAGGCCGAGATGAACAACGGCGAGGTGGTCGGCATGAAGGTCGACGAGCAGAACCGCGCCAAGGACATGATCAAATACAGCATGATGGCCGCCAACATGGCCTCGATGCAGGTGCTGGAGGCAGCGGGAATGCCCAGCCTGCGACGCACCGTCAAGCGCCCCGAGAAATGGGACCGCATTGTGGACCTGGCCAAATCCTACGAATACAAGCTGCCATCCACTCCCAATGCCAAGCAACTGAACAACTTCCTCGAGTCGCGCAAGGCCGCCGACCCCGAGCGCTACGAAGAGCTGTGCAATAAAGTCGTGCGCCTGGTGGGCCGAGGCGAATATGTGGTGTCGGTGCCCGGAGAGCCGGTCGAGGGCCACTTCTGCCTGGCGGTGGCCGATTACGGGCACACCACGGCCCCCAACCGCCGCGCTCCCGACCTCGTCAACCAGCGCATCGAGAAAGCCGTGGCTGAAGGCAAAGACTGCCCCTACACCCCCGAGGAACTGGAAGAACTGGCTCTGCACTTCACCAAGCAGGAAGAGGAAATCGCAGGCGTCGAGCGCCAGGTGCACCGCTCGGCCTCGGCCAAGCTGATGGAAGACCGCATTGGACAGAGCTTCGACGCGGTGGTCAGCCGCAGTGGCCCCCAGGGAACGTTCGTAAAACTGAGCGACCCTCCGGTGATGGGCAAATGGAAGGGCCGACCGCTGGAGGAAGGCGAGGAAGTTCGCGTGACCCTGGCGGGCGTGAACGTCGAGAAGGGCTGGATCGACTTTACTCCGGCCGAGACCCAGCAAGCCGACGGCTTCCTGTTTAAGGCCTGAGATGCGTCTGCTTCTGCTTGTGCTGATCGTTTGCACAGCTGCCTGGTGCCAGCCCTACCGCACAGCCCGGGTGGTCGATCGGGACGGCTCGACCAATCTGCGTGAGCAACCGAGTTTGAAAGGTGCGGTTGTCGCCACCGTGCCCAGCGGTCATCTGGTGCTGGTCCTTCAGCCGAAAGGCGAGTTCTGGGATGTGCTCAAGCTGGCTCCCATCGAAGGGTTGCCCGACAGCTTCGGCTATATCCACAAGAGCCGTCTGAAGTTCACCCAGGAAGATGCCCTGGGCGCCGGTTGCATTCAGGACCCGGACGGCTGGAGCAACCTGCGGGCCGCTCCCAGCAGCTCTGCGCGCGTTCTGGCCCGACTTACCGCAAACGACTGGTTCCTCATCTTGAAACGAGGCGAGTTTTTTCGCGTGCGGACGGCTCGTGGACTCGTTGGCTATCTCCACCAGAGTCGGGTGGAGTGGCTGGTGCCGAGGAACTAGCGCCATGGGACTCGTCTCGGCTTTGGTCGGCGCTACCGTTGCTGCCGTGGTCACTCCCATCGTGCTCACGGCGGTATCCGGTGCGAGTAAACCGCCCCGTCAGCAGGGCGAATTCCAGGTGCTGGAATACTCCCGCGGTTATCGCCTGCTGATCTTCGGCTGCACCCTGCTCTTTCTGGGTGTTCTGCTGCTGGCTTATCATTTCCCCGGCAAAACCCCACCCCATCAGCTTCCGTGGATTCTGGGTGTCTTTGCCTTCTTTGCCCTATTTTCAGCCTTTACGCTGTTGTTGATGGGACGAGCCACGGTGTATTGGAACGCCGAGGAAATCGAGGGGCCCAACCTCTGGGGCAGGCGTTCTCGCTTTTCCTGGAACCAGCTGGCCAGCGTGGAGTATGTCGAATGGGCCCAGGGCTTTCGGCTGCGCAGCCAGTCAGCCCAGGTCATTTGGGCCTCACCCCAGATGACGGGCTTCGAGGCTTTTGCCGAGCAACTCAAGTCGCTGGGACACCTGAGCTAGGGATCGATGCCAAAGCAGAAGAGGCGATAGCGATCGTCGTCGCTGAAGCTGTACTTGACGACATACTCGCCGGGCTCGAGGGGATGGCTGGGAGCCAGTCGGTAGCCGGATTGTCCGTAAAGCCGTGCCAGTAGCGGGGAGCCCGCGAAACGACGCACGTCACCCAGGCCCTCGTCCTTCAACACCACCCTTCGATCGCGCCCTTCGCGCTCGGCCCGGAAGAGAGAAAAGCGGGTGGGATCCTTGACCGGGAAATAGGCCGCCCGCGGGTCGGCGAGGTCGAGGAATACCCGCAAATAAAACTCAATGGGCTCCTGGGCCGTGTAGCGCACCGGCGAGGTCAACCCCGGGATGGTCAGGTAGGTCAACTGGCCGCCGAAAAAGCTGAAGTCGCTGTCCTGCTGGGCATGGTGCATTTCCAGCGAGCGAAATCCTTTCTTTTCCAGCTTCATCAGCACCCCGATCTCTTCGGGTTCGAGCACCGCCGCGGGGGGCGGATCAGAACTGTCTCGAAGGGGCCCGGGGGACGGCTGTGAACCCGCCCATAGAACCAGGCTCAGGGCGAGGGCGAAACATCGACAGCGAAACAATAGGCCTCCTTGATATCCGGGGGGCACCCCCGAAAAATGCTGTATTCACCCGCTACCAGCTCGGATACGGGCCTCAACTCCAGACTGTCGAGGCCCAAAGCCCCAAGCAACAGCGGCATCCCCGGATAGCGCACAAAGCGAATGGGAGTTTGCTCGCTGAAGACCAGTGCCCGCTTGCCCCGCTGCCGCTGCAACAAATGCACGGAGAACTCGCCGGCCTCGGGGGCGGCCACCCAAAGTCCGGAGGGGCCGGCCAGGCGGAACCTCAATGCCAACCTTGGCTTTGCCTCCTGAATTCGAACCTGACTGCGTTCGCCTTCAAACCAGAGAGTCTGACGGTTGACAGGGGTAGCAACTGCCAGAGTTTCCAAAACCGGACGCTGGACCTCCAGCGGTTCCCAGGCCGAGCCCGCCCAGTGACACACCACCCCTAAGGGTGAAGGTTCGGGCCGCTTTTTCTCGGAGCGGACATCTGCAAAGCAACACCAACTGATGGTGCAGAGCACAAGGCCGGAGGCGACCCGCCGAGAGAACCCCATAATGGTGGATTTGACTCCCAGAGAGGAACCCCTTTGAAGATTCTGCAGCCACGACATCGAATGACGCAGTCATCATTATAGTAAGGAGAGTTTTGAGGGAGACCCATGTCTGTGGCCCAAGAACGTGAACAACAATTCCAACGTCTTCTCAGTCTGACTGCCCGGCTGCTGGGCTCGCAGGGACTCTCGGTGCGCGAACTGGGAGGCCACGATTCGGCCAGTCGACGGCGTATCCAGCGCGACCTGGTCAAGCTCAGAGAGTGTGGGCTGCCCCTGCACAGCACCGAGGGCGAGGAAAGCATCCCGCGCTACCGCCTGGAGAATCTACGCCTGGCCGGCGGCCAACTGGACCTTTTTGAGACGCTGGCCCTGACCCTCTCAACGAGCCTGGCAGGCAACACCGACCTGGGCCAGCTGGCGCGCCAGGGCTGGAGCAAGTTGCACTACGCCGTTCAGAACGGCCAGGAAAGAACCGCCAGGAACGACCTCCCCCACCTGGTCTCCAGTCAGGTATCCTGGGACCTGCCGGCAGCGGTGATGGACGCCATCAGCAAGTCGCTGATCCGCCACCACCGTCTGCGCATCTATTATCACGGACTGAAGGACCCGGAGCCGCGCTGGCGGGTGGTGGAGCCCTGGATGCTGTTCTTCCAGGACCGCTGGTATCTGCATGCCTGGGACCCGGCGGCCACGGCCACCCGAAACTTCCGTCTCGACCGGATTCACGCCCTGTCGGTGCTGGAGGAAGTGTTTGACCCACCTCCAGCCCATCGGCTGGGCAACCCGCACTTTCATCGCTGGGACTTGCTCGATCAGCATCCGACCGAAGTGCTCTGTCAGGTCGATGCCACCGTTGCCCGCTGGCTGGCAGAAAACCCCGTTCATCCCAGCCAGCAACTCGAGGGTGAGCAAGTTCGCCTGAGTGTTCGAGACCCGGAAGCCTTTGTTCGCTGGGCCACCGGCTTGAGCCGCTGCGACATCCTGGAGCCCCTGTGGCTGCGCCAACGCCAAATCGAAAGACTTCGGGAGATGCTTTCCCGACTGGAGGAACCTTGAAGAAACTCGCTCTCATGGTCATGCTTTCCGCCCTATCCTGGGCACAGTTCCAGTGGCCCGACCGGGCCACGGCAGTAAGAATCCAGGGCGAGGCCGTCAGTGTGACCTGGCGTGACGGCAGACCCTTTGTCGAACGCGACAAAACGGTCCACCTGCTGCACATCCGCGGCGGCCCCCACGAGCTCGATCTGGCTCAGGCGCTGGAATCCCAGGGGTTTACCATGCGCTTAAACGGCGACGGCAGCATCGACTGCGAGCGCCCCCGGAAGGCGGCGGTCTCGCCCGACCCGCAGGCCTGGGGGCATCGTCCAACCGCGGAAAAATCCCTATCACCGGCGCGTCGTCGAGCGCAGACCAGGCGCGGCAACCCTGGCGATGCTCGCGGAGAGTTGATCCAATCGATCGGAGAGGAACTGGCCAGGCACGCTCGCAGGCCCGTTCGCTGGACCTTTACGCTGGTGAAGGACGACAACCCGAATGCCTGGACGCCCGGCGAGGGCAAGGTTTCGATCACGACTGGCTTGCTAGACCTGGACTTGAGCCGGGATGAAATCGCCGGCGTGCTGGGGCACGAGATCGCCCACGGCGCTCGCCAGCATCTGGCCGCCGACGAGCTGCAGCGAGCGCGAGAACGCAAAGCCTCCAAAGACCTCGAAGCCGCCGCCGAGCGCTGGGAGCGAGCCAAGGCAGAGTACGCCAACAGCGCCTCCGAGGACCCCCACTCCTATCAGGCCGTGGAGGCCAAGAGCAGATTCGAGTGGGAACAGAGCCGGGTTCGCGGACAGCTTCGTCAGGTGGAGCGGCAGCAAAAATTCAACGAGTCCTACCGAGAGCACGAGACCGGCTTCAATCATACCCAGGAAAAAGAGGCCGACGCTTTTGGTATCGGCTATGCCATCGCTGCCGGCTACCGAGCTGATGGCCTGCTGACAGCACTGATGAAAATTCGTGACCACGGGGTGCAGAACTATGGCCAGCGGGCTTTGCGCGGCAGCAAGACCCATCCGCCCTTGCCGCAACGGATCGAGAGACTGCAAGAAGTGATGCGCCTGAAAGGTTATTAGCAATTTTTCAGACCGCTCTGGCAAACTGTTCTCAGAAGCCCCACAGGGTAAAGAGGGAGAAGAGCAATGCAGATTCAGAGCCGGAACCATGGTCCTCAGCACAGCAACAAGCTGACCCGCAAACAGGAGAAGCCCAATTCCGAAGAACCGAAAGACGGCTTCACCCCCTCGAACCCCATCGTCGATTTTTACAAAGACAACCGCACCATCATCAACATCGGCGGCGGTGCCCTGCTTGGCGCCGGCATTGCCCGGGTTGCCGGGCTGCCCTCCGAGGCCGTGATGTCGGCCGCTGGAAGCGGCGCGCTGGGCGGCTTCCTGGCCGGCCGCAAGGGCCCGATTATGGCCGCAGGCGCTGTAACCGGAGCGGCGATCGCCTCGTTCGCCGGCGTTCCCGGTGCGGGAGTGCTGGGAGCTGCTGGCACCGGCGCAATGGTGGCCTGGATCTTCGGCTAACCTCAAGGATCGATCGACCATCCTGAACCAGCCATACGATCTTCAGCGTGACCGGAGGAGACTTCCACTTGGTGTTGATGGATAGCACGGTCGTCCGGGCCCACCAGCACGCCAGCGGCGCCCAAAAAAAGAGGGTGATCAAGCTCTTGGGCGTTCTCGCGGCGGCTTAATCTCCTGGTTAGCGCCTTTGCTTGGGGATGTTTTACCTACTGAGGAGCCGACAGGCAGCCCCAACGGAATGAACCACCGAGCACCCCGAGAACACGGAGAAGTGGAAAGGGTTTCAGTCACCCAGGCCATCATCGGAGCGGCGATTCGAGTACACACCGAACTGGGCCCTGGCCTTCTGGAGTCGACATACGAAGTCTGTCTCGCGTACGAACTGGCAAGCCGTGGACTGGACGTGTTGCATTAAGTCCAGCTACCTGTAACTTACAAGGGCGTCCATCTGGACTGCGGCTACCGGATAGACCTGCTGGTGGAACATGCGGTAGTCGTGGAGGTCAAGGCGGTTGAAGAGCTGACAACGCTTCACCAGGCTCAACTCCTGACCTACCTGAAACTGTCGGGTCATAAGATTGGGCTTCTGATCAATTTCAACGCAAGAACGATCAAGCAAGGCTTAAAACGGATGGTCCTATGACCAAACTCTCTGTGGCCCTCTGTGTGCTCTGTGTTAACCTAAATATCAACAGGCCCTAGCACTTGCAGGTGTAGCCCTGCGAACGAGCATAGTGACAATAGTCGACATACTCGGGATGCTGGCCCGCACAATCGTTGGGCTGGCTGGGGGTAAAACTATCTTCCAGCTTGCGAATATCCTCCTGGCTGGCCGGCAGGTGGCCTGCCTTCATCGCGTAGAGCATATCCGTGACTTCAGGGTGAACTCGTCCAACGTTCATGCCGTTTCTCCAACTCTGTCTGTTGTGTTGGATGTAGCCTACTTCGACAACCGGAAAGAATCATGAAAGCACCTGACCGCTCTGCTGCACCACCTCGTGAACCTCCAGCTGCACCGGTCCGGCGAAGGCATCGGGTCCCAGGGTTCGCTCTTTGCGATGCTGCTCGCGAAACTGCTCGGAGGAAGTCCAGGCGCGAAAGTGCTCTTCACTCTGCCAAAACGTCAGCACCACATAGGGATGCTCGGGTTTGGCCGGTCGCAGCAATCGGTAGGCAAGAAATCCCGGCATCTGATCCACCAGACCCAGGCGCTCTCGAAAACGGTTCTCGAAGGCCTCGGCATATTCCGGACGGACTGGGATTCGATTGGAAACGGTAATCACGTGAATACTCCCGGCGATGTAGGTATTCTCTACTTACCCTCTGCCAGTTCGTCGGGAATTGCCGTGGTGTGAACAGATTGGCGCAGGGCGTAGGGAATGGCGCCGAAGGCGGCCAGGCAGGAGACCATCTTGATGGGCAGCGCCCAGTGGGGTAGGTTCCAATGGCGCGCCACAAGCAACAACAGACAACTTACGACCAGCACCGAGGCCAGCCAGCGCAGCATGGGCCCGAGGTAGGCGCCCAGGCCTAAACCCGGAGGGACCTGATTCCAGGCCGACTCGTTATAGCGATCTTCCTGCCAGGGGTGAGCCGTGTTGGAATAGCCGTTGCGCTCCCAGTAGCCCGGGCAGTCGCCCTCGCGAAACTCCAGACGACAGATCCACTTGGTACCCTTCCAGGCGTAGAGCTGCGGGGTAATCATGCGCACCGGACCTCCGTGCTCTCGGCTCAGGGCCAGGCCCTCCGCTTCGTAGACCAGCAGGACATCCTCTTTGAATGCTTCCTCCAGTGGCAGATTGGTGCTGTAGCCATCGTAGCCGTGGCAGACCAGATGGGTGGCATCTTCCTGCACTCCCACCCATGCGGCCAGCTCGCTGAGCCGCACACCACGCCAGCGCATATCCAGGCGCGACCAGCCGGTGACGCAGTGAAAGTCGCTCTGGTCCTCCACCTGCTCCAGTTGCTGGAAAGCCTGCCAATCCAGCTGCGCCGGCCGCTCGCACAGGCCATCGACCGACAACCGCCACTCCTCTCGGGAGATGTCCGGTTGGCGCCCCAGATCGAGCACCGGCCACTTCTCGGTGCGCTTCTGCCCCGGTGGTAACTGGGGCATGCCGTGCCGATTGGGAGGACCACTGCCCTGCGGATGAGGATCGGAACGGGCCCGGGTAGCCAGGGTGCGGGCTCGCCAACGCTCGCGAAGCCTCATGCGGGCCTCGACCACGCGGCGCTCGGCCTCGTCGAGGGGCGAAGCGTCCATCGTCAGATCGGCGCCCAGTGGGGACATTCGAAGACCGACCCGGGATCGATGCTGAGGGCCTTGCCGGCCGCTTCCCCAATGCCCTGTTCTCGGGTCTTCCAGCCCAGGACTTTGCAGTCGAAGAGATACTCGGCATCGCCCCCCTGCTCACAGCCGAGGTGTCGGCACAGGGCACAGACTCGAAACTCGCGGCGCAGCTCGCCCCCACCACCCCGCGAGACCCGTTCGAGCGCCCGGGCCACTTCTTCGATGCTTGAGTAGCGCTGCTCTCGTTTCAGAGCCATCATTTTCAACACCACATCCTGCAGCGGAAACGAGATGTCGCGGTTGAACTGACGCGGGGGCAGTAGCGACTCTTCTCCGGCCAGAATCGCCACGCTATTGGCCGGGATCTCACGGGTGAACAGGTAGTACAGCGTGGCCCCCAGCGAGTAGATGTCGCTACGCACATCGGTTCCACCGTGATACTGCTCCACCGGACAAAATCCTGGGGTGCCGGCACCGGCGAAAATGGAGGCGGTGCGTTGATCGCGGCTCCCATATCGAGACAGCCCGAAATCGATCAGCCGCACCTGACCATTGTCCTGTAGCAAAACGTTGGCGGGCTTTATGTCTCGATGCAGCACGGGCGGATTTTGAGAATGCAGGTAATGCAGCACGTCACAGAGTTGGGCTGCCCAATCGAGCACCTGATCGATGGGCAACAATCCCGACTGCTGCTGCGTGAACTGATGCAAGGTGGTGCCCGCAACATAGTCCATCACGATGTACATTCGACCCCCTTCCTCAAAAAAGTCGCTGGCCCGAACCAGGCAACGGTGCTGCAGGTGGGCCAGCAGCGTGGCCTCGCGCTGAAACTCGGCTTCAACCAGCTGCAGGTCTTCGGGCGGCAGGTGCAGGTCGAGTTCTTTAAGAGCCACCAGCATCTCGCCCAGGCCGCGATGACGGGCCAGATATACCCGTCCCATGCCGCCGGCCCCCAGCACGCGGACCACTTCATAACGCTGCTGCAGCAGGCTTCCCGGACTCGGCATTCGAGTTGCTTCGCCATGGCCTCACTCCACCCCCTCGACATAGACCACTCGCATGCATTCATCCAGGGTGGTGGTGCCATCGAGCACCTTCTGCACAGCGTCATCCTGCATCGTCCGCATTCCGTCCTCGATGGCCGCCTGGCGAATTTCGGCAGTCGAGGCCCGCGACAATACCAGGCTGCGGACTCGCTCGCTGATTTGAAGCACCTCGTGAATGCCGGTACGCCCCCGATAACCGGTGGTTTTGCAGTGATCGCAACCCCGCCCACGGTAAAAACTGATGTCGTTGTCGCCATAGATCGAGAGGCCCAATTTGCGAACCGCCTCGGCCGGGGGCCGAAAGCTCTCTTTGCAGTTCGGGCAAATCTGACGGGCCAGGCGTTGGGCCAGCACTCCGATCAAGGCCGAGGATACCAAGAACGGCTCGACCCCCATTTCCACCAGACGAGAAATGGCCCCGCAGGCATCGTTGGTGTGTAGTGTGGAAAGCACGAGGTGACCGGTAAGGGCCGCCTCGACGGCGATCTTGGCCGTTTGTTCATCGCGAATCTCGCCCACCATGAGAATGTCCGGATCCTGGCGGAGAAAAGCCTTGAGGGCCGTGGCGAAAGTCAATCCCGCCTTGGGGTTGGTCTGAACCTGATTGATGCCGGGAATCTGATACTCCACGGGATCTTCCACCGTGGTCAAATTGCGGTCGCCCCGATTCAGCTTATTGAGGCATGAGTAGAGGGTGGTAGACTTCCCCGAGCCGGTGGGACCCGTGACCAGCAACATTCCGTAGGGTTTCTCCACAATCGACTCCCACAGCTGAAGGTTGTGTTCATAGAAGCCCAGCTTGTTGAGGCCCAGCTGCACATTGCCCTTGTCCAGGATGCGCATCACGGTTTTCTCGCCGTGAACACAGGGAATGGTGGAAACCCGCAGGTCGAACTCGCGACCGTCGTGGGTCAGGTGAATCTTCCCATCCTGAGGCACCCGGCGCTCGGCAATGTCCATGGCCGCCATAATCTTGATGCGCGAAACCATCGGGGCCTGAATGTGCTTGGGAGGCGTCATCACGTCATGCAGCACCCCGTCTACACGATAGCGCACTTTTACGGTGCGAGCCTCGGGCTCAATGTGAATGTCTGAGGCTTTGTCATTGATGGCTTGGGAGATCACCAGATTGACCACACGCACGATGGGCGCGTCGTCGACCATTTTCTTCATGTCTTCCAGAGAGATGTCTTCCTCGACCGCGTCTTCAAAGCCAACCTGGTCCCACTCGGTGGCGGTAATGCCCCGGACCTCCTCTTCTACCGTAGCGATAGCATTGACTCCAAATTGACCATCCAGAGCGCGGGAAATCGCCTCTTCGGTAGCGATCACGGGTTCAATGTCGAAACCCGTAACCAGCCGAATGTCATCGAGAGCAATGACATTGAGAGGATCGACCATGGCCAGCGTCAGTCGATTGTCGACCTGAGCCACCGGGAACACGTGGTAACGCTTGGCCAGATGATCGGGGATCAGGCGCCCCAGATCGGGATCGATGAGGGCTTCCTCGAGGTCAACGAAGGGCACTCCCAGCTGTCTGCCCAGCGCCTCGACCACATCCTTTTGGGTGACATAGCCTTGCTCGATCAGCACCTTGGGCAAATCGGCTCCGCTGCGCTGCACCTGCGCCATGGCCTTCTCCAACTGTCGGCGGGTAATCAACTGCTCGTCGAGTAGCAGCCTTCCCAGATCGTCTCTGTCCACAGTCATCTTGCTTACCTCCCAGTCTTGTCTGACAGCTTGACACTATAACTGCTAAACCAGAGAATGGCAACCATCCTTGAAAAATTGAGACAAATAGACCATACGCACCACCAAGGATGACAGTTCAACTGTCATCCTTGACTATATTTATGACTACTCTTATGATGCAGCCATGAAAACCGTGTCAAAAGGCGTTCTCAAAGCGCGACTGCTGGAAATCTTTCGAGAACTGGAAAGCTCCGGCGGCGAACTGATCGTCACCGACTTCAATCGCCCGGTCCTCAGGGTTGAGCCCTATCGACCCCGAATGACGGTCGAGGAAGCCTTCGGCGCCTTACGAACTCGCTGCCAGGTTCCTGAGGTTGCAGCTACCTCTACCTGGAACGACTGGCCCTCATGAGCAGCGTGGTCCTGGACCACTGGGCCCTGCTCTACTGGACCCTTTGCCCGCAACGACTCACTGCCGGACAGCAGCAGGCCCTGGAGCAGGCCCACAGAGTGCTGATCTGCTCGGTGCTGTGCTGGCAGATGCAGCAACACATCGAAGCGGGCAGCCTCAACCTGGGGATTCCACTGGAAGAGTTCTGGAGGAAGCTGGCAAGTGTAGAGCGGGTGGAAATCGTCGCCCCTCAGCCCCGCCACTGGCTTGAAGCCAGGCGAGCGCCGGCCTGGATGAGCAGCGAAGACCGACTGGTGGTCGCGCTGGCGCGGTTGGAAGGCTGCGCGTTGCTCAGTCCGCGCAGCGAGATCGCACTGGCCTGAGGCCAGGGGGATTGGCCCCATTTGGCCAATGTTTTCCGATGGGTCGCAAGCGACGGGGGCTCTCTCTCAGTGAAGTGGTGGTTGCTCTGGGGCTGACCAGCATTGCCGTGTTTGCGCTGGTCAGCCTTCAACTGGCATCGATGCGCTGGAAAACCCATTCGGCCGTGCGCCAGCGGGCCTCGCTACTGGCCAGTTCTTTGCTGGATGAGACGGTCAGCAAACTGCGAATCCGCTTTACAGACCTCGGCCTGGAACGTCCCCGCCAGGTGCATTCCCAACAGCCGGAATTTGAATACCAGATACACCTTGCCGACGACGACCTGGATCCGAGCACCGACCTCAGCAACTGCACCCTGAAGAGCGTCGAAGTCGTGGTTTTCTGGAAGGAACGCACGGGCGAGAAGAGCTTCCGACTCTTCAGTCGCGTCTATCACGACCGTTGATCGGGTTGCTACGCCTGCTGACCCTGCTGGCATGTCTGCCCTTGCTCTCCGGTCTGTCCCCCAGCGGACCCTGGCCGCTGGCGCTGCTGGCTCTGGGCTGCGAGGCACTCACCGCCCCGCTGTCGCTGGCTCCTTGTCTGTTTCTAGGCCTGTCGCTACTGCCCCAAGGGCTTGCCTGGGGCGCACTGGGGATGGTCATTGTGGTGCTGCTGCGCTGGACGTCCCCCTGGCGTTCACTGCTGACCCTCGTGGCCTTGCTGCCCTGCTTGTGGGCCGTTGCTCAAGTCGGGCCAGGGGCGACGGGTTTTGGACTGGTGCTGGTTCACCTGCATCTCTTGCTCACTCTGGCCCTGGGCACGGCCCTCGGATGCCCACTGCGAGCGGGCGAAGCCGCCGTACTCTGGGCCGCCGGCTGCCTGGCTCTGGCCATGAACTTGGCCGGCAACTGGGCGGGGCTGGGCGCCCCGGTACTTGTGGGCCTGGCTCTGGCCTCGCGGGGGCAGGCCCGAGAAGCCGAACAGTTCCGACTGCGCCAGCTCGACCGCCAGCTTCAGCGCAGCCAGGCCAGCCTGGAAACCACTCGACAGCAGCTCCACCAGGTGGCCCATGCGGCCCGCAACGAAGCCGACTACAGCCAGCAATTGCAGTTCTGGCTGCAGCGTCTGGCCCTGTTGCTGGAGGCACTGCAGGCGCTGGCCCGTTGCCCCCAAGAGAGCGATCAGTGGAACACCCTGGAAAGCTGGCTGCCTCGCCTGCTACCTCACGACCGGATGCAGATCTACCGTGGCTCCGAGGGAGGCCAGGAGGCGGTCGTCCAAAACTTGCGTTCATCCCCGCCTCGCCTTCTCAGCCACCCTTATCCCACCGGGCTGGGTTTCTGCCTGGGGGTGGGGGAGGAATGCCTGGGGGTGGTGGTGCTGCAACGTCAACAGGCCTACTCGGAAGAAGATCGTCAATTCGCGGCCGTGCTCGGCTACCAGGTGGCCCTGACGCTGCGCAATGCGCGACTGCGCCAGGAAGCACTGCAAGCCTACAGCCAGCTGCAAGCCAACCAGGCCCAGATGGTCGAGTCGAGCAAGTTGGCAGCGGTGGGTCAACTGGCCGCTGGCATGGCCCACGAACTGAATACCCCGCTGGCCACGGTGCTCATGGCGGTGGAAATGGCTCAACTGGAGGCCAGCAGCCCCCAGAGCCGAGAGAATCTGGAACTGGCCCGGCGCCAGGTGCAGCGAGCCCAGGCCTTGATCGAAAAGGTGCTCTACTACTCGCGGGACGCCCGCGCTGGCAGTCAGCCCTGCCAGCTCAATGACATCGTGCAAGACACCCTGCTTCTCGTAGAAGGCCAGCTGCGTCAAGCGAAGGTTCAGCTGCAACTCCAGCCAGCAGAGCTTCCACCGGTGGTGGCCAATGCCAACGAATTGCAACAGGTGGTGCTCAACCTCGTGCTCAATGCGCGCGACGCTCTGGAAGGCAGACCGGACCCCCGCTTGCTGGTGGCCACCCGCAGCTCCCCCGGAGGCGTGGAACTACTGGTCGAAGACAATGGCTGCGGCATGACTCCCGAGGTGCAGCAGCGCGTATTCGAGCCTTTCTTTACCACCAAGGAGCCCGGCCGGGGGACCGGCCTGGGGCTGTCGATCAGCCGCGAGATCATCGAGCACCACGCAGGAAAATTGCAGCTGATCAGCCATCCGGGCCAGGGGTGTCGAGCCCTGGTGTGGCTGCCGGCCTAGCCGAGTTCGAAGCTGGTCACTCCGTAGATTCCCTGATGGCGCATCTGGGGAAAGGGCCCAAGATACATGCGGGCACAGCCAAAAACCTCGCGCATCTTCCGATCGGCAGCCAGGGCCATGGCCCCCCCATGAGGTTCGGGAGCGTCCAAGAACAGGGGCTCACCCGCCGCCACGTTGGAGCAGGCACTGAAAAGCCGCTCGGCAATTTCATCGTTGTCGCCAAACAGCGGGCCGATCTTGTAGCCCGTCATGCAGCGCCGCACGGTAGCATAACCGCTCAGGCGGTCGCCGTCGTAATGGCACCAGGTGTGACTTTCAGGTAAGCTCAGCCAGGCCCGCAAGAAATCCGGGCGTGGGCAGGGAAAATGCTGGCGATCATAGTCGGCAACTGCCTGAAAATCGTTTGCTCGATAGGCAGTCACGGCTTTGTGGATCTGCTGTTGGCGACCCACACCCTCGAAGCGGATGTCCCGATGAGAAAAGACAAACCCGCCGCGAGCGTAAAAATCTTGCATGGCAAAGACCCCATCCATGCCGATGGCCGCTCCCGGCTCCAGGCGACTTTGCAAATACTGCAGGCGCTGATGCCAGAAAGGCGCTCCGCGGCCCTGCTGGCGCAGCCCCTCGCGCACGATGAAGAAACCCATAAAGCCGAATAAGCCTTGATAGGAAACCACCGAGCCACTGCCGATCATCTGGCCATCTTCTTCGAGGGCCACAAAGCCGTCGGGATCGGTTTGCCAGAAGGCCTGAGCATCGTGCAGCCCGGGATTCCAACCCTCGCGGGCCGCCCATTGCACAGCCTGGTCCAATTCCTGACGAGTCATCTTGCGCATAGGCGGCGCTTCGCGCCCTTCTCGAGAACCCATTCTAGAGATTGAGCAGCGCTCGCTGCTGCAGTTCGATCAGCTCGATGGACGGCTCGAGTTCCAACTCTCGAGCCAGCAACTGACGGGCCTGCTGAAAAAGGCGCAACACCTCCTCAGCTCGTCCGCTCTCGAGGTAAGATTTCATGGCCAGGCGGTAGGCTTCCTGACAGCAGGGGTCGATCTCCAATACCCTGCCGGAGCACTCCAGGGTTTCGCCGAATCGCTGTTGGTCCAGCCGACCGCTTGCCAGGCTGAGCAAGGCCTCGACCATACGCTGCTCCAACTGATTGCGTCGCACCTCGGCCCACTCGTAGTAACAGCCTTCCAGATAAGGTCCGCGATAGAGATTGGCGACTTTGGCCAGGGTATCCAGCCCGGCCTCGTGTTGTCCGGCCTGGCGCTGCTGCTGACTGCGCAGCAAGCCTTTCTCCAACTCGCTCAGGTCGTGCCACCAGGGCAGCTGGGCATGGAGCTGCAACCCCGCCGGCGAACGCTGCAGATAATCGGACTGAGGCGTGCAGCCCAGTGCTGAACGCAGATAGGAAGTGGCGGTATAGAGATTGCGGCGCCCTTTTTCCAGGTCGTCTGGCCAGAAAGCCTCCAACAGCAGGTCCTCGGAAACCACCCGGGCATAGGCCGCCAGAAAGGCCAGCAGATAGCGCACCTTCTGGCTTTTCCAGGCCTTGTCGGCAATGCGTTCTTCGCCCCGATAGACGGTGAATGGGCCCAGAGAAAATAGACGCAGCATGGCCACCGCCGGAACACCGCGCCCTTGCTCGAGGGCTCGAGTTGCGAGCTGACGAACTTCGTCATTGTCATCACCGCTCCACTGCTGCAGGATTTCCAGGGCCCGCTCGCTCTCGAGCGCCCGCAAACACGGCACCGCCCGCAGCCGCATGGCGGGGTCCAGGTTTCCAAACTGAGCCAGCGAGAGCAGTTCTGCGGGGGCATTCTGCGTGAGAGCGCGCACTGCCCTTTCCCAGCTGGGATGGGGCTGCGGATGGCGCAAAAGCAACGGCCACAGCCATTCGGCTGATTCCAAGAAGAGGCTGACGTTCTCGGGCTGCATCAACACCGCAAGGGAAGCCAGCGAGCGCTCGTCGAGGTCGCTCTCCCAACGCCTTGAGGCCAGCTGAGCCAGAGCGATACCGCTGGCAAGTTCGGTCGTGGTGAAACTGTGGATGGCCTGCTCATTCCAAACCGGATCCTCGGCCAGCAACGATGAACGCAAGGCCACCCAGCCGGCCGTGACCGGGCCGACCTTGTGGGCCGACTGAATAGCCTGTTCACACCAATGACGAATTTCGACATTCTGTCCCGCCCTGCGGGCCAGATGAGCCAATCCCAGTTGCGCCTCCAGGGCCTCGCGTGGGCTCTGCGCCGAGCGCTCCAATACCTGATGAAAGGCCTGGCCAGCCTCACCAACCTGCCCGCCCTCGGCCAGTGCACCGGCCAGAGCCAGCAGGCTACGGGCCGACGAGCCAGGCGAGCTGCGAGGGAGCTGCTGACCTTGACGCACTCGGCCCCAGGCCAAAGCCAGCTCGGCAGCCGCCTCATGGCCCTCAACCGCTCGAACCATCTGACCTTCACAACTGTCGGCCTGTCGCAGGGCCTGATAAGCCGCGGTGACCCCGGCCGGAAAGCAGCTACGGACGTACCCGGGGGGCTCCTGGTGGACCTCTTCCAGGCGCTTCCAAAGAAAGGCCAGGGCGAGCTCCAGGGCCCGTTCCTCCGACCACTCGAGCTCGCGGGCCAACTGCATCAGACCTTCGCTAACTTCGATGGCATTGGCTTCTTCGGGAGCCAGCAGCGACAGCTGCCTGGCCGCCTGACGCAGAGCCCAGAGCAGCGTGAGCTGCCAGGTATGCTGCTGTTCCTGGCTGCGTTGCTGCAGCCGACGGCGAGCCAGAACCCTCTCTACCGAATCGAGGAAAACCTGCAAGGGAAAGGGTTTCTTGAGATAGTCGCCCACCCCCAGGCGAACGGCCCGAATCGAGTCGGCCTCGGTAGAAAAGCCCGTGATAACAATACTGTTTACCCCGGGATGATGAGTCTGGACCTCCTGGATGGCGTCCAGACCGCTGGCACCCTCCATCCGGATATCGGCCACCACCAGGTCGAAGGGCTGCTGGCGGGTGCGCTCGATGGCATCCAGAGCTCGCCCCACACCCTCGACCTGGTAACCGTGCCGCTGCAGCGCCTGCACCAACATGCTGCGAAACGCTTCGTCATCTTCGAGAACCAGGATTCGCGCGCTCACCGGGACAGGTTCCCCGGCCACCGACTCAGACCTCCAGAGACTGCAGCAGTTCCTGGGCCTCGATCAGCAGCGGGGTAGCCTGCATCAGCAAGTCAAGCCCACGGCTCAAGTAGCTGCTACTACCCGTATCCAGATAGCCGCGCATCACTTCGAGAGCCTCGAGGCTGGCCAACACGCCCTCTTCAATGGCCTCGAGCACGTTGCGATAGGCTTCGACCGCAGAACCGCTGTGACGAGCTACATCCCGTCGATCCTGCTGAATACTGCGATAGTGCCCCTGCATGTGCCCCCAGATGGCCGACCACTCGCGCTCGAAACCCTCGGGACCGAGCTCTCCGGCGTAGACGGCGTCAATCGCATCGACAAGCCGGTCGTGATTGGGGGTGGTGCGCTCCAGTTCGGGCACCTCCGCCTGGGCCAGCACCACCTCGGGACTGCGAGGCAGGGTCGAGGCGCATCCCGAGCAATGCTCGGCGCCTCGACGATTGGCCTTAGAACAACGTGGGCAGTGAACCGTTGAGCAGGCTTCGGCATGCTCGAGAAATCGCTGCATGCCGGCGGCCAGATCGTTGGTGGCTTGCTGGGCCAGTTCGATTGCCTGCAGGCGCACACTGGGCTCTGAACTCAGCGAATGCTGGGCCCACTCCAGTGCCTGGTCGAAGCGACAGAAGCCCGAACGCAGCCATTGATGCAACTCGTCCTCTGCCTGATCCCAACCCTGTTCGACACTCAGGCGCATCCACTCGAGACGCTGCTGAACCTCGTGACGCAGGTCCTGCAATTCGCTCCAGGCCTGCTGGGCGTCGATCTCGGCCTGCTCGAAGCGGTTGAGAACCTCGACCATCCCGATGAGAGCTGGGGCCTGATAGTTGCCCGCTTCGTCGGCCTGAGGTCCAGGCGGGGCCTGGGCCACCTCGGTGTCCACGGTCCAGGAGCCAGCGAAGTCTTCAGTGGCTGGCTCCGACCAGCAATTGAGCAATCCTTGCAAAACCAATGCCATCTCAACCTCCAAGCCCGTTGTCCATCATCGTTGCAAAGCCCAGGGCCGGGGAGGGGTTGCCCCCTCCCCGGCTGCATCTTAGTTGCTGCGGAAGAACCCGGCCACGGCCGTCCCACCACCTGCTCCGCTGAAGGCGCAAGCACCACCGCTGGTGGGCATCGGCGGGCAGCATCCACCACCCTTCAGTGACGACAGCTCGTGACGAAGGCGCTGAATCTCTTGTTCCAGCGACTGCAGCCTCTGGTTCTGGCCCTGATCCACTCGGCGCTGCTGGGGGCTGCGCCCCTGGTTGCCGTGGATATGATAATGATTGTTGGTCTCTTGCTTCTTACGGCTGAGCAGGCCGCCCAGTACGGCGCCTCCCCCTACGATTGCGGCTGCTCCGAGAATAACTGCTGGTGCCATTGTGGTGTCTCCCTTTCGTGCTGGTTGTTCTGCAGTTAATCTTAGCCGTTGATTTTCAACCGCAACTTAACCCGCTCGAAAGGATGTAAACCGATTGTAAACTCTTGCCCGCCTACCAGCGAGCTTCGATGGGCTCAACGCTCAGCTGCGCAAAATTGAGGTTCCAGCCGGCCTGACGGAAGTCGTCAACTCCCGGCAGATCCTGGGGCAGCTGCTGATAGCTGTCCTTCAGGCGCTGGCTGAGTTGCGGACCGGTGGATTGCTGCAGCAAGAGAGCGTGGGCATAGCCGCGCACCAGGTCGGCGGCGCTAGCTTCCTTGGAGAAGGCGAGCAGCGGTTGGCCGTCTTTTTCAGTGAGCAGGTAGCGCTCGGCGCCGAACAGGTTGGTTTCGGGGAAATCGGTGAGCTGCTGCGAGGTGGAAAAACCGGGGGTTTTGGTCCAGATGTCTTTGAAGCTCGACCACAGGCCCGAGGGAGGAGCCTCCTCGAGGCGACCCTTCTGTAGGTAGCCCTGGACCAGCGTCTTCAGCTCGGCCCCATCGACGGCGTTCATGCGCAGTGAGGTGGCCGCCTTGGCGCTGCAGTAAAGCAGCGCCGGCCCCAAAGTGAGAACGCCGAAGAGCGCCGGCTTCATGCCCAGCGAGCGCGCGGCCCAGGACATGAGCAGCCCGCCCGGCATGCCCAGGCAGCTGACCAACAGGTCCTGGTTGCCGTTCTTGGTAGCCACCTCGCCTTTGTTGGGGCCGCTGGCCAGGTGATTGAAGATGTTCACCCCCGAGGCCGAACCGATCACGCCGCCCAGGGTGCCGGTGAGCGAGGTGGCAGCGGTGAGGGCCAGGTTGGTGTGGGGCAGAATGGAGAGAATGCTGAGCCCGGCCACGGTGTTGAGGCCACTGATGGTGCTGGCCAGCAAGTAGCTACTCTTGGGGTCGGCGTCGCCTTTCTTGGAAAGCGACCAGCCCATCATCTGAGTAGCCTTGCCGATGCTGCCGGTGATCACGCTGGCCATGGCGGCCTTTTCGCTGGTGCTGAAGGAAGCCTTGATGGAATCGAGGTGGACGGTGGTCATCAGAAAGCCCAGCACGCCCGAGATGGCCGCGGCCGCCATCGACCAGCCCCGGTGGCGCAGATACTCGGGAGCGCAGCGCCCCTCGAACTCGGTGGGTAGCACGAAATTTTTGACTTTGCCAGCCAGCGACCCGGTCATGCCGGTGGTGAGCACGCCGCCTTCCACCGGCAGCGCGGCCAGCCGGTCGGCCGCTTCGGGGTTGCGGGCCACCACCACCACGCCCTCGGAAGAGCGCTGGTAGGAGTCGATGAGGCCCTGCTGACGCAGCTCATCCAAACCACCCAGCTGCTGGCCGGGCTTGAGGGGGCGACGATGGATTTCGGGGAGGCTCTGGATCTTCACGTGGATAGCCTACCTGCCCCGGGGCACAGGGCAGCGCCGGCGTGGTCACGACAGAGTCACGAGGTGGATAAAGTTGTGAACCTTTTGCCGCGGTGGCCCCTCAGGGGTTCCTCAGCAACACCAGCCCTCGGTAGTGGGGATACAGCTGCCAATAGACGTATCCCGTTGACCAGCCGCCGCTGAAAGGCACCGAGGTGGAGGTGTACTGCAAGGAACAGACCAGGTCCAGGCGTCCGTCGTTGTTCTGATCGCGCAGAAGGAAGTTGGCGGGTGAGGAGCCGTTGGAAATCGCCGTGACTTGCTGGGGCAAAAAGCCCTGGGCGCTGCCCGGATGGACCGACATGGAGGCCCGGCGCAAGCCGTTGTTGGAGTGAATCAGAGTATGGATGCTGTCGCTTTGCAGCGTGACCAGATCGGCCCGCCCGTCGCCGGTCAGGTCAGCCAGGCGACTGGCCTGCACGCGGTAGCCCGAGCTTGCCTGGTGGCTGCGCGGAAACTGGCCCGTGCCATCGCCGTAATACACAGAGTAGTCTCGCCACCCAAAGCCGACCGTTTGGAAGAAGCACAGGTCGCGGTGGCCATCGCCGTCGATGTCGCCCAGGTTGAGCTGGGAGACCCGGGCCTCGAGAGGCAGGTTGAGGGTCACGGGAGGTGCGGCCGTGAAGTTGGCCTGACCGTCGTTGAGCCAGACCTGGATTGTTGAGGGGGACAGGCCTACCAGGTCAACCGAACCATCGCCATTGAGGTCGCCCGCGGCCAGTTGGCTGAGGTGGGGCGAAGGCAGCGGCGAGCGTTCGACGTCGAGGACGTCCTGATCGGACAGGCGAACCTTGAACTCGAGCTGCTGGGCTTGGGCGCCGGGCCGATAAAACAGGGCCGCGTCCAGACGGCCGTTGCCATCGAAATCGGCGGTGACGGCCTTCGCCAACCCGTGGGGGGTATCGGAAAAGGCGCGGTATTCGGTCTGAGCCGGAACGACTGGGGTAAATCCAATGCGTTGTTCGGGCGTGTGGCTCAGGATAACGCCATAATCGACGCCTCCTGTGGCTCGTCGGCCGGCGAAAAAGACCTCGCCCGCGCCGCGCGTTCCGCTGAAGCTGCCGGCGGCCAGAAACTCGACGCTGCTGGTCTGGGGCAGCTGAATCAGGTAATTGAAAAACTGCACGCGATTGCCCTCGGCCCACACCAAACCGGCCGAGGATTCGGCCAACAGGGAGCCCTTCAGACTGGTCAGGACCGATGGGGTAAAGGCAATCCCCAGCGCCTGGTTGACTACGATGCTGGCCAGGTCGAAGGGATAGCGGAAATAGTCCTGTGAGCCGAGGTCGCCGCTGCTGGGACTGCGATAGACGTAGCGCGCAACCCCCGTGTCGGGAATGTTGGGCACGGGAATGATGGCGCTAAAGGTCGTGGCCCCGGGCTGCTGAGCGGTGGCCAGGTTGGAGGCGCTGAGCTGGGCTGACGAGCCGGCCTGAGCGAGGGTGCAATCGGACCGGTTGATTTGCAGGCTGGCGTCACTGAGAATGCACTCGGTGTCGAGCTGGACCGACTGGCCTGGAGTAAGCAGTTGAGTGAGCGCCGGCAGCACTCGAGCGAAGAGTGGGATGGGATCGGTGACCTCTACGGGGATGTCGACCCCCTGGCCCTCATACTCGGCCCGGATGGTGGCCTGTCCGCGACTGACTCCGCCGATGACGTTGTTGCTGTCGGGAAAGAAGGGCGGAGGGTAGGTGGCCAGAGTGATGGTGTAATTGGGCCGAGCGGTAGGATAATCGAAATACACTCCTGTCACTTTGGCGATGTCGGGGTGGGAACTGGTCCACTGGGCCTGGTGGGTGAGGTCGACGGTGTTGCCGTTGCGATAGCGTCCAAAGAGGCGGAAACCGGCATTCAGCCCTAGAGGAATGTCCTGCCGGGCAGGCTGAGTGAAGAGCTCCTGAATGGTCAGGTCGGGGGACACGCTGAGGTTGAGCGCGGCCGTGAGCGTGCCGCTCTGCGCCAGGATGCGGGTTTGACCCGGGGTGTGGGCAAAAACGACACCGTCGGGACCGACACTGGCCACCTGCGGGTCTTCGCTGGACCATTGGAGCCCCTCGGGCAGCTCCTGGACGCCGTCTTCGAAGGTGGCAATCACGCCGGGTGAAAACTGTTGCCCTTCCAACAGAGAGTAATCCTGGTGAGACAGTTGCAGGTCGACCAGCGGAGGGCGGGCCACGGTGAGGCGGCACTGGCTGGTGAACGACTCGACCTGAGCGGTGAGGGTACACTCGCCAACCTGCAAGGCGCGCACCACCCCGTTGGGGAGGATTTCCACGATGCCTTCTGGCGAGGCCGACCAGGAAGCCAGGGGTGAGAGGTCGCGGCTGGTCTGGTCGGTGTAGAACCCTTCGAGCTGAAGGGCGAACTGTTGACCGCGCAGCAGATTGACCGACTGGGGTGTGAGCGAAATCGAGGACAGCGGATAGACGACGTCGCTGAAGGCCGGGGAGTCGATCAGCAGCGACTGCCCCACCCGCAGCGTGACCGGGACGGTAGTCCGGCCGCGCACCACGGTGCCTTGAAAATACTCGATCTGCAATTGGGTAACTCCCAGCGGCACCCGCTCCAGCTCGATGCGAGGAGCCTTAGCCCGAGTCTCGGGCCCGAAGAGAACGCTGCCCTGGGCATTGAGGCCACGAAAAACCAGGCTATCGATGGTGGCCGGAATGGCTCGCTCGAGAACGCTTTGGAGCACAATGGTGGCAAAGGACTCGCTGACTTGGGTGGGGGCGGGGGCCCCGGAGCCGCTCGGCGGGCCAGAGGGTCCGGCCGAGGAACCGCCCCCGCCGCATCCGCTGAGTAGAGCCAGCAAACCCAGAGCTGCCAAATGTTGAAAATGCATTTTCTTATGCTATTTCATGGCGAATTTCGGCGTCAATCCATCTTTCGTCGGAAGGTGTTCTGGATTACAGCCAACGGGGCTACCTGAGGAGCACAGTGGGCCCATGAAAACGCTGAAACATACCTTGATTGCTTCGTTGCTGCTGTTGGGGCCCGCGCTGGCCCAGCCGGCCTATCAGCCGGTAGAAAGCAGCGCGGGCTACTCGACGCGAGTTCCGGCCGGATTTCAGGTGATTCAAAAGGGGGCCTCCACCACGGCCATCGACCCCGGCCAGAACTACATGCTGGTCATCACTCCCCACAACTACGCCAACTTTGAGGCCTTTGCCCGCGACGCTCAATTGGAGCGCGACGGTTTTACGGCCGTGGGCGAGGTGGAGGCGATCAATGCCACCGACCGCCGCTTTCGAGCCGCCAAGCAAACCGCTCAGGGCTATTTGGTGGCCGACACGTTTGTGACGTTCTCCGCCCACGGCGGCGGCACCCTGATTGTGGCCCTGGCCCCCGAAGCCTATTCCGAGAAAGCCTTCTACGCAGGCCTGGCGGCCGCTCAGAACCTGAGCCACCGGGCCCCGCAGGCCTCGCCCTGGCAGCAAGCCCTGGCCGGCAAGCACCTTTGCTACCTGTATACCGGCAATGGCTACAGCGAGCGCAAAGACCTGTATTTGCTTCCCGGTGGCGAATTTGTGATGCGCAATGACGCGACTTCCCTTTCGGTGAACGGCTCGGGCGCGTTGGCGGGAGGCGGCGATGGCCGTTGGAACGTGCTGGGCGACCAGCTGGTGCTGCAGTTTCATCAGGGCGGCAGTCGCACCTTTCAATTGAGCCAGCGGGCTGCCGGCAACGAGGTGGGGCTGAACGGTCAGCGCTGGTTCGTGATGGCCCAGTAGGGCAATGTCGCGCGACATTGTTGCGCGACATTCGGGGCAACTGACCGATTTCGCGCGACATTGTTGCGCGACACCATCGGAGCAGGGGGGGCGCGGTCAGGGGTGCAGGGGGAACCAGTAGGCTTTGGAGGGGCGAGTGAAGTCGTAGCTCTTCTTCCAGCTGTCGGGCAGGGTCTCGCGTTCGACCTGGGTGAACCCAAGGCGCTCGAAGAAGTCGCCGACGTAATGTTGGACGGTCAGAGCGAAGACGGCGCGCTTTCCCTCTTCGCGAGCCTTCTCGAGCAGCGAGAGCACCAGGTCGCGGGCCCGGCCTCGGGCCTGAAAGCGGGGCAGGGTGCAGAGCTTGCCCAATTCGTAGCAGTCGTCGTAGGGGGTAAGAGCGGCGGCCGCCACGATCTGGTGGTTGACGGAATACACCGAGAAGGCGGGAATCATGCGCAGGATGTCTTCCTCGCTGACGGGCTTGAGCAGGCCTTCGCGGACGTAGGGCTGCATGATGGCGCAGATATCGCGCACGTCGGTTTCGCAGGCCTGGCGCAGCTGGTTGGGATACTCCTGAGTGAGCAGGGTGCCGGCACCCGAGTGGGTGAAGACCTCTTTGAACACCGAGCCGCGGCGGGCCTGAATCAGCACCATATCGACACTGTGCAACTGCTGCTGCTCGAGGATGAAGCGCAGGCGGGCCGGAGACAGGTTGGTTTCCGGGCCCTCGGCCAGGACCTTTTGCAGCTCTTCCTGGGTGGGATAGGAGCGCAGCTTGCCGCGCAGTTTGAGCCCCGGTTGAGGGCCGGGGAAGAAGACTTTGCGTGCGCCCAGGGCCACCGCGCAGTGCATGATGCAGGCTTGCAGCGACAGCCAGGCGGGCTCGCCCAGGGGCGGGTGGCGCAGGGCGACCAGGGGCTGAACGCCCTCGCCGAGTTCGCGTTGCAGACGGCCGATGAAGGCGGCGGTTTTCAGCTCGTCGGCGTCGGCCTCGAGCACCAGAAAGCGGTAGCCCGAGCGATTCCAGAGTTGCAGCTTGTCGACCAGCTGAGGGTCGGCGGCGCAAAACAGCACCTGACGGATGCCGGCGGCGTGAAGCACCCGCAAATCGATGAGCATCTCCTCACAGTCGGCCGAGTTTTCGAAGCTGAAGGCGAAGAGTCGGTGGCGGAAGCGCTGGCTGTAGTGCAACAGCTCCAGCGCCGAGAGCATCTGGGCGTCGAGATCGTCTTGCATGGAATTCAGGCGGGACCTTCCAACCTTTCCCGTGCAGCTCGCGGCTTGTGAGCGTAGACGGTGCGGTAATAATCAGCCAGGCGCAGGTGGGCGCCGGCGGCCTCGTCGACCACCACCGTGCAGGCCGGGTGAAACTGTAGAGCCGAGGCCGGACACATCGCCGTAACCGGGCCCTCGACCATGGCCGCTACCGCCTCGGCCTTCTTGGGTCCATAAGCCAGCAGCAGCACGCGCCGTGCCGAGAGAATCGTGCCCACCCCCATCGTGAGCACATGCAGCGGGGTGGTGCCATCTCCGAAATCGCGCTGATTGGCGGCCCGGGTCGAGGGGGTCAGGGTTTTTAACCGGGTGCGCGAGGCCAGCGACGATCCGGGCTCGTTGAAGCCAATGTGGCCATCCTCGCCCAGGCCCAGTAATTGCAGATCAAGCCCTCCGGCGGCTTCGATGCGCTGCTCGTAGCGGGCGCATTCGGCTTCGATATCGTCGGCCTGGCCGTCGGGAACGAAAGCACGCTGGCGGTTGACCCCCAGGGGCTCATAAAAATGCTGTTCCATATAAGCTCGGTAGGAAGCGGGATGAGAAGGGCTCAGACCGACATATTCGTCGAGGTTGAAGCAAGTCAGCTGGGAGCCATCGAGCTGCATGCCGGCCAACTGAGCGTAGACTCCGATCATGGTCTGGCCCGTAGCCAGCCCCAATACGCTGTCAGGCCGACGGCGGAGCTGCTGGGCCAGGATCCGAGCCCCGAGCAACCTGACGGCCGAGGGGTCGGAGAGCAAAATGACTTCCATTACTCGGCGTTTTCCAGCCCCCGCCGAACCTCCTGGGCGAAATTGTCGATCAGCTTGCAAACATAGTCGGCAGGTCGCAGATCGGGCTGTTTCAAGAGGGGTCGCAGGTCCATGGCATACTCGAGAGCCGTCCACGGGTCGACCGACAGAGGGTCATAGTAGGTGGCGTTGGCTCGCTTGCGACCGGCCGTGGCCTGATCGTAGCGCTTTCCACCGGAAATTTGGGAATCGTAGACCCCCATCAGCGCCTGGGTAAGATTCTGATGAGCGCTGACATCGAAGACGCGCTTATCGGCTGTGGTCATCCAATCCAGACTACGCCACACCTCGCCCCCGTAGAACTCGGCGGGAAAATACTCGGGCCCGAGCCGGCGCAGGGCGGCAATGACAGCCAGAACCACCCGCTGGTGATGGGGATGACTGTCGGCCAGATTGTGGGTGAACAGGACCCGGGGACGGGTGGCCTGGAGCACCTGCATCAGGTCGTCGACCAGCGGTTGAACTGAACCCCTGCCCATCACCGGGCCTGTTTCCGAGTGCATCAAACTGATCAGGGCCGAGTATTCGCCGGTCACGGCCGCATGCTGCTGCTCTTTGAGACGCACCTTGACCATCTCGTCGTCGGCCATGCCGGCATACTCTTCGGCCCGGGGGCTGGAGCGGCCGTCGCTGACGATCACGCCGCTGAGCCACAGTTCGGGGTGGGAAAAACACTGCAAAATGGGGTGCCAGGCCATGAACTCGAGATCGTCGGGATGGGCCCCGATGCCCAGATGGGTGGTGCGTGCCAGGGCCTGGTCCAGCGGGCAGGAGTCTGGCACAAAGGACATCGCCGTGGGTTGGGATAACTGCAGGGCCATAGGAAGGCTTGTTCTGGGAGGTGCGATGGCGACCTGCCCCGGGCCGGGGTATTCCTCATCACAGAGTGTCTCGGGGGGCGATGGTAGGCTGGTGAACATGAGACACTGTAGACGGGGCAGCGCACTCATCGGTGCGTTGTGCGTAATTGCCGCTCTGATGGCCGTGGTGATGGCCCTTTCCTATTTCCAGGGGGTAGCCCGCCAGACCTATATGGCCGAGGAAGCCAGCCTGCGTTTTCGCGAGGGATCGCGATTCATTCAGCGCCAGCAAATTTTGGGAACCGCCCCCCCGGGCGACCTGATCGTCAGCGCCTCGCCGGCCAATGTGACGCCGGCCAACGTGGTCCAAATCCCCGACCAGGTGGCCAAGAATCTTTTTCAGCGCGATCCGGGGCTGCCGGATTTGCGGGCCCTGGAGAACGCTCCCCGACACGACCAGTTGAAGTTGACTCCGCAAACCCCCGACGTGGGCCTGCGCGTCTTTGGCTCCAACACCTTTACCACGGTGCTGACTCACGAGCCCGGCTATGCCGCCTTTGCCCCTCGGGGCAGCGTGAACATCACCCACCTGGAGGGCTGGGCCAACCCGACCTTCCAGGACACTCGCCCGGCCGTGGAATCGTTCTCGGGCGTACCGGCGGTGGTGGCGGCGCTGAAAAACGCCACATTGGGCAACGTAACCTACGGCGAAGCCCACGTGATCGAGGGCCAGTCGAAGATTCTGCTGGGCAACGGCTTGACCGCCAAAAATCCGCAGTTTCCCCTGCGCAACTACGCCGACAGCCTGGTGCAGTCGGTGAAAGACGCCCGCGACCAGCTGAAGGGGATTGCCACCAGCAGCGGCGACAAGACGCTGCAACTGGTGTCGACGAGCACCGGCCCCGAGGCCATCGTCGACCTGCTCTTCGGGGGCGGCACCGGGCTGGAGCAGTTCCTCAGCCTGCGCAATGCCAACCACTTCTGGCTGCCGATGATTCCGAGCTTCTCCCCCAGCCCACCCTACCTGTTCCAATTTGCTTTCAGCCTGCCCTACCCGCCCGACAACGCCAGCTATGAGGGCACGGCCGACAACACGGCCAAGCTCGAAGCGTTGGGAAAGCAGATCGAGCAGGCCAACAAAGAGTTTGATGAGGCCAAGAAAAAGCTGCAAGAGGCTCAATTGGCCCATTCACAAAACCCCACCATCGACACGCTGGCCAACCTGCAGACCGCCCAGGCCGCCTACGACGAGGCCAATGGCAAGGTGCAGAATTTGGTGCAGCAGGCCAACGCGGTGGCAGCCCCTCAGTCGCAGGCGGTGCAGAACGGCGCGAATGGAGGGATGAAGGGCGTGCCCCCGACGCGCGCCCAGGACCCCTCGGGCAACGATGGGGTGATGGGGTGGAACTACTCCAAAGCGATGTTCTTGCTGCCCAAGCTGATCACGTTCATCGCTTTTGACGCCAAAGAGATTCTCAACCTGATTTCCAACGACGACGTCAAGCTGGTGCACTTTGGCGCGCCCGACCGCGACTTCCAATTTGTGCTCAGTGAAGGCCAGATGAACCTGGACGCCACCCTGACCGTGCCCCGCGGACGCACCCTGCGCCTGTCCAACGGCGGGGGCATTACCATTGCCGGCGACCTGTGGCTGCAGCGCGGCTCGACCTTCGTGGTCGACAGCCCCAGCCTGAAGGTGATGCCGGGTCGGGGCAGCGACGTCAACAAATTCTTCAGCCCCAGCGGGCGCATCTTCCTGGAAGAGGGCGCCAGCCTGATTTGCAGCGGCGACCTGGAGTGCGTGGGCTCGAGCCAGTGGGGCTCGCTGATCGTGTGTGGGGTGCCCGGACAGATTCACCCCATCACCGCCGCGGTATTTGCTCAGAAAGTCCGTCTGGACGGCGGCGTGTTTGCCGGCAGCGCCCTGGACGATTTGTTGCAGGTGCTGGGCAAGGACCAGGCCGGCCTGAAGGACGTGATGGACAAACTGATCCGTCCGCTGATGTCGACCATTGCCCCCAATGCGGCCAAGGCCCTGGGCCCGTTCTGGCCGCGCAAACCCTACTTCGCGCGCTACGCCACCACCTTCCAGATTATCTTCCCGCCCACGCCCCTCTTCGGCGCACCGGGGCCGCCCATTCCGACGCCCATTCCGCTGCCCTCGAAGAACGTGCTGGTGCCCATCGCCCAGGGCCTCTCCTATGTCTACTCGGTGACGCTGAACATGAGCCTGGGCGAAAACTTCTACACCCACGCCGACTGGTGGATTTTCGGTCAGGGAGTGGTGCCCATCGTTCCCCAGGTCGACCCGACCAAGGTGCTGGACGCCATTGCCAACTTCGGCCCGGCCACTTTGAAGGCGTTGGACCCCAAGGCCATTCTGACCGCCTTCGTAGAGGCGGCCGTGAAAGACATGATTTCCTACGTGGTGGAGAAAGTGATGCAAGAAGTCATCACCAAGGTGGCCATGGAACTCATTCCCTATGGCGGCATTGTGAGCATGGCCACCGACCTGTTGAGCGGCGCCGTCAACGACCTGTTGGGTCGCGAGGACAAGCGCACCGACGCGGGCAACAGCCTCACTTCGGCGCTGACCGCTGCGGTGGCCAACGCCGGCAAGTCGACGCTGGACCAGCTGGCCAGCAAATTCAATATGCAACTGCAAGACCAGTTCTTGCGCGAGTACAACGGAGTGCTGGTGTATGCCGGCGACACGCTGAACGTGGGGGGGCGCAACGCCAGCGGCATGTTCATCGCCGAAAATCAGCTGACGATGACGGCCCAACACTGCGCCGGCACGCTGCTGAGCCGCAGCGGCGACATTCACTGCACCAGCCTGCTGTTTTACCCCTACTTCAACCGCGCCTCGCTATATGTGCCCAAAGCCACCCCCAACGGCTGGCTGGAGCGCGCGCTGGAGTTTGACTACGACGAGAACTACGCCAGCGGCCAGGGGGTGGACGTCGAGCCCACCCCGGCCCTTCCGGCTCAGGTGACGGCTCAGGGGTGGGCACGATGAAGAAGCGCGGGATTGGCATTATCGAATCGATCATCGCGATTTTCATCGTGTTGATGGCCTTTGTGGTGTTTATGAGCGTATTCTCCAGCGCCTCGAGGGCCACCATTCAAAGCCGCGACCGCACCGCCGCCATTCTGCTGGCCAACAGCCTGATGGACGAAATGGAGGCCCATCCCTATGGGGCGCCCGCCCCCAAAAGCTGGTCGACCCCGGTGGACCGGCCCGTGGGCGTGTGGGTCGAGGGGCGCAAGACCACCATGGACTACCACAAGAAGATCGAATTTGAGAACGGCAGCTTCATCGGCAACGTGGCCGGCGACAGCGACGTGGCCACCATCACCATCAGCTGGCGGGAAGCCTCGGGAGCCCCCCAGAGCGGGGTGGTGGACCCCCAGGACAATAAAGTGCTGCGGGTGCGCTACCCGGTGTGGAGGTGAGCATGAGGCGACGCGGACTCACTCTGCTGGAAACGCTGTTCTGGGTGGGCATTGTCTTTATGGGCGGGCTGGCCGTGGCGGCCCTGTTCAAAATTGCCGGCTCGGCTCAGAAAACCACCCTGTCGGGCTATCTGGTCAGCGGCCAGACCGACTCGGCGTTGCGCTGGCTGCGCCGCGACTTTCAGGAAACCGCGCTGGTGTCGATTCGGGTGTTCCCCAACGCCGGGGCGGCCAATCAGCCCCCGGGTTGCTCGTTTGTGAGCGCCCGCGACGACAAGCAAAACCTGGTAGTGAGCCGCTATGGCACTCCGCTCTGGGGCAAGCACGTGCTGTATACGTTGGAACCCAAGGCGGGCAAGAAAACCGGCTCGCTGGTGCGCTGGGAATTGCCCCTGGCCGAAGCCCAGCGCGACTTTGTGCCCCGCCCCTGCGCCACTATGCCTTCTCCGGTCACCAACGGCAGCGCCCGTCGGGTGCTGCTGCAGGATGTGTTGCTGGCCAATACGGCCGTGCCCAACCTGCAGCAAGAGGCCAACTACGTGTCGGACAAATACGGGGGCTTCAAGGTGCAGTTCGTGCAGCGCATCGGCGGCGAGGGCGGCAATGAGGAGCTGAGCGAGGTGAACCCCACCGACAGCAGCTTGCCGGGAACCGACGCCAACCACACCCGGCTGGTGAAGGTGCGGCTGGAGATTCTCACCCGCGACAGTCACTATCCCGACTTCTTCCGACTGGAGTTCAAAGCGCGACCGCGTTACTGAGCAAACCCGCCCCCCGAGCAGGTCAAGCAGGGGGTCGACTCCCTTTGGAGCGATGTCGATCTCACCTTGAAGCAGGCGGGACGCAAACCGGGCTAGAAGCCCGCGAGATGGTTCGATTGCTTCTGATTTCGTTGCTGGCCACTGCGGCACTGGCCGAACCTCCCCGTCTCAACCGATCTCAATTCGAGGAAGCTCGTCAGCGTAGCGAAGTGTTTCTGCTCGACGTGCGCAATCCCGAAGAGATCGACGAGCCCGGGGCTTACAACATCCCGCTCAGTCAGCTCGAGTCTCGGCTCGACGAGGTGCCCAAAGACCGGCTGATCCTGACCCTCTGAAACGGGGGAAAGAGAGCCGCGCGTGCCGCGGAGTTGCTGGAGGAGAACGGCTACCGAGTTCAGGGCTTTTGCGGACTCAAAAACCAACCGGGGGAATAAACCATGTGGAAAAAAGCCTTACTTGCCGTCGCCGGCCTGCTGGCCGGACTGGGTGCCTTCGTGGCCAGCCGAGACGGCCACTATCGGGTCCAGCGGTCCATGACATTCAAGGCCCCGCCCGACAAGGTCTACGCGCTGATCAGCGATTTCCAAAAGTTCGGCCAATGGTCGCCCTGGGAGAAGCTGGATCCCGCCATGAAGAAGGAGTTCTCGGGAACGATGGGCGAGGTCGGCGCCGAGTATCGCTGGCAGGGCAATAACAAGGTGGGCGAGGGAAAGATGACCATCCTGGCCGTTGAGCCCCAGCGCCGCGTGGACATGAGTCTGGAGTTTATCAAACCTTTTGCCTCGGTATGCACCACTCGCTATGAACTTAAGTCCGAGGGCGACACCACCACCATGACCTGGAGCATGGAGGGCGAGAACAAATCCTTCATGGAAAAACTCTTCGGGGTGCTCATGAACATGGAGAAAATGATCGGCGCTGACTTCGAACGTGGACTCAGTAATCTCAAGGACCGGTTGGGTGACCGCTAAATACTCGTTGCGGCGTCCTGGGAAACCCTGGCCGACCGCAGGAATTAGCACTACCCGTTGAGCGTCGCATTCAGCAGCTTCCCAGAGTCTCCCTGAGCCAGGCCTGAGCCTGCTCGACACGCTGCCAACCCTGATCGATCTGGGCTGCCAACGCGGCCTCCTTCAGTTCGGCCACCCTGGGTCCAGGGGGTACGCCGGCGGCCAGAATCGCGTCGCCCCTGAGCAGCGGCTCCACATGGCGCAAGTGCTGCAGGTATTCCAGCACTCGCTGCTCCACCAGGGCCGAGGGCTGCTGATTGGTGCGATTGCGGTTCAGTGCCCACACCAGCAAAATTTCCTCGCCGCTGAGCGGCCTCAGCCAGCGTGCCACCTCGCTCCACGGCAGTTGGGGACGTTGCAGCCTCCACACCACGTGGGCAGCACCGGCGCTACTGGCACGGTGCCCTCGCTCCAAGGGAAAGTGATAGGTGCGCAGCAACTCGGCCAGCGGCTCGGGCTTCCAACGGTGCAACCAGGCCCGCACATAGGCCCGCCAGGGCTCGATGGCCAGATAGGGACTCAACACGCGGAGAGCATCCTTGGTTTGATGGAGCAAACTTCGCACCACTCCGGTCAAGGCCAGATCGGGGTGCAGCGAGGCCAGCACCTTGAACTCCTGCAGACGCTCCAAGATCGCCACGGCTTCGGGTTCTGAAAGACACAGAATCAACTCTTCCCTTATTCGGTCGGGTCCGGCCTGCTGCAGCATTCCCTGGCGCACCGATTGGCGAAGCAGGTGCTCGGTGCTGGCCCCGAGATGGAAAACCAGCCGTTGCTCCAATCGCACGGCCCGCAGCACGCGGGTGGGGTCGTCGATGAACGAATGATTATGCAGAATCCGGATTACGCCGCTGTTCAGGTCGGACAGTCCCCCGAAGAAGTCGACCAGTTCGCCCAGGCGACCCGGATTGAGACGCAGGGCCAGAGCATTGATCGTGAAGTCGCGCCGGTAAAGATCTTGCTTCAAATTGCTGCCCTGCACTTCGGGTAGAGCGGCGGGACGTACGTAGTGCTCCTGGCGGGCCCGGGCCACGTCCACTTTCTGGCCATCGGGGCGCACCAGGGTGGCCGTTTCGAAACGAGGATGCCGGTGAATGCTGGCCTGCCAGAGACTGGCCAATTCGCCGAGGAAATCATCGATCGAACCCTCCACGCAGAGGTCCAGGTCCCAGCTCGTCGACTGCAGCCGTCCCAAGTAGAGGTCGCGAACAAATCCACCCACCGCGAAGACCTCCACGTGGCAACTCTCGGCTACCTGTCCGGCCTCGCGCAACAGCTCCAGCCAGGCAGTGGGCAGCTCCAACAATGGCGCCCCTCGGGGGGATTCCTCGCGAGAATGCTGATACCAGTGACGAAGAATGTCCGTTCGACTGATAATGCCCACCAGACGTTCCCCCTGCAACACGGCCAGACGTCCGACATCGTGGCGAACCAACAAGTCACGAGCCTCTTCCAGGCTGGCCTGAGGCGACACGGAAAGCAAAGGGCGGGTCATGACCGATTCTACCGGAGCGTGCCCAAGACGGTGAGAAATCGCTTTATCGAGATCAGAACGGGCCACCATACCCAGCGCTCGCTGGCCCTCGACCACTACCGTGGCCGAGCGATGCTGACGCTGCAACTCTTCCAGCGCCTGGGCCACCGTATACTGGCCAGATTCGAGAGTCGACACTTCGCAGGTCATGTGATCGCCCACCGTGATGCGGGCCACCTGCAGTTGCCGCGCCAGTGGTTCGAGCAATCCGGGCAGGTCCTCTACAGCACTGAGGTTGGCTGAGGCAGCGCAGGGATGTCCCCCTCCTCCTAAAGACTGCAGCAGAGGCGACAGGTCGAAACGTGGGTGACGACTGCGGCCCACCACATAGGTGCGAGCATTCATCGTGACCGCCACCAGCACGGCATCGACCTCGGTTTGCTTGAGCAGGTGGGAGACGACTACCGCCAGTTCCTCCAAATAGCTCCCCAGCACCGCCCAGCTGATCAATACCTCGGCCCCATCCAGCAGCAGGCGCTTGCTCTGGCGCAACAGGCGGTCGAGCAGCGACCGCTGGGGCTCGTCCAGCCCTTGTTGCAAAAGTTCGCCCACCAGATTGAGCCGCCCACCCTGCTCCAACAGCCAGGCAGCCATTCGCAAGTCCTGAGGACAGGTGGAAGAAAAGGTCAAATTGCCCGTCTCCTCATAAATGGCCAGCAGGAACAGGGTGGCCTCGGCCGGTTTCAGCTGCACTGAGGGCTGTACCTGCCGCAATCGGTCCAACACGACGGTTACGGCGGCTCCCCATAGATGCCGAATATTGACATCTCCTTCGATCAACTGAGGAGAGACCGGGTGGTGGTCATAGACGTGAACCTCGATACCGGCCTGCTGCACCAACATCCGAAACGGTCCCAGGCGTTGAGGGTCGGCAGTATCGACCAATACCATTCGGCTCACCCGAGCGGGGTCGACCTGCGAGGCGTCCAGCACCGGAAACAGGCCGCGGTGCAGCCGTAAGAACTCGCCAACGGCCGGGGCGGGTTTTCCCAATGACACCAGTTGTGCCTGGGGATACAGACGCTGAGCCGCAACCATCGAGGCGTAAGCATCGAAGTCGGCTCCAGCATGGGAAAGAATGATGTCCATAGAGGGCCCTTCTCCAATCCACAGAGGAAATCCGCGGCCACCCCTAAATTCTCTTTCCATGACCCCTGCAGACTATCGCCGAAGCCTGCGACGCAAGGTGGGCATCCTGGTCTTTTGCCTCTATCTGCTGGCTCTGGCCAACGTGGGGTGGGAGTGGCTCAGTGCCACTTTGATCGCGCAAAATCCTCAAAAGATCGAGGCCCGAGTAACCCATTCTCGAGCCCCGCGCCCGAAAGAGAACTTGGGTAGCGTGTCCTACAGCTATACGGTCGACGGAAAAACCTACGAGGGAAGCTTCGAGTCGGGCGCGCTGGAGGTAGGTACACCGGTGCCGGTTTACTGTAACCCCCGCTACGCCTGGCTCAGCAGCTACAAGGAACCCGGCCCTGTGCGCCAGGGAGCCCAGCAGTGGATGCTGGTGTTGACTTTCATTTACGGGCTGCTGGGTAGTGTATTTATGGGTATTGTCTCGTTGGTTTCGCCCCCGGCGATGACTAGCGACCCATCGTCTCCGTAGCCCAGATGGCAATATTCCCTCGCGGATCGTCTTTGTAGAGTACGAGGTTGCCATCACTTTGCATGGCCAGGTGGTAGCTGCCCGGGCCACCGCCGCGTTGGGTGCTCCAGACCACGGAACCATTGGCGGCCAGTAAGCGCAGCACACCGTCGGTACCCAGCACCAGATTGCTGCCCCCCGAACCGCTGGTCTTACTGTGCCACAGTGGTACCCAGGGACTGACGTTAATACGATAGAGCACCAGATTGCCGTCGCCCTGAACGGAAAACGAATACTGTTTGTTGGCCGACTGAAGGGCACTACCCACCATCAGGTTTTGGCCGCTGCGCAGCACATCCTGAGCGATCAAATTCGACACCTGCAGTCCGGCCTGTTGGGCCCATTGACGACCGATCACTTCGACCTGATCCAGTTGATGGCGCGTCACCTTAGGAATCGCATAGAGTTTGCGCACCGGCTTCTGCCCTTTGCTGTCCAGTTGAACCAGACACAGACAGGGCAACTGGTCTGCCTGAACTCCGAGCACTTTGCGGGCAAACTGGGCTTCCTTCGGACGGTCGTAGTGCATGGTGGCAATTTTGAGCGGCTGGAACGCTGGCTGCTGACGCAGCTGTTTGAGGCGCTCCAGCACGGCCTGCTGGTCGGCTGTGGGATAGGTGGCACTGGCGCCGATGAGCAAGATCATCATCTGCTCGGGACGCAACTGTTGGGCCACAGCTCCGAACGCACACAGCAACCCCAGCACCAACACAAATGCATGTCTCATCCGTGAAGACAACTTATACTGGCAAATTCAGGTTCCTCCCAAGGGAAGAAAGGCATTCCTGGCAAACCCCGCAACATGGCCAGAACTCGCGACCGCTTTCACATGATCAGCCTGGGCTGTTCAAAAAACACCGTCGATTCCGAATCGATGGCAGACAAACTCGCTCAGGCCGGCTATCGGGCCTGCGAAAAAGCCCGCCAGGCCGACGTTCTTATCGTCAACACCTGCGGTTTCATCGGCCCGGCCCGCGAAGAGTCGATCCGCACCCTCAACGAACTGGCTACGGCCAAGAGAAAGGGACAGTTGCTGATCGCCGCGGGTTGTCTCTCCCAGCGCTACGGTTCTCAAGTTGTCGAATGGGCTCCCGGAGTCGACGGTGTCATTGGCACTCGCCGCTGGATGGATATCGTAGACTTCGTTCAACGCCTGCGCCAGCGCGGTGCCCCCGAACCCCTGTATCACCTGCCCGAAAGCGCCCGCACCGTGGGCATCGACGAGCCCGACACCCAGTGGAGCGCGGTGCAGGGGGTCAGCGCCTACCTCAAGATCGCCGACGGTTGCCGCCGTCCTTGTGCCTTCTGTTCCATCCCGCTGATCAAGGGCACGGCCGTGTCCAGGCCCCTCAACTCGCTGCTTGACGAGGCCCGGCGGCTACGCGATCAGGGCGTGCGCGAACTGATTCTGATCGCCCAGGACAGCACCGACTACGGCCACGACCTGGGCCTCAAAGACGGGTTGGCCGTGCTGCTCGAAGATTTGGTTCGGGCGGTGCCCGACATCGACTGGATTCGCCTCATGTATGCCTATCCAGGTTGCGTCAGCGACCGCCTGATCGAGGTGATGGCCAGTCATCCTCAGATCGCGAAATACCTGGATATTCCGCTGCAACACGGCGACGCCAGGGTGCTGAAGGCCATGAAGCGCCCCGCCCGGGTCGAATGGATGCACGACACCGTGGGCAAAATGCGCCAGGCCATGCCTGAACTGGCGATCCGCTCCACCTTCATCGTGGGCTACCCCGGCGAGGGCGAGGCAGAGTTTGAAAACTTGCTGCAGTTTCTCAAAGACATCCGCTTTGACAGGGCCGGCTGTTTTACGTTTTCGTTTGAACCCGGTACCACCTCTGAACCCCTCGGCGATCCGCTGACCCAGGAAGTCAAAGAAGAACGTCGCGAACGCCTCATGCTCTTGCAGCAGCAAATCTCTTTGGAGAAGAACCAGCAGTTTCTGGGCAAAGTGCTGCCTGTGCTCGTCGAAGGCTGTGGCGACGGCCTGAGCCTTGGGCGCAGCTACCGCGATGCCCCCGAGGTCGATGGCCTGGTCATCATCGAAGGCGAAGTGCCTCCCGGGGAAATCGTACCGGTGACCATCTCCGGCGCTATGCACTACGACCTGTCGGGCACCGTCGAAACCCAGGGGAAACGGCTGGTCAACCTGCTCAAGCCCTAAGGGGGGTTCCGGGCGGGTTCCTAGAGCGAGAGAAAGTGCTGGATCTGCTCCACAAGTTCCTCGTTGTAGTCGTCACCAGGGCTCAACAGGCCTAAGAGCGCGTCGCGCAGGAACCCCTCCGAACGCCGCAGCCTCAACTGCAACTCCTCACAACGACTCTCCATTTCTTGAAGGTCCTGGCGCGTCTCGACCAGCAAGTGTTCCAGGTGCTCTCGGTCGACTTGGGCCTCTTTGGCCTCGCGCCGCAGCCGAACCAGGTCCTGCGTGGCCTCTCCGTTCTGCTGCTGAAGCTCCGCCATCAAGGCCGAGAGTTCTTCGAGTTCTTCTTCTCGGTTCTGCAGTTGCTCACGCAGGTTCTGCAGTTCACTGGCTTGCTCAGGAACCTGCGCCACAAGCTGGGGCTGCAGCCGCTGCTCCAGCTGGCGAAGGTCTTGCCAGGTCGGCCGCTCTTCCAGTTGTTTGCGCAACAAATCCAGTTCTGCTCGCAGCGGAGCTAATGGGTCGGGCGGTACCTTGGGTTTGCGTGGGGCCGCCGGCTTGCGAGCCTTCTTGACCACGGGGGGGGCCACGGGTTCGGGGACAGGTTTCACTTCGGGTGGTAAGGCAGCGGCGGCAGGGGCTACCTCTCGGCGGCTGACCACCAGAGGTTTCTCAGGAGCAGCGGCCCTGGCTTTGCGACTCCCCAGCAAGACGCTTTTGCGGATGGCCCCGCTCTCGGAACCGGCCGAATCAGATGCAGACAAGGCGTGCAGGCCTTTCCTCGCTCATATGCGCTTCAATAAGACAGATTTCGCTTTTCAGCAGCGCCCACCTGCGCTACAAATCAAGCTGCTCCAGGGCCCTGCGCACATCGGCCAGAGAATTCACCTGACACAGAGCGTCAAAGGCCCGAACGAGACCGGCATCCATCAGAATCACGCGCGCTTTGGGACCGCGCAGACGCTGACCCAACTGCTGCAACTTGGGCACGATATCCATCAACTGATCCAGCGACCCCACCACGGCGGAAGCGGCCTGGGCGTCGAATTGAACGGGTGCGCCCGAAGCCACCACGGCCGGCACCGCACCTGGGCTGGCCACCATCGGGGCCGAAGTGCCCAGGCGATCGATAGCCCGGGTGAGTTGCTGCAAAATGGGCGTCAAATCAACCTGAGGCGCTGCCACTGCCGCGCCACCGGCGGTGGCTGCGGCTGCGGGAGCCGGTCCCGAAGCGGCCAGGCGCTCCATCACCCGAGTCAGTCGATCCAGAAAAGGAGCCAGGTCGCCCGTGGCTGCCGGCGCCACCGCCACGGCCGCTGCGGGAGGAGCCATCGAGGCAGCCGTTGTGACAGGGGCCAATCCCGAGGCTCCGAGGCGCTCCAGGGCAAGGCACATGCGCTCCAGCAGCGGGCCGCCGTCAAATGCAAGCGTGCCCGAGGCTGCAGGCTGGGCCGCAGGCGCCGCCTGTGCAGCCGAAGTCAGATGCCGCCCGAGTTGCACCAAAGTTTGATTCAACCCCTGCAACAGCGGACTGAAGTCAGGCGCGGGGGCAGCTGCCTGAAAGACCTCCGAGTCCGGGCTCAACTTCACAAGCATTGGACCCTGGCTCAGTTTCTCCAACAGCGGTGAAAAATCGGTGCCGCCCATCCGTCCGGCGGCCTCCTGAATACTGTCGGAAATCTCGTCGAGGTTCTCGCTCACTTTACCGAGCACCGAACTCACCCGACTGACGGGATCGTCGTCGTCGCCCATGGCCTGACGACGCCCGAAGCCCCGTTTGATATCTTCCCAACGCTCGCGCTGGGCTTCGCTCATCCGCTCGCGCAATTCGGCCAGCTTGAGCAGATTCTGCTCGGCCCCGGTGGTCAACGTTTGCGCCTCGCCCGTGTAGTGATCGTCGATCAACCGTTCCAGCTCGTCGTCATTCATGACCGCCACGACCTTCTCGGTCAGCTTGGTCATGTTGCGATAGCTACCCTGGAGCTTGAAAGCCGGTTCCGTCCGATAGGCGTCGTCGGTGGCGGCCGAAGCAATATACTGCTTATTGACCTTCAACAGCACACGCTGCACCTTGAACAACTTGCGCATGACGTTGAGCACTTCATCGAGCTCCACGGTAGAATAGTTGTGCGACAACTCATTGGCATTGATGGGCATACCCTCGGCCATGCGAATCAGCTTGTAGACATCCTCGGGCTCACGGCTGGTGAGCGGAGCCAGCGTGGGGTTCGAGGTCAGCGCATTCTCCAGATAGCTCATCTCGAAGAGAGCCTCTTTCCCCTGCATCACGTCGCCCAGGTTGTAGGTGTCGGCACGATTGGCCAGCATGTCGGGAATCTGGAAACGCGCCCCCGACTCGGTGTAGGGATTTCCGGCCATACAGATGGCGAAGCGCTTCCCCTTCAGGTCGTAGGTGCGGGTGCGACCCTTCCACACGCCTTCGATTTTGCGCTGAGCGTCGCACAGCGAAATGAACTTCTGCAAAAACTCGGGATTGGTGTGCTGAATATCATCGAGATACAGCAGCACGTTGTTGCTCATCTCCAGAGCAAAGTTGACCTTCTCGACCTCCTGTCGGGCAGTGGCACTGGTAGCCTCGTTGGGGTCCAGTGAAACCACCGAGTGGCCGAGGGCCGGGCCGTTAACCTTCACAAAAATCAAGCCCAGGCGGTTGGCCACATATTCCATCAGGGTCGTCTTACCATAGCCTGGAGGCGAGATCAGCAACAGCATACCCATCTGATCGGTGCGCTTGTTCTCGCCCAATGAACCCATCTGCTTGGCCAGATTGTCACCGATCAAGGGCAAATAGACCTCGTTGATCAGCTTGTTGCGCACAAAGGCACTCATGACCTTGGGCTCGATCTCGTCCATCCGCAACCGGGCCCGCTCGCGCGTCAAAATCTTGCGGCGAATCTCCTGATACTTGCGAAACTGTGGCACCCGGTGCTGACGGAACCGGTCGAGCCGGGCCACAAAATCTTCCAGGCGCAACTCCAGTTGACGGCTGCGAATGCGCGGATGTTGGCCCAACAGCCCCTGGATCACGATCTTGGTGTTGCTCGACGAAGCCTCTCGCTCCATCTTGCCTTCGGTAAGCAACAAACTGGCGGCCTCTTCAATGGCCAATCGCCAGCGCTCGATCTGCTCTTCCGGCTGCTTCTGAGGGTTGGAGGCCACGAAGGCTTGCAACCAGGCCACCGCCAGCTCGTAGCTGCGATTCAGCTCGCCGCGCAGCCCGGCCCACTGAGCCTGCAACTTGGGCAGCACGCCGGTTTCCTGCAAATGGCGCATGAAGGCGTCGCGCAGCGAAGTGGCTCCGCCCGAAACGAGGAACTTGCCGTCGCCGTCGCCCAGGTCCTCGACCAGATACTCACCTGCCAGCAGCACATCGTGCTCGCTGGCTTCGATACCCGACTTCCGGGCAAACTCGCCGATCTGTTCGGCCATCTCCCGAGCCAGTCGGGCTGTGGCATTGCTGGGCCCGAAGGTGCTCATCATCAACTTGAACGAGGTCGATTGGCTGACATAAGCCCGTCGCCGCGCCTCATCACAGCCATAGGCCCAGTACAGACTGGCCAGGTGGCGCACCCGACTGGAGAAGCGCAGGTGCAGGGCGCTTTGATAGAGGTGCAACAGATGCTCCAATATCAGAGCTGCGTCGGTATCGTGAATACCCCGATCATAGCCCTCGTCGTAGCGGTCCTGAGCATAACTGCGGACCAGCTCGAGCAAACCCGGATGAACCGTAGCTGCGGCGGCTTCCTCACCCACCCCGGCCACGCGCGACGGACCACTCAGCAGAGTGTCGTAAAGGCCAGGAAGGGTCAGCCCTTTCTCCCCAACCTCGGCGTCGTCGATCATGCAATAGGCAAGGTATTCACTGCGGTAGACATCGGAGGTCTCCGAGACCAGCTGCTGTTCCCAAAATTCGCGAGTGGCCTCGAGCTCGGGATCCTGAATGTCTTCGAAGAAATCGGTGCCCGTGATGTGCAGCGCCATGATAGAAGTCTCGCCGCTACCCAGGTCTACCCGACGAGGAACGGTGGTTAGCTCGACCGGTTCCGTGTTGACGCTGAAACGATGGCGACCAAACTTGATGACGTTGGCGCCGTCTTCAAAAATTTCCTGACGGTCGCGCAGGCTCCGGCCCGACTCCTGGCGGGCAGACTTGAGCCGAGACTCCAACTCATCGGCCTTAACAGGGTCGTTCAGTTCGCGCAGCTTCTCAGCAACCTCGCGAACCTTCATAACCATTGCGTCGGAGGCGAAGAACGCATTGAGCTCATCGGTATTGCTGATGGCCGAGGCTCGGCGTTGCAGACCCTCCAAAATGCGTTCGGCCGAACCCAGTAGCTGCTGAACTCGGCGCTGACGAGCTTCGAGCAAGGTCTGCTTCTTGGCGGAAATCGACTTGGAGATGTCTTCGCGTTTCTGGTTCAGCTGCTCGAGGTAATCATCGTACTCCCCGAAGCGACCCTCCAGGTCTTCGACCTGCAGCATGAGGCGCGAGAGGGCTTGCTCGCACTTCTCCGGGCTGTCGGCCAGGTTGATCGCGCTGGTGGCGTTCTGGGTCAACAACTGGAACTGCACCGAGAACTCGGCGGTCGACTCGCGCGAACCCAGCTCCTTCTTCCGACCCTGCACCAGCGCCCGAGCCCGGTTGAGCTGGCCCATCAGTTCGGCGATCTTTTCCAATACCGCGGTGCGCTGGGTGGCGTCCTCGATCTTCAGGCCGCCGATCACGTCCATCAGCAGCTCAAGTCCGGTGCCGGTCTTCTCCAACTCCTCCATCAGCGGCACGCAATCGCCAGCCTTCTCGATGGCGTCGATCTGCATCGTTTGCTGTTCAATGCGTTGCTGCATCGGCAGGAAGGCCTCGGCGCCCAACAAGAACTCCACTGCGCGCTGGCTAATGAAGTCGAAGCGCTCGATCGACACCTGCTCCAGGGCCTGAATCTCGGCCAGAGGAGCGTAGCGCATGTCCTTCAGGGTGATCAGCTGGCCCCGAGCCGTGCGCAAGAAGGCCAGTGCGTCGACAAACTCCTCGACGGTTTTCCAATCATCGGGATTCAGTCGCCGAGAGCGCTCTTTGAAGGCCTTAGAGGCTTCATCAAAGGCGGCGTGGGCGGCCTTCTTCAGAGTGACAACTTTGTCGAACTCCTCAAGAACCAGCCCGGCTGTCTTCTTGATCTCCTGTAGCGGAGTCAGCAGCCCCCCAACCTCGGCGTGGGCCAGCCAGGGATAGACGTCAACAATCCGGTTTAGCGACGCAACCAGGTCCTCGTAAATCGGCACCGATGGGGTCTGTTCTTCCACCCGTCGAGCCACGGAGAGGCAGTCTGAAACGCCACGTACCAGCTCGGCATTACCGATGTTCTCGAGGTAACTGCCGGTCTTGCCCTGATTGCGCATCTGGTGCTCGGTGGAAGTGAACGGGGTGCGCCAGATCTGCATCGTATGGACCCTCGACGGCTCGCCGTCGGTAGGGCTGCGAAACAGCACCAGAGTCCCATCTTCATACAGGCAGTAGCCATTGCAGTGGATCGGGCTGCGCACTTCCTTGCTGATCATGTTGTAGGACATCAGCGCAAAACGACACTGCTCGCGGTGACGGAACACATAGAGAACGTCTTCGCCGTTGGGGGAACGAATGGTGCTTTCGTAGCCCATCCCCACGAAGTCGCCGTCAAAATTCTTGAGGGTACCTTCCTGCAGGTAGTAGCCCCCGGGATAAATCAGGCCGTGGTCTTCGGGCAGCTGGATGCAGCTGTAGCCCAGGGCCTTGACATTGTGCACCTGCTGCGTGCGGGTATTGAAGATCAGGTGTCGCCACTCTTGCTCGCGATAGGGCAGAATCTTCAGCAGAATAATGTTGCCCAGCTTCTTGTACTGGAACTGAGCATCGGCCAGCGACTGACGGGCGTCCTCGACCTTTTCCGAGTAAATTCCCAGGCCGTCGTCGGTGTTGTTCTCAACCTTGACCGTCAGGTCACCGCCTACGGTTTCGACAAAGACCTCATTGAGAATGGAGACATGAGGATGGCGACCGGTGACGAAGTTGTCACGCGTGGCTACGTCCCAGCTGAACTCATAGGCCGGAGTCGTGATATTGTCGCGCTCGCCGCGATTATCAATATACTTTACTTCACTCTTGGTGATTCCCCAGCGCAGGCCCTTAACGTCGTTGATGGTCGACCCCACCTGGAAGAGTGCCAGCAACTTGGTGCCGTTCTCCACCAGGCGTAACTGCAGCAAGCGGATGTTCTTGTAATATTTGAACAGCTCGCGGAAGTCGCGCTTGAAGCCCTCGTCGTCGAGAAACTTGGGGGTCAGCTGCCCCTCAGCCCCGTCATCGACATGACTGGAGAGTGCCCGAAACTCGAAGCTACCTTCGTTGGCGCTGAAGTGGTAGAGACTGAACACATCGTCGATCTCAACCTCGGGCTTCAGCCCCAGTTTTACTTCATAGCCGAAGAGCAGGTCCTGTCCGATGGAGACAATATCGCGGGGCAGGCAGGCGTTCTTGGTTCGGATTTTCTCCGAACCGATAACCTCCATGTCCTGACCGCCGAACAGCTCCAGCCTCTTGGTATTGAGCCCTTCCACCAGCGTGCGCAACTGGCGGCTCTGCTCCACCAAACGCTGGCGCAAGACCTCATAGGTACCCTGTTCGATCGCTCCCGCTTCGGCTGGCGCCGAAGCAGCCTGGGCTTGCTCGCTCACTGGACAGACCCCGAACTAGGACTGCGTCGGCGGGGTGGGCGGCTTCGGCGGAGCCACGGGGCGAGGGGCCTGGGGCGCCGGATTTGATGGAGCCTGAGAGGTTCCGGTCAGGCGACTGACCGCGCCACTGGCAGCCTTGCCCAGTTCGCCCACGACCTCGGGGGCCACCTGACCAAGATTCTTGGCCAGGGAACTGGCCCACTCGCTCTGGTCGAGGAAGGTTTCCAGCGTGCGCCCCATGCTGGCGGCATTGAAGATCCGTTCCATGAAGGCGCCATCGCCGCCGACGATATTGAATTTGGCCGACTTGAAGGCCTCGCCCATCGCTGCCGACTGATACTGAGCCATTTGCACCTGCGCCTTGATGGTCTCAATGGCAATCAGGCGCTGATTCTCAACCTGGAGGCGGAATTCTTCGTGGGCCCGGCTGGCTTCATTGAGGGCCGCCATTGCCTTGGCCTTTTCGGCGATACCCGCGGCTTCGGCCATGAGCTTCATCTCGACCGCCTTGGCCTGAGCTTCAGCCTCGGCCCGCTGGACTTCTACCTTGGCTAACCCCAGCTTTTGCTCGGCCGGGGCCTGGGCTTCCTTGATACGCACTTCGGCCATGCCACGTTTCTCAAAGGCGGCAGCATCGGCTTCCTTCACCTTGATCTCAGCCAGACCCAGGGCGGCCTCTTCAGCCTGAATGCCCTCGGCCATGCGAACCTTGGCCTGGGCCACCTTGTCGGCCGCCGCCAGTTCAGCCTCAGCCAGGGTCTGCTTCTCTTTGGCTCGCAGCCTTGCCGAAGCTTCCGAGGCCTCGGCTGCTTTGATCGACTTGGTTGCCTCTTTATCGGCCTCGGCCTGAGCGTCGATGATGGCCGACTCCTTGTTCCGCTTGGCCTCCTCGAGTTTGCGCAAGGTCTTGATGCGCTCTTCCTCTTCGGCCACGGTCTTCTCCACGGCGATGCGCTCGCGAATGACATCTTGAATGAGTTTGCGCTGCTCTTCAAGATCGCGTTCCTTGGCAATGCGGGCCAACTCGACCTCGCGCTCGCGCTGCACGGCCTGAATGGCGCGGTCCTGCTCGAGCTTTTCACCTTCGACGGCCAGCAGCCGACGGGTGTTCAGCTCGGCCAACTGAACCTCCTGATCCTTACGCACGTTGTCGATGGCCAGCTCTTCCTCGGCTGCGATCCGCGACTTCGTAAAGCGCAGATTCTCCTCGGCTTTCACCTTCTCGATCTCGGCCAGCTCGCGAGCGGTCATGGTCTCGATCTCGCGACGCTTGCGCAGATCGGCATCGGCCTTCTGACGCTCCAAATCGGCCATCTGCTCGGCCGTGGTCACGTCTTTCTGCATGATCTCTTTATCGCGATCGCGTTCAAATTCGTTGGTGCGAATTTGCTCGATGGCCGTCAACTCGGTGATCTTCTTGATGCCCTGGGCGTCCAGAATGTTGTTGGGATCGAGCGAATTCTTAGAAGTCTGTTCCAGATAATCGATAGCGCAGTCTTCCAGCTTGAAGCCATTGAGGTCGGATCCAATGACCTGAATGATGTTATCTCGGAACTGCTCACGCTGTGTATAGAGCTCGACAAAGTCCATCTGCTTGCCGACGGTTTTCAGAGCTTCGGAGAACTTGGCGTCAAACAACTGGCTCAACACCGCCGGATCGGAAACCCTCTCAGTGCCGATGGTCTGTGCCACTTTGATCACGTCTTCGGGTTCCTTGTTGACCCGCACGAAGAACGTTACCTTGATGTCAGCGCGAATGTTGTCCTTACAGATCAGGCCCTCTTTGCCCGACCGATGGATTTCAATCGTTCGCAGCGAGATGTCCATCACTTCGTAGCGATTGCGGATGGGCATCACAAACCCGGTTGTGAAACTGACCTTCGGTTCGTCACCGCTGCCCGTGATGATCAGGGCCTGACCCTGTTCCACGAAAACACGCATCCGCAACAGGGTGAAGAGCAGTGCGAGCCCGCCGCCCCCCACCACGACAACAAGAAAACCACCTATACCCAGGGTAATTGGATCCAAGGAATCAACCCTCCCACTTAGACTTCAACCCACCCCTTTTAACCCCGGTATGGGGAACCCTGGTGCAAATCAGGCCAGGTTTTGGAGGCAGCCGAGATCTTACCCAGAATCAGCGCTTCTATGCTGCGCTTCAGACCCGGGTCCAAATACCTCTTCTACTCAGCGATGACGCTGTTCCTGGTGTTTCCGTTCGCTCAGATGGACTCCTGGGCAGGGGTAGCTCTCAGAATCGGGCTCTTCCTCACGCTGCTCACCGCCCTCTGGTCTGTGGCCGACCGCCCCGCCCACCTCTTCGCGGGCGGCTTCCTCGTGGCGATGGCGATCTTGACCAACCTGCTGGTCATCACAACCGACGACGGCAAGTATATTCCGATCTCTCTGACCTGCGTGGGCCTCTTTGCATTCCTCGTCTGCCAGGTGCGGGTACAGGCCAGTCTTCGCTCCTCCGAGGTCAGCGCCGAATCCCTCTACAGCGCCGTTACAGCCTATATGGTGGCGGCTGTTGGCTTCGCCTGCCTGTTTCAACTCTGCGAATCGGCCCATCCAGGCTCATTTGAGGGAACCTTCCACCCCAACCGCTTCTTTCCGGGGCCCGGAATGAGTGACATGATCTACTTCAGCATTTGCAATTTGACCAACACCGGCCACAGCGGGGTCCTGGCAATCGACCCGCTTGCGCGCAATCTGGCCAATCTGGAGATGCTCTTTGGCACGCTCTATCCCACGATCATCCTGGCCCGACTGGTGGGACTGCATACAGCCACCGACACGTTGAGGCAATCCCGACCCTAGACGGTCGTGCGTCGGCGGCTTTGGGGGCGAGCCTTAGGGCGGGGGCGAGCGGTGGCCCCACCGACCAGTTTCAGCACCAGACCCCAGGCCAGCGTGCACACCAATGCACCAAGGCCGCTCAGCACGGTGATCGCCGAAGCAGCCAAAATCGCTGGCGAGTACCAATGGGTAACCCTGGCCCAACTGGCGACGTCCCAATGAAGAATGAAACTGCCCAGGGCCGCGGTTCCAGCCGTAAGTCCTGCCAGCCCAAGCCAGATCACAGCAAAGAAAAAGATGAATCGACCCATCTTCAAAGGATAACTCACCATCGAGCAATCGTCTACTGGAGGCAGGCTCGAATCAAGTTGGCTTTGCAGAAATGGAAGCCCGAAAGCCAGCTCACGTGGTCTTCGAAACCCAGCAGGCGACGGCGAATCCGACCCAGGCTCCAGCCCCTTTGGAACAAGTCTCTGACCTGCTCGCGCAACGTCACCAGATAGTCAAGCTTGGCTTCCAGGGCCTGACGACCCCGCTCCACTCGACCTCGATGAGCGCAGAAGAGCTCGCTGAACGGCAGTGAAAGGACCCTTTTCAAACTGGCAATCTCCAAAGGCAATCGATCCTCGGGACGAGCGAAACGAACTCTGGCAGCCACGTAGAGGTCGGCCGAAAACAGCCAGCCGTGCTCGAGTTCCAAGAAGCAAACCATGTCATCAGCATGACCAGGAGTGGCAATCACTTTCCAGCGGCGCTGATCGGCGTCGAGAAAGTCGTCGGGCAAGGCCTCGGCGTCCACTCGGGGAGGCACACCCCACACCTGGCGGCGATAGAAATGAATTGGGAATCCCTGGTGTAGCAGCCTCAGTGAAGCCTCTGGCGCCAGCACTCTGGCCCCCCATTCACCAATCCTGGCCGCGTTGCCGCTATGGTCCTCGTGATGGTGACTCACCAGTAACGTTTCCACCCTGGACTCGGAGAGAAATTGGCCGATTTGCCGCCAGCGATTCGGCGGACCAGCCTCAATCACGGTGGAACCGAGGCGATGGACCACGAACGAGGTGTTGACGCCAAAGTTAAAGCGTCCAACTCGAATCGACTCAATGGGCCCCCATCGCTCTCGCTGACAGACGCCCCTGAACATCTACACCACAGACATGGCCGCCTGCTGCCAGACAACTTTCTCCTTGCACTCGGCCCATTTGGTCATCTCCTGACCATAGGTGTCGTCGATGGCACCCCGCTTCAACTTCATCGTGGGCGTCAGGAATCCGTTATCAATGGCCCACTCATCGCGGGCGATCACCAGGCAAGACATGCGTTCCCATTCTTCGACCTGCGAGTTCACCTTGGCAAGCAGCGCGGTCAGGTGAGCCGTGATCGCGGCCTTGTCAGCGGTTCCGCGGGCGAGGTCCTTGCGCACCCCTTCGGCCAGCATCACGAAGGCAAAAGGCTGAGGAAATCCTGCCCCGGTGACGCAAGACATCTCCACCATTTCATCGGCATTGAGCAGATTCTCGATCGGAGCCGGAGAGATGTACTTTCCTTTGCTGCTCTTAAACAGTTCCTTGACCCGTCCGGTGATGCGCAACCTTCCCTGGCTGTCGATCTCGCCGCGGTCGCCAGTCTTGAAGAAGCCATCTTCTGTATAGGCCTCTTTGGTAAGTTCAGGCTCCTTGTAGTAGCCCTTCATATTCCCCAGTGTCTTGATCTGGATTTCACCCTCGGAACTGAGCCGCACCGTAGCCCCAGGCACCGGGTTGCCCACATAGCCGACCCGGGACTTGCCGGGCAGCGAAATATGCGAGCACACGAAATCCTCGGTCATGGCGTAGCCTTCGAGCAACTCCAATCCCAGATTACGATACCAGTCGATCAACTGAGGAGGAATCGGGGCCGACCCACTCACGGCATAGCGGGCGCAATCGAGGCCCAGACCTGTCAAAATCTTCTTTTTGATCAGGCCACTTACAATCGGGATTTTGAGCAGCAGGCGCAGCTTTTTCTCCGGCATCTTGGCAGAAACGCCCTGCTGGAACTTGAGCCAGAGGCGGGGTACCGAATGGAAGAAAGTGGGACGAGCCCGCTTTACATCGGCCACGAACGTGTCCAGACTCTCGGCGAAGAACACCCGATTCCCCAGAATGAAACTGGCTACCTGGATGGCGGCTCGCTCGAATACGTGGGCCAGAGGCAGATACGAGATGAATCGGTCCTCCGAGTTGAGCTTGAAAATCTCGATGGCCCCCTTGGGACCGGCGACCATGCTCTTGAAGGTGTGCTCTACACCCTTGGGCTTACCGGTGGAACCCGAGGTGTAAATGAGCACCGAGGAATCGTCCATATCGCGCACCGGGCTACCCTCGATGGGCTGGGTCCGGGCGATGATGTCATCCCACTTTTCGTAGCTGTTCTTGGGGGCCAAAGGATAGGCGATGCAGGGCATTCCCTCGGGAACGGTCGTGCTGGCATCAAAAGCATCGAGCTTGCCTACGAACAGCAAGCGGGTCTCGCTGTGCTCCAAGATATACTGGATGGTGTCGGGTGCCGAGGTGGGATACAGGGCCACAGAGACGTGTCCGGCCATCCAAATGGCCAGGTCGCTCAGTATAAAATGAGCGCAATTCTTTGAGAGAATCGCGATCTTGGAACCAGGCGGGAAGTCGAGCGACTTGAGATGATTGGCCATCCGTCGCGCTTCTTCAAGGGTTTGCTTCCAGGTGAAGTCCTTGACGACTCCGTCTCCCATCGGTTGGGTCATGTAGATATACTGGGCTCGCTCCTTCTCCCAGCGATAACAACACTCCAACGGTAGATCACGTGCTTCGATCTGCATCAAACCCTCCCTGATTACTCGGCTCAAGTTACCCTTCTTCCTCACTCGGGCAAATACGAAACTCCACAGACTCCATGGCCTGCAAGCACTGCTGTTGATAGGCTTCGGCCTGAAGGTGCTCGGCCAGGTCACCACCTAGAGGTCGGACGATCAGCGCGGCCTCCCACTTGAAGCGACTTTGCTCACCAGTGCTACGGTCGACCATCACAACCTCCTGTCGCTCTACCCACCAGGAGGCCGGCGACAGCCCATCATGCAGCAAATCTCGACACATGGCCTGAAAGCGCCCCTGGACCTCAGGCAACAAAAATCGAAAGCTCTCGCTGTAAAGCACGGCGTTATGAAAATACATCGGGATGGCTGTCAGAGCCTCGAGTTGCAACTTCTCCACGTAGCTCATCATCAACTGAGTCAAGGCCCAGAACATCCCTAATCCAGGATACTTCTGCCCCGGCAACAGGGGGCGATAAGGGGACAACGGAGCCACCGGATCCTGTAATTCGACCCAATCCCACCCCAAGGCACGATAGCGTTGCTTCCAGGGCGTCTCGAGCGCAGCTCGATGCGACTTAACATCCATTAAGCGCAATTCCTCAGGATGATCCGGGTGACTGCCGAACAGACGTAAACGCTCGCTGAACAAGTCAATTTTCTCCAGCGTGGGCCGAAAACGCACATAGCCTCGGCGACGAAGCCGAGTCAGCAAACCGAGATGTTCGAGGTCTTCCAAGAACTGATCCAGCGAAATCAGGCCGAGAATCGACAGCCCGCGCGCGGGGGTAGAGCCGAGTAAATCGGCCGAGACATCGTCTTCAACCAGACCCAGATTGCCCAGGTCTTCCCACTTGAACCAACTCGACTTTCCCGCCACTCTGCTCCCGGTTCTGCAATTCCCAGGAAAGGCCTGGTTTAACTTGACAGGCGGCCAGCTCCTGTGGTAAACCCGTCGTGTTGTTCCCGTAGCTTAATGGATAGAGCGTCTGGCTACGGACCAGAAGGTTGGGGGTTCGAGTCCCTCCGGGAACGCCAGAGAGCCTGCGATTTGCGGGCTTTTTTCCTGTACCCGGGTCGGGTATAACTCCCGACAAATAAAAAGCCCTGCCGAAGCAGGGCTTTTTTCGTCTTATAAACGTTGTAAGTGCTAGCGAACGGAGCTAGCCGGAGCAGAGAACGACGGATTCGACAAACCGGGGTTCGAGTATGCGGGACTCGAAGTGGACGGACTCGAGAAACTCGGGTTACCCAACGAAGGGTTGGAAACACCCGGATTGGAGTATGCCGGATTCGAGAAAGACGGGTTGCTGAACCCGGGGTTTGAGAAAGACGGATTCGAGAACGAGGGCGAGGAGAAGCCTCCGCCGAGCCGCTTGGGCTGCTCACGTCGAACAATCTGGATCGGCGCCTGGGGCACCCGCTCGGGAGGGGTCCACGAGGACGGCTCGGGGATATGGCGCTGGGTGGGGCGAACCTGATAGGTGCGAGCCTGACCCTGATAAGAATAGGAGTTCTCGCCTGCGTAGGCGGTACCCGCGCACATCAAAATCGACAATACCAACGCGCTCTTCTTCATCTTACCCTCCAACGGCTCTCTCTTTATGTTCTTCATTGTAGAGCCCACATCTTAACAAATCTTGAATTCCAGGTTAAAGTTCCTGGGCAGCCGAGCGGGACTCTTCCAAAATGCGTTGCATCTCCCCGAGCCAATGCCCGTGCTCCGGCTTCATCAAACACGAGCGCAAACAAGTTACCTGGGGGCGGTCCCACTCGATGGGTAAATGCTCGAGCTGAGACTGCCCCACCTGAGCGAGTGCCAAAAATAACGAACGCCTCTCAGCCTCATCGTAGATCCGCTGACTGAGCGCGGAAATCTGGCTGCTCGAGCGCCGTCGGGGCAGCCAGACCAAAAGGTCGAGTTGCGGCTCCCAGGGCGTCCACCAATCGTCCGTCTGCAGCTTTTGGTAGAGGCCACGTGCCGCCAGCAAACAGGAGCGAAGCCCGGCTGCAAATTCGCCCCCGGACTCCAGCGGCAACAGACGCTGCGTAGCCCAGAGTGCAACCGCACTTGCGCCGGGACGAGAACACTCCAGACTGATTTCTCCCAAGTGGAGTTCAGACGAACTGAAATACGTGTAAGGCGAATCATGACGATAAAAGCGCCCCAACTCAGGATCTGCCAGCAGCACACAGCCACAGCCATAGGGCTGTAAACCGTGCTTATGGGGATCGATCACGATAGAATCCACCTGGGGCAACGCTTCGAAGGCACGCCTCACAGACGGCTCAAGATCGCCCATAAGCAATCGAAAATAACCTCCGTAAGCCGCGTCGACGTGGAGGCGAAAACCATAGCGTCGCTTCAGTTCCACGATCTCGTCAAGCGGGTCGACCGCCCCCAGCGACGTCGTCCCCAGTGTGGCCACCACCGTGCTGACCCCGCCCTGCTTCAGTCGTTGCTCCAACGCATCCAGGCTCATCCTGGCTTGACGGTCTACCGCTACCGGTTCGAAGGCCAGATGCAGCACCCCACACAAACGCTCATGGGTATAGTGAGCCTGCTGGGAAGCCAGGACCACCCCCTGCGGAGCCAGCTGACCGGAGATCCACAGGGCCTCCAGATTGGCCATCGTCCCCCCCGAAGTCAAATGCCCTAGATGCTGCTTCCAACCCACCATCGATGCTAGTTGGGCCACCGCTTCTTTTTCCATGGCACTGCTGGCTCGCCCCCCGTCGAGCGCATGATTATTGGGATTGATCGCCATTGCCAGAGCATAAGCGAGGCGAGCAACAGGATGGGGGGGCTTGAGCATCTGACCCGCATACAGCGGATGACCGTAGGGAAAATTATCCCAGAGCCGCTCGGCCACCTCGAGCAAGACCGACTCGAGGGTCGACGGGACAGCCGGCGGCGAACTCGGGGGAAGTGAGGAAAAGCCCGCGGCCAGATGACGAGTCGCTCGCTGCAGCAACTCCAGAGAGGGGATATCCAACATCGTTCCTCCTAAACAAAAGACCGGGCCCTTGGGCCCGGTCTGCGCACAACGAATGGAAGCCTATTTGGGTTCGCGAGGAACGTCCACCTCAACCGTAAAGTTGCCGATCGGAATCGAGGAACCGCCCGGGTACACATAGCGCTCCGAGAACTTGTGGGTCGCACCAGGGGCGATGGCCGGCGTGCTCACCGATTTGCGCAGGTAGACCTTCGTCCCTGGAGTGGCCGGAGCGGTTGAGCGTCGAGGATCCCGCACGGTTAACGTATCGCTGGCCGAACGGGCCTGATCGGGGCCCTTCAACACCATCTGGGCCACTGTCGCTTTCGACGGCGCGTCGCCCACATTGCGCACCTCGCACTCGACCGTCACAACTCCAGAACTGTAGTCCGGGTTGGCATCGGCTCGAAACACTTCCAGCTGCGCCTTTTTGGGCGGGGCTTTCTCCAGCTCCTTGAGTCGTTTCTCGTATTCTTCCAGCTTCTTCTTGGCTTCATCATCCTCGGGGGGCTTCTCGGGGGCAGCAGCCGTAGACTCTCCCGTTTTTGCCTCTCCGGCCTTGCCTTCGGCAGGAGTCGCACCCGCTTCGGCTCCCTCCTTCGACTCCGCTTCCTTGGCTTCACGTTTGGCCTTCAACTCGGCCGCCTTCTTGGCCCAGGCCTCGGCAGCTGCCTTCTCCTCTTCCTCGCGCTGGGTGGACACCGAACCGGCCAACTTCAGCTCTTCAGCGGTGGCGAAGCGAGCCTTGATCACGTCCACCGTTCCCGTGGCCCGGTTAGCCTGAACACTGTAGTTCAGCAAGCGGGCCAGCGGGCGCAACGACACATAGCTCTGATTGCCGCGCGGACTGGCCTCCAACTGCACCGACTGCCCACCGTAAGTGAAGGTCAGATTGCCACCGGACAACGGCGGATTGCTACCTCCAGAATTGACGACCTGAACCACATTGCCATCCAGGTTCCAACCCACGCCCAGAGCGCGCAAAAAGGCTTCTGCGCCAACCAGGGCCTCACCCCCCACCTTGATCACCGAGGTAAAGGGTCGATTGCGAACATAGTAGCTTTCGGCATCGGCGACTGTTCCCAGCAGACATGCTCCGGCGGCGATCGCGATCCAAACTCGCAACTTCATACAATGGTTCTCCCTTAACGTTTCTATTTATTGAGCTTCAGCTCGGCGGAAAAGTCTCCGTTGGGCATCGAACCGCCCGGAAAGCGATAGACCTCTTTTACCACCCAGCTCTGCCCTGGGGCCAGCACTGGACCGAAGACACTCTTTTGCAAATACACCCGGGGCTTCAGGCGCGGGGTTCCATCGCTGCCAACGTCGACGGGCTTTCCGGAAGTTCCCGCCGTGTTGGTGCGGGCAGCCATGGTATCGGTAGCTGACTTACTGATGCGGGCCTCCTTCAGCTTCAGCGCGTCGGATGCACTGGAACGCTGATCGGGGCCGGTCAGCACCAGCTGTCCCCCCACCGCTTTGGAAGGGGCGTCGCCATTGTTGCGCACCTCACACTCCACATAGACCGCACCTGTAGACGGATCGGGCCTGGCCTCGGCACGATAGACCTCGACGCGAGGAATCTTGGCCGGCTGGCGCTCCAGATCCTGAATGCGAACTTCCAGCTCTTTCAACTTGCGCTCTTTTTCCGGGTCGGAGGAGGCGGCTGGCGCTTCGCCACTCGCCGCCACCTCGGCCGGGGGTTCATCGCTGCCAGCCTTCTGGCGCATCTCTTCAGCACGGCGCGCCCAGGCCTCTTCCCGTGCCTTACGCTCCTGCTCGCGGCTGACCTGAGCTTCGCCCAGGGCCTTCTTTTCGGCATCGGTGGCGAAACGGGCCTTGACAACATCGACGGTCCCCGAAGCGGCATTGGAAGTCACGGTAAAATCGCACAGGCGGGCCAGCGGCCTCAGAGGCACGAAGGTTGCACCGCCACGTCCGCTGCCTTCCAGACTCAGTTCCTTGCTTCCATAGCGAAATTTCAGAGCTCCTGTGGGAATGGCCGACGCGCCTCCCGAGGCAGACAGGACCACCGTATTTCCTTCCACCGTCCAGCCCATTCCCAGGGCCTTAAGGAAGGCCTCGGCGCCTACCAGGGCCTCACCACCCGAATGCACCACCTGATGAAAGGGTCGATTGCGAACATAGTAGTTCTCAGCTCCAACCGAACCCAACAGAGCCAGAGCCAGGCTCAGAACAACGGCTTGCTTCTGCATGAACATGCTCTCCTTAAAGTTCGCCAACTGTTTCTGGACAAAGCCACCGGCTCCTGGTTTCCCCTTAGAAAGGGTTGCCCTGCTCCAGGGCCAATCATCCTCAATGAAGACTGTGCTGGTACTCGAAGACGACGAAAACCTTCGCGAAGTTATCGTCGACGTGCTTCAAGACCTGGACTATCGGGTCTACTCGGCCGCAGATCCGGAAACCGCCTTGCGCATCGCCGCTGAGGTAAGCCCCGAGGCCGTCCTCGCCGACATTCGCATGGCCGGACCGATGGACGGCCTGGGCGTACTCGAACGACTCAAACTGCAGCGCCCCAAACTGCGGGCCATCGTAATGACCGGCTACGCCGACGATCAGGCCCCGCTGCGAGCCCTGCGCATCCAGGTCGACGACTACCTCTACAAGCCCTTTGAAGTTCAAGACATCGTGGCCGCCTTGCGGCGCGTGGAGCAATCGGCGGCACAACAACAATGGTTCCGAAGTCTCCTGCGCAGGCTCACGGGTCAGCAGACACTCGAGCAACTCGAAGAACAACTCGAAAGCGTCCGAGAAGAATCGCTCAAACTCTTCTACGTGGCCTTGCGCTCCGGCCACCTCTATGCCGAATCCGCACTGGCCAGCTGGGACGCTTGGGAACAGCTCGAAGACAGGCCCGCGCGTTCGAGCCAGGAACTCCAGCAGGCCGTAACTCGCTGTCGCGAATGGGCCCAACAACTCTCGCGCAAAGTAGCCCAGGGGGCCTTTGTAAGCGCCCCGCCACGGGCCCCCCAGCTGGTTTCCCGGGCCGACTTCAAACGCTTCTGCGAACGCATCAAACAAGGCCTGATTTCAGCCGAAGAACTCAGCGTTGCTGCCAGCCTGCGCCGCCTACCTCAAGCCCTGCGCGAAACCGACCGCGAGACCCAAGGCTTGTGGCAAAAAATCTGGGGCGCCTAACGAAACCAGGACCTCAACCACCCCCAAAAGCTCTTCCGGGTCCTTGGCGCCTCCACCCGCTTTGACTGCTTCCAATCCCATTCCGCTTTGCACATCGGGCACAGCAACAGGCGGGTTCGTCCATTAGCGACCTCCTCCATCGAGCCCACCTTGCCGCAATAATCGCACATCGCCATCGCTCAGATCCCTTCGAATTCCGCCGCCTGCTCGCCTCTCGCGCCCCAACAGGTGCCCACCGGGCCAACGAGAAGCGCAGCCCATGAAAAGGAGCCAGTGGATCGATGCTGTGGGCCTGACGGTTGCCCTGTTGGTGCTGGCCTTCGGAGCCTGGATTGCCAGCGGCGACGATTTCGGCTCCATCAACGACGATGCTGCCCTCTGGCTGCAAGCCCAGATCCTGGCCGGGGTGCGCCCGGCCGACCAGTTCGACAGCGGCTTTATCACCTATCCCACCGTGGGGCAGGGTCTGGTGCTTGCCCCCGCTGCCTGGTTGGCCGGCCCAGGCCTTCAATTGGGGGCCGCCCGGCTCTGGATGCTGGTTCTCTCGCTGGTAGCAACCCTGGCCACCGTTTCCCTGGCTCGTCCACGACTCGGTCCGGCCCTGGCCTGGGGCGTGGCCCTCTTCGCCCTGGTCAACCTCAACTCCGTGTTCTACCTGGCCTCCATCCTGACCGAGGGAAGCCTCACCGCGGGCTTTGCGGTGTACCTGGCCTGGAACCAGCGCTCTCCCGAGCATCCCCGGCGTTGGGTGTATCGCGGGCTGATCTGCGCCGCTTTCTCGGCCATCCGTTTTACCGGCCTGGCCGTAGCCGCGGCCCAAATCCTGGTGCTGCTGGCGGGCCGCCAGGGCCGGCGACTCGGCAATTTTGCTCTGGGATTTCTGCCACCCATGATCGCCCTTGACCTGGGGGGACGCAGCGTCGGATTGGGTTCGTCCCACTACAGCAGCCACATCCCCTGGTCCGACCTGGTGGCCATGCAGGGGCGTCACTTCCTCTACTTCGCCAACTCCCTGGGGACCACATTTCTCGGCCCCGCCCCGTGGGGCCCGATGCTGGCGGGGTGCCTGCTGCTGGCCTTCGGGCTGGGCGCCTACCGCTGCCGGACCGAGCCTCAGCTGCGCCTGGCCTTGCTCACCATCCTCATCTTTGTGGTTGGACACGGCATCTGGCCCTATCCGCTGGTGCGCTATTATCGCCCAATCCTGGCCCCTCTGGCGCTCATCGCCCTCTGGGGCCTGCCCCCCAAACTGCGCCCGGCGCTGGGCCTGGCCCTCATCGCTCTCCCGCTCAGCCAGTGGCCCAAAGTGGTCGGCTTCGTCGAGATGGGGCGCGCCCAGGCCCAAGAACGAGCCCAACTGGCCCTGCAGGTCCGGACCCAGTTGCCCGCCCAGGCGGCTCTGAGCAGCGCCCGTAACTTTCGCCTTGCCTACTGGAGCGGCCAACGTTGCTCGGGTCTTGAAACCTCCCAACAGGCCAGCGAGCAACTGTATCGCCAGCTGCGCAGCGGCAACCGCTTTGTTTTTGTCGACGAAGCCCGCTCGGCTCAAACCTATGCCGGGCAGGACTACTTTCAAGTCCCCGAGCACTGGCGCGAATGGTGGCGTCACAGCAGCCTGTTGCGCCCGGGGCCCGACCAGCGACTGGGAACTCTTTTCGAAATCCGCCGTCCTCAGGCCCTCAGCCTGCTCAAAAGCTATCCCCTCTACTCTCGGGCCCTGGCGCTCAACTGGTCCGACCCGGCCCAACGCCAACGCGGAGAGGTACTGCTGCGTCTGGCCCTGGAACGCACCCCCGACTTTCCCGAGGCCAAACAATTTCTGGGCGTCAACCTGCTGGAACAACATCGCCTGGAGCAGGGGCGGGCCCTGCTCCAGGAGGTCGTGGCCCAATACCCTTGCGGCTTTGAGGCCGCCTACAACCTGGCCGTCAGCTACCAGGATCAGCCCGAGCGCGCCCTGCCCATACTCGAGCAGGCCCTGACCCGGGCCCAAAGCCTCCAGGACTCTCACTGGATGTCCCTGTTTCAGGCCCAAATCCAAGTGCTCAGACAGAAACGAGGATAGAATGCAGTCTGACTACGCCCAACGCTACTTCGAACTCGAGCGCAACCACTGGTGGTTCCAGATCCGCGAACGCATCTACTCCCAAATCTTGCAACGACACCTTCCGGCCAGCCAGAGCCTGCGGGTCCTCAACGTAGGAGCGGCAGCAGGTCGCAGTAGCGAAGTTCTGGCCGCCTGGGGCGAGGTCACCTCGGTGGAGTATGACCCGGAACTCTTCCAGTTTTTGCAGCAACACGGCCACAACGTCCTCTCGGCATCCATGACGGAACTGCCCTTTCCCGACGACAGCTTCGATCTCGTCTGCGCCCTCGACGTTATTGAGCACGTCGAAGACCACCAGCAAGGGGCCTCTGAATTGCTGCGCTGCTGCCGCCGCGGCGGGCACGTGCTGCTCACGGTACCGGCCTTCCCTTCGTTGTGGGGTCCCCACGACGACATCAATCACCACTTCCGACGCTACACGGCTGCCACCCTCACTCGGCTCTTTCAGCCGCCCGCCCGGTGCCTCTACAGCAGCTACTTCAACAGCCTGCTCTTTCTGCCGATCTGGATCTATCGCAACGCCACGCGCCACCTCCCCCGCAGCTCCGGGGGCGACTTCGACGCTCTGCCGCGCACCAGCCCGTGGAACACCTTACTAGCCCGCATTTTCGCGGTCGAAGTCCAGCTGCTCAAGTTCTGCCGCTTCCCGCTGGGCGTCTCCCTGCTGCAACTCTATCGCAAGCCCTGGACAGCCCATGATAAAATTTGAACCATTCGGTACAGAAGAGAGGTGGACGATTGCCCTCGCGCGGTCTGACTCTGGCAGAGGTCGTGGTGGCTTTGGGGCTCCTCGGGGTCGTCATGGTGTCCACTGTGCTCCTGTTTCTCTCCTTACAGAGCTCCTCCAGCAAGACCGGTGATCTGACCCCGGCTCTGGCCTACGCCCAAAGCCAGCTCGACGCCGCTGCCCAGGCCGGCCCCCCCGACTGGGGCGGTTTGCAAGGACAGCGCCAGCTCTACAGCCACGACGAACGCAGTCAGACCACCTTTGCTCATCAGTTGACGGTCACTCATCTCTACTCGCCACCCACCACTCCCCTGCCGATGGGCGACCTCTATCGACTGGAAGTCGAAGTCTACTGGTGGTCCGACACCCCGGGAGCCAGCCGACGTGGCCACGGAAGACTGTCCACCCGCCTGGGACGGGTGGTCTTCGTCGAGCAATGAAAAGACCTCGTGGATTCAGCCTCATCGAACTGCTGGTAGCGCTCTCCGTGCTCTTGGTGACCAGCGCCCTGGCCTTCTTCATCTTCGAGCTCGGCTCGCGCTGGTTTCGAACCCTCATCACCCAGCAGGGACTGGAATCCCAGCTGCGGCGATTTTCCGCCACCGTCCGACGCGACCTGGAGCTGACCCATTACCAGGGAGTCACCTCGGTCACAGCTCGCAGCCTCAGCGTGCTGGGCCAGAGTCGCGCCCGCCACGCGCTCTGCCTGCCGGGTGTGTCCAATTGGTCTGCAGCCAGCGCCTACGACCCGGCCAGCGGCCTGCCCAACTGGGACCGCTATCTCCTCTACTACGCCAACCTGGACGAATCGGGCCGGGTGATTCGCTGTCTCATCGATCCCCCCGGGGGGGTCTTTGCAGCCGGCCCACTGACCGGCTTCCAGAACAATCCCGGCGGCTATCTGCTCGACGACCCGCATCTGATCCCTGAACACGAAAGCCACCGTGAGGTGGCTCGCGATGTGCTGGAGTTTTCAGTCCAACTCGATGGTTCTCAAACCATCGTGCTCGACCTCAAGCTGCGTCTGGAACAGGAGCTGCGCGAACTGCGACTCGAGGTCATCGCTCGCAACACCTTTCCCCTGCTCTAACTCAGCGCGTCGGGCGCGGTTCTCCCTGTTGGCGGGAGCGACCTCGGCGGGGCCGCTCGTCGGGGTCGATGCGACCGTTTCCGTTGGTATCAAAGCGCTGGATCATCTGCTGGCGCATGGCCTGGCGTTCGCCCTCGTCGAGCTGGCCGTCGCCATTGGTGTCAAACTTGGCGAAACGCTCCTTGTGCTTGCCCTTCATCTGCTCGCGGGCGGCCTGGCGTTCGCCCTCGTCGAGCTGGCCGTCGCCATTGGTGTCAAACTTGGCAAAACGCTCCTTGTGCTTGCCCTTCATCTGCTCGCGGGCGGCCTGGCGTTCGCCCTCGTCGAGCTGGCCGTCGCCATTGGTGTCAAACTGGGCGAAACGCTCCTTGTGCTTGCCCTTCATCTGCTCGCGGGCGGCCTGGCGCTCGCCCTCGTCGAGCTGGCCGTCGCCGTTGGTGTCAAACTTGGCGAAGCGCTCCTTGCGTTTGCCCTGGCGTCTGCCCTCATCGAGCTGACCTTCGCCGCGGCGCTCCAGGCGCTGACGGCCCGGGCGTCCCTCGCCGCGCTGCTGGAACCAGCCGCCGCGCTCGGAGTTCGGGGGGTCGCTCCAGGCCGAACCTGCCCCCAGAGTCAAAGTCAGACCACACAGCGCAATGCAAAAACCTTTTCTCATTTCACTCTCCTTTTGACTGCATCCAGACCAATACAACCCGGGGCAGAGGAAAAAGTTGCGGTCGGGCAAAGCAGGTCGCCCATGGGTCAACGATGGCTTACCTGGGTGGTGGCCCTGCTCCTCATCGCCAGCGTCACCACCGTCGTGGTGGTATTTCTGCTTCAGGGCGAAGGCCCTCCTGAATACCTCGTGGCCATCGGCGAGCGCGGTCGTGAGCCGGGCAAATTCGACGGTCCCACCGGGGTGGCGGTCGATTCCTCAGGTAACCTGTTCGTGCTCGACACCGGCAACGGGCGCATCCAACGGCTCGACCCCGAGGGCAAATTGATCGGTCACTGGGGCGATCCCGGCTCCGACACCAAAAAATTTCGCAACCCCCTGCGTATTCAGGCCGTGCCTGGTAGCGAAGGCATCCTCTGGGTGGCCGACACCGACAACCACCGATTGCAGTCGTTCAAAACCACGGGAGAGTTCATCTCCGAGGTGGGTGCGCTGGGCCAGGCGCCGGGCCAGTTCAGCCACCCCATCGGCATGGCCTTCGACCCGGCCGGCAACCTGTGGGTCTGCGACAGCGGCAACCACCGCCTGCAGAAGTTCGGCCCCGGGGTCAAGAACGTGCTGGCCATCCTGCCCAAAGAGCCCAAGCAGAGCAGCGCCGTCGGCGAGTTCGATCGCCCCTGGGGGGTGGCCTGCGACGCTACCGGCGCCCTGTACGTGGCCGACACCCACAACCATCGCATCCAGCGCTTCCAAAAAGACGGCACTTACATCGGCACCTTCGGCACCCAGGGGAAAGGCCCGGGAGAGTTTCGCTTTCCCAGCTCCATTCTGGTCGACCGGGCCGGCAACGTCTTCGTCGTCGACAGCGGCAACAACCGCATCCAAAAGTTCGATGCCCAGGGCAAATTTCTCTGCGAGTGGGGCAAGGCCGGCAAACTGGGGCGTGAGTTTCAGAACCCACAGCAGATGGCCGAAGGCCCCGACGGAATTTTCTACATCGCCGACTCGCAAAATCATCGCATCCAAAAGTACGCGCCTCGCAAGCCGATGTATTTCAGCAAGGGCGAGGATATGCAAATCCCCACCAAGCCGCGGGCTCCGGGCCCGACGGAAACGCCGCTGGACCTTCCCGAAGTGCCCAGCGACGATCCCACCCCTGGCATGACCGCCGAGCCCGACACCAGCTCCACGCCCGCCAGCAGCCCCACGCCCGCCGCCAGCCCCACCCCGATAGCGGAGCCCACCAAGTTTTGAAGCCTCGCAGCTGGCTGATGGGGGTGGCACTGGCCTGTTTTCTCACCTCCGGCTGCACACGCCCCTCCGAGCAGCTGCAGCCCTTTGGCAGCCCTCCCCCGGTTCCCACCGACAACTCGGTCGTCATTGCCAAGCCCGCCGACGCCAGCGGGCTCGACCCCGCTTTGATCAGCGATGGCGAGTCGAGCCAGGTCTGCCGCAACCTGTTTGACACGCTGGTGCGCCACGGCCACGATTCCATGCAGCTCGAGCCTGCCCTGGCCATCAGTTGGGACCACTCCAACGGCGGCAAAACCTGGACCTTTCATCTACGCAAAGGCGTGCATTTTCACGACGGCAGCGATTTCGACGCCCAGGCTGTGGTGGCCAACTTCTCGCGCCAGATGCAGCCCGACCACCCCCTGCGCTTTGCCGGCAACCGCTTCCCCTATTGGGCCGACATCTGGGGCACTCAGCCCTGCGTCATCCAGTCCATCGAAGCCGTCGACCGTTACACGGTGCGCTTCCAGCTGCGCGAAGTGGTGGCCCCCTTCGTAGAAAACCTGGCCATGCCGTTCTTCGCCATCGTCAGCCCCAAGGCGCTGGCGAAATATCGCGAGAACGCCTTCAAACACCCGGTCGGCACCGGTGCCTACCGGCTGGTCGAATGGTTGCCCCGAGAGCGCATTGTGCTCGAGGCCAATCGCGACTATTGGGACGGCGCTCCCCAAATCCAGCGGGTGACCATCTTGCCCGTGAAAGACCCCACCTCGCGCCAAATGCAGCTCGAAGGCGGTAAGGTCCACCTGATCACCGGCGTCATGCTGGAAAATGTGGAGCGCCTGAAGCTCAACCGGGCCGTCCAGGTGGTCACCCAGCCCGGCATGAACATCGGCTACCTGGCCCTGAACAACCAGGCCAAACCCTTGGATCAGCCGCTGGTACGCCGGGCCATCGCTCACGCCATCGAACGCCAGGAAATCGCCCGGGCCCTCTACCGCGGGCTGGCCGAGGTGGCCCACAGCCACCTGCCCCCGATGATCTGGGGCCAGGCCAAAGTTCAGCCCTACGATTACAACCCCGAGAAAGCTCGCCAGCTGCTGGCCCAGGCCGGCTATCCCGACGGCTTCGATAGCGAACTCTGGTACATGAGCGCGGCCCGCCCCTACTACCCCGAGCCCAAAGTCATCGGCGAATGCCTGCAGGCCATGCTGGCCGACGTCGGCATCCGGGTCGACCTCAAGGCCGTCGACTGGGGCAGCTACCTGGAACTGGTGGGCAAGGGTCAGCACAAAATGGCTCTGGGCGGCTGGATCGGCGACACCGGCGACCCTGACAACTACCTCTACGTCATGCTCGACGATAACAACGTCGATCCCCAACGCGGCGGCAGCAACCTGTGCCTGTTCAAAAACCCCGAAACCCACCGGATGCTCGTGCAGGCCCGACAGATCGTCGATCAGGTCGAACGCGAGAAGCTCTACCAACAGGCTCAGCTGCTGCTGCACGAGCAGGCCCCCTCGCTGCCGCTGATTCACGCTCACCAGGTGGGGGCTCACCACCCGGCCCTCGAGGGCTTCCGCCTGCATCCCACCGGCACTTTGGTGCTTCAGTATCTGCGTTGGAAGCGCCCGTGAGCCGGCTGTTCATGCGCCGCCTGGCCCAAATCGTGCCCGTGCTGCTGGGGGTCACCCTCTTGGTGTTTCTCATGCTGCGCCTGATTCCCGGCGACCCCGTGAAAATCATGCTCGGCGAGCGCGCCAGCGCCGACGAAGTGGCCCAGCTGCGCCACGAACTCGGCCTGGATCGGGCCCTGCCCTTGCAGTTCGTGGGCTATCTCGGCCAGGTGGTGCGCGGCGACCTGGGGCGTTCGATCGTGCGCAACACCGCCGTCAGCGAAGACCTGGGGCGCACCTTTCCTGCCACCATCGAGCTGGCCTGTGCCGCCATGGCCATCGCCGTGGTGGTGGGCGTGGCCCTGGGATCGCTGGCGGCCGTTCGCCGCAACAGCCTGTGGGACACTTTCTGCGGCAGCCTGAGCCTCTTTGGCGTTTCTGTTCCCATCTTCTGGTTGGGCCTCGTGCTGCTCTGGATTTTTCCCGGCCAGCTGGGCTGGTTCGCCTTCAGCGGGCGCTGTGAACTGCAGTTTCAAACCCCTACGGGCTTCTATCTCCTGGACAGCCTGCTCAGCGGCAGCCTGGCCAACCTTTGGGACGTCATCCGCCACCTCATCCTGCCGGCGGTCACCCTCAGCACCGTCCCCCTGGCCATGATCGCCCGCATGACCCGCTCGGCCCTCATCGACGTGCTGAGCCAGGACTACATCCGCCTGGCCCGCGCCAAGGGCCTTCCCTGGCTGGCCATCTGGTGGCGCCACGCCGTGCCCAACGCCATGATTCCCGTGGTCACCATTATCGGGCTCCAGTTTGGCTATCTGCTGGGCGGCGCCGTGCTTACCGAAAGCGTCTTCCAGTGGCCCGGCCTGGGCAACCTGGTGGTCGACGCCGTGCGCCAGCGCGACTATCCCGTGGTCCAGGGAGGCATCCTGCTGATCAGCACCACCTTCTGCCTGGTCAACGTGGTGGTCGACTTCCTCTACGCCTGGCTCGACCCGCGCGTGCGCCAGGGGGCTGAGTAATGCAGGTCGAGTCGCCCACCCGCGTGGCCCTGCGCAAACTGTGGCGCAATCGCTCTGCCCAGCTGGGGGCCGTGCTCTGCGGCGGCTTCTTGCTCATGGCCCTGCTGGCCCCGTGGCTCACTTCCTTTCCCTATGACAAGCTCGACCTGGCCCATCGGCTGGCGCCTCCAGGGGCCTTCGGACACCCCCTGGGCAGCGACAATCTGGGCCGCGACACCTGGTCGCGCCTGGTCTACGGATCGCGCGTTTCCCTGGCGGTGGGCCTGTTCTCGGTGGCCATTTCGCTGGGCCTGGGCACGCCGCTGGGGGCCCTGGCCGGCTATAAGGGGGGGCGCCTCGACGCCCTCATCATGCGCTCCATGGATCTGCTGCTGGCCTTTCCCAGCATCTTGCTGGCCATCGCCATCGTCACCGTGTTGGGCAATAACCTCACCAACGCCATGATCGCCGTGGGGGTGGTGGGCATTCCCATCTTCGCCCGCATCACCCGGGCCTCGGTGCTGTCGGTCAAAGAACTCGAGTTTGTTCAGGCCGCCCGCACCATCGGCTGCTCCAATGCCCGCATCCTGTGGGTGCACATCCTGCCCAACTGCATCAACCCCCTGGTGGTGCAGGCCACCCTCAGCCTGGGAACCTCGGTGCTCGACGCTGCCGGCCTTTCCTTTCTCGGCCTGGGGGCCAAGCCGCCCACGCCCGAATGGGGCACCATGCTGGCCGACACCTATCGCTACTACGAACAGGCCCCATGGCTGGTGCTGGCGCCCGGACTGGCCATTTTGGGCATGGTGCTGGGCTTCAACCTGCTCGGCGACGGCCTGCGCGACGCCCTCGACCCCAAAACCCGGGAGACCGCATGAGCGAACCGCAGCCCCAACCTCTCTCTCGAGAGCAACTGATCGTGGCCGCCGCCCACCTCACGGCCGCAACGCTGGAAAAGGACCCCAGCATCGCCGAGCACCTGGCCCTGCTCGAAGGCGTGAAAGACGCCTACGAACTGGGTGCGCTCCATTTCTTTCGCTACCTGCGGGCGCTGGAGAAGCTGGCTCAGCAGCCTATCGACCCCTGAGCGCCGCGGCGAACGCCAGCCAGCGTCAACAGCCCACACAACAGCAGCGCGATCGGCAATACCCCCTGGTTTGGGTCCAACTCGGGAACGGCGGCCAGCCCCTGACTACCGAGGTCGGTCACTACGATATCATCGATCAACCAGAGAGCCTCTCCCTGGAAAAAGAAGCGCAACTCCGTAGAAAGGGTTGTTGCTACGACTTGATGCGAGAACGGTGGGTAGAAAAAGACTGGAGCGTCTTGAAGACTATCCACCAGTGAGCTACCCCAGCTGATTGAAAAAAAGTTGGAGCCCTGACCATTTTCATTTCTCAAGAAATACGAAATTTCATAGCTATTGCCAGGGGTCGTTGCCAAAGACTGAAAGATTCCCGCGCCAGTTACCCCATCAGAAAAGACAGCAGCACCCGGCAGGGTCCGGGCTGCCGCACCCGACACGAACGCGGCGGAAGTGTTGCCAAACACCGTCCATCCGTTGAAATTACCGGTGTCAAAGCTCCCGTTCACCACTGGCACGGCGCGAGCCGGCTGCCCCCCCCAGAGAAACAGCCACCCCAAGAGAAACAGTAATCGCTGCGTCGACATCATCGCTTCCTCTGCGCGGATTCCTTTTAGAATCCTTCAAGGACTTAAGTATCCCCGCACTCGATTGCGCCAGCCCTGCATCCAGCGCTGCTCGCCGCGCTCGGGGGGCGAGTTGCGCACGCGCCGTTCCAGCACCGCCTCGGCCGCCTGGGAAAAGGCCTGCAACGGAGGTTTGCCGGGGTCCATGAGCTGCAGCACCTGCAGCAGCCCCCAACCCTGGCCCTTGTAGCGCTCGGTTTCCTTGATACCCTCGCCCTTGAAATTCACGTAGTCGATCAGCGGATACACCCCGCCAGGGCTGGAAAGCACCTGATGAAAGCGCTTTTCCACCCGCTCGCGCTGGTCTTCGGGGCAGGCCTCCAGCATGCGCGGCAGAGCCGACTGCATCCGTTCGGTGATATACAGCGTCTGTTGGGGCACCGTATCTTTCAAGTAGAGGCGCAGGCTGCGCAGCTTCTCACCGTGATAATCGGCCAAAAACTGCTCGCGACTGGCCCAGGGGCAGCCCTTCAGCCCCTCCAGCCACGCCGGCGGAGGGCAGTTGCGGGCCTTGAGAAACTCGATCAGCCCGGGAAAACTCTCCTCAAAGGGGCCGCGATAGCCCTGGGGATACCAGATGAAGTGGCCGATGCCCAGGCTGGGAAACTCTTCGCCCTTGTTCCACGAGGTCAGCCCGTCCACCGTGCCGCTGCATTCATTTTGCCAGATGCGCTTGCCGGCTGCGGCCGCCTCGGCCGGGTCAACCACCACGCTGGGGCGGGCGGCGGCCACACCCACCAACAACAGGGCCAGAAACACATGCTTTCTCATAGACAGCGGGTTCGCAACCCTTGCAAGTTGCCCTACCGGACGATAGCATGAAAGAATGCCCAAGCCCCCCAGAGGCCTCTCGCTGGCCGCCGTGCTTTGCCTGGTGGCCACCTCGCTGCTGGCCGTGCTGACGGTGGCCGCCTCGGCCTCGCTGAATCTGCAGATGGGGATGCGCCACGAGAACGTGCAGCAGGCTTCTCTGCTGGCCGACTCGGCGGTGCAGCGCGGCCTGGCTCACCTCGCCCAGGGCGCCGGTTACCAGGGCAACTTCCGCATCGACGGTCCCGACCCCGAAAGCCGGGCCGAGCTGACGTTCACCCCCGGGGGTTCGCTGCCCCATTCCACCAACAACTTCGCCGGCACCACCCCGGTGGCCGGCTGGTCGGGCTCCAGGCTGTTGCCGGCCGGCCGCGTGCCCGCCCACCACGTGCACCTGGTGGCCACGGCCCGCTCGCGCGGCGTGGTGCGCACCCGCGAGGCCCTCGTCCACGTGCCCGAATTTCCCGTGTCGCTGGCTTCCACCGGCCTGGTGCGGCTGCAGAACAGCCTGGTCGGCAGCCTGGAGAACCCCGACGATCTGGCCCAACTCAGCAGCGATCCGGGCCTGCTCGGCCCGGGCGATCTGGCCACCAACTCCTCCGATCCCCAGGCGGTGGTGCTGGAAAACAACAGCCGTGTCTGTGGCGATGTCCAGGCCGAAGGCGGGGTGCAGGTGCGCAGTGGCTCACTGGTCACCGGCGAGGTGCGCCAGGCCCACTCGGCCAACCTGCCCGACTTCCGGCTGGCCGACTACGACCCCGCCACCGATGCTGCCCTCAACTATCAGGTGGTGCCGGTGGGTCCCGCGGGGGCCCAATCGATTCAAGGCCTGGCCCGCTGCCCGGGCAACCTTGTCGTCAACGGCGATCTGGCCCTCGACAACTCGTTGCTCTACGTGGCCGGCAACTTGCGGGTCGTGGGCAGCCTGCGCGGTGTGGGCGCCCTGATCGTCAATGGCCGTACCACCATCGAGGGTGGCTCGGCCCTCAGCAGCGACGACCGCGTGGCGCTGCTCTCGGGCGACGACGTGCGGCTGGTCGGCAATGCCGGTCAAAGCAACGAATTTCGCGGACTGGTCTATACCAAGGGCAACTTTGAAGCCAGCAACTTCGTGGTGCTCGGGGCCTTTGTGGCCGACGGTCGCAGCACCGGCAAGGGCAACGTCACCCTGCTCGACTCGCAGGCCTACCAGCTGGCCTCTGCCACCCACATCGACATCTTCTATCCCCGTCAGATCGTATTGCAGATCGCCAGCGTCAACAACCCTACGCGGCGCGACCTCAGCCAGCCGGCCGATGGGTCCGAGCTCTTCTACTACGCCTTTCCAGGCACCTACGTTCATCCCGCCACCGGCGAGCTGCGGGCTCAGGACGCCGGAGGCAACGTCGTCACCGCCGTCACGCCCCAGCTGGCGCTGGCCACGCCCAATCCCCATCGGGGCGGTGACCACTGGGATTGGGACAGTCGGGTGGTGCTGGAAATCCGTAAAGAAAACAACCAGTTCGTCTACATCGTCCGCTACAACGAAGGCTACCCGCCCGTCAATCACCTGCCCCAGCCCGAACGCTACACCGACCGGGCATCGGTCATCAACCGCCTGGTCGATCTGGCCGCCCAAAACTGTCAGGGATACATGACCGGCACGGGCAGCGCCGACAATCGTCGCAATGTCTTCTACCCGGCCCTGTTCGACCAGCTGGAAACCGAGGGCACCCTGCCCAACGCCACCCAGGTGAACCTGAGTTTCGACCCCAACCGCTTCCTCAACCGCGACGACAAAATGCGCATCGCCACCTGGCAAGAATACTAGCGCTGCTGGCGGGCGATCTCCAGGCTGCGCTCCAGCAGCTGCGGGCCTCCTCGGGGCTCGTTCCAGCGCACCCGCACGCGGGCCAGGGCCAGCAGATTGCGGGGCAATCCGGCCCCCGGGTTGGCGATCTGTAGCTCCACCTCATACTGCATGCCGTCGGCGCTCACGGGCATGTGGCGCTGCAGCAGTGGACCAAAGGGTGGGCCGCTCAGGGGCGTATACACCCCGTCGCTCTGCAGTCGCGAGAACGGCCCCGAGCGACACTCCTGCAGCACGCCCATCGCCAGCGCCAGCGCCTGGGCCCGATGCTCTCCTTTACGCAGAGCGAACAGGCTGGAGGGCAGCAAACTCAGCAATACCATGAACACAATGGCCAGCAGGCTGGCCGCGAAAATCACCTCGAGCATCGAGGCTCCACGTCGAACCCTCATCGCTGTTCGGCCACCCAGTAGCTGCGGCTATACTGAAGCCGTTCGGGTCCTCGGGCGGCGGGCCGCTCCAGCTCGATTTCCAGGCGCCAGGGCTGTAACACCAGCCGGTCGCTGCCCCCCGGGGCATGCACCACGGCCAGTCGCCGTATTCCGCGAGCCAACACCTTGGGCTGATGCAACGTGCCCCCCACCACCTGGGCCAGCCGATCGGGGTCGAGGTGGCGGGGTTCCCCGGGCGAGGTTTCTCCAGGCAGGGGCGCCACCGCTCCCGGGGGCCAACTGGCCCGCACCAACAACTGTTCGGACTCTCGATAGTGATACACCCAGAAGCGCGGGCTCCACAGCAACGAGCCATTGGCCAGCAGCGGGGCCGGTTCGCCCTGAGCGGGGTCGCTCAACGGGCAAATCGCCACCACCCAGGGCGGGCTCTCGGTGCGCAGGCTGACCCCTTCGGGGGTCGTGCGGGCCAGGTCCTGGGCCAGCTGATTGCTGGCCACCAGTGCCTGCTGCTGCATCTCGGCCCGCAGCGTGCCCCGCAGCGAGGCCTTCAGCGTGCGCACAAACAGCAATGTGGCCAGGCCCAGCACCAGCACCACCAGCCCCACCCCCACCACCGTTTCCAGCAAGGTGAACCCTCGAGTCGAGCTCACGAACCGTCCACCGACTCGGCCAGCCCCAGGGCCTTCAGGGCCGACTGCAGGTCGGCAAAGCGTTGGGCCGGATCCTTGGCCAGCATGCGCTCCAGCACCGCCGAGGTCTTTACCAGCCGGGGGCGCTTTTCCACCAACCGGGGTACGGGCTGGGTCACGTGCTTCAGAGCCAGATTGATCAGATTGTCGTCATGATAAGGCACCGAACCCGTCAGCAGCTCATACAACATGATGCCGAGTGCATACTGATCGGTAGCCGCATGAAACTCGCCCTGAACCTGCTCGGGGGCCATATAGGCCGGAGTTCCCATCAGGGCTCCGGTGGCCGTTACCTGGGCCAGATCCCCCCCACGCGCCAGACCCAGATCCATCACCTTGATCTCGCCCGTGTCCGACAGCATCACGTTCTCCGGCTTCAGATCGCGGTGAACCACGCCCTTGCTGTGGGCATAGTGCACCGCCTGAATCACGGGCGTCATCCAGGCCAGCGCCTGGCGCAGCCCCACGCCCGAGGCAGGAATATGGCTGCGCAGCGTCTGCCCTTTCACGAATTCCATCACCATATAGATGTGGGGCCCATTCTGCCCGGCCCCATACAGCTGCACCAGATGCGGGTGGCGCAGCGACTCATAGGCCTGACGTTCGCGCTCGAGCCGCCGCAGCGCCTCACCGTCGTTGCTCAGATTGCTGTTGAGAATCTTGATGGCCACCCAGCGCCGCGCTTCCAGCTCTTCGTCCTTCACCGCCCGATACACCCGGGCCATGCCGCCCTCGCCGATCATTTCCACCAGCCGATAGCCGTCCAGCAGCGCGCCCAGCAGCGGATCATTCTCTTCGTGGGGCACCAGCATCTGGTTGATGGTATCGGCCTTCTTCCGGGCCTTCTCGGCGACGTGCTGGGCCTGCCGCGCCGCTCGCAGCCGGAAACCCCACAAACTCAGGACCAATCCGCCCAGGCCCAGCAGGGCGATCAACACCGCTCCCTGACGAAGAAAGGCCCGCACTCGGTGGAAGGGGCTCCGGTAGGTCAGCTGCAGTGCCGGGGCTCCCATCGGCGGCCAGACATTGGAGCTTAAAAGCTCTTTCAATTGTAAGTCGAACTTCAGGGGCAGGCAGTCGGGATGTTGTAGTTCCAACGTCAAAGTGGTCTGCAGATCGGCCACCTCCACATTGAGCAAGGAGCCGGACTCTCCCACCAGCTCCAGCTTGGGCTCGCCGGGGGCCCGCCCGTGGACGAATCGATACACCTCGGCCCCTTCGGGCACACAGCGGATGCTGAAGGTCATCGGCCGGGCCACGGCCAGCGACGACAGACCAAGCCAGAGCAGCAAGAGCAGGCGACTCACGAGAATGTCTTCTCAACACTCCGGCGAACTCCTTATTCGGTGCTGGCCAAATCTCCAACCAATACCGACATGTCGTTGTTTTATCGCTCGCTGGCCACCATGTTCCAAAGCGGCGTGCCGCTCGACCGGGCCCTGGACATGCTGGCCCGCCAACAGCCCAACCCGATGTTGCGCAGCGCCTGCCAGGGGCTGGCCCAGCGGGTGCAGTCGGGCAGCTATCTCTCCACCGCCATGGCCCGTTGGCCCGGCGTGTTCGACCCCCATCACAGCCGCCTGGTGGGGGTGGGGGAAAAATCGGGGCGTCTGGGGGCGGTGCTCACCCAGCTGGCCGAAATGGTCGAGCGCCGCGCCAGCCTGCACATGAAGGTGCAAAGCGCTCTGGTGGTGCCGCTTATGGCCAGCGCACTGTGCGTGCTGATGGTAGCGCTGGCCCCTCCGCTGCTCTTTCGCGGCCTGCTGGAAATGCTGCAAAGCCAGGGCGGCAGCCTGCCCTGGCCCACCCGTTTGCTCATCGCCTTCAGCCAGGCCATTCGCAGCCCCTGGCTCTGGTTGCTGGCCCTTTTCCTGGGCGGCCTGGGCCTGGCCGCCCTGCGCCGCCTGGCCCGCGGCCCGGGCCTTCGCCTGGCCCTGCGCCGCCAGCTGCTGCGCCTGCCCGCCCTGGGCCCCTGCCTGCGGGTGGCCGCCATCTGTCAGTTCGCCCGAACGCTGGCCATCCTTTTGCGCTCGGGCGTGCCGCTGCTGTCGGCCCTGCAGTCGGCCGGCGAGGCCTCGGGCGACGCCTGCCTCGAACTCGACCTCGTGCTCATCCGCCAGCGCGTGTCCGAGGGTGCCTTGCTGTCCGAGGCCCTGCGCGAGGGCGACTACTTTCCGGCCAGCTTCTACGGCGCTCTGGGGGCGGGCGAAGAATCGGGTTCGCTGGAAGAAATGTGCCGCAAAATGGCCGACCTCTACGAGGTCGAGCTCAACCACGCCCTGGAACTGGCCACCCGCTCGCTCGAGCCGCTGCTGCTGGCGGCCATCGGAACGGTGGTGGGGTTTACCGTGGTGGCGGTGCTGCTGCCCATGGTGCGGGTGCTCGAGACCCTCTAGTTCAAAGGTTTTTCAGCCCCTTGCCCTAGCCTGACAGCGTGCAGATCGGCCGCTTTCTTCCCAACCCCACCGCCAGCCGCATGTCTGGACCGCCTTCCAGCGGGGTCGAAAGCGGCAAACAGCAGGCTGTCCAGGACATGCTCGATCGCGGCCTCACACCCGGCTTGCAGGGGCCCAGCCCCAACCAGCGCGAGCTGCTGCAGACTCGCCTGGGTAAAGTCGACCGCGGCGTGCTGCGCTGGGCCGAGGCTCAGGGGGTGCGCCTGCAGGTGCTGCAAAGCGGCGAAGAACTGGAAGCCACCCAGGCGCTGCGCGACCTCAGCGGCCGCTTCGAGCAACGCCTCAAGCCCGAGATCGTCGAGCAGGTGCACCTTCACCTGCAGCCCCTGAGCCAGCGCATCCTGGCCGAAACCGATGGCGAGAAAGCCCTGGCGCTGAGGCGTGAGAAGCGCCGTCAGATGGCCGAAATCCTGACTCACAACCCCTGCGGCGCCACCGTCTTTACCCCGGCCTTTGCTCCCCTGCTGGCCCCAGGAACCTCCAGCCTGGCCGCCGACCCCGGCGAAACGCCCAGCATGAAAGCCATGGCGCTCTACCACGGAGCCGACTCGCCCGAAGAGCAGGCCAGCTTCTACGCCTGGATGGAAAAGCTCAATGGTTCTCGCTTGCAGCAAGCTCGCCAGGCCACCCTCGACGAGCGCAGCCGTCTGCTCGCCAGCCGCCCCGAAGCGCTCAAGGCCTGGTTGCGCCAGGCCGAAGAGCATCCCGAGCTGGTTCCGCTCGATGTCACGCTGCACACCCTGGTGGTGCCCGACGCCCACTTTCTTTCCTCGGCCTCCGGCCGACATCAGCTGCTGGTCGACCGCAGCGACATTCGTTCGGTGGAAGGCTGGCGCAACGGTGACTTTCGCGGCCAGTGGTTCTTCCTCGAAGGCAAGGCCCATCTGCTGGTGCGCGATACGGCTGTGCAACTGGACACCCCCGTCCACGAGCTCGGCCACGTGATCGACATGACCCTCGAGAAACAGCAGCCCGAGTTCTATAGCAGCCTGCAACCGCGCATCGAAAAGGCCCATTACCAGGCGCGACTCCAGGGCAAAGCCATCAGCTCCTACGCCATGGCCAATCGCCGCGAATACATCGCCGAAGGCTTTGCCGCCTACTACGACACCCCGGAGAAACTGCGCCAGATCGACCCCGAGCTCTATCAACTGGTGGAGGAGATGGTCGAATTCTGCTGCCGCCAGGCCGGCGCCGACCGCGTGTTAGACCGCAAATTGCAGCACATGTGGCAGCAGGCCGTGGCCACCGCCCCCCAGGACCCTTCCGAGTTGCGCGCCCGGTTCCAGCAGCAGCTCACCACCACGCCCAGTGCCCAGGCCCTGTCCTCCAGCGCCATGGCGGCCGCCCTGGGGGCCGCTCAACTGGGGCTGCTGGCCGGCGCCGCCGAAGTGGCACTGGGCCACGTCCCTCCCCTGCAGGTCCCCGAGCAATCGCTGGCAGACCCCGTGCAACAGGCCTATCTGCAGGGATTGGATACCACCACCCAGCGCGACCTCTTCCAACTGGCCTATCAGGTCGGTCGGGGCCTGCAGGCTTCGCGTTAGAGCAGTTTTCGGCTACAAGGCGGCCCATCAAGTCACGACTTTTGCTCATGAGCGATGACATCAAAAGAGGTCAGCAACCCTCTGCTGACCTCTTTTGTCAGGGCCGAGCTGCTGGCGAATTACGCCAGCAACCAGTCCGACGAAGCCACCCCGATCAGGCTTTTCTCGGGCTGCTCACGATCGAGAATCAACACGCTGGTGTTCACCTCGTTGCCTGGCTTCACGGTGGCTTCATAGACCACCACTTGCTTTTCTTCAAACCGGTACGACTTGATCTTGGCCACATCTTCGCGCTCTTCCAGGCTGTAACGCGTTCCCTGGCGGGCATTTCCCTCGAACTCGGCCTCCAGTTTGCCAAGGCGCACCTTGCCGGGGGTCGGATCTTCATCGGGACCGGCGGTGAAAAAGTGAATCGACACCCCGCCATCGGCGTTGTCGCGGGCCTGCAGCTCCTTGAACCCCTCCTCGAAGTAGTCGAGGTTCTGGCTGGCCAGGAAACCGTCCAACTGCCGGGCTTTCTTCAGTTCAGGCATCTCCCCCTGGCGAACCCGGGCGGCACCGTTTTGAGCGATTTGCATGGCTAAAGCTGAGGTCTGCAACGTGATGGTCTCCTTGGTCAGAATGTCTCTACGAACCCAGCCTGGCACAGTGCCCTGAAAAGGCCATGAACAACCCGAGCAGGCCAATTGCAACAAGACTATTAGAATGGCTATAGAAACCTTCGGAGTGGAACGACAGCAACACTCACGCCAAAGCTGGCTGGACTGCCGCAATATTGAGGACGAAAAGCGCTGGGAACTGATCGACGGTCAACTGTATGCCATGTCCAGTCCTTCGTTGCTGCATCAAATCATCTCACGGCAATTGGTGATCCAGCTGGCACCGTTTTTCGCCGGCGGGGCGTGCCAGTTGCTTTTCGCGCCTCTGGACGTCAAGTTGTCCGAGCACGACCTGGTCCAACCCGACCTCCTCGTGGTTTGCAATCCCGACCAGTTGCGCCCCAACTACGTCGAGGGTCCGCCCCAGCTGATCATCGAAATCCTCTCGCCCTCCACCCATCGTCACGACCGAGTTCGCAAACTCAATCTCTACGGCCGCGCGGGCGTAGCGGAATACTGGCTGGTCACTCCTCATCTGCCTCTCGTAGAAGTGCTCTTAAACGGTAAGGGTCTGTTTACCACGGTAGCGGCCTGTACCGAGCGGGATACTCTGCGCAGCCCCTCCTTTCCCCAATTGCAACTCGATCTGAGCACCGTCTTCGCCAATCTGCCCGAGCAGCCGCCCATCGACGAGGTGCGCGAGTCCACGCCCCACGACTACGCAGTCCGAGAGCCAGCAGGCCCCGTCACGCCAGGGTCGTAACCTCCCACATGGACTGGTTCAAGCGGCTCTTCGGACAGGATTGGGATGGCAGCGACCGACGGGCCAGCCTGCGCGCCCCCTGCACCTTCGAAATGCAGGTCACCGGCGCCACCTGCAGCTTCCTGGCCCGCAGCAAGGACATCGGCCCCACCGGCATCCGCTTTGAAGGCCGCGGAGCCTTTCCCAGCAGCCTCAAAAAGGGACTCGAGGTCCAGCTCAAAAATCTGGAAGTCTCGATGGACTGCGAGCGCGACACCGTGCAGGGCAAGATCGTCTGGGTGAAGCGCCGCAATGCCGGCCAGTTCGAATGTGCCGCCACCTTTCTCGAACCCCCCGAAATCCTCAAGAAAACCTGGGTGCGCCCTGTGTTAGCCCGCTCCATTCGCTGTTCCCCCCAGCAAAAGCGCCGCTATTTGCGGGCCAAGGCCGACTGGACCGTGCCGGCCAACCTGGGCGGACAGATCTTTGAGGTGCGCCTGCGCGACCTCTCCCTCCACGGCGCGCGATTTGAGTCGATTCGCGACCTGGCCCTCCACGACCAGCTCACGCTTCGACTCAAAGACATGCAGCTGCGATCCCAGGTGCGGCGGGTGCAAAAGGTCGGCGGTAGCTACGTGGTGGGGGTGCAGTTCGAGCCCGATTCCGGCCAGCGCAAGGCCCTGATCAAGCTGCTCAAAATTCTCAGCGGCCAGAACTAGCCCCTAACCCGGCTCGCTCCGCTCCCCGGGTAGATGTTGGTTCAAAACATCCGTTCCAGGGCTCCTGCGTCGCCCCGGGAACAGCTTAGCAGCGGGCCAGCAGGGCCGGCCGACCATCCTCGAAGCCCAGCCGCAGCACGGCCCGGGTGCCCCGCGACACCACCTCGGCCGCCCCCCGAAACAGCAGCCGCCAGCAGCCGGGCTGATCGGGCAGCGGCAATACGACCAGATTGGCATTGCGCTCGCCCCACAACTGCGACTCATAGCCGCAGCCGGCTACTTCCAGCGTCAGCCACCGGGGCCGCAGCCCGGGCTCGCCTGTCAGGTGAAACTCCAGAGAGTAGGTGCAGGCAGCATTGCCCACCGGGCCGAGCCAGCGCAGCTCCAAGCCCGTGTGTCGCCAGCCGCGAACCTGCTGCAGCAGCTGGCTGCGCCGTTCGGGAAACCGCTTGCTCCACGAGGCCACCGTGTCCAGCCCCGGAGGATACTCCAACGGGCACCACAGCGGTATTTCGGCCAGCGAACCCTCCACCCAGCGCAGCTCGTGCCACAGCGGAAAGGGATCGGGCTCGCTCAGGCGACGCCAGCGCTCCTCCCACCCCAGCTCGCCCCAGTCGCCCTGCCAGCTGCCCTCAAAGAGGGGGCGATGCAACTGGCCCCAGGGGTCATCGGCCGCTTCCACCTGGGCCCAAATCGGCAGAGCCTCGGCCTGCCGACCCTGAGCCCACAGCGCCCGAGCCAGCGCCAACAGAGCCCGCCGATAGAGCATGCCCTGGGGAGCCAGCTTCAGGCTGCGAGCCACCGCCCTGCGGGCCAGACGCTCGCCTTCGCCAAATCGACCGTGCCACAGGTAGATCGTCGAGCCCAGCTCGAGGGTTGGCACCCACATCCATTCCTCAGCGCGCGACTCTGCCAACTGATGTTCCAGCCAGGGGACCATCGCCAGCCCCTGCCCCTGCAGCCCGGCCTCGATACAACGCCGAGCCGAGTCGCTCAGGAACTCGGGGAGCAAGCCACTTCCTCGGGTGCCCTGGCGTTCCAGGTCAGGGCAAAGGGTATGGCGGCCAGGGCCGAGGCGCTGAGAATCAGCAGAAAGCCTGCGTCCCAGCCATGGGTTTTCACCACCCAGCCCATCACCCCGCCGGAGACAATGCCGCTAAGATAGCCCATCAGTCCCGACAGACCCACGGCCGACCCCGCTGCTCGCTTGGTGGCCAGATCGGCCACCATAACCCCCACCAGAAATTGAGGACCGTACACGGCAAACCCGACGCCTCCCAGCAAAAACCCGTAGACGAGCATGTTCTGGCTGGTGCTCTTCCAAAACAGAAAGACGAAGACGGTGCACAGCACCATCCACCAGAAGCAGGCCGGAGCCCGCCTCCCCGACAGAAAACGATCGGTCACCCAGCCCGACAGCAGGCAGCCAAAGAGCCCCGCCAGCTCATACAGGCCAGTCAGGCCACCGGCGGTCGTCAGGCTCACCCCCTTGACCTCCACCAGATAGGTCGGCGCCCAGTTCAGAAAGCTGGTGCGCACCACATACAGAAAGAAGTTGCCGATGCAAGCCAGCCACACGGCCGGATTGCGCCACACCAGGCGGCTGACCAGCGCGGCGGTTGACTCCTCGGGCTGGCTTTCCTGGGCCGAACCGATGGGGGCGGGCTGCTCGGGGGCGCCCACCGGTCCGGGCGCCTCCTCGAACCGACGAAATCCGTCCGGCTGCTCGGCCAGTGCGTGATACTCTTCCACCGACGGCAACCCCAAAGAATCCGGGGTATCCCGCACCCGATCCCAAAGAAACCAGGCCCCCAGCAGACCGATGAGGGCCGGCACCCAGAAGGCATATTGCCAGCCGTAGTAGCTGGCCAGGTAGGCCGCCAGCAGCGAAATGGCAATGGTGCCCAACTGATGGGAAGTATTGAACAGCCCCCAATACACCCCGCGCTCGCGAGGAGCGAACCAGTAGGACAACACCCGCGCGCAGGGGGGAAAGCCGAAGCCCTGGCACCAGCCGTTCAGCACCCAGGTAAAGCCCAGCACCATGACCGAGGCTCCCCAACCAAAGACGAAATTGGCCACGGCCGAGGTCAGCAGGCCTCCCACCAGCAGAATGCGGGGGTTGAATCGATCGGCCGCCAACCCCGCGGCAAACTTGCTAAACCCGTAGCTCAAATCGTGCAGCGTAAAGAAAATGCCAAAAGTGGTCTTATCGATACCCAGCGTGCGCTGCATGACCGGCAGCGCGATCGAGAGATTCTTGCGCAGCAGATAGAAGATCGCATAGCCCAGATAGGTACTCCAGAGCAAGCGACGTCGCCAATAACCAAAGACCTCGCGCACGTGCTGGTGCGGCACCCGATGGGGCGAAGGTGCTGGGGGTGCCAGCGAAGTCACCGGGGCGCGGGCCGGCTCCAGATGGGTTTTCCAGTCGATCATCGCCGCCCATTCGCCAAGGCCCTCTCCCCTCCCCTCAGCTCAGCCAGCCTCAGGCCTGCAGCCAGTCGACCTCATAGCTTGGCACCCAGCCGTCGCGGGTCACGAGGCGCAAGCCCAGCAACTGTGCCTGGGCCACCAACAGTCGGTCAAACGGGTCCTTGTGATGTGGGGGCAAGGCGGCAGCCCGCAGCACATGGGGGAGTTCGACCGGCAGCTCGACGATCCGGTCTCGCCGCAATCGTGACGGAATGAAGCTCTCGGGTGGCTCAGCAAGCTGTAGCTTACCGCTGGCGAACTTGATGGCGATCTCCCACCCGCTGGCTGCGGAAAAAAACAGTTCTGCATCCGCCCGACTCAGCTGATCAAGGGTCGCCGGAAGAATGTTCTCGGGTTGGCTCACCAACCAGAGCCAACAGTGACTGTCGAGCAAAAACCTCACGAATGGAAAAGTTCAGCAATCTCCTCGTCGGCCGAGAAAAATTCCCTGGAAAGCTGAACCAGGCCTCGATCCTGGCCCCAGGTTCGGGGTCCGGCATGGACCAGCGGCACCAATCGGGCCACGGGTCGCCCGGCCTTGGCGATGATGACTTCCTCGCCCCGGGCCACGCGTTCGAGCAGCTTCGAAAGCTGGGTTTTCGCCTGATGGACGTTCACTTCTAACACCCTTCCAGCGTAAACTAAGTCAAGGACTAAGTCAATTTCACCCAATAACGGCCACTTGCGTCCCTGTCCACGGTGCATCGGAGCTCTTATCGCCCTTCGAGCTCACAACAAGACTTAGCTCACGCGCTGAAACTCGACCACCAGGTCGTCGCCGGGCTGACCATCCTTGTTACCGTCGAGCGGCTGGCCAAAAGGGTCGCGCAACATCTGGGCCGAGGCCACAAAACGATAGTGGCCTTTGGGAAGTCGGGCAAAGTCGAAGCGCAACTGATTGGTGCCCAGGCGCACTTCCTTAGGTGCGCCCGTCAGCACGGCTTCGCCGTGCTCGTTGAACACCTGAAAGGCCCCGGGTTGGCTGGCGCTGGCGGGGTCGAATACTTTGTCAAACCGCAGGTTGAGCTCCATCGTCTGGCCGTTGGGAAAGGTCTGGGTGGTGGCGGTCAGGGTGGGCGGGGGCAGGGTTTCGCTCAGGGCACGTCCGGCGTTGACTCGACCAAATCCCATCTCGTGGGCCTCTTCCTGGCCCTGGACGGGATCGCAGGTGCCGGCGATTTGGGCCCAGCGCCGGGCCGCGCTCCACTGGGGGTGGGCGCTCTGCAGCAGCAGGTCGACCCCCATCACCACCGGGCTGGCCATGCTGGTGCCGCTGAGGGCCGCCACCCGGCCTCCAGGCAGAGTCGAAACGATGTCGGCCCCGGGAGCCGCGATGTCGATACCGGTGCCGTAGTTCGAGAACTCGCTGCGCCGATCGCGGGTGGCCGGGGCGGTGTCGGTCGAGGCCACCAGCAGCAGGTCTTCAAACTGGGAGCGTTTGGGGTTGCGCTTGCTGTCGTTGCCGGCCGAGTTGAACAGCAGCACGTCTTGATCGGCCAGCTGGCGATAGGTGGAAGCGATGGCTTTGTCGCCCACAAAAGCGTCGATATTGAAGCTGGTGTTGATGCTCTTGACGCCGGCTTTGAGGGCATAGAGGTAGGACTCGACGAGGAGGGCCGAACTGAAAGGACGTTTGCCTCCGGCAATGCGCAAATCCATGGCCCTGGCTCCGGGCGCGACGCCCACGGCCCCATTGTTGGCGGGCTGGGCACAGACGATGCCGTGCACATGGGTGTGATGGCTGCCGGTAGGGTCGCTGGGGTCCGGGTCGTCGTCGGAAAAGTCCCAGCCGGGGCTGGAGGAGAGGGTGCCCTGAAGCTGAGGATGGCTGAGGTCGGGCCCCGAATCGGTGATGGCTCCGCTGACGTCGGGGCTGCCCTGGGTGACCTGCCAGGCGCGGGAGGCCTGAATGATGTCGAGGTGCAAAGGTCGGTCGCCATCACCCCGCTCAGCTCGGTCGAACAGATCCCCGCAATACTCATAGTTGGGCATAAAGTCCGACCGCGGCTGCTCGGCCTGAACCAGCAAGAAGGTGGTGTCGCCACAGTTTCCCAGCACCTTTTCCACCTGAGCCTCGCGCGCCAGTGAGGCGACACGGCAGCTGTCGGCGGCCACGATGTAGCTGCCGGCGATGGGGCGGCGATGGGTCTGCATGGCTTTGAGTATCGGCGTTGGCCGAGGCAAATGGTAGGGCGCGGTTGTTACAGTTGAGCCAGCCTGTGGGTTTCTCCATCCGGTGGGCCCGGCCGCTGAAGGACTTACTTCGGCAATCAACCAGCAATGGAATGTTTCTTGCCAGCCGTCTCAGGGGCCCTATAATGGGCTCAGATTTCTCCCCGGAGGTAGCGATGGCGGATTCGGCCCCTGATATGGTGTCACTGTACAGGTTGGTTCAAAGCATCGATCAAAAACTTGAAGCGCACAATTGTCGCTTCGACGAGTTCGACCGTCGCTTCGACGAGATCGACCGTCGCTTCGACGAGAACGATCGGCGCTTTGACGCGCATGACAAGCGCTTTGACGAGAACGATCGGCGCTTTGACGCGCATGACAAGCGCTTTGACGAGCACGACCGGCGCTTCGACGCGCACGACAAGCGTTTTGACGAGCATGACAGGCGCTTTGACGCGCATGACCGACGCTTCGACGAGCATGACCGACGCTTTGACCGGTTGGAAGAAAAAATGGACCGGGGTTTTCAGCAGCTGGGGATGCAGGTCGAACGGGTCCAGTCTTCAGTCCAATTGCTGGCCGAGCAGGTGTCCTTTCTGGCCAGCTCTCATCACGACGTACAGGTTCGCGTCGAGCGGCTGGAAGAGAAACAGGAACTGACCGAGATGCGTCTGCGGCTGCTGGAGAACGCCAGCTAGGAGTTGGCATTTGCGGGCAGGGCAAGCCAAACCGCCAAAGCAACGCTGGTAGGCTACACCAATTCTCAAAAGTTCTGTCTTGATTGGCCGCCTTGTAACCCGACTTTATTGAGTTTGTGCGGACAATACTTACGAGAATTGGTCTAACTCAGTGGTTCGATCGTCTGCTGCCAGGAGAAGGGGCCCACGGTGCCTTCCATATGCAAGGTGCCGTTGCTGGCCGGGGTAATCTTCACGTAGATATTGTCGGGTCCGAGGTTGCCCCACACCGACTTGCCACCATCTGGATCGAGAGTCACGCTCTCGTTGATGCTTTTTCAGCCAAACTTGCCCTGCATCTCCGACACCACGTCGCCATCCGAGACCTGCGACAGGTGATGGTTGTATTGCACGGTACCGGCCGTGCCCTGAATGTTCAACTTGTTGTCCTGGCGGGTCGAGGTATAGTCCATCGGTCCGGCCGGGGTATCTCCACGATAGCGGGCCATATTGCCCACCGCAATGCGGTCGATGCGAAACTCCTGGCCGTTAATGCTGCCCGAAATGCCCTTGGCGTCCTGCACGTAGTCCATCTGCTGACCCTCGCAGCGAAAACTCACCTTGACAGGCTGCTCCTCGCCTACCAGGGCCTTGACGATCATGTCGGCGCCGGGGGCGAACATCGCCTCCTCGCACGTGTCGATCTTGGTCAGGTCAAAGGGCCAGGGCTCGGCCTTCCGCGTTGCCGGAGGACAGGGCTGGGGACGGGGTCCGCTCTGAATCATCATCGAGACGATAATATTGCCAGCCACCCGGAAGAACATGAGCGAATTGTTGCCGGCTCGCCAAACGGGAGCATGCCGGTCCATCGCGAAGCTCAGCCTATGAAGTCAGACAAGATCGCTCTGCTGCTCATCCTCGTCGCCTGCGCGTTGGGAGCCCGCTTTCTGGGCCTGACCCCGGGCAGCGGCCCGCGTCTGCCCGCCCCCAAAGCCGCGGTCCACCTGGTGCCGCTCTTCGGCGAAACCACGCCCGATCTCACCAACCTGCAGACCCGCATCGAGTCGTTCACGGGCCGACCCGTGGTCATGCACGAACCAGTGGCCCTCGATCCCAAGGCCTTCGACTCCGAGCGTCGTCAGTTCAATGCCGAACTGCTCTGCAGCACGCTGGAGAGCGTTCCCGGCCAATTTCGCCTGGCCGTCACCGACCAGGACCTCTTTACCTCTGCCAGGCCCGAGTGGGGTTTCTGCTTTGGCACCCGTTTTGAAGGCGGCGGACTGATTTCCTCAGCGCGCATGGGCGACGCGGGCAAGCGTGAAGAGCGCCTCGCCAAAATGTCGCTGCGCTATGTATTGGAGGGCGCCTACGCCCTGCAGCGCGTCAACAATCCTCGCAGCCTCTTGCATTCGCCGGTGCTCGGCGCCGGAGACCTCGACAATATGGAATTTCGCCTCTAGCAGGGTTCGGCTCCCCCCGTTCGGAACGGGTTTTGCGGAGGTGTATTGTGGGACTGGCCGGAGATCTCTGCTTAATCGTTATTGCTGCCTGGTTGGCCGGGCTTGCCTGTCACTTTCTGCGGCTGCCGCTGGTGCTTGGCTATATCGTGGCAGGCATAGCCCTGAACCCCTTTACCTGGGGCCCTGTTCTGGCCGAGGGTCACGACGTCGAAATGCTGGCCGACGTCGGGGTGGCTCTGCTGCTCTTCACGGTGGGCCTCGAGTTCCCGCTACCCAAGCTGTCTCAGGTGGGAAGAGTGGCCCTCTTCGGCACTCCCCTCTCGGTGGTCTTCACTACCGCCATCGGCGTGGCCCTTGGTCACCTCTATGGTTGGACCGTCCAGCAGGGCATCTGGTTGGGGGCTCTGCTTTCCCTGTCGTCCACCACGGTGGTGCTGCGCTCACTCAGCCAGAACGGCGTCTTAAACACCCTCTCCAGCCGCGTGATGATCGGCATCCTCATTATGCAGGACCTGGTTTCGGTGCCTCTCATGCTGCTGCTGCCCCAGATGGGCAAAAGCGGCAACTCGTCTTTCACACTGCTGCGCACCGTGGTTGTGGGCCTGGTGTTTGTCACCTTCTGGTTGTGGAGTGCGCGCACCTGGCTGCCCAAGGCCATGGCCCGACTGGCCGCCATTCGCTCGCGCGAGCTCTTTTCGCTCACGGTGCTGGCCAGCGCGCTGGGCATCGGCTACACCTCCCACATCCTGGGCCTGTCGCTGGCCTTTGGCGCCTTCCTGGCCGGTCTGGTGTTGGCCGAATCCGACTATTCCCACCAGGCCCTTTCCGACATGGGGCCGCTCAAAGACCTCTTCACCCTCTTCTTCTTCGCCTCGGTGGGCCTGATGATCGACCCCAAATGGCTGTGGGCCAACATCGGCCTGTGGGGCCCGCTGGTCATTGCCTGCTGGGTGGGCAAGGGCACCATTCTGGCCCTGCTGGTTCGGGCCTTTGGCTATTCCAACGTGGTGCCCTGGGCCTGCGCCCTGTACCTGGGCCAGATGGGCGAGCTGGCTTTTGTCATCGCTCGCCTGGGCACCCAGAGCGGCAGCCTCTCCCAGGCTACCTACAAAATGCTCATCACCATCGCCGCCATCTCCATGATGCTCACACCGCTGGTGGCTCCGCTGACCCAGCCCCTCTATTCAGCCTGGCGTCGATTGCGCCCCAAGGCCTCGACCGTTCCCCTGGTCGACAATGCCGTCAAACTCTCCAACCACACCATTGTCTGTGGTTATGGCCGGGTGGGGCGGGTGGTAGCCAGCACCTTGCAGGCCCTGGAACTGCCCTTTGTCATCACCGAGTGCGACGAAAACGCCATGCGGCGGGCCCAGCAGGCCGGTTATCCGGTGGTCTTTGGCGAGGCCAGCGCCACCCCTGTGCTCGAGGCCGCCAGTCTGCACGAGGCCCGCAACGTCATTCTCACCTTTGCCGTGCCGCTCGATCTGGAACTGGCCGTCCACGCCATCCACTGCCTGGCCCCAGATGTCCCGGTGGTGGCCCGCGCCTCCACCCTGGAACAAATCGAGCACCTCTCGTCGCTGGGCGTCAGCCGGGTGGTAGTGGCCGAAATGGAAGGGGCTCTGGAAATGGTCCATCAGTGCCTTGACCTGCTGGGGATCAGCGTGCCTGAAACTCAGAACCTGGTCGAGCAGATCCGTTGTCAACACTATGCCCTGCTGGCCCCCGAGAACGACGACCGGGCCCTGCTGGAGCAACTGCGCCGCAGCCTGCGTCACAGCCACAACGAACTGATTCGCCTGTCGGGCACAGCCTGGGTGGGACGCAGCCTGGCCGAACTCGACCTGCGCAACCTCACGGGCTGCACGGTCATGGCCATTGTGCGCAGCGGCGGCCCCGTGCTCAACCCTGGCGCGGGCGAAGTGCTGCTCGAAGGAGACCAGCTGCTCACACTGGGCACCGACGAGCAACTCGAAAAGTTGCGCTCGCTGTTTCCCGCCCCCCCCGAAACCCCGACACCGGTAGAGGTCAGCCCCGGTTGACCCGCTCCAGCCAGCGGCCCAACTCCTCGCCCCAGCCCCGGTTGGCGGCGGGGTTGGCCGGACTGGGATGGGGCACACAGCCCACCTCCACAGCCAGTCCCAGCCGCGCCACCAGCTCGGCCGCCCGCTGCTCGGCCCACTTGCCCACTCCGATCACATCGTCGGGTTGCAGCACCTTCAGGTGAGCCTCCAGTGCCCTATCGCAAAGGCTCAGCAACTGACGACGCTCGGCCACGGGCAGCTTGTCGGGGGTCACATTGCGCCCGCTCTCATCCATGAAGACCAGCGGACAGTAGTTGGCCACAAAGCCCAGGGCAAAGAAGGCCTCTGGTCGTTCATAGCGTTGCTTCAAGTAGCCCCACAGACGACGACCGCTCACCTCGCTGCGCGGGCAGTTCCAGCCCAAAATCGGACGCTTCGGATGCTGGCGGGCGGGCGCTCCGATGGCGGCCTGAATGCCCAGCCAATCGCGTACCATGGTCACCTCGCCAAAAGGCACTCCGGTCTGGGCCATGCCCCAGGGCCCCGGGTTCATGCCCAACAGCACCACCCTGCGTGGCCCGTTGCCGTAGCGCTGCCAATACTCCAGGTAGGCCTCGCCGGCATATTCCCAGGGATTGTAGACCCAGGGCGAGGAGAAGCGCAGCCGGGCGAACTCCTCATTCAACTGCTGCAGGAACTGGCGCATCCGGCTATCTGCGTCGCCCCCAGGGTCGCTTCCTGGCGATGGGGAGCGATGGGGCCGGGCCCTACCGAGTCGTTTGAGTTTGAATTGCGCTCCAGGCGTGGAATCTTGACATGTGGAAATCAGTCGAATCTTCGCCCAGTGGCACCCGGTGTTGGTGCACTTCCCTATCGCTCTGCTCTTTGCTTCCCTGCTGTTCGAGCTCTACGGCCGCTGGGCTCGCGATTCGCGTGCCTCCTGGGCTGGCTTTGTGCTTACGATCGGCGGCACGGTTGGCCTGTTGCTGGCCTTCATCACGGGCAACTACGCCGAAATTGTGGCAGCCCACCAACACATCCCTCAAAAGCCCATCGGCGACCACGAATCCTGGGCCACCGCCTCCTCCTGGATCTTTATCGGGTTGGTTGCCTGGCGTTCCTACCTGAAACCAGAACAGTCTCAGTTCCGCTTCTATCTGCTGGCGGTCATGGCCACCCTCTGCCTGCTCACGGTGACGGGCTACAAAGGCGGCGAACTGGTCTACAAATACGCCGCCGGTGTGGGGGTAGCCCAGCCGCCCATCGCCGCCAGCGCCCAGGACCTGGCCAATCTGTCGCTGGAAAACACCGAAGTCGAAATTGCCTACTCGGACATGATGCACCACGTCTTCGGCTGGATCACGCTGGCTCTGGCCCTCTGGTTGGCCTACCAGCACTTCAATCTGCCCCACCAGGAACGCATTCGCGCCCTGGGCCCGGTACTGCTCACGGGCGGCGGCATCTTCCTGATGATCTTTTCCGACTGGAACTCGTGGCCCCTGAGCAACGACCTGCCCATCACCGATCCCGAGGTGCTCTTTCACAAAATTCTGGCCACCATCATGATTTTCTTTGGCATTGGCATGAATCTGGCCCGGCGTCGGCCCAGCGCCGAGGTCAACCGACTGCAGGCCCACCTGCTGGCCATCCTGGCCCTGATTGGCGGGGGCATGCTATTTACCCACGTGCACACCGGCGCTCCCTTCTCCAAAACGGCCATGGGCGTCTATGTGCAGCACTTCGTGGTGGGCATTCTGGCCCTGGCCTGTGGCAGCGTCAAAATGCTCGAGTCTACCCTGCCCCAATACAAGCGCCTCTGGGACCGCTGCTGGATCGTCTTGCTGGTGATCATCGCCGCCAACCTCATCTGGTATCGTGAAGGCTTCCCGTGGTATCTGCCGGACTCTTCGTCCTAGCCCACGGCAACGACCCGCGCGCTCTTCCGCCCGCCGAACTCTTCGGCAACTGGGCGCTGGCGATCGTTACGTTACTGTTGGCCGGCGGACTGGCCCGACTGGCCCTGGCCCCCGTGCTGCGCGAGGCGACCCCGGAACAGCGCTCGGAAATCGCCGCCTGGACGGCCATTGCCCTGGGCGTGCTGATCGCCATGGCCACCTGGATCACCCGCCAGAGCCTGGTGGAAGGCATTTCTCCCCCACCCCCCCCGCGCGAGCACGGCCATGCCGAATACCACGGGGGACAGATGGCCATGTGGGGAGAGTATCACGCCGAAGTGGCCCGGGCTGAAAGCGGCGAATACCGGGTGTGGCTCAGCGATGTCTACCGCCGCCCGATCTCTGCCCAGTTTTTTGAAGTCACCCTCTATCCGCGCGACCCCAAAACCGGGGTCGTCGACCTCTCGCGCCCCTTTCCCCTCGACCTCAGCCTCGACCAGGCCTACCGCTTCGGGATCGTCGACCGCGACATCAAGGTCGTGCAGATCCGGTTGCGCTACCCGGGCAACTGGATCCATCTCGACTTCGAGTTCGACAGCCCCAAGGGCAAGAAGTCTCTGAAGGATTGGTGCGGAACCTGACAAAGGCCGCCCGACTTTTTTCTTGCTTGGAGGCACTGTGAAAGCACCCGTGCGTGTCGCCGTTACCGGCGCAGCCGGCCAGATTGGCTACGCTCTACTGTTTCGAATCGCCAGCGGAGCCATGCTCGGCCCCGACCAACCCGTTATCCTGCAACTGCTGGAAATTACCCCTGCCCTCAAGGCCCTCGACGGAGTTCACATGGAACTCGACGACTGCGCCTTCCCCCTGCTCCACGGGGTGGTCAAAAGCGACGACCCCAACGTTGCCTTTGCGGGTGCCGACTACGCGATTCTGGTGGGCGGCATTCCGCGCAAGGCGGGCATGGAGCGCGCCGACCTGCTGCAGGCCAACGGCGGCATTTACAAGCCCCAGGGCAAAGCTCTCTCGGATCATGCCAATCCCAATATCAAGGTGCTGGTGGTGGGCAACCCTGCCAATACCAATGCTCTGATCGCCATGAACAATGCGCCAAACATCAAGCCCGGGCAGTTCACGGCCATGACCCGCCTCGATCACAACCGGGCCCTGAGCCAGTTGGGTGCCAAAGTGGGCAAGCCGGTCACCGCCATCAAAAAGATGACCATCTGGGGCAACCACAGCAGCACCCAGTATCCCGACCTCTTCCACTGCGAAGTCGAGGGTAAGAACGCCGCTGCCCTGGTCAACGACCAGGAGTGGCTCGAGAAGACCTTCATTCCCACGGTGGCCCAACGCGGCGCCGCTATCATCGCAGCCCGAGGAGCTTCCAGCGCGGCCTCGGCCGCCAACGCCGCCATCGACCACATGCGCAGCTGGGCACTGGGCACCGCCGAGGGCGATTGGGTTTCCATGGCCATCCCCAGCGACGGCAGCTACGGCATTCCCGAGGGCCTGATCTACAGCTTTCCCTGCACCTGCAAGGACGGCCAATACAGCATTGTGCAGGGCCTGGAGATCGACGCCTTCTCTCGCTCCAAGATGGACGCCACCGCCCAGGAACTCGAGGAAGAGCGTAACGACGTGCGTAAGTTGGGCCTGATTTAGCTCGACCCGTTTACGAAAAGAGCCCCGGCAGCCTGGCTCCCGGGGCTCTTTTTTCGTTTCGTAGGGCCTGTTGACAATTGAGGCAAATTTGCTTCAGTGATGGGCTTTCGTCGGCTCGTCCTGACCGGCGGGCAAGCTCATGACTGCCCACAAGCGGGCCGTCTCCTGAAACAGCCCCAACGGAATGAACCACCGAGCACAACGAGAACACGGAGAAATGGAAAG
>CAZYPN010000011.1:0-166124 GCA_964649085.1 uncultured Burkholderiales bacterium | reverse complement strand
CCGCTCACCTGGGGAGAGGCCGCTTCAGCGCCCTCCACCTTCTTCTTCGCCTCGCTCTGGAGGGCGGCCCGGTCGCCCGCTTTTGCTTCCAGGGGGCGTGCGGCATCCGTCTTGACGCCCACTTGGGGAGAGGCCGCTTCAGCACCCTCCACCTTCTTCTTCGCCTCGCGCTGGAGGGCGGGCCGGTCGCCCGCATTTCCTTCCAGGGGGCGTGCGGCGTCCGATTTACCGCCCACCTGGGGATCAGCTTCAGTCCCCTCCTTCTTCTTCGCCTCGCCCCGGTCGAGCTGCGGCTCCGCTTCCAGGAGGCGAGCAGCATCCGACTTGCCGCCCACCTGGGGAGCAGCTTCAGCCTCCGCCTTCTTCTTCGCCTCGCTCTGGAGGGCGGGCCGGTCGCCCGCTTTCACGTCCTGGGAAGGAGCGGCATCCGACCTCAACTCGTCCTTGCCCGCGGCTCGCTGAGACTTGCTGGCTGCAACGTTCTTTGAGGAAAGCTCGGTTGGCACCCACGGAAGCGACGCGCCCCAGCCGGCTTCGGCCGCGCGGTCGTCGGGTTGGGGGTCGCCTTGCCAGGCCTGGGTTTCCCTGGGAGCGGCCGAAGCCGGGCGCGCTCCCTGCACCTCCGGCTGACGGTCGAAACGCATGAGCGACTGCAACTTGCCGGCGCTGCCCGAGAGAATATCGCCTATCTTGCGGGTCAGACTCGAGACCGGGGCACTGTCTCCCTCGCCCAGCGAGCGACGAATCCCGTCGAGCACCGAAAACTGAGGGCGGGCTCGAGGGCTGGTCCGCGCCAATTCATCGCTGGCCTGGAGGCGGTCTGACCCCGACGATGCCGACCTTGTTTCCGTCGCCTTGGGTCGAGAATCCGGGGTGGGGCGTGAAGCCGACGAAGCCGCAGCCGGAGCCGGAGCCGAGGTGCTCTTCTCCAGGCCCTTTTTCAGGCTGGCTGCCGAAGAAGACTCGGTTGCCTGGGGCGGAGGTGCAGACTTCTTGACCGCCTTCTTGGTGGATTTTTCAATCATGACAACGTCTCAGTCCTCGCCGAGCTCGTTCCCTCTGCACCAACGATCTCGCAGATGTGTTGTTTCGCGAGATTCCACCAGCGAACTTCCCACCACGGCAGGCTTTGCCTGTCTTCATCACGTGCTATCGACCAGGGCCCTGCCAGTTCGGGGGAACCCGACCCTGTCCGCCAGCGTGCCCGCCAGGACGCAATTGCGTCGTGGTCGGCGCACCCGAGAAGTTCCTCATAACCATGGCACACATCGACCATTTCCCGCAAGAGTGGCGAAGAGATTTCTCGACTCAATACTCCCAGGGCAGCCAACAGGTCGTCCTGCCAATCGCCTCCTCGTGCCAGCACATGCAGGGCTCTCAACATCCGTGACCAGGCTGCATCGGGCACGCATTCTGAAGCCAGCAGCAAGTCCTCATTCGACCAACGGCCCAGGGCTTCCACCCCGCTCCAGCTCAGTTCAGGTGGCTTCCAATCCAGCCAGGCCGGTCCCTGACAACGGTCGGGCTGCCCGGTCGGGGGTTGAAGCGCCTGCAATCGGTGACACAAACGCCGGTAGTCACCGTTGAGGTCCAAACCCTTTCGCTGCTCGGAGGTCAGCGCAGCCAGAACCTCATCCAGTGCAAGACGCACAGCCAGCATTACTTCCGGCTCGCCGTCCTGGGCCAGTTGCAACAATGCTGCCAGGGCCATCGGGGCCGGCACGTAGGGAGCCAGTTCCCAGGCCAGTCGGGCGCGAACCCGTGGCGAAGGATCGGTCAACCATTCATCCATTCCGTGGTTGGCAACGACGGCGATTCGCCATAGCAAAGGCAAACACGCGGCTCGGGACCGTTCACCGCCAGCGCGCAAACGCTGCACCACAGCTTCCTGGCCTGCCAGTGGCAGAAGTTCCCGACACAGTTCGACCAGTTGGGCCAGCCAGACCGGATCGTTGCCAGAGGCAGCAGCATCCAGCAGTTCATGCAACGTTTCCTCGACGAGCCCGGGCTCAAGGGCCCACCAAAACCCCAGCGCGCCGAGGGCACGAACTCGCAATTCGCAACTCTGGGCTTGGGCCAGTTCTCGCCAGACTCGAAAAGCCTCCGGCTGTTCTGGACCGAGCCGGGCAAGCTGCTCAACAGCGAGCTGCCACACCTGCACCTGGGAACTGCGCAGAGACTGATGAAGCTCTCCGAGGCTCAGCCCAGTGCCGCCAGAATCTCGCACTGCACCGCTTCCAGCCGTCGCTCGGCTTCGTCCCAGGCGTCCCCCTCGGGATACTGCAGCCCTTCTTCGACAAGCTGCAGCACCAGCTCCAATTCTTCCATTAAACCCACGGTCGCGGAGAAGGCTCCCCGCAGCTGCGAGGCCTGCTCCTCGGACATCCCCAGCTGCTCAAGGGGCTGCTGAGCAATCTGTTCCCACTGCTGAAAAGAAGCTTCCAGCCTGGGTGCCAGTCCGGCCAAGTAGCGCTGAAGCACCTCCGGGTCCATCGCCCCCTCACGCACCGAGCGCAACGCGAGCAGCAGAGAGGCAAAGCCGGGTTGCTCAGGGTCGACAGGCTGGGATTCAAAATCGACGACGGGTAGAGCCTGGTCGATACCCTCTTCCAGATCCCCCGCGACATAACCGTCTGTCATCACTACAGCTTCTCCGCAGCACGCAGGAAGCCTGGCAGGTTGCTTCAGGGCTGGGCCGGGTTGGAGCCAGTAGACTGCGAAAGCTTTTGCTGTACCCGCGCCAATGAAGCTCGAGAGATGGCGTCATTAGGTCGAATTTCCAGGGCTCGCTGGTAGGCGAATCGAGCACCTTCCAGTTCCTTCTTGCCTCGGGCTTTGTCGAATTCCCGCTCGAGGCAGGTGCCCAGCATCCGCCAGGCATCGGAATCTTTGGGCGTCAGATTCAAGCCTCTGCGCAGATCCTCGGAAGCGAGCAGCGACCGACCCATGCGAAAATGCACCACGCCGAGGTTGATCCAGGCCAGGGCATCTTTGGGCTGAGCCACCAGCGTACGCTTGAACTGCAGTTCCGCCTCGGGCAGTTTACCGGCCTGCAGAGCGGCCAGGGCCTGCTTTTGATAGCTGCCATGCATCTTGGGATCGACGGCGCCCACATCGGAAGCCGAGAAGCCAGTGGTAGGAATGGCTTCAAAGGCGCCGCCGCCCGACTGGTTCAAATAGGAAAGCTTCTCCAGAATCTCTTTCAAACCCGGAAGGTCGGGCTTGAGCGCGTGAGCCTTCTCGAACTCGCGCTTGGCCTGATCTTCCTTTTCTCCGATCAGGCTCATCTCCCCGAGATAGAAGTAACACTCCGCTACATTGTAACCCTGGCCAATGAGAAACTCATAGTCTTCACGTGCGCCCCCAAAGTCGGCTCCGGCTCGTCGATAGGCCGCCCGGAGGTAGCGCACTTCGGGGCTGGAAGGATGGGTCAGCATGACATTGTCGACCAGTTGCTTGGCCAGTTCATCATTGCCTGACTTTTGGAAGGCCATAATCAGGGCCAGTCGATAGCCCGACCTGCGGTTAACCGCGTCGGCAGCCATGTCGCCCAGCATGGAAAAGCGAATGGCATCATCGATCTGGTTGTTATCGATCGACCAGCGGATGCGCTTGTCCACCCGCTCAAAAAAAGAATCATCGAGCAGGCCACTGTTGTCGCGAAGCAGCGGAGGCCACTCGGGCTGGTTCAGGCGAAACACCTTACGAATGAGTTCGACCTGAAGTTGCTCTTCCGCCGCCGACACAGGCATCGACATCAATAAGGCACCCGTCAGGGCCACCGCCAGACATGAAGCGTTCCAATTCCATCTCATAATGCCAACCCTTTTCCTTCCAACTCTCTCGACCTTCCCCGGAGCCAGGGTGGAGAAAACTCCTTGGGCAATCTTTGTCGACAATGAGAAGTTCCCAACTCCGAGGCGGTACAGACAAGAAGCCCGACCGAGGCCGAGCTTCTTGGACTATTCCGACGGAATACTAGAGAGTTTTGCGCAGCACGTTGGTCAGCACGCCCGCGGCCACGCCGATACCGGCTCCGGCCACGGCGCCGCTGAGCACGCCCGTCATCAAATTGAGTCCACCGCCGGCGGTGACTTCCTCACGGGTTTCCGTGACTTTCACCGAGCGGCCCACTCCCAGAATGCCACCTTCCATCACGGGCACCCGGCCTTCCACGTTGCGCGTTCCCGGGCTGGTCACCGTGCTCTGATAGACACTCTGCTCGTAGTCGGCGGGAATCTGGCCGAGAACCTTGGTCTCGAACACCGGTTGCTGGTTGACAATGGTGCGGGTTTCCGAGTTCCCCGCTGCCAGCACTCCCGAAAGACCACCGACGACGGCGCCACCCACGGCACCCATTCCTGCCATCTTGGCCAGCACTTTGAGGTCGCCCTCGGTCTTGCGGCTCTCGCCGGGAACGTATTCACCCTTGCCCGTAAGTTTGCGGGTTACGATGATACCTCCGGCCAGCACCGTGCCGACACCGGCACCGATGGCCATACCGCCCAGAGCGTCGTAGATCGGGTTGTTGATGCCGCCGTTGTTGACTTCATACTTCTGGGTTTCATACTCGCCGGCGCGCTCGGTGCGGAAGCTCGGCTCGTGCTTGACGTTCCAGCCGGTCAACTGGGTGCCCTGATAAGGCTGACCGTTCTGGTCATATTTGGTGACAGGCTTGTTGACTTCTTCTCGACGCTCCGTGTGGCCCGTCAGAATCTGGCGGTCAACCTGGTGCGTTTCGGTGGTCACGTTGATGCTTGGCTGGGCAGCCCAGCTGGTGAGCAGGTTGCTGGCCAGGCCCAGGCCACCGCCTACGGCGGCTCCGGCCGTGGCGCCCAGGATCAGCAACTGCGAGTCTTTCACGTTGGCAAGGCTGGGCGGCTTGAGCTGGGTGTCCTTGTCGATGGTGGCCAGCTGCTCGTCGACCTGCTGGTAGCCATCGAGGATGGTGCCATAGTCGGAGTCGATACGCTCGAACTCGGTGCTCTTGCGGTCTACCTTGGGAGCGGGGGTCTGGGGGTTGCGGATGCTGGTGATGTTCATCGTTCTATCCTTCTCTCTCGGTGTCCGCGTTATTTCTTGCTGGCCTGGCACTGCTCGAGGTCGCGACGCAGTCCGGCATTGTTGTGGTGCTTGCTTTCCAACTCGCTGCGGCTGCGGTCAACGTCGCTGCGCAGGCGGTCGAAGCTGGGCTGGAGGTTGTCGGCCTCGCGGTCGAGGCGACCGGCGCGGTCACGCTCGCTCTGGGCCTGCTGCAGAACCCCGGGCACCTGGCTCATCATCGAACTGGCTTCCCGGCGCATCGAATCGGCCTCGCGGCGCAGGTCTTCGGCCTGGTCGCGGGTGCGGGCGATATCCTGCTTGAGGGGCTTGAGTTCGGCTTCCACCTTCTGCTGCACCACCTGAGGAATATTGGCTTCCTCACGCTGCAACTGGCGGTCGCGCTCGTCGAGCTTACCACGGCGGTCTTGATACTTGCTTTCGAGATTGTTCTCGAGGTCTTTCAGCAGGCGGGTCGAGCGCTGCAACACCAGTTCCGGAACCTGCTGTTCCTTGGTATCGATACGCTGCTTCTCACCATCAAGGCGCACCTTCTCGGCGTTCAAGCCGCGCTCGCTGCTGACCAATCGTCCCTTCTCATCCTTATACAGCTCTTCGCTGCGGGCTTCCGAGAGACTGGCCTGGTTGGCGGTCTTGTGCTGAAACTCGGTCTCTTGCTCGGCCACCACAGCCTGGCGTCCGTCGAGCTGCTGGGTGCGCTTGAGGATATCGGCCTGGGCCTCGGTGTTGGCCTTGTTGGTGGCCGCTTCCAGGGCGTTGAGCTTGGTTTCCTGCTCGTTGAGCAGATTCTCTTTCTTGTCCAACTCCAGCCACTGCTGGCCCTGGTGAAACTTGTTTACCGCTCCCTGAATGGCGCTCTCGCCGGCTTTGACGAGGCTCCAGCCACCCACGGCACCGATGACGCCGAAGATGATGGCACCGCCGATGGCTCCACCCTGAGCAGCCCCGGTCAGGGCACTCCAGGTGAGGTCTTTGGCAAGCAGTCCCGAGGTCAGGCTGCCTGCCGTCATCACGCCTGCACCCATCGCGGCGCCACCGGCCACACCGGCCAGCAGGCCCGTGCCGGCCACGACGCTGGCGGCGAACTTGCCGACGCCGCTCATCTGGTTCAAATCGTTTTTCTTGGGGGCGCTGGGCTCGCTGGGCTTGCTGCCTTCGGGAAGAGCCCCACCGGTGACTCCTTGCAGGTGGTTCCAGCCGCCTTTGAGCGCGCCCACACCGCCGCCGACCACCGCGCCGGGCACCTTGCCGGCCAGACCTCCGACCACATTGCCCACTTTCCAACCGCCGCTGGCTCCGGCCAGGCCGCCGACAATCATTCCAGCCTTGGCTCCGACGCCGAGGGTGGTGAAGGTGGTGCCGATGAAGTTCAGCGCCCCACTGCTACCCACCGAGGCGATTACCGGCCCGATGCCACCACCGAGGGCTGCACCGACCACGGCGCCACCGAGCACGCCTGCATACATCGCGGGAACCATCGAAGCTACACCCACAGCGCCGCCGGCTACAGTGCCAAAAGCGTTGGCATAACTGATAGCAGTGCGCAACGATTCTTTGCCAACCGCTCCGGCGAACCCATCCTTGGGGGGTTCGTTGCTGGGCGGTTCGGGAGCCGGGGGCGTATTCAGCGTCCGGGCTACCGGAAGGGTGTTGGGGGTTTGCTGGATCTTCATCGGTTGTCTCCTCCGAGGCGGGGCGTTTCTGAAAGTGTAGGACGGCTGGTCCTTTTCCACAGACAGAATGTCAAACGACCCTGAAGAGAACCTGAAAAATCGACGAGCCTTTATTTACCCGGCAGAGCACGGAAGGCGTCCACCATCCGGCTGAGCTGAACCGGGTCGAGGGGGCCATCCCAGTGGCCACCGCGCTTCACCGACGAGCCCACGATCCACCCGTCGGCGCTGGCAAACTGGGACAGATTTTCCGCAGTGATTCCCGAACCCACCAGCAGAGGTACCTGGGAGTGCTCGGCCAGCTGACGTACCTCGTTGGGATCGGCCGCTTTACCCGTGGCGCTGCCCGTGACGATCAGACCATCGACCTGAAAAAACTCACAGGCGTGTCCGGTTTCCACCAGGCTGACATCGGCAGTAATGGCGTGGCTGCTATGCTTCTTCTTGATATCGGCAAAAATCTTGATGCGATTGGCCTTCCACTGGTCGCGCCAGCGCAGCAGGTCACCCGCGCAACCCTCGATCCAGCCTTCGTCGGCCACGTGACCAAAGACAAAACCCTCGACCCGAACAAACTCGGCCCCACAGGCCAGGGCCACCGCCAGGGCCTGCCGATTTGCAGCCGCCAGCACCTGGATGCCCAACGGCAGGGGACTGGCCCGACGCACCTGGTGAGCCAGTACTGCCATGGCGGCGACCGTTTCAGGGCCAACCCGGTCGCCAATCAGATAGGGACGGTCATACATGTTCTCCAACAGCAGCGCGTGAAAACCGGCCTGCTGATAAAGACGAGCTTCTTCAACCACCCTGGCGAGCTGGGCCGAGAGGTCACCACTCCAGCCGGGGGCCCCGGGAAGAGGGCCCACATGAATCATACCGATGAGGTTGCGCATAAAAGAGGCCAGAAACCGAACAAGGCTCGCGTGGCGAGCCTTGTGTTGGTTTCTCTAGTTAAGCGAATGAGGTCATACTCTGTCTATCCCAATTTGTTAAGCAAATCCAACAATTGAATTTTTCACAACCGGAGGATGCCGGCCAGTGCCACCAGACTGAGCCCCACACTGAAGACCGTGCCGAGCAGAAACAGCAGGTGTCGCCACAACCGGGGAGTGGATGTGGCATACTGCAGCACGAGGTCGACCGGGTAGGCGGCGCAATAGCAAAGGTTGGCTACGCCAACGCAAACCACCAGCTCGCACCAGGGCCGCAGGCCGACCATGCGGGCCAGGTGCACGGGACGAGCCAGAACCAGCAGGGTGAGCGCCAGCAGCAGCCCGTTGTACACCAGCCGACGCGGCTCCCAAAAGGCCAGAGAGGCATTCCACGCATCCAGCAACTGAAGAGCAGGCGCCGGCTCTTCGGTCAATGAACCCAGCGGGCGATCCTGCTCCGGCGCCAAGCTAACCGGCCGAAAGGCTGAGCACAGCCTGTTCATTGCGCGCCAGTTGGAGGTCGTGATCGACCATCAATTTCACCAGCCCCTTAAAGTCGACGCGTGGTTTCCAGCCCAGCGCCTTCTGAGCTTTGGACGGGTCGCCCAACAGGTGGTCGACTTCGGCCGGGCGGGTGTAGATCGGGTCGAACTTCACGAACTTTTTCCAGTCCAGATTCAGAGCTTCGAAGGTTGCGTCCAGGAAGTCCCTTACCGAGTAGCTGGAACCGGTGGCTACCACAAAGTCATCGGGTTGGGTGTGCTGCAACATCAGCCACATCGCCTCCACATAGTCGCCAGCGAAGCCCCAGTCGCGACGGGCGTCGAGATTGCCCAACACCAGCTCTTTCTGCAGTCCCAGCGAAATCCGAGTGGCCGCACGGGTAATCTTGCGGGTCACGAAGTTTTCGCCCCGGCGTGGCGACTCGTGGTTGAAGAGAATGCCGTTGGTGACAAACAGCTGGTACGATTCACGAAAGTTGGTGGCGAAATAATGCCCGGCAACCTTGGCCACGGCATAAGGGCTGCGGGGGTGAAAGGGCGTGACCTCACTTTGAGGAGGAGGCGAAGAACCAAACATTTCCGAGGAGCCGGCCTGATACATGCGCACTTCGCTACCCGAGGAATCGGCGTAGTCGCGCAGCGCCTCCAACAAGCGCAGGGTTCCGGTGGCCACCACGTCGGCCGTGTATTCCGCCTGATCAAAACTGACCCGCACATGGGATTGGGCAGCCAGATTGTAAATCTCGTGGGGGCGAACCTTGCTCAGAATACGACGCAGGCCGGTCCCGTCGGCCAGGTCGCCGTAGTGCAGGAAGAACTTCCCCTGCTCACGATGCTCGTGAAGATGGTCGATGCGGCCCGTATTGAACTGCGAAGTGCGGCGCACGATACCGTGAACCTCGTAGCCCTTGCCCAGCAAGAACTCGGCGAGATAGGAACCATCCTGACCGGTAACTCCGGTGATCAGGGCTCGGCGCGTGGAAGTATCTGACATAGCGTAACCTTCTCTGTGAAAACTGGGCCTTAGAGCCACGCCAGGCTTTTCTCTTTGGCGATCGTTTGTCCTGGCAGGGTGCCGATGGTGTGACTTTAACAAAAATCTACCGTACTTATCGTTTTCAGGAAAAATTCAGGCCGTATAGTTCAAGTGTCACCAGCAGGTGACGGGGAATCTGCAACGAGGTACATCCAGTGAAAATCGAAATTCAAGCCATCCACTATAACCTGGCCGACTTCAGGGTGCTATGCGCCTGGTGCGGCTGCGAGATTCGCGCTCCCAAGAATCCCTCGCTGCAACCCGCCCCCGAATCGCACGGCGTTTGCGTCGCCTGCGCTGTCAAGTTGGGCATGCCCGAGGATTACTTCACTCAGCGCAACGTCGCTTGAGCGGAGAGGGCCAGGCCGTCGGCCACAGCTGACTGGCCTGGGCCGGATGAATCATCCAAAGAAAGGCCAGCCTCCCCAGCAAAACGCGGCTGGCCTCCTGGCTGCGATGCAGTGCGGCTCGCAATCGCCGACGCTGCTCGCGGGGCAGGGTCAGCTCACGATTGACCACCAACCCGGTAACCTTCTGACGCCTGCCCGAACGCATCACCCTGGTCTTGCAAGGCTTGAGCGAGAAGCCTTCCTCGTCGGCGATAGCCGCCACCGCTCGCAGCAACACCCCCACCCGGGTGGGATCGTCGCCCGAGAAGGTCAGGTCGTCAGCATAGCGCGTGAACTGCATCCCCAGCTTACGGGCCAGCCCTTGCAGTCGACGATCCAGCTTCAAGGCCAGCGCATTGGCCAGCCCGGGGCTGGTGGGCGCTCCCTGCACACAGTAGCGCGGGCCCACGGGCACCTGCAGCAAATGTCCGTCCCACTCGACCGGCTGACGTTCGCATTCGCTCGTCAGCAGTGCCAGAACGGTAGCCACCGGATAGCTGTAGCCACAGGCCAGCAGCAGCCCGCGCACCCGATACCAGGTACAGCGCGGAAAGAAGTTCTCGACGTCAAAGCTCACCACCACCCGCTTGCCTACGTGAAGGCGAGCTCCGCTGACAATGCTGCGGCCCTTGCGAAAGCCGTGGGCCTGCTCACTGACCGGCAGCCGCTCGACCAGCAACTGGCAAAGCTTGCGCTGCAGGGCCTTCAGGCGCCGCTTGGGAGCCAGAATGATGCGTGGGCTGCCGTCGCGCTTAAGACGCGAGAAAGCCACGTAGTGAGGATGGGTCTCCTCGTGGGTATGAAAAGCGTAGCTCATCAGCTGACGGGGCCGTAACTCCAGAGCCAGGGCCAGTTCTACCTCGTTGCGCCAGAGGGGTAGCCCCAAGCGCCGCAACTGCTCTTCATCGCAAAGCAGGTCGCGAATCTGACGATTGCGGGTGCGCATGGTGTCGGAAAACCATCGCTCGGCCTCGGCCCGCTCCATCACTTTGGGGCGCTTTCCCAGCGGCGCCCGGGCTTTGGGGAAGAGCCTGCGGTCACGCAGCGCCTTGCGGCGATGTTCGGGCTTGAGAGGACCGCCGCTGGTATCCACACGCTCGCGCGGCGAATCTCCCTGACCGGGCAGGCGCGACACGTCGCGCTCGGGTGGCGTCCCCCACAGGCGCTGGCGTAGCCAAGCCCAAAAGCTCATTGTGGGCCCACCAAGGCAAAGGGACGCTTGAGCGGGCTAAGGGCTACCAACGAGGCCCTGGACTCAGGGCTCCCCGGTGTTGCGTCACCTGGGGACCTTGGCGGTGTGATGGCAACAAGTTGCCTCCGCGGCGAAACACCGCGGAATGAACGGCTAGCTTTTTCAACCCTACTCAATCGTCCCGCTCCTCTCCTTCGCCGCCTGCAGGCTCGTCCTCCTCAGCCAGCGTTCGGGAACTGGGGCCGTCGACTCGTAACCCGCGACTGGCCTCAAACAGGGCTAGCAGATGAGCACAGGGCCCTCGATTCAAAAGATGCTCTTGAAAGAATGCGCAGGGGCAACGTCCAAACAGCATCCGGTCGCGGTCGCTGACGGTCAGTTGCACCCCGCAAACAGCCTCTTGCTCGCCCCAGCAATCGCCAGCGATCGACCAATCTCGAAACACCAGCTCGCGCTGCTCGTGCCGCCCCTCAGGCGAGCGCAAGCGGCGAATTTTTCGAGTCTCGACGGCCACACAGGTCAGCCCCTCCACGCGCAGGCTGGCGGCAAGTTCGGCCTGCGGGCTGAGGGGATAGAGCGCTTCCAGGTTCAAGGGCGCGGCGCTGAGCGGTCGGTAGCGCAGCTGCCGTCCATCGGGCTCTACCATGGCCAGGCCACGGCGCACCAGCTGGCCGTCGATCTCACTGCAGGCCGGGTCAAGTGCCTGCAAATAGCTCTGTTGCAAGACCTCCAGCCGCTCGGCCAGGCGTTGTTCATCGACGGCCCGAGGAAGCCCACCCAACCAGGAGTGTCCGCTGTCCTCGGAAAACCCCAGCCCGCCCCAGCCCGTCAAGCCCAAAAAGAATCGAACAGAGCCGAGGTCCAGCTGGTAGAAGTGGGGCCGTCCCCGGCCCTTGAGCGACACCTGCGCCGACCGGGCGAAGGGCAGCAAGGGCTCCAGCAAGCGCAAACGCTGCCGCCCCCAACACCGCACGTTTCCCGAACTGGCCAGCGGCTGAGGAGAAATGGGAAACTCGGCCTCCCAGGGCTCGAGAACAATGCGCCAGTGACCCTCTTCACCGATGAACCGCATGGCCCGAGGAGAAATGCGTGCCTTCTTATGGCGAAGGAAGCGGATCGGTGCCAGCAGATCCACCGGGTTCAACTGCAGACGAATCCCGGGTTGCAGCAGAGCCGCCTGAACCTCGAGAAAGCCGCGGTACCAGGCGTCCGGAACGTCAACCTTGGGCTGAAACTGACCGCCCGCGCCCAGCGTTTCCACCTCAAATCCAGCCGCCCCCAGTCGAAACCAGGTCTGACGATGGCTGCGCAGCTCTCCCAGGGCTGACCACAACCAGGTAGAGAAATCCACGTTGGTGGTGCCCCATTGCGCAGAACCCTCGACCTGGAAGAGCGACATGTCGAGATCGACTCGACCGTAACAGGACATGTCCGAGGAAAACGCCTCCATGACCAGAGCGTCAGGATGGGCGGTAACGATCGGGTCGAGCGCACGCAGTTCGCTAGACGACGACCAGATCAGCTCACCCAGCGCCCGCAGAGCGAAGCGCACCAACGGCACATCCCGCAGCAGCCTGCCTTCAAATCGAATCGGCCGCCCACGATCACAGCTCAACCCCAGGGTGGCCCGCTGGGGCTCGCTACGAAACACGCTGGGAGTGGCATAGCTAAACATGGGCATAGACCTGGGGCTGCTCGCGCTCTCCCCGCAGCTCGGGCCAACGATGCAACAGGTGGCCCACGAGGCCCAGCAGTTGCTGACGCGGATAGCGTCGGTCGGCGATGCGGCGGGCCTGCCGGGCCTGTTCCAGGATGCGCCGGGCCACTTCGAGGGAATGCTCGCCAGCTCGTTGCAGGGCGGCGATAGCCAGCCGCCGCGTGTGGGCCTGAAGGGGTCGAAGCAAGCAGCCCAAGAGCAGCGTGAGGTGCGAAGCCGCCACCTCGGGGCGGGCCCGGGCCAGACATCGATAGGCCAGGGCCTGAACGTGAATCTGATTGGCTTCTACCAGTTCTGCCAGGGCCTCCTCATCCTCGAGGTAGTCATCCACTCGGCGCTCGAACAGCAGCCGGGCCAGTCGATTTTCACGAACCAGGGCGGGATAGTTCCACACCGCAAAGGCGGGCACTTTCCCCAATACACGGGCTTTCCGCCGCGAAGAGGGGTGGGCGCCATAGTAATCGGCCAGAAATTCGACCTCGGCGCCCGCCTTGGGGGCAAGGCAATAGCGGCTGGCCAGCATGTCGAACAGATCCTCGAAATCAGCCCGCTCGACCAGCGCCCGCAGCAGCTTCACATAGCCGCCATGCCAGGGAGAGATCTGCAAGTGTACCGGATAGACCAGGCGCAGCATGTCGGGGCGGAGATCCAACATGGCCAGAGCTGTGGGCTCGTCGAGGAGATGCACCTGGCGCAACCCCAGGCCGCCAAAGTCCCATTCGCGAGCGACTCCGGCCAGAGCCAACAGGCGCCCTTCCCCACCCTGCGCCAGCGACTGGAGCACCGCCTGGTTCCATTCTTTGGAGGTCGCACATATCCGCAGCAGCGCGGCCCAAAGGTCCAGCCAGTTGTGCCTGGAAGCCAGCTGCAGCAATTTGCCGAAGTGGCCCCGCCCCCACAACGGGCGCCACACCTGCTGAAGCCTGGGAATCACATAAGGGAAAAGTTCGGCTCCCCGGGCCTCCAGCAGGCGATGCAGAACCCGAGCCAAAGCCTCTCCCTGGGCCTGTCGAGCCGTGCGCAGCTGCAGTTCGCGAATCAGTTCACGGGGGTCGGAGATGCGGGGGCACAGTTCCAGCACCTCCTTCTCCCAACGGGCCACCGGGATCAGGCGGCGGTACAGGTCCCAGGCCAACCGTGGGTCGCGCTCGAGAACCCTGGAGAACAAACGATCCCAGAAGAGCTTGGCCTGGCCAGGAAGATGCTTGAGCAAGAAGGGGCCGCATCCCGACGGGAGCCGATCGTAGACCAGCAGGGCCGTATCCTCGTCGAGAGCGAACCAGAAGTCAAACTTGGCCAACTCGACCTGCAGCCGAGCCGAACCCGCGGGCTGGAGCTGCAGACGGCGGCGCAGTTCCTCGTTGGCTTTCTGAGACAGGGCTTTAGAAACGAAGTTGACCGCCGAGCCCAGCTTCCAGGGAAGCAACATACGACAGACGGCCACGTCGTCGCGCTCGTCGGCCAGTTGTAGCCACTGCTCCAGATCGGAGCTCCAGGGGACGGCCACCCAGTTCCAGCCGCCTCGCCAACGCAGCGAGGAAGCGTGGGCCAGAATCAGGGGGCGAAAGAGGATCGGGTCGAGCCGATAGAGTTGCGGCCCCCAGAGCCAGCAAAAGCCTGAAAAGCCAGCTTCCCCACAAAGGTCCTCGAGCCAGGAACGACACTTTTCCGGCGGCAAAGCCAGCCCGTGTCGGATCTCCCGCTCGAGGACCGAGGGCGAGAGGGGCTTTTTCACCCCGCCTTGCGCTGTTCGTCGACGATGGCGAAGGCCCGCCGAATCATCTCAATCGATTGCTCCATCTGCTCGGCCGTTATCACCAGCGGCGGGGCAAAGCGAATGATGGTGTCGTGGGTGGGCTTGGCCAGAAGGCCCTGATCGCGCAACTTGAGACATACGTCCCAGGCATCAGCGCCAGCGTCGTGGTCGATTTCCACCGCGTTGAGCAGCCCCTTGCCCCGAACCTGCTTGATCCAGGGATAGTCAAAGCTCTTCATGGCCGCTCGGAAGCGCTGGCCCATGGCCTCGGCGTTCTCGGCCAGACGCTCATCTTTGAGCACCTGCAGCGACTCCATGGCCACCCGACAGGCCAGCGGATTGCCGCCGTAGGTGGAGCCGTGCTCGCCCGGGCGAATGCCCAGCATGATTTCGTCGTCGGCCAGCACGGCCGAAACCGGCATCACGCCGCCCGAGAGGGCCTTGCCCAGAATAACGATGTCGGGACGGACGTCCTCGTGGTCGCAGGCCAGCATTTTCCCGGTGCGGCACAGCCCGGTCTGGATCTCGTCGGCGATCATCAAGACTCGGTGGCGGGTGCACAACTCGCGAACCCCCTTCAGGTAGCCGTCGTGGGGCACGAAGACGCCAGCCTCGCCCTGAATGGGCTCAAACATGAAGGCGGCCACGTGGGGGTTTTGCAGAGCTTGCTCCAGCGCCCCCAGATCGTTGTAGGGAATGATGTCAAATCCCGGCATATAGGGCCCGAAACCGTCTTTGCAGGTGGGGTCGGTGGAACTGGAAACGGCCGCCAGTGTGCGACCCCAGAAGTTGCCCTCGACGAAAACGATGCGGGCCTCATTGGCCGGGATTTGCTTGTGCAGATAGCCCCAGCGGCGGGCCAGCTTCAGCGAAGTTTCGCCGCCCTCTACACCGGTATTCATCGGTAGCACTCGCTGATAGCCGAAATACTGGGTGGTGTAGCGACAGAACTCACCGAGCAGGTCGCTGTGAAAGGCCCGCGACGTCAGGGTCAGACGTTGTGCCTGCTGGATCAGCGCCTGCACGATGCGGGGGTGACAGTGACCCTGGTTCACCGCCGAGTAAGCCGAGAGGAAGTCGATGTATTGCCTACCCTCGGGGCTCCACAAATAGATGCCTTCGCCGCGGGACAGGACCACGGGCAGAGGATGGTAGTTGTGTGAGCCATAGTGATGCTCAAGCTCAATGGCTTGCTCGGAGCTGATCGTCGTTAGCACGAAGAGGAATCCTTTCAACTTTCAATGTCGCGGACTTTTCCTCACCCACCCCGGGCTCCCCTCCGGAAAGCAAAGAGGCCACCCGGGAACACCCGAGCGACCTCTAGCGGAAGTGATGGATTTGGGAGCTACTCTTTACCCACTCCGTTGGAGACTTTCTCGGCCACTTTCTGGCCCAGTTTGACGAGTTTCCAACCGCCTACGGCGCCCATCACGCCCATTGCTGCGGCACCGACGGCGCCACCAAACATGGCCGCGCCCGTGATGTTGGCCAGCGACACGTTGTGGGCCAGCAGGCCGTTGACCAGACTGCCGGTCGAAGCGATACCGGCACCAGCGACAAAGCCACCTGCGGCACCGGCCAGCATGCCGAACCCACCCACACCGGCGGCGATGGTCTTGGCCACTCCGCCCATCTGGTTCAGGTCGGTCTTCTGGGGCTTGGACGGAGGCTTGGGCGTGGGGGCGGCGCCGCCGCCCGGCTCACCGGTGGCCACTTCGTTGGCCTTCTTGCCCACCGCGCCGATAGCACCAACCACAGCGCCCGGCACGAAAGCCACGGCCTTGCCGGCCACTTCGCCCACCGTCTGGCCCACCGACCAGGTGCCGGCTGCACCGGCAACACCGCCGAGCACCACGCCGGCTTTGGCCGCCATTCCCAGGGTTTTGAAAGAAGTCGAAAGGAATCCCAGCGCGCCATTGCCGCTGATAGCTCCAAACACCGGACCCAGTCCGCCGCCGAGCGCGCCGCCGACGATGGCACCTCCCAGCACACCCATATACAGGCCGCCAATGGTGGTGGCCAGAGCGGTGGCGCCTCCGGTGACGGTACCGGTGGCATTGCCCCAGGAAATCGCGGTGCGCAGGGCCTCTTTACCGATCGACACCTTCTCCTGCGGAGGCGGAGGAGTCTGGTTGTTGTCTTCGGGCTTCTGGGGCTGATTCTGAACGCGAATCATCTGGGGAGCGGAAAACTGCGGGGCTTGCTGGATCTTCATGAGATGTGTACCTCTTTATAAATGTGTATGACTCTAAGCTAGCAGCAGGCCTTTACCAGCCCGTACTGAGCCGTTGCCATCTTGTAAATGCCTGACCATAGGAGCGAAATGGCCCACCCACGAAGGGGTTCCTATGCAACTGAATGCCAGTCAACAACTCTTGATCGCCACCGCCTGGGTAGACGGTCGCCTCGACCCGGCCGAGGCGCGCCTGCTAGAGCAGCTGCTCGGCCGCACCGGGTTCTCCAACGACGACTTGCAGAGGGCTCTGGCACCGCCCGGGCCGGCCCTGGACGACCTGCTGAAGAGCATCCCCGAAGGCAGGCCTCGCCGCGAGGTGATGAGCGAAGTTCTCAGGATGTGCTTCGCCGACGACGTACTCGAACTGGAAGAATTCGACCTGATCGACCGGGTGGCCCGCCAGCTGGGGCTGTCGCAAGAAGAACTGGAAAGCCTGCGCCAGGAAGTTACTGCGGCGTAGGCTGCAAATTGAACTGACGCAGTCGATCGCGCAGCTGGACGAGCACGCTGAGCGGTTTGCCGTGCACCTTATATTTCGCCTGCAAACGCACGACTTCTCTCATGAGATAGTCGGCCAGGAACGCAAATCGGGTGTCGGCCAGAAACACCAGCGCCCGCTTGCGCTCGAGTAATTGCTCCACCAGGTGATACTTCAGATAGTCGTAGAGGTCGATAAAGCTGGACCGCACGTGAGGCAGAGCCCGGATGTAATCGTGCAGGAAAAACGTGCAGTCCAGGAAGGTTTCAGCCTTGAGCAGGATGCGTTCCAGGCTGGCAAAGTTGGCCACCTCAGAGGTGCGCAAATTGTCCACCAGGTCGAGCGTTTTCACGATCAGGGTAACGTCGTGAAAGTCGCGGTCGCGTCGCACCCGAGAGTCGAGGTGCATATCCTCGACAAAGAGCCGGTAGGACCGCAGCCGCAGCTCGGACACCACGGTGTATTTGCGGTCGACGCGGGCCTTGCGCGCTCCTTCGCTCAGGTCCACCTGGTGCACGAAATAGTCGAGCAGCTTGCCGAACTGCGATTCAAAGGGATGGCTTACCTCCTTGGGCAACTCTCGACGCAACTCTTCAATGCCTCGCAACAGGGCGGGCTTGGCGCTGTCGTCAAAGGGCAGCGAACGCGACACTTTCTCGTCAAGGCCTCGCAAAATCACGCTGTAGCTGTTGGTGGAAAAGCGTACGTCGTTGGCCACCGAAGCCCCGAAGAGCTCCTCGATCTCGCCCAGGTGCTGCAGAATGTCACCCAGGGTCTTGCTACGGTCCTCCACCGTATCGTGCAGCAACGCCGCCTGCACCACCGAGGTCGGATAGCCCAGGTCGAGAGCACGCAGAGCGATATCGGCGCTGTGACAGAAAGCCGGTTCGCCGGTGGTGCGCCGAACAAAGCCGTGCAGGCAGCGCTGGGCATAGCGAAAAGCGGGGATCAGTCCGGTTCCCAGCACCTCGACCACTTCATCGTCGAGAATCTCGTCGCCGAGTCCCACGGCCAGACGGGCGCTAAAACGTCGCACCAGGTCCTCGCCACGAAAGAGGTCTTTCTCGTCGGGGTTGAGATTTTCCAGCCAGCTCTGAACTACCGAGTCGCTTGAGTCTTCCATTCTAAACCGTCCTGCCCGGTGCGAGATGTTGCTCTAACCAGCTGGCCACCGCATCCGGGCGCGCCGCCAGCGGCGTCGACCGGAAAGGCCCCTGGAGAGCTTTCTGTAAACGAGGGTGACCGGGTCCTGGCTGACCCAGAGCCAGGGTTACGGCCTCGGGAAACTTGCCGGGGTGGGCCGTGGCCACAACCACCCAGGGGCCATCCCCGGCCTGACGCATGACCTGCCAGGCCACGGCCGTATGCGGGCAAAGAATTTCGCCCACCTCACGATGGTAGTCGCGAATGGCTGCCAGGATCTCGTCCCTTTCAACACGACCGCTGCCGAGTTCGAAGGGCCAGGAGAATCGGGGCAGATCGACCTGGCCGCACTGCTCAAATTCGGCCATCCAGATCCGCACCTGGCCGGTGTCGGCGCCGCTGGCGAAATAAAGATACCGCTCCAGATTGGATGCCACCTGGATATCCATGGCCGGCGCCAGCGTTTCGTAGACTTTCCCTCGGCGATAGCATCCGGTTTGAAAATAGCGATGCAAGATGTCGTTCTCGTTGGTGGCCAGCAGCATCCGTTGGAAAGGCACGCCCATCTGGGCGGCCAGCCAGGCCGAGAACAGATTGCCGAAATTGCCCGTTGGGACCACCACCTGCAGGGGCCGCTGCAACTGCAGGTAGGTCCAGACATAATAGCAACATTGAGCCAGCAAACGAGCCCAGTTGACCGAGTTGACCGCGCCCAGGCGATGCTTTTCTCGCAGTCCAGGCTGTCGGAAGAGTTGCTTCAAGATGGCCTGACAGTCGTCAAAGCTGCCGGCAACTTCCAGGCAGTGCGTATTGGCCTCGGAAAAATGGGTCATCTGAGCCTGTTGCACGGGGGAAACCCGCCCCTGAGGGAACATGACGACGCATTGCAGGCGACTGCGCCCCACCACCGACTGCAAGGCGGCCGAACCGGTGTCACCGCTGGTGGCCACCAGCAGGTTGAGCGACTGCCCCCGATGTGCCAGCAATTCCTCCAGCAGCTGGCCGAGCAACTGCAGAGCCACGTCCTTAAACGACAGCGTAGGCCCGTAGAACAACTCGAGCTGGTGCCCCCAGGGGTCGGCACGCAAGGGAGCCACCGGCCCCCCATAGTCGGGGCCATAGGCTCCCCTGGCCAGACGCTCCAAACAGGCGGGCTCCAGGTCGGAGTACAGCCCCAGAATGTGAGCGACCAGCGAAGGATAGTCAAGATTGCGCAACGGCTCCAGCTCGAGCCGGGGGATGTACTCGGGAACATACAGTCCGCCGTCGGGAGCCATTCCTTCCAGAACCGCCTCAGAAAAGGCGACCCAGTCGCCACCCCCGCGAGTGGAACGGTATCTCATGGGAGGGCGGGTTTCGCGAGGAACCCAAGGCATCCTGGCGAATCGCCGACAACTCGATGGAATACTTTGTCTTGCCGGTGTGCTGGCATCAACAAACTCTGTATCTGATCTATTTCTCCAACGATCAGGACGGCGTATTGCTTGAGGGCGGGGGGATTGCCGCCTTCCCCGACGCCGAGAAAGCCATGGCCTATGCCCGCAAGCGCAAACACAAACTTCAGCCGCCGATGGAGTCCCTGGATCTGCTGACGGTATCGGCCTGGGCCGGAAGCCGCTCGACGCGCCTGCCCGATGCCAGCCTGCTCTACCGCAGCTGGAACTTCTTCGGTGATGTGGCCAGCAGCCTCGAAAAAGCCGACAGCTACCTCGGCTACGACGAGGAGTGGCTGCCCATTCACCAGGAGCTGTTCTGGGGCTGCAACATGCCGGGTATCAGCCAGTCGGCGGAGCGCTACGAGGTCGACCTGAGCCAGGCCGAAACCCGCCAACTGCGGCTCATCATGAAGTCGGGCCTGGAGATCTTCCAACAGGGCCTGAAGTAGAACAGGGATTCGAGATTTCTGCTGAGAACACGAGCCTATGGCGTTACTTCCGAAATCGGGTTGGTTTGTGGCCCTGGCCTGCACACTGGGTCTGACAGGGAGCATCGTAGCCCGCCCCGCCTCCCAACTGCTGGCCAGCGACTGGCGCAGTTCCCAGGTAAGAAGGGCCAGCGCCCTGGAGGCGGTCGTCTATCGCAAGGTCAAGCTGGGCCGCCAAACCTGTCACGTGGTGGAGGTCGACCTTTCCAACCCTCACGTCCGACTGCAGGTTCTAAGAGCCCGCGATCTGGGCACTCGCTACCGGACGTTTGGCAGCTTTGTGCGCCAGAGCAAGCCCCTGGCGGCCATCACGGGAACGTTCTTTGACACAGCCACCGGCACCATCATCTGCAATCTGGTGCGTGGCGGGCAACTGATGGAAGCGGGTCGAGTGGGCCATACCTTTTCACTCGACGAGAACAATCGGCCCTGCTGGATGCAAACCGCCGGCTCTCCGGGCCACGCCATGAACTGGGGAAATTCGGATTTCGCCGTATCCTCAGGACCGACCCTCGTGCGCCAGGGCAGGCTGGCCTTGAACCCGCGGGCTGAGGGATTTCGCGACCCGGGCCTGTTTCGCAAGGCCTCGCGTACGGGCATCGCCACCACCGCCCAGGGCAAGCTGTTGCTGGTTACGGTCAATCAACCCGTCAGCCTGAAGCGTTTCGCTGAAATGATGACGTCGCTGGGAGCTCAGGACGCCCTCAACCTGGATGGCGGCTCGTCCACCGCGCTGTACGCGCGGGGCCGCTACCTGAGTCGACCGGGCCGACGACTGACGAACGTGGTGCTGGTTACGGTTCGCCCCGGCGATCCGGTGCCCGAAGAAATCGGTCTGGAAGCCATGGAAGCCGAGGAGTCTTTGGGAGAACCCACCTTCGATTTCGAACCCGAACCCGGAACAGAACCGGAAGGCCTGGCACCCGCCCCCGATCGCGTGGAACTGCCCGAACTCTAAAGGGCGACCAGCTGCTCGCCCTGCAGGCGAACCGATTGACCCAACTGCAACGGCCAGTTGCGAGAACCATGGCCCACCGGCAAGTCGGCCAGCACCGGCACCCCCAGGCGCTGGCCCCAGTGGCTCCACAGCTGTTCGGCCCCGGCACAGCCCACAAACTCGCCGAGCAGCAAAGCCTGCAGACCCTGCAGGGCCTGGCTTTGCTGCAACTGTACCAACATTCGGTCGAGGCGATAGGCGGCCTCGTTGACGTCCTCGAGGAACAGCACTTTGGGCCCCGGCGGCAACGCCCAGGGGGTGCCGCACAGATGGGCCAGCAAGCACAGGTTGCCCCCCCACAGAGGGCCCTCGGCCTGCCCCGAACGCAGCAGGCGCCCGGACAAGACCGACGGGCCGTGGCCGCTCACGGCACGACGAGTCCATTCCAGGGACTCGCGATCCAGTAGGGGCAGAGTCTGAACGTTAGCGCAATGCACCAGAGAGCCCGGCAATCGCTGGTGCCAACCAAGCCGACCAGCCCAGAGCAGGAGGGCGGTAACGTCGGAGAAGCCCAACAGCCGGGTCGGCACGACGTCAGGCGGTAGATGCTCCAGCAGACGAGTGAGCCCGTAGCCTCCGCGCACCGCCCAGCAGCTGCTAAAACGGCCACTGAAGGCCCAGGCCAGTTCCTCGGCCCGCCGCTCGTCGCTGGCGCTGAGGAACGGGTGCTCTCGGCTCCCCCCGCGCAGGTAATGCTGTACCAGCGGACTGGCCTCCCACGGCAATCCCCAGCGATCGAGAAGGCGCACCCCCTGCACCAGTCGCTGGCGATCGGGAGGGCCACAAGGAGCCACCAGCGCCAGCACCTCACCCGCCCTCAAGAGGTTCCGCCAGGGTTCGGGCCGAGTTGGGACAAAGTAACCACGGTGCGCTGGAGCAGATACATAGCAGCGGGTCTGCTCACAGCCGGCCTGACCACGGGGCTACCCGCCCAGGATGTATCGGCCAGCGAGAGAGCCTGCCGCGACAACCTGGAACTGCTGATGCGCAGCGCCCGAAAATACGCCAAAGACCACCAGGGCCGCATGCCCGAGAGCCTGCAGCAACTGGTGCCGAAGTACCTCGCCTCCCTGCCCCGATGTCCCCTCAGCACTTCCGATTCTTACTCCCACTACACCCGTCTTGGCAACGACCCGCCCCGACTGGTGTTGATTTGCGCCTGCGCCAACCACGAACTATCCCCGCCCGACTATCTGGTTCTGAGCTCAGACCGCGAATGGGAGAAACCCTTCACCAACCAGGCCGATCCCTCCCTGTGTCGACGCACGCTGGTAACGCTTGGCCAGGAACTCGAACGTGCGCGCACCAGGCTTGGACACTACCCCCCACGCCTGGAAAAGCCCCTCGACTGCAGCTGCGGCGACCCGATTCGCTACTCTCCCAGTTCAGATGGCCAGAGCTTCATCGCCTACTGCCCAGGCGCCGCTCATTTGGGGTCCGGACTGGCCCCTTTCTCCCCGGCTCTGACCCCCCGAGGACTGCAAGAAGACAATTTTTGGCTGGGTACGCCACGAGCCCCATCGGTAAGCAGTTCCGGCCGACCCGGCTGGCCCGTGCTGGCCGCGGGTGCGGCCTTGTTGCTGCTCACGGCATGGCTCTTTCGCCCCAAGCGGGCTCGCCCCATCCGCCTCGACTGAGGGCCGGGCGGCGTGACGACATGTTCATTTGTTCGACACCATGGACGGGCCTCCAGCTGCTATCGTCTACAGCGGAAGCACCTGCGCGAGACCCGGTCTCGCAAGCCAGGCCTGCTTACCAGGAGGAGCGGGACCGATGAGCAACAACATCAAACCCTTCAGGACCAACGACTTTTTGCGCCCCCTGAAGAACACCGGCATGTTCTTGATGCGCGAAGCCACCGAGGCAGCCAAGAACGACCCTGCACTGGCCATGCGCCTGACAGCCGGGGGCCTGGTTTCGCCGATTATGTCGGGCGTCAACCCGGAAGTGGCCGTAACCACCGAGGCCACCATCGTTCCCATTGTGCGCGCCGGCCTGCTGGCCCTGAACACGGTGCGCGCCGTGAGCACCTTCAAAAATCCCGACTCCACACTGCTCGAAAAAGGCCTGGACGTCGCCCGGGTCATCTCGGACACGGCCGGTCTGATCGGCGGACTGGCTATGCTGTTTACCCCCCAGTATGCCTCCCTGGGGGCCAAGTTGATGGGCACCGCCTACTCGGTGGATATCGTTTCCCACGCCAGTCGCACCCTGACTCACGCGGCCGGTCGAGTGAAAATCTGGCAGGCCGAGGCCAACGCCTCCAAGCCCGACGACAACGGCCCGCGCACCCCGGGACCCAATCCTCCGCCCAAGGACCCGCCGCCCTCCCCCGGACCCTCGTTAGGACCGAACAAAACCCTGGCCGTGCTCGAGTCGCCCAAGCAACTCAGCCTGTGGAACAACTGAAATTTTCCCATCCAGGGAAGCCAGTAAGACAAAGAGGCCGTGCAGTGCACGGCCTCTTTCATTTCTCGCTCTTTAGCGCCGGGTAACCACAGGGAACATCCCAGGTTTCCTCCCGCTTCGCCCGACGCGGAATCGATCAGAGAAATGCGGTCATCAAGCCGACCGTTGCTGGTCTGTAGGCTTGAGTTTCCAAGCCTTGTAGACGCTACCCGAAGAGATGGTCACGCCAAAACGCTCCTTGACTTCCCGAAGCAATTCGGGAATGGGCAGATCTCTGCGAGCATGCAGAAAATCTACCACCGGAGCGCTCAGCTTTCTTGATCGTCGCCGCGGCTTATCCATTGACAGTTGCGAGGCCGCGGCCTGGGCCTGCAACTGCTGCTGACGCTTAGGAGAATCGAGTCGAGACTCGAGAGTGCCGGCCAGAAGGCCACACACCCCTGAATCATTCAAAAGCAACTCGATGATCTTCTGCGCCATCTCAGGGGAACACCCTTTACCCCGTGAACGCACCCACTGACACCATCCTCACCCAAGATGCGGATTGAAGTTCTTTCAACCCCCATGGCCTCCTGCCCAAAACTAGAATATTTTTCAACATATATTTGAGGTGGATTCCATGTCTGGGGAAACCAGGGGAAGCCTGCCCGAGGGGGAAATCGCCACCATGAAGTATCTCTGGCTCACGCTCGTCCTGTGTATCTGGTTGCCCTCGGCCCAGGCTCGTCCCCGGGTGGTGGCCCATCGCGGCGGTGCTGCCCTGGCCCCCGAGAACACCATGGCCGCTTTCCATAAAGCCCTGGCCCTGAAGGCTGACGCCATCGAGTTGGACATTCATCCCAGTGCCGACGGCGTGTTGATGGTCATTCACGACGAGACCACCAAGCGCACCTTCCATCAGGAGGGCGTGGTTTCCCAAATGACCTCGTTAGAACTGGAACTATTAGGAGTTCCACGCCTGGAGAGCGTGCTTGATCTTTGCCGCGGCAAATGCCAGGTCGTCATCGAAATCAAGCATCCCCACGGCGCTCGCTACCCGGAGGTGGAATCCAAACTGATCCAGCTACTGCAACAGCGCGAATACCAGGACGACGTCATTGTGATCAGCTTTGACGCCCTGTCGTTGAAGCAACTGCACAAACTCAGGCCCGAACTGGCGACCGGCTATCTCTTCTCAGAGCTCAAGGAACCTGAGAAACTTAAAGCCGAACTGGGAGTGCGATTCCTGGGACCCCACCATCGCCTGATTACCCGCGACTGGCTCAACAAAGCCCACGCGGCCGACCTCAAGGTGAATGCCTGGACGGTCAACGAAGCCGACGACCTGTCCAGGCTGGCCCGGTGGGGAGTCGACTATATCACCACCGACCGGCCCGATCGCCTGCAACAACTCCTCGAATCTCCCTAGGAGGAGAGCCGATCAGCGAGCCGGAGACTCGGCCTGCCAGGGAATGCGTGGAGCGTTGCGCCACAGACCCTCGAGGTCGTAGAACTCCCGCTCCGATTGAAGAAAGATGTGCACGACCACGGTGCCATAGTCCATCAAAATCCAGGAGCCCTCACGAAACCCCTGAATACGCTTGTGTTCGAGCCCGAATTGCTCGAGCTTTTCCTCGATAGCCCGACAGATATCGCGCGTCTGCAGGCGAGTTGGGGCACTGGTGATGACAAAGTAGTCGCACACCACCGTCAACTCTGCCAGGTCCTTGATGACGATATCCTTACCGAGCTTATCCTCGATGACTTGAGCCGCAGCCCGGGCGATATCCAGACTTTCCAACAATTCGCTCCCTGCACAAAAGGCTATGGGTCTTTAAACCCCGCCGCCCAAGATTCTGTCAAGACCTGTAAAGAGCCTCTCGGGCCAGATAGGCCTCCACACCATCAGGCACCCAGTAGCGAACGGAACGTCCCTGACGCAGCCGCTCTCGAATCAGCGATGACGAGATTTCGTGTAGGGGCACCGCCAGAGGTCGCAGTCGGTCTCGATTGGGGACATCCGAGAGGCGCTCCAACAGGGCTTCAAAATCGTAGCCGGGACGAGAGGCCACCAGAAAGTTTTCCAATTGCCCGAGCAAGCGGTCGAACTCTTTCCAGCGATAGTCGTAGACAGCGTCTATTCCGGTAACGAAGGCGAAGCGATGCTGCGGATAGGCTTCCCGCAAGGCTGCTACCGTATCCACGGTGTAGCTAATCTCAGGCCTGTCGATTTCGAATCGACACAGTTCAAATCGGGCGGCATCGGCCGCGCACACCTGCTCGAGCATCGCCAATCGATGCTTGGCCTTGATTTCGTAAGCCAGACGATGTGGAGGAAGCCCGTTGGGCAGCAGCCACACCCGCTCGCACCCAAGACACTCCAGGCCCTCCAAAGCGATGCGCAAGTGTCCGTAGTGAATGGGGTTGAAACTGCCCCCCATCAGCAAAATGCTGCTCACAGCCCGAGCTTTTCCGACTGTAGTTCGACGAAACCTGCCTTGAAAGTTGAAGCCTTTTCAACCGTCTGGAGGAACCGCCTGAACCGGTCAGAAGTTCAGGCTGTGCTCAAGAGGTGCAAAGGCGTGGCCGGTGTCGCCAGCGTCCGGCTATGGCTGATTCTCAGCCTCAGCCTGGGCGCCGCTCCTGCACTGTGGGCCGAACCAGGCCAAGAATCGCTTCAACAACTCACCCTGCCCGCCCCCGATGCCAACAAAGAGCTGTTGCTGCTGCGCGCCGAACAGATTGTACGCTCCGGAGATACCATTACCTGCGTCGGCAAGGTTCGAGCCGAGGTGCAGGGGCTTTCGCTAGACTGCCACTGGTTGCAGTACGATACCGTGAGCGGCCAGGTTCAGGCCCGCCAGGAGTGCCTGTTCCGCTTCGGCGAAAGTTTTGTAGCCGCTGACGAGGTCGACTTCAACCTGCAGCTTCGGGAAGCGGCCCTGCGGGGCGTGGTGGGGCGGGGCAACGACCTGACCTCCAACAGTCAGGCGGTCGAGCAGCCGCTGTTCTTCTGGGCCAAGAGCATGCGCTGGACTCCCGAACTCATGGAACTGCTTGAGGCCAGCGTTACCACCTGCGACAAGTTGCCCGGCCAATGGGACTATCGCATCGAAGCCGAACGCATCGATATCTATCCCGGTGACCGCCTGGAAGCGTTCAATACCTCGGTCGACCTGGGAGGTTTTCGACCCCTTACGCTGGCCAACTTGACGTTTTCTTTGGATCCCAGTCGGCCCTTATTGCAGGACTATCTGCCCACGGTGGGTTTTTCGGCCCTCTTTGGTGCCTTCATCCGCACCACCATCCCCTACAATTTCAACCGCAAAAATCTGGGCAAGCTGTACCTTGACTACTACACACGCACGGGCATTTCGGGTGGCCTGGAACAACGCATCAACTGGGACGATCGACTGTTGGGCGAGATCTACTACTATCAACAGGCCGGCGTCAATGGACAATCGGGTCGGATAGACCTGCGAACCAATGCCCAATACCGTTTCGATGAGTACACCACGGCCAACTTTCTCTACAGCCGCAATCGCTTCGAACTGCCGAACTTCACCTCACCTCTGACGGTGGCCAATCAGTTCGGCATCACCCGCCAGACCGACACGACACTGCTGCAACTCCAGACCGGGTTTTCTCGCAGCGGCGACAACACGAATACGGTGCACCTGGGCTTGTTCCGCACCGATCTTGACGAGCGCACTCGTTTCCTGGCCGAAGCCGATAACGCCTTGGCCACGACCCTGAATCGGCGCACCAGTCGAACGCACTACCTGGCCGCGCTCCAGCACCATCACGACCTGTTCGACTTTGAAGCAGCTCTGGAAAACAACACGGGGCCCCGCACCTACTTTCTCAACCGCAACCCGGAACTGCGCCTGGCCAGTCGGCCGCTCTACCTGGGCGACGTTCCCCTGCTGGCCTCGGCCAGCTTCGGACGGATTACCGAATCGCCCAGTCGGGTGACTTCGAACCGCTGGGATCTGCGCCTGAGCATTCCCGACCAGATGGTGCAACTCGGCAGTGGCCGCCTGTTGTTGGGGGGGGGAGTACGCCAATTCGCCTACGACACCGGACAGGACCAGCGCGTGTGGTTGGCCCGTGCCAGCATGTTCCAGCCCCTGGGAGAATCGGTGTCGGCCCGGGTGGACTTCAATTTGCAAGACCCGACGGGCAGCACACCTTTCCTGCACGACTTCCACACTCCCTACAGCGTGGTGACGGGTGGCCTGGAGGTGTTCGACTCGGGAGCCTTTCGACTGGGTGCATTTGCCGGCTACGACCTGCTGCGCAAACAGGCTCACGATCTGGTCGCACGCCTGGACATCCAGCCCTCGCCCGAGTTCTCGCTCTCCAGCGGCAGCAATTATGACCCGGTACAGAGTCGCTGGCGCAGCATTGACAATCTGGTTTCCCTGCGCCTGGGCGACAGTCTTTCTGTGTCACACTGGAGCCTGTATGACTTTCAACGGCAGAAAATGACCTACCAGGACATCATGCTCAACTTTGAGAGTCACGACTGGGTGGCCTCGGTAGCCTACCGAGGGCTGCAGCAGGAAGTCTTTTTTCAACTCAGCCTCAACGGCTTTCCCGCCCCTCCACTGCACATCGGGCCCGAGGCTGGCTTGCCGGTGCTACCCGCCAACCTGGCCAATCCGTTTGTGCGTTAGCAGCGCCGCCGTCGGTTAGCGCAGGTTGACCTCGAGGCGACTGATATCGAAGTTGGCATAGGGAAAATCGGCCGGCAAATCGGGGTGCACGATCCAATCGAGCAAGGGATCCGAGGGATAGAACTGAGGAAAGGGTGGGATGCAGCCCTGGGCCTTGTTGACCCGAACGGTCTGCAAGGTGTTCTTGGCGAGGTCAGGACCCTGACCCAGCGTATCCAGCGCCCGTCCAATCAGGCCCTGTTTATAATTATCACAGGTGAGAGCATGCACCGTAAAGTTGGGCTGCAGGATGAACTGGTTGAGCACATTGGTGGGTTCGCCCAGGTCGAGCACCACCTCAAAGCTGCGAAAATCGGGTTGCACCCGGGCAGAGAAGTTGATGTTGGCGGCTTGAAAAAACTGAAATCCGGGGCGAGGAGCTCGAGCCTGGCGATGATACCAGGCACAGTTGAGTCCATCAAAACGGATGAAGTCAGAAAAGGTGTCCAGGTCGGTGCACTCGATGGGCCGATTGAAAGAATTGAACAGAATGCAGTAATATCCCCGACCACTGCTGTCTACCACTCCGTTGGGATTCACCGTCAGGGTGATGGCCAGCAGGCGCCGCGAAAAGGGCGATCCCGGAAAGGGTGGAAGCTGAGCCGCTGCCGGTGCAGCCCCGCCCAACAGGCAGAGTCCTAACATCCAATGAGGAAATTTCAATGTCCACTCCCTTGCCGCTGAGCCTCTCGAGAGCCACAGGTTTGTGTTCTCTATCGGCCCTCCTGCTGATACTCGCCTTCCCCTACGCGCGAATGTCCTGGTTGACGGCGCTGGCTCTGGTTCCTTATCTGCTGGCCCTGCGAGGGCAAACCTGGAAACGCGGGGCGCTGCTGGGAGCCTGGCACGGCTTTTTGTTCCAGGGCTACATCATGTCGTGGGCGGCCTTCTTTGGGATCCCTGCCTTCCTTTTCCTGGCGCTCTACAAAACCGTGCTTCCTGCCTGCCTGGGAGCTCTGCTGGCGAGCGTCAGTCGGCGCCAACCTCGCGGCTTCGAAATGCTCTTCCTGTTGGGTTGGATGTCGCTGGAATATTGCCAGACCTTCGGCCCTTTTGGAGTCACCTGGGGCATGCTCTCGCACGCCTTCGCCCGCTTTCCAATCTTCATCCAATCCTGCTCGTTATTGGGTCCGTCGGCTCCAAGCCTGGTTTTACTGCTGCTGAATCTGGCCCTTTACGCCGGTTGGAGCGGCAATCCGCGGCGCAGGCTCTGGTGGTCGGCGGGGTTGGCTGCCCTGGGGGCCAACCTGGCCTTTGGCTATTGGCGACTGAGCCTGGTTCCACCCTCTGCACCGCGCATGCCGGTCGGAGTTGCCCAGCTGGCCATGGGTCGCGATGTCAAATGGGACCCCGGATTTGCGCGCGAAGCCATGATGCGGGCCTACCGGCTCTCCCTGGAGGCCTCCCAGCAGGGAGCTCAACTGGTGGTGTGGCCAGAAACCGCCATTCCCTACAGGGGTTTTCTGCGCGACCCCAACCTCACCCACGAAATCGCCATGCTGGCGCGCCAATGCCGGGCCTGGCTGCTGGTGGGCTCGATTGAAAAGGTTCCCGACGACCCCGCCGAGCACACCCTGAACACCCTCAGCCTGGTCAGTCCCGAAGGCGAGTATGAGGGGCGCTACGATAAGCAACGGTTGGTGCCCGGCGGCGAATATCTTCCGCTGGAGCGCTGGTTGAGGCGTTATCGCATTTTCGACCCGGTGATGAACTACGCCGCCGGACAACATCCCGGAGTTGTCACGTTGACGGGCTCGCCGGTTCGCCTGGGTTTGCTGATCTGCTTTGAGTCGATGGTGCCATTTCTCTCCCGAGACCGGGCGGCTCAAGGTGCGCAGATACTGGTGGTTTCCACCAACGACGGTTGGTTTGGCCGCAACCCGGCCATCGTTCATCATTTCGAAATGGCGATTTTTCGTGCCCTGGAACAGGGGTTACCGGTCGTTCAATCGGCCAACACCGGCATCTCAGGAATGGTGGACGCCTATGGCCGGGTATTGAAAGAGACCGAAATCGACAAGGTCTGCTCCATCGTGGCCGAGGTGCCGCTGCTGCCCCTGGGACCCACGCTCTACCACCGCATCGGTGACCTGCTACCCCAAGCCTGCCTGTTTTTTTTCCTGCTCAAGGTGCTCCGTCGAAAGGTTCCAGAACCGTCATCGTGAACCCACACGGGTGCACTGGCTTGACGTTCTCATTGTTATGATTATCGGTTTCGGAACTTACATCGGAACCAAGCGAGGCCTGGTCCTCGAACTCACCGATTGGACTGTGATGATCGTGGCCGGCGTCGTCGCCTTTCGGGGCTTCCGTCCTCTGGGTGATTTTCTGCACCGCATGATCAAGGCCTGGCCGCAGGAGAACTGCGAAACGATCGCCTTCTGGTTCTTGCTGCTGTTGGCGGGGCTGGCCATCCTTACCGGCGGGCTGCATCTAGACCGGCAAACCCGCGAATTCGATCGCATTCCGCCCGAGATTCGTCAATACGGCGGGGGCCTTGTGGCCTTCGCCAAATCGCTGACCATCGCTTGCCTGGTTGCGGTCCTGTTACCGTTCGCCAGCGGGCTTACGGTGGCCGAAGCCAAGTCGGCGCGGCGTTCGGCCGGGGCCACCGCTATGCGGGCTCTGGGCACGCCCGTGGGTGTGTTTGTGGGCATCGTGTGTCCCAGCGACCTGGCGGAAAAGTGGCGTAAAGCCTGTCGGGCGTGAGGTTTTCAAGGCTCGTGGGGGTGGGTCTGGCGCTGGCCCTGACCCTGCGCGCGTCAGTGGCGCTGCCCCACCCGGCCGCTCTGGAACGCAATCTTCAACTGCAGACTCAGGCGCTTCGACTCAGCGACGAGTTGCGCAACATTCGCACTTGCTACCAACAATGGTTGCTGGGACGCAGCACGACCGCTCAGGCCAGGGCCGAAATGGCCAGCAGCCTGGAGAAGATCCAGCGCGGGCGCCCCCGTCTGTTCAAGCTCACGACTCCACAGCAGCAAGCCTGGATGTCTCGCTGGTTGGACGAACAGGTGACCGAATCCCGGCAACTGCAAGAACAACTGGGCCATGAGGTTCGCAACGTCGACGCACGCAGCCTGGCCAGCAACTGGAGTCGCAGTTTACGTCACCAGTCCGACTGGCTACGGGATCGGCACCAGGAGCTTCCTCAATTATTGGCCCAGGCGCGTCATCCCGACCTGCGCAGCTACTACCAGTGGCGCGCTTCCATTCTGGACACACTACAGCGAGAACAAAAGCTGGCACAGGCTCTGCAAAGTGCTTTCGAAAGCGAAAAGCCACCCGATGCCGCCTGGCTTCGTTACGCCCTGAACCTTCACCAGGAACTGGGACAGGTTCGCCCACCCCGACACTGTCAGGCGGCCCATCGTTTCTATCAGGAACGGGCTGTGGCGCTGGCACGCCTCACCCAATCGGCCCGAGATCAGCTGGCCGACCCCTCGGCCGACAGCGGCTCAAATCTGCAACTGGATGAGAAAGCCTTTGGCGAACTGCATCTGAGGGCCGAGCGAGCCAGCCTGGAAGCTCTCGACGCCCTGCTCAAGAAGTAGCTGTCGGTCGGTAGCGAGCCCAGCACAGCGGCTCGCCTTCGCGCTCTCCAAAATAGTGATGAACGGTTTCCAGTTCATAGCCCAGACGGGCCACCACTGCCGGATGCGAACGAAAGAGGCGCTCGGCCTCAAGGCGGTGGGTGCCTTCCATGGCCAGGTGCTGCAGATTTCGCTCGAGAATCTGTCGCCGCAATGCTCGCAGCAGCCCGAAAAAGTGCCCCCGCGAGTCACCCACAACGACGATGTCGTCGAGCAAGAGAATCGGCTCTTCTTCCCGCCCTTCCACCTGGGAATAGTCGGGCCAACACATCAGGTAGCCGCGCAGCTCTTCACCCGAGAAGACCCCCTGGCAGAGGTGATCGGGGGCCTCCAGAATGGCTACCAGATCTTCCACAGCCAGTTCAAACGACCGAGGATACACCTGCCGCGCCAGTTCCCAGATCTGCGGGGCGTGGCTGGGGTCGAGAGAGCCGACCGTCAAGCCTGATCCTGGCGATGCACCAGGTAGAGATGCTTGAGAAAATCTCCCAGATCGAGGTTGATCATTTCGGCCCGAACCCGCGACTCTCCCAGCTGACCGCTGAGCTGACCCTCTCGGCTGAGACGCAGGTCGACGCTGGCCTCGCCCAGGCTACCGCGAATCCAGCCCTGCTCTCGATGGAAAGTCAGATCGATGTTCTCGGCTCCGGCCTGGCCCTGGGCGCTGCGCTGGTCTTCATCGATGGTGATCTGATAGCGGGCCGACTGGGCCCAGCCGCTTAGGGAAACCCTGCGAGGCGACCAATCCTGGCTGAGTTCCACCGCTGCACCCAGAGCCTGACCGCGAATCTGGCCGCTCTCGTGGTCGGTGCTCAGGCGCACTTCGTCGCCGTGGGACTCGCCGACAACGGTATGCTGACGCCGGTCAAAATCGAGACTGACGCGGGCCGCGCCAAACTCTCCTCGAATCCAACCGAACTGGGGTGGGGCTTTGCAAATCGTACTCATGCCCCCAGCTTAGAGAACGCTCTTGAACTTCACTTTGCTGGATTGTATCCAGGCGGCGACTTGCGGCAAAGGATCGCGGCTGTGCTATACTGGCTGGCATGTCTCTGGAGCTCAGCGCCAGCACGCTGGAAATCGAGTCACACCATCTGGGCCGAAGAATTCGGCTCGAAGATGCGGCTCGCTCGTTCGTCGATCGGATTGTCGACAAGGCCAAATCCGACCTGTGTTTGCGCCTTGGCGAAGGTTGGGTCTATCTGTTCAGCTTTGGTTCGGTGGTCTTTGTGGGCGTCGATCAACCCAAACGCGCCGTCTTTATTCAGGAGGTCGCCGCCTTTGTCGACGGACAGTGCGACCCGCTGGTCGACGACTTTCTGCTGCAAATCGATCCCGACGAGAAAGACCGCGTGATGTTCGAACGGATCACGCTGCAGGAGGTCACCCTGCAAAAGCTGCGGTTGGTGAGTCTGGTGCTGGCCCAGTCGACCACGCTGGAGCACTTTGAACGACTGGTCGAGCAGTTGCTCGACCGCGCCGCAGCCTACACCGATGCCATCGTCGGTGGGGGCAGCTGGCGCGGCAAAACCCAGGACATGGTTGCCTTCTTAGGGGTAGGCCTGAACACGCGGCGTCAGATCGTCAGCAATCTCTCTTTGCTCGACGCGCCCGACATCGTCTGGGAAGACCCGACGCTCGACCAGATCTACCACGAGCATCGGGCCAACTTCGAACTGACGAGCCGATACCGGACGCTGGAACACAAACTTCAAATCATTCACGAGAGCGTTGAGGTTCTCGTAGACATGGCCAACAACCGTCTGGCCCACAACCTCGAACTGGTGGTGGTCGTCCTGATCGCAGTCGAGGTGATCATGGCCTTCATCGGCCGAGGTCACTGACGGCTACTTGAGCAGGTGGCCGAAGGTCTTCCGCATTTTCGCCACTTTGGGCGCCACCACAAATCCACAATAGGGCTTCTTGGGATTTTGCTTGTAGTAGCCCTGGTGATAACTCTCGGCCGGATAGAAGCGGGTCAGCGGAACAATTTCGGTCACGATGGGTGAACTATAGCTGGCCTGTGCCTTCTTTTTGCCCGCTTCGGCCGCGCTTTTCTGGGCCTCGCTTTCATACAGCACAATGGAACGATACTGGGTCCCCACGTCGTTGCCCTGGCGATTGAGCGTGGTCGGGTCGTGCAGGGCGAAGAAGATCTCCATCAGCTGCTGGTAGCTGATGACCTTGGGGTCGAACTCGATCTGGACCACTTCGGCGTGGCCGGTCGAGCCGGAACACACGGCCTCGTAGCTGGGCGATTCGGATTTTCCGCCAGCGTAACCGCTGGTCACCGAGGCCACACCCTTGAGGTCCTCAAAGACGGCCTCGAGACACCAGAAGCAACCTCCACCCAGAGTGGCCCTGTGACGCTCGGGCGCCGCCCCCGAGTCTCCAGCAAGGGCCAGCAAAAAGCAGCTTACGACGCCCAAACTCTTCCACATTGTCATGCAACCTCCCTCAGCTGGTCCAGTTGCCCGGACACCCAGGCTTGAACTTCGTCGACGTCGAAAAGTTCCTCTGATGCACAAGCTCTATATGCTGGCAGCGGTGTTGTTCTTGTTGTTCCAAATCTTCATCATCCTCAGGACTCGCCGCGCAATGCTGCAACTCCCGGCCCAGAAAGGCGCGCCCCCCGGCCGGGCCGAGCTGCGCTTTCCTCGCGAGCGTTCCTGGGTGGCCTGGTCCCTTACGGCGGCATCGGCAGTCGTCATGGTGGCCACTCTGGACCACTTCAAAATGTTTGCCCTCAGTTCTCTGGCGCTCGCCTTTTGGACGGCCTTCAGCCTGCACAGCCAGTTGCTGGTGATCGCTTTCGACGAAGAAGCCGTCGAACTGCGCTGTTGGAACAGTCGCCTGGCCCGCATTTCCTGGTCGCAGCTGGCCCAGGTAGAACTGAGCCCTGACCAGTATCCATCGATGGTTGTCCGCGAGCGCGACGGCACCCGGATGACCTTCGACCCCGCTTTGCTCAATTTTGACCTGCTTTGTGCCGCTTTGCTGCGCAAGGCGCCGCTGCAAACCCGCATCAGCCCCGAAGCGTCCCGCTTGTTGCTCAACCGGGCCCGGCTTAGCATCGAGGAACTGCTCGAACTCTATGGCCCCCGCTACCTCGCCGACCCTTCGATTCACGGCTATCTCTGGGACCCTCGAGTCGATCCCTACGAAAGCTGGCGCGAAGTGGCTGCCACTCTGGCCACGCAGCTGTTTCACACCCGAGGCGAGAGCCCCGATTTCGTGCTGGCCTGGGAAAACCAGGGACGCGTGAAAGTCTACCCGGGCTCGGCGCTGCCTCACTCTCTACGCAGCTGGGCCCGCTGTCAACGCCAGGGCCAGCAGCTGCGCATCGAAGTCGAAGACCAGGGTTATGGGCCTCGCAACTATCTTCACCCCCTGAACGCCTGATTCGCTTGGCCCGCTTGCTCCTCTTCTCCCTCCCCTGGCAAGGGCATTTGCATCCCATGGCTGGCCTGGCGCAGGCGCTGCAGGAGCGCGGGCACGCAGTTCGTTTCGCCTGCCTGCCCGAGAGCGTCGACTGGTTTGAACAACGCCGTCTACCGGTTCTGGTCTACGGCCAGGAGGGACTGGATTCAAGGGGGCTTGGACAACTTCAAAACCGGCTGGCCACGCTCAGCGGCGAAGCGGCCGTGAGCCAGGCCGTGGCCATCAACATGCTGCTGGCCAGAACGCTGATGGAGGAACCGTCTTCCACCTGGACTCGCTGGCCCTGGGACCTGTGGATCATCGACCAGCTGGACTACGCGGCAGCCAGCCTGGCCCGCTTTCTGGATCAGCCCTTTGCGACGGCCGTCCTCACCCTGTTGCGTAACCCCGAGCCCGGCGTTCCGGGCTTCAACGCTCGTTCGCAACGAGCCAGTCCAAAGCGACGAAGGCTCGAGCAAGAGTCGCTCTCACGGCTGGTCGCTCCCTATCTGGAACAACTCGACCACTATCGCCAGGGCTGGAGACTGCAACCCTTCCGCTACGAAACCATCTGGTCCGAGCTGGCCCAGGTGTCGCAACAACCGGCGTTTCTCGAGTTTCCTCGCCAGCATCTGCCCGACTGTTTTCACTTCACCGGGCCCTTTGGGTTGCAACGTCCCGAGGGCGGCGACGACTTCCCCTGGCATCTCCTCACTGGACAGAAACTCGTGTATGTCAGCTTTGGTACGGCCCAACGGGCCCCGGCTCGAGTCTACTCTGCCCTCTGGCAGGCTGCCCGACAGCTTCCCGTGCAGGTTGTCTGCTCGCTGGGTGGCCATCCCGTCGACGAGACCTTGCTCCCACCGCCCCCTCGTCAGGTGCTGGTGGTTCCGACAGCCCCCCAACTGCAGCTGCTGCAGAGAGCTTCTGTGGCCGTGACACACGCCGGCCTGAACTCCACTCTGGAAGGCCTGGCGGCCGGAGTTCCTCTGTTGGCTCTGCCCCTGGCCCACGATCAGCCGGGGGTGGCGCTGCGCATCGAGTGGAGTGGGGTTGGGCTGCGACTCGACCCCGAAGACGAGCGGCTGGAAATCAGGCTGCGAGAGGCTCTGCTGCAACTACTCGAGAATCCCGGCTTCAGCTGTCGGGCCCGTCAGGCGGCTCAACAGATCGAACAAGAACAAGGGCTGAAGCGCGCCTGCGAGATCATTGATAGGGTGGCCCGTACGCGTAGGCCGGTCCGCACACTCGACCTTCGGGGCGATAGTTCTTGCGAACCGCCCGGGCGGCCCGAAGAGCGCTCCAGTAGATGAGCAAAAATCGCAGCCACTGCTGCGGCCGTTTCCAGAGCGGGACACCCCGCATAAAGCGGCGCCACTCGCGAGCCGTCGACTGGAGGTAACGGGAAAGCGCAAAGGCCTCGCGATTTTTCAGGTAAGCATAGAGCTTGCACCACAGAACCTTGCGCCGATGCTGAACCTGCTGGCCGCCGCGGAAGCCACAGCCACCGCGTTGGGCCTCGTGATGCAAAACCGCCAGAGCAGGGTCGGGGTCCAGTTCCAGTCGGTATCCCCGCAGCCGAATTCGCAACGTCAGCTCACTATCCTCACAGGCATGACTCAAATGGGGGTCAAAGCCCCCGAGCTCCTCCATGACCCTTCGAGGGACACTCAGGTTGCCGGTGGGCATCCAGTGATAGTTCCCCTGGGGAAACTGACGCTGCCAGAAACTCAGCGCGTCCTCACGTCGGCCCCAACTCTGGGGTATCATCAAGCCGGCCAGAGCCCCTCGAGAAGGGTCCTGTAAATACTGCCCCCAGTGACCCCGGGCCAGGTCGGGACGGCACTCGACGTCGTCATCGAGGAACAACAATAGCTCACCGCGAGACACCTGCCAGCTCAGGTTGCGAGCACGCCCGACGTGGGCTTCGGGCAGCCAGTAATAGCGCACCTCGGGGGGTAGGGGGGTGGGGACTCCACCCTGTTCCACAACCACCACCTCGAATTCGACTCCCCGCTGGCCCAAAGCGCAAACGACCGCCCGTTGTAAGAACTCCGGGCGGCCGCTGCTGGAAATTGCGATGGATATTCCCCGCAAGTTGCTCAGTCGCGAATCTCGAACTTCGCGATAATCGGCAGGTGGTCAGACGCCGCCGAGGACACCCAGTTGGTGTCACTGTCGATGGACTTCTCGTAGCGCACGGGCTGCGAGCTGATCAACTGGTCATCGAAACGCTCGGGATAGATGATATGGTCGAACTGCTCGGGACCGAACTTGCCGCCTGCATTAGGGTTGGCCGGCCAGGTGTTGCGCTCGTCCTCGGGGAGATGGTCGATGCTGTCCAGCCAGCGCTCTTTGCCCTTGGGGTTGAGGATCGCCTGCAGCGACTTGTCGTCGGTATTGTCGTTGAAGTCGCCCGTCAGCACGAAAAGTCGGTTGGGGAAGGGCTTCATCTCCTTCTCGGCGATGTCGCGCATGGCGGTGGCTTCAGAAATCCGTCGAACCTCCGAAGGGGTTTGGCCGGGCTCGGCCGCGCGACGCGACTTGGAGTGTGTGTTGTACACCGTCAGCTCGGCTTCGGGGTCCTTGTCCAGGTTGACGTCCACCCGCAGGAAATCGCGGCTGAACTTGCCCTGTCCCGAGCCGTCGGTCCACTTCACAGGAGTATCCTTGTGGGTAACCACCTGGGTGAAGGGGAACTTGGAGATAATCCCGACCTGGATACCCCGCGGGTCATTGCCGCGCACATAGGCGATGTGGGGGTATCGCTCGGCCAGTCCGCGGCGGCTGAGCAGGTGATTTTCCAACGTCTCTTTGCTGGACAACTCCTGCAGACTGACGACGTCGGCGTCGAGTCGATCGATGCTCTCGGCCAATGCGGCCAGAGAACGTTCCGACTTGGGTCGGGTTCGGCTACCCGCTTCGATGTCTTCCTTCATGAAGAGGTTCTTCACGTTGTAAGTTGCTACGCTAACGTTCATCTGCGCCTCCGGGTGCTTTGTAACAAGGAGGCTACAGCCCAGGGGCAAGCCGATGGGTAGACAAACTGTTACACAATCCCCAGTTTCCAGGTTCAGCGTGACCTTGCCGTGATTCGTCGGTTACAATAGAGGTATGCTCGAGCCGCTATTGTTGACCATCGCCGTGATCACGGTGCCCTTCGGACTGTATCTGGCCTTTGATCGCAAGCCCGAAGAGACCACCGTGAGGCGCCGCATTAACCGCCACGAGCGAACCCGCGAGGCCTTGAAGCGCCTGGCCCAAAGCGAGAATCACTGGGAACTGAGCCACTTGCGGTTCGACCTGCGTCAGGCGTATCGCAACCTTCAAAAACTACGTCTACAGGGCCAGTGGGCCGACCTCGAGGCCCAGGTCACTCCAGGCCCGATTCAAGAGTGGAAGAAAGAGTGGGAACGCAGAGCCCAGGAAGGCCTGGTGTGGCACCTTGATCCTTTGGAAATCGTCGACGTGCAGCCGGTGAACCTGCAGAACCGGGCCGGCTACGAAAAGGACTTCGTGACGGTGGAAATCGAGACTCGACGCCGCGAGTATCTTCGAGGCCCCAAGGGCTACTACCGGGAAGGCTCGGGACAGCTGTTTGAATCGCCCGAGGATATTCCCATCGAGCTCGCCAAAGAGTTCTGGACGTTTGTGCGGCGCGCCGACCACTGGGCGCTGGTGCGCTGCGACCGGGATTATCCGGAGGCGCTGGCATTTGTCGACGAGGAAGAGCCCGACGAAGAAGCCTGAGCCTGCAGACGATCGCCTTCCTTAACGGCCTCGCCCAGGTCGGCAAAGCGTTTTTCGGGCTCACTCTGGCAGAGCCGGTGCACCAATGAGGCCAGCCAGCCCAGCTCTTTCCAGAAGGGTAATAAGGCCCTGTCGGCCTCTTCTTCACCCACCCAACGCACCGCCAGGCGCAGCCGACTGTCGGGCAGGCGAGCCCCCCAGCACACCTCAAAGAGCAACCTGCCGAGCACGGCCTGATCCGAGAGCGGCGTGGCGGCAGCTCCGCGCAACAGTTCGGGAGCCCCATTCTGCTCCAACTCGGCAGCAGCACAATCGATGCCTGCTGGAAATCGGCTCAGGCTACAGCTTTGGGCGGGTGGCCAATCGACGTCCTGCAGGCCAAAGCACCCCGAGCATCGCTGCTGGCGATGCCAGCCCGCCACCTGAAGAAAGAGCGGCCGCAGCAGCTGCCAGGCCTGATCGGCCGGCAGTCCTTCGCGTGGCAGTCGCGAGCGGAGTGACATGGCGTAGCTGGGATACAGCAAGAAGTGGTGTCCCTGTTGGGTGGCCAACAGGCGAACCCTCTGCCCGGCCAGCTCGGCAGCCAGCAGGGGCTCGGTTTCAGGGGTCGCCAGCAGCGACAGCACCCGGTCGCCGACGTCGGGCAACTGGCTGGCCTCGGCGTCGTACAGACGGGTGAGGCTGTGGGGGTCGGAGCGCAAGCGAACCAGTCGATAGCCCTGAAAGATCTGACCCACGAAGGGGTCTCCCTGGTCGGTGCTCTGCCCCCACAGCCAATGAAAGGTGCAATACGACTCGACATCGCGTCGCCTTGCCTGGGGAACGTGCAACAGCTCGACGGCTCGAAGCAGCTGACCAACCTCGATAAACCCCGAGAGAACTCGGTTGTAGAGCCGTTCGAACTCCGAATCGCTGAAGCCAGCCGCACCCGCAATGACCTGATCGGGTGTCTGAAGCGACCGAGACCAGGCCTTGTAGCCCCCGATCAATCGAGGCCATTGAGTGGGCTGATCGTGCTCGAGGAAATCCAGTTCAAGCTGCTCCCACCGGGCGAAAAGGGCCTGAGCCTCGAAGCGACTCAGTCGCCGAGCACGGACCAGCAGGAAAAACTCTTTCATGCCCCGTTGGCGTTGCTCCTGAAGCAACTGCCGGTCACTGTCGAAAAGCCAGCGCACGGCCTGGCTGGCCACCCGGCCCAGCTGACGCCACAGCGGTGGACTGACTCGAGAAGCATCCAGCGCTCGCTGCACGGCGTCGAGCAAAGCCGGCATGCGAAACGGCTTCAGCAGATAGTCGTCGGCCTGCAATCGGGCCGCTCGCAGAGGCACTTCCTGGTCGGAAAAGCCGGTCATAATGATCGAACGCATCTGGGGTCGAATCTTGCGCAAAGCCTCCAGAGCCTCTACCCCATCCATGGCGCCACCGATACGAACGTCGGTGAGCAGCAAGTCGAAGTTCTCGCGCTGAGCCTGCTCCAGGGCCGACTCGGCCGAGGCCGCCAGAGACACCTGATGAAAGCTGCTCAGGACCGTTTCCAGAGTCTGCCGGAGCAGCTCATCATCTTCCAGGATCAACACTCGGGCCACTCCGGTCGCTTTGCCGCCGAGAAGGGTCCTCCTGGCGGGATACGAAGGCACAGGCCAAAGTGGAGGTAATGCGATGAAACACTGGTTCGTAGCGATGCTGTTGTTGAGCGGCTGCGCCGCCAATCCGGCCGACAAGGTTCCCAGTGCTCAGGTGGGCAGTGCTTCCCCGGGCCCCGTATCCGTCACCTCTACTCCGGCCTCTCCGGCCCCCGCCGCCAGCTCGGTGCGACTGGCCCTCGACCCGAGCAACTCCAAGGTCGGCTTCGTAGGCTCGAAGGTAACCGGCAGCCACGAGGGTGGCTTCAAAGAAGTGAGCGGGACCATCGAACTGGTCGACAACGACCCTACCCGCTCGAAGGTTCAGGTGGACATCAAAGTTTCTTCGATGTTCACCGATGACAACGACCTGACCGAACATCTGCTCAGCCCCGACTTCTTCGACGCAAAGCAATTTCCCCAGGCTACCTTTGTCTCGAAAGCCATCGAGAAATCGTCGGCCGGGTTCGAGGTGGTGGGCGATCTCAGCATGCACGGAACCACCCGGGAGATTCGCTTTCCCGCCCAGATTCAGGCCAGCCCCAGCGAGGTGAAAGTGACCTCAGAGTTTTCCATCAACCGCTTCGACTTCGGCATGAAGTACCCGGGCAAGGCCGACAACCTGATTCGCAAAGAGGTGGTCATCAAGCTCGACGTGGTAGCCAAACCCTCTCCCTGACGATGCTCGAGTCCGGTGGCCTTCTGCTGGGGATTGCGGTGGGTCTGGCCGGGGCCTGGTGGGCTCGAAGCCATTCCCGCTCCCGGCGACGACGCAAGTTGCGGCAGCAGCCCCTGCCCCCTGCCTGGGAGGCCATTTTGCGAGAGAACCTGCCGCTCTATCGCCGCCTGCCCGAGTCGCTTCGCCAGGAGTTGCACGGACACGTGCAGATCTTTCTGGACGAAAAGGACTTCGAGGGTTGCGGGGGGCTGACGATCACCGACGAGATTCGCGTGACCATCGCCGGCCAGGCCTGCATGCTGTTGCTCAATCGTCCTACCCGCCACTACCACGGGCTATCAGCCGTGCTGGTGTATCCCAAGGCTTACATCAGCAACCCCGAGACCCACGAGGTGCGGCTGGGCGAATCGTGGTCGAATGGTACGGTGGTCCTATCCTGGAGCGATGTGACCCGCACCGCCCACGATCCGAAAGATGGCCTGAACCTCGTGCTGCACGAATTCGCCCATCAACTCGATCAGGAGGACGGCGTGGGCGACGGTGTTCCTCTGCTCGAACAGGAGAGTCGCTACGCGCTGTGGGGACAGCTGATGGACAAAGAGTATCAACGGCTCGTTCAGCTCACCCGCAAGGGAAGAAAAGATGTTCTGCAAAGCTACGGGGCCACCAACCCGGCGGAATTCTTCGCCGTGGCCACCGAGGCGTTCTTTGAGAAGCCGCGCCAGCTGCACAAAAAGCACCCCGAGCTCTACGAAGAACTGAAGACCTTTTACCATCTGGACCCGCTGGCCTGGAAAGAGGCCTAGCAAAGGCCCTAATTCCTGGGGAATACTGAAAACACTTGCTCAAGCGTGAATCTTGAAGTGTCGAGAGAGGTTGAACCCAGGGCCAGATTGCGTCGGGCTTCGGCCAGCGAGACCGCTTTGAGCGTCAGGCGCAACTCACCCGGCAGGGTCTGGACCCGGAAAGTCAGGAGGTTGATGCCGACGGTGGTGCGGGTTGGCGTCTTGGGAAAATCGGTCGGGCGGGTCATCAGCCCCGTCAGCCCGGGATGCAAGATATCCTGAGTGTCTCGGTCGGTGGGATCGTAGGCCGGATTCTGGTCCTCGACACAGCGCAGCAAAATCTTGTGCGCGCACTGGTCGTCGTAGCCAGCGTTGTTTCCACCCGTACACGACTGACCAAAGAGGGCATTGTGATTGGCCGGCACCGTAGGATAGTAGAAGACGTTCAGGTAGAGATAGGGGTTGCCCGAGCCGTCCTCCAGAGGCTGCTGGCCGCCGGTGGTGGTGTTCACGGCGCTGAGAAAATTGAGGTAGTCGCCATCGGCACCACCGCCCAGGCTGGCGGGAGCCGGCTGCGAGCGGAAGGCATCGGGATGTAACCTGACCTGGCTCAGGTCACGGGTCAGGGCCGCACGGGCGCGATGCAGTTCGCGAGTAGCCGCGTCGCGCCCCGACGACTTGGTAAGCACACGACTGGCGCTCACCAAAGCCGTGGCCGTGACCACTGTGATGACCACGCCAATGACGCAAGCCACCAGGGCCTCGAGCAAAGTAAAGGCACGCCGTCGACGTGAATCAGGGCTCATGGATCAGGCGGGTCGCCGAGATTCTCAGACGACCTTTTCCAGCCTTTCCCTGGGGTGCATCCGACCACTCTACAACCGAGCGAAGCTGTCGGAGCCTGCGCCCTGCGGTAAAGCTTGAAGCGGCGTCGATCACATCGGTGACATAGGTGGTGATGCGAAAATCACTCCCCCCGGCCGACACGAGATCGACGCTGTAAGGACTGGGAACGCTGACATTCCAGATCGGACCGGTGGAATTGCGCTCGGCCTCGTAGCAGAGGCGTTCCAAAATCTGCTCGGCCACCAACTGACCGGCCACAAGGTCGCCACTCTTCCGATCCATCTGCAGAGAACGCAGCGACAGACCCAACAGGGTCAAAATGGCCACCGAGATCAGCGCCAGCGCCAATAAAATTTCGGCAACCGAAAACCCTCGGCGAAACCTCACCGCTGAGACCATCGAACGCAAGCATAGCTGGGGTTGGGCGGTAGAGCCGAGGTGACCGAGGTCAGGTAAGCGTCATCGTACTTCAATTTGGCACTCTTGGCCACCAGCGAAATATTGCCTTTGGTGACGGTTGCGGCCGTATCGGCCGGGTCCTTGCCATAGGCCACCATGGCCCCATTCAGTTCGAACTTGCCCCAGTTGGCCTGGGAAATGCTGGTGTCGCCCAGGTGTCCCTTGATATCGCCCCAGGCATAGACCAACCCCTTGAGCTTGACGTTTTTGTATTTGCCATCGGCCGAGTTGTAGGTCGACAACACCAGATCTTTCTTGGTATAGAGATTGACCCCCTCCGAGGGGTTAAGGCTGGCGGAGAGGTCAACCCCAAGACCGATCAAGTTCAAATTTCCCTCGGCCGTGATCGAGGCTCCGTCACCTTTGAGTTTGGTGCCGAGCAACACATTGCTCGGGGCCGAGAGCACCGCAGAACTGCCGGTGGGATCAAAGACCACCTCGATTCGGTCGGGCTTGGCGGCGTCGACCACCGCGGGAATCTCGCCGAGGACATTTCCGCCGCTCCAACTAGTGCCCAGGAAGGAAGCTGCCTCCAGGACCGCCGAGTGACTCGGATTATTGTTGATAAACTCAGCGACTTCGATTGCGAGAAATGCCAGAGCAGGCGGGGTCATATTTCCCAGGGAAACGGTGGAGCCGCCCATGCCGTTGATGACTCCGCCACCCGTCGGCAGGTTCCAACTCGTCGGAGCAGCCCCTGCACCGTTGAGCATGGCAACCTGTTGAAACAGCGGACCGAGCCCCTCCCCGCTGCCATTGTTGGGGATCGTGTAGTTCAGAAGATCTATCGCGAAGCCGGAAAGTGCTGAGGTAATGCCAACGTCGTCAATGCCCCCCCCATCCACACTGGCACCCGGCCCGCCATCCACACCTTTCTTGGGCACGATGGCCAGTTCGTTGGTGTTGCCGGTGCCCACCACCGCTGTATCTCCGGTGATCGTCAACTTGGCCTTCACGCCGGCACCACTTCCCGAGGAGGTGAAGTTCATGGTACTCGGTAGAGTGGGATTGACCACTCCGGGCGCATTCGGATCGCTGGCCATCAGGGCCTTATAATCAGCCATCGACATATCGTAGTAGTGCAGCGTGCCGTTGTCCCAAACGGAATAGACGCCGGCCGGCAGCTGGTTACCGGCAGCCGGAGCGGCCTGGCGAACCTCGCCCCAGGTAATCGAATACAGCGAGTCGGAAGCCAGCTCGGTGCCACTCTGAATGGTAGGCGCCGGATCCACCGATGCAGTTCCCAAGGCCCGATACTCTCCTGCCGAGCCCACCAGATTGTCCTCGGCGGGCAACCCCCCTGAAATCGTAAGGTCTTCGCGCGAACGAATGGTGCCGTGTTGGGCCGAGGCCGAGTCGAGCGTCACATTGTCCTTGTCGCTGGTGGAAGCCACCTGGGCCAGAAAATTGCCCCCGGTGGCGGCCACGGCCGGGCTGGGCGGACTGGCCGACACTTTGTAGACGCACTGAATATTCACCGAGCTGACCCCGCCAAAGAGCGGGCTGGGATTGGGGTTGGTGAAATCGGCCTGGGCCAGGAACTCGCCAGCTCGACCCTCCACCGAGAGGAACACCGCCCGTGAGGGCACGTTAGAGTAGTCGGGCCCACCGCCGGGAACGCTGGCTGAGCTGCCGCTGGTTTCAGGCACTCCTGCCTGAGCCAGAGAGGCCACGTTGTTGAGGCTGACCCAGCGGTCGGCGAAGGTCATCGACGCACCCGGGTTCTCCATCTGGTCTCCTCCGGCACTGCCGTCATAATAGTTAAAGCGGAGCCGAAACTGGGAAAACTGCTGCTGGTCGCGCAGCACGCCGATCACGTTGCCGCGCTCTTCTACAATCAGTAGCTCGGGGGTGTCCACCACCGCCGTTTTTACGCTATCTGCCTTCCAACTGGGGTTGACCTTGAGCCGGGCCAGGGCGTATTCGATGCCGCTGCGGGCGGCCCGCTGGGCCGCCGCGACGTCGGCCTGTGAGGCGGCCCGCTTCAGCCCGAAGACCCCGAGTTCAAAGGCTGCCCCGACGAACATGGAAACCATCACTACGATGAACAGCACGCTGATGAAAAAGACCCCGCGACGACGAAAACGCATGTCAGCCTCCTACTCTCAAGTGTAGCAAGCAAAACCGCTGGCGACCAGGGGAGAAACAGATCATGTGAACTGCAGCAGGTTCTGGCGCATGGCCTGAGCACTGGGATAGCGATGCTCGGGGTTTTTCTGCAGGGCGATAAAGTTGATCTGGGCCAGCCAATCGGGCACCTCGGGATTCAGGCTTTGGGGATTGGCGGGCAAGGTCAGCAGTTGAGCCCGGATAATCTCGGCCGTGGTCTTGCCGCGAAAGGGCGGCACGCCGGTCAACATCTCATAGAGGATGACCCCCACCGCATAGATGTCCACGCGGGGATCGGCCGAGTGTCCTTCGAAGAGCTCGGGGGCCATATATTCCACGGTGCCCAGCACGGTGCCCAGACTGGTGATGCGAATCCCGTCTTTGACCTTGGCCACGGAAAAATCGGTAAGCGCGATCGACTGCTTCTTCTCGTCCACCAGAATGTTGCCCGGCTTCACATCGCGATGGACCACACCGTGGGCATGCGCGTGGTCGAGCGCGCTGAGCAACTGCTCGAGCACGTTCACGATGTAGCCCACCGGAAATGGTCCTCGGCGATGGTCGATGATGTCTTGCAGGCTGCGCGGGCCGTGCAGCTCCATCACCAGATACACCAGTCCGTCGCTGCAACAAATATCGATGACCTGAATGATGTTCTGGTGGCGCAGGCTGGAGGCGACCCGCGCCTCCATCTGAAAACGCTTCAGCAGGCTTTCGTTCTTGGCCACCTCGGGGGCCAGAATCTTGACGGCACAATCGAAGCCGTGGCTGACGTGGCGAGCCAGATACACCCGCCCCACCGAGCCGCGGCCCAACTCGCGCCCCAGGGTATACATGCCCAGGCGACGTCCTTCCAGTTCGGCCGGCATACGGTCTATGAGCAGGGGCACCTGAACCTCGGCAGAAATCCGCGAGGGCGCCGTTTTCTGGGCCAGTTCCAGGGGCAGCCGAAGCTGGTCGCTATCCAGCCCTCCACGCAGATGATCGGCTCGGGCCGACTTCTGCACTTCCAATACCAGACGACCCATGGAAATCCGGTCGCCAAAAGTCAACACCTGTTCGCGCGTGACGACCTGGTCATTGACGCGCGTCAGGTTGGTTTTGGAGAGATGCACAATGCGATAATGCTTGCTGCGGTCGTCCCACACCAGCTTGGCATGTTGGCGAGACACGGTGGCCTCGGGGAACACCGCCAGAGTTGGCGTTGAGGGTTCGTCGGGCCCCAGGGCCCGCCCCAGCCCCACCTCAGCCACTTGCAGCGAAATGACCCGACCAAAACCGGGGCCCTCGACCACCTTGAGCTGATAGCCAGAATTGAACATCTGCACCTCAGCTTCTTACCACCTTAAGGCTCTCCTTTCAGGGGTTTTTGAGAGAGTTGTGGCATCTTCTGGCCATGAAGATTCCGTCTGCCATCCCCCAACAACAGTTTCTTCCGGGTTTCCAGGCCGTTCCCAAGGCAGTCCGAGCGGCCCTGAAGGCGGTGGACCGCATCACCCTGCAAACACTGGGCGGTGCCTCCAATGCTGCTCCCGCGGCCCGAATTCGCCCAAAAAAGGTGCAGGTCAGCCGCCCTGAATTCACCCGACGCTTCATTGAAACCGTGCAAAAGCAGACCGGACGGGCCCCCGTAACGCTGCTCAGCGGCCCCCGTGACCGTTGCCCCGAGCAGATGTCGGACATCGCGGGCAGCCTGCGCACCAGTCCCGAGTATGGGGTGGTTCTCAATGCCTCTACCCTGCAGGTGAAAGGCTGGCAACCTGACGACTACCGTGAACACTGGAAAGAGGTTCGCAGCGCACTGGCCGACTCCATGAGAATGGTGCTCGTGCCGGGCTGGGAAAGCAGCCCGGAAGCGGTTGCCGACGCCCGACACGCACAGTCGCTGGGGATCGCTACCCTGAAGGTGGGCATCCACGACCTGGATCGAACCAGCATCCGCCACCGCCTGCAGGAAAGCACCGCCGAATTGAAGGCTCGCGGCTTTGAGACCGTCAATCTGGCCGACTTGCTCGAGGGGGCCATCGACGAGAGCTACTTGAAGGATGTGGCCACGGCCAGCTTCACCTCTCAAGAAACATTCGACGACCCTGAGGCCTACGTGCGTTCGGTGGTTGAACGCACCCTCTACGGCCGTGATGACAGCGATAACGACGGCGCGCGACAGGCTGGCCGCATCAGCCAGCCCGAATTCACCCGGCTCTACGTCCAGGAGACCCAGAAAATCCTCGGCGGCAGACCGATGACCTATGTCAGCACGCCCATTACCGGTGGGCGTAAGAAATACGACTTCCTGAGCCAGAAAGGCGTGCTGGACAAGGGTCAACTCGACTCACAAAGCAAACAAGAGTTTGTTTCCCGAGTGATTCAGTCCAATACCGACCGGGTGTTCCACGTGGCCGAAGCGCTGCGTCAGGAACCCGGCCACGAAGTGGTCATGGACCCGGCCGAGATCACCATTCCCGAATGGAGCCAGGCTCAATATTCGGCCCACTGGGACGCGGTGGTGCAGCACCTGGCCTCGCGCATTGTACTGGTGCCCGACTGGCATCTGAGCCAGGGCTGCGTGCTGGAACTGAATCGGGCGCTGAGCAAAGGCATCCCGATTCAGGAGATCCGAGTGGACCGTTTGGCGCCCAGCGAGCTGCGCCGTCACGAGCAGGCAGCTAACCCGAACCCCACGGCACCACTCTTTCTCGAATACTCTCAGAATTTCTAACCCAAAGTCGCGCCCCGGTCAGCGGATGTGAAAGAAGACGAAGGCCAGGATGAGGTACACCGACAGGAGCTGCACGCCCTCGAGCCAGTGACACTCGCCATCCTGGGAAGTTTGGCCCACCACTAACACCGAAATGAACACGGCCAGCACCTCGGGGGGGCTGAACACCAGATCCATCGGCTTTTCCATCGTCAAACTGAGCAGCATGAGCACTGGCGCCACAAACAGGGCAATTTGCGTACTGGAGCCCACGGCAATACCGAAGGCCACGTCCATTTTGTCTTTCATGGCCATCATGATGGCGCTGCTGTGCTCGGCGGCGTTGCCGATGACGGCCACGACGATGATGCCTACAAAGACATCGGTGAGACCCATGGCCTCGGAGGCCTCTTCCACCACCCCGACCAGCACCTCGCTCATCCAGGCCACCGCCAGTGTGGAGATCAGCAACGTGATGACGGCTTTCTTGACAGAACCGTGAGACTCGCCCTCGCTATGGCCTCCTCCCGAGGCTCCTCCATCGTAGAGAAACTTGTGGGTGCGCAACGAGAAAATCAGACTGGCAAGATAACAGATCAGCAGAATCACGGCGATCTCGGTCGACAGCGAACGGATCGACTCGGGATTCTTGGCCATCGCGGCATACATGGCCGGAACCAGCAGGCCTACCGCGGACAGTAGCAACATGGAAGCACCACTGCTTGCGGCAGTCACATTGAAGCGCAGCAACTTATGCTTCATCCCACCCATCAGCGTGGCCAGGCCCATGACCAGCAAGATGTTGCCGATGATCGAGCCGATCAGCGAGGCCTTGACCACATCGTGAAGTCCCTTGGACAGAGCCACATAGGCGATGATCAGCTCGGCGGCGTTGCCAAAAGTGGCATTGAGCAAGCCGCCGATGGCGGCTCCGGCCCGGTCAGCCAGAACCTCGGTGGCTTCGCCCATGACACCGGCCAGCGGAATGATGGCCAGACAGGCAGCGAAAAAGGTAAGCGCCGGGGCAGCATGGGTGTGCTCCAGGTAGGCGGCGATAGGAATGAAGATCAGGAACCAGCGTAGCGAGAATTTCACGGCGCCGTCATTCCAGAGCAGCAGTGGGAAACCTGCGAACTCGCCGGGCTCTCCTTTGACGCCCAGGAGCGCGGCCGGAAACCTGTTATTCCCCAAGATTCTCCGGTGAGGCAATACGTGTGGGACCTGGAGAACGGACCGGACATTGACCATCAACAGATTGAACCTGCACCACAAAACCAACAAACACCACCAAAAGATGCCAAAAAAGTAAAAATCAAATTAACAACGAAGTAATTTTCAAGCCTTTGATCGATTCATCCAGGACTTGCCCCGGGCAGCTCGGCTGCGGGCTTGTCTGGCCCCGCTTCGCGAGGGATACTGAGCTATGGACTTCATCCAGCAAAAGCCCCTGAGCACCACCCCTACTCGTAAGCCTCTGGCCTCGGCGCCGCTGCCGGCCCAGGACCATCCAAGCCTTCCCTCGGACGCTTTTCATTCCAGCCAGCTGAGCGAATTGCTCACGATGCCAAGTCGAGGATTGTCGAGCACCCTGGCCCAACTCAGCGGCACCACCTGGTCGTGGCTCAAGAAGGTCTATCCGGAATGCGAAACCAGTGACGACGAAGCCGAGTCGTGTCTCTACTCGGCACTGGGCGAACTGGCTCCGCCCGCCTTCGAACATTCCGACCGAGTGGGGCACATGGCCGACCGCTTCGCACGCCACCTGGGGCTGGGTCAGAACGAACGCCGCAACCTCAAGCGAGCAGCTCGATTCAAAGAAGCTGGCTTGTTGGGGATGCAACTGCAACTATGGAGTGAAGAGGAAGCCGAGGCAGCAGCTCAAGCCCTCCGCCTCGGAGGAGCCTTTCACGACATCGGCAAGCTGTCGATCTCGCGCGATATTCTCAACAAACCCGGCCCCCTCGACGCCGAGGAGCGCAAACTGATCGAGCTTCACCCTTTGATCGGGGAAGCGCTGTTGCAGCGCATCCCCTCTGCCCACGGACTCTTACCGGCCGTGCGCAATCACCACGAACGCTGGAATGGTCAGGGCTACGTCGATGGCCTGTCGGGTGAATCGATTCCCTGGATGGCCCGGGTCATTGCCATTGTCGACAGCTTCGACGCGATGACCGAGCATCGGCCCTATCGGCGCGCCCTGACCGAAGAGGAGGCCTGCGAGCAAATCCTGCGCGATCGGGGCAGCCACTTCGACCCACAACTGGCCGATAGCTTTACCCACATGGTCCTGGAAGGGCTGGGATTCGACGAAGAAGACGAGGAAGAACCGGAGTCAGGGACAGAGCCGCAGTGAGAACTCGGCATTCTTGTGCGTCTCCAGCGTGCACTCGCCGCGGGCGTAGGCCACACACAACAGCACGTAACCCTCGGACAGATCGTCTTCATTGAGATAGTTCTGCTCGGACTGGTCAGGAGGAACCCCCTCTACCAGGCGACCGATGCAGGTGGAACAGGCCCCACCGCGACACACCGCTGGCAGCGGAATTCCCTGTTGGGCTGCCACATCAAGGATGAATTCGTCGGGAGGGCATTCTACGGTCTGGAGCCCCTCCGGCGTTTTCAGATGAATCCGATGCCTCTCCGCCATAGCCTGGCATGTTTTCGACCCGCCTCTTCCTCCCCTGCCTCGGCTACGATAGACTGCCCCCATGGACATCCTTCCCTGGTTCGCCCCGGCCGTTTTGAGCCGCTGGGAACACCGCCCCGTGCATCCCCGCTCGCAACAAGGGCCCACGCCCCGTAGCCATCACGACCGCCATCGCCGTATTGTGGCGGTGGAAGCCGTCGGGCCGCCGCTCCGCGGAGGAGCCTTCGAGCGGGTGGCCGAGAGCATCCTGGCCTACCGGATCTTTCCACCGCAGGTGGGAACCCCGGTGCTGGTCAGTCAGGTCTGCATGGGCGCCACCCTGGGCCTGCGCTATCGACTGCTGCCGGGACTGCAGCTGTTTTTCGCCAGTCGTGTGGTCGACGTTTTCGAACGTCGCAGCGATGAACTCTGGCGCAGCGGCTTCACCTATCAAACCCTGGTGGGCCACCCTGAGCTCGGCGAGGAAACCTTCTGGGTGGAGAAAAACCTGACCAACGGGGCGGTTGAAGCCGGCCTGCAGGCCTGGTCGGAACTCAACTTCGCCTGGCTTCGTCCACTCGAACCGCTGTGTCGCTATCTGCAACTCTCGGCCGGCAAGTCGGCCCTCGACTATTTGGAGCAGGTTGCCAACGCCTCGGCTGCGAAACCGGCGCTATGACAGCGAAAATTCTGATCGGGCTCATCGCCCTGGAACACCTGCTCTTTCTATACCTGGAAATGTTTCTCTGGACTCGTCCGCTGGGGCGAAAAATCTTTGGCCAAAGTCGGGAACAGGCCGAGAGCAGCCGTGTGCTGGCGGCCAACCAGGGCCTTTACAACGGCTTTCTGGCGGCCGGACTGGCCTGGGGACTGAGCCATCCTCAGCCGGCCCTGGGCGGACAGATCCTGGTGTTCTTCCTACTCTGCATTTTGCTGGCGGGCGTCTACGGGGGGCTGACCGCCAAGAGAAGCATCCTGTTCATTCAGGGGCTTCCAGCCATGCTGGCCCTCCTGTGGCTCTTCTTCGGTTAGCTGCAGTCGCCGCACTGGCCGTGCTCGGGCTGGTTGGCTGTTCGCCCTCGCCGCGGCCAGCGGGGTCGACTGCGACTCCTCAAAGCGAGGGCGCCAGTCTGGAGGTGCGCTGGGGCGACACTCAGCAACGCTTTACGAGCCGACAACTGCTGGCCCACCCGGCTCTGGTCAACGTGACCGTCAAGCAGGATGCCGCCTACCCCAACCCCGGATTCACCTATCAGGCCATTCCTTTAATCCGGCTGTTCGAGGGTGCTCCGGTCGATGCCGATAGCAGCCTGGCCTATCAGTGCAAGGATGGTTTCGCTTCCAACCTGCCCGCTCGGCTGGCTTTGAATGGCAATCCGGATGCCTCTCGGGCCTATCTGGCCATCGAATCGCCAGAGCAGCCCTGGCCTGCTCTGCAGGGCAAATCGACCACGGCCGGCCCCTTCTACCTGATCTGGGAAGAACCCGAACGCTCGGGGGTGGGTCGGGAACAGTGGCCATTCCAGCTCACCCAACTGTCGCTGCAGCCCTCGTTGGCCAAACTGTATCCCGACCTGCTGCCGCCCAGGCAAGATGCGCAGGCCAGCCGCGGCTACCAGGCCTTTGTCAAGAATTGCTTTCCCTGCCATACCCTCAATCATCAGGGTGCCTCTCGCTTCGGACCGGACCTCAACCTGCCGATGAATCCTACCCGGTATTTCGCCCGAGACGTCCTCAAGAAGTTTATCCGCGACCCTCGTTCGGTGCGCAGCTGGCCCGGCATGCAAATGGTGGCCTTCGGACCCGAGGTGCTGCCCGACAGCCAGCTGGATGACTTGATTCACTACCTGGAAACGATGGCCAGACGCTGATCTGGGCGAATCCGATCGATTTGTAGCTTTAGGACTTGAAGAATTGGGATAGACTACGAACATGGCGAATCTCGGTTTTGGTATTCATTTTGCTCCCTGGATGACACAACGGCGCTGGAGCGCTACCGGGGGTTGGGGCCCCCTGGAAGTCATCCCGCTTCAACCTCTGCAACTCCATCCCGCTGCTGGCGTTCTGCAATACGCTCAAACCATTTTTGAAGGCATGAAGGCCTTCGCCCAGGTCAGTGGTGGGGTCAAGGTCTTCCGCCCTGATTTCCACGAACGGCGCCTGCGCCACTCGGCCCATCGGGTGTGTCTGCCAGAACTGCCCGAGGGGGGCTGGAGCGAGGCCCTGATGCAAACCATTCGGGCCAATGCCGAGTCCATCCCGCGGGGCGATGGCGAGGCCCTCTATCTGCGGCCCACCCTGCTGAGCACCGAGGGATTTCTGGGCGTGCGCCCGGCCCGCGAATGCCTCTTTTACGTTATCGCCTCGCCGGTAGGCAGCTACTTCAATCCAGGTCGAACCGGGTTGCGAATCATGGTGGAAACGCGCTTTTCCAGGGCAGCGGCAGGCGGTATCGGCTCGGCCAAGGCAGGAGCCAACTACGCCGCCAGCCTGTATTCCGCGGAACAGGCCCGACAGAAAGGCTTCGATCAGGTGCTTTGGACCGACGCCGCCACCCACTCGATGGTGGAAGAAGTGGGCACCATGAACGTCTTCTTCAAGATTGGCGAACAATTGATCACACCCTCGTTGGGAGATACCATTCTGGGCGGTTCCACCCGTGACGCAGCCCTCTATTTGCTGAAAAGCTGGGGCATGGAAGTGGTCGAACGACCCCTGTCGCTGGAAGAAATCGCCAGCGGCGCCGTGAGCGAATGCTTCGGGGTAGGTACCGCTGCAGTGGTCAGCAAAATTCAGGAACTGGCCGACATCGACGGCAACGTCTTCCTGCACTTGGAAGGGGAGACACCCGTGGCCGATCGGCTCAAACAGGCGATTCTCGATATCCAATATGGGCGAGCACCCGACCCCAAGGGCTGGATGGTCGATTGCCAACTTCCGCAAAAGGACCTGGTCGGCTGAGAAAGCGCGCCACCCCTTATCTACGAACCTCACCCATGGGGCATCTGCTCTTTCGGCCCTGCCTGAGCATGGGCCGGCGAGAAGGCCACAGTCTCACGGGCAACGTTCAGCAGCGCCGGTTTCGGTCGCAACAACTCGACGAGGACTTCGACCTCTGGGTCTATCTGCCACCGGGCTTCTCCCCCCAAGACTCATGGCGCTATCCGACCCTGTACCTGCACGACGGACAAAACGTCTTCGACCAGAAAACAGCTGCATTCGGGGTAGAATGGGGCGTAGACGAACAGGCCGAACACCTGATCTTGCAAGGACAGATCGAACCGATCGTCATCGTTGGCATCGCCAACACGCCGGCGCGAATCGCCCACTACACTCCTTTTCCCGACCCCATTTCGGGCGGCGGCATGGGTCCGGCCTATCGTCAGTTCCTTTGTGAGGAACTGCGCCCCTGGATGGAAACGCAGTATCCCCTGCGCAAGTCGCCCCACGACCGAGCCCTGGCAGGGTCGAGCCTGGGCGGCCTCAGTTCGCTGTATATCAGTTGGACCCGGGCCGACATCTTCGGCAAAGTGGCCGCCCTTTCACCTTCACTGTGGTGGGGCGAGCGCAAACTGATCACCCGCATCGGCGGAGATCAGAGCAGCGCGGCGCGACCGCTGAAGATCTGGCTGGACATGGGCGACGAGGAGTCCCAGGAGGACGACAACGACAACGGCGTACCGGACGTGATCGACGACCTGCGCACCTTGCGAGCCGTGCTGCTCGACAAGGGCTATCGCATCGGAGAGAACTTTGCCTACCAGGAAATCCAGGGGGGTCGACACGACGAAGCCAGCTGGTCGGCCCGGGTGGACTCGGTTCTCAAGTTTCTGTTTCCGCTCAACAGCGCGAGCTGAATTTCGGCAACTGCCAGTCGATAGATCCTTTGGGCTTGGGCTTTTCCTTGGGCACCACGGGTGAGGCCGACGCCGAAGGAGCCGCTGCAGGCTGGGAAGGACTTGCTCCTCCGAAGAAGGCCTCTAGCCCCCCGCAGTGATGCACGGCCTCACGCGTGCAATCGGCCACGGCCCGCAGGCGAATGCCGATGCCGCCCTTCAAATTGACCAGATACTCTCGCATCCGCATAAATTCTTTGCGACGCAGGGTCAGTACGTTGCCTTCGAGATTGGCCTGCAGCTTGCGCAGTAGCGACTGGATGCCGCCGGTACCTGTGGCCGGCTTATGCAATAGCGAAACGGCCTCCTCGTGCAGCGGCACCTTGCCTTCTCCGTCGGCCAACTCCTCGGCGCGGGCCCGCCAGATGACAGCGTCCACCGGCAGGTTCAACATCTCGGCGATGCGGTCGAGGTCCACAGGGAAAGCTCGCTCGGCGTCGGCCCACTCCTGTGGCGGGATCAACTGCTGGGCGGCCCGCAGGTTGCTCTCGACCTCGCCCGGCTTGGTGGCCCGACCTCGACCCCACTTCCTCTGACTTTCGTCCTTGCGGCTCTGCTGCACACTGGCGCGGAGAGCAGCCCGTTCACTTTCACTTAACTGACTATCGGCGGCCTTGGCCACGCTTGCCTCCATCGGTCCCGACCGGAAATCGCACGCCGAGCCCGGGGAGGGAATGGCTCAGGTGGTCTGTCCATCTTCCAAGTAAAAAGCTTAAGACCTGTCGGCCAGCCAGGATGTCAAGAAATCAGCATTCCGTTCGGGGTGGGGCCCCAGCCAGAGTCGGTACCAGGCACACTTTCGAGCCAGGTACAGGCAATGCCAGCAACGTCGCCACAGCCTGCGGCCCAGTTCGGCAGCCTGGCCAGGCCCCAGCGGGAGCTGCATTTCCAACAGCTGGGGAACCCCGTAGGCCAGCCAGGCCTCGCGAAACAGTGGCCAGAGCCGGCCCGCCGGCGCCAAAGGTTCACAGCGGGGGAGGGCCTGAGTCCAGCTTCCCACCAGTACCTCGCGGCAACCCCATGCCCCCTGCAGTGCAGGCCCTGGGAACGAGACCAGTCGTTTGCCCTGGCGAACCTGATGAGGTAAAGGGGTGGGGTTGCGCAGCCCCAGCCGGTAAGGATAACTCCACAGCCCCCCCCGGGCATCGAGAATTGGCGTGTCTTCCGAGAGCAGTTTCAACTCGCTGCCACGCACAATCAGAGCGTGGGCCAGCGTGCTCTTTCCCCCTCCGGGGGGCAGTAACAACAGGCTGGCGGCCTGTCGCTCAGGCCCTGCCAGGGCCAGGCCGTGAATGCGCGGTAGCCCTGAACGTTCCAGGCCAAGGCCGAGCAGACAATGAATAAACATCGTCAGACGCAGATAGCCGAACTCGAGATCGGCACAGTACCAGTCCAGGCCACGCTCGGGCCGATAGCTAGCCCACCCCTGGCCCGGATAGACCACAATGCGTTCGCGGCTGTGCCCCAGCACCAGGAAATGCCGGCTGCCAAAGCGCCGGGGCAGACTGGGCAGCGCACGGGTCTCGGGAATCCAGCGAATGCGTAGCGCCCCAAGGGAGGACTGGTCCTGAAGAAAGGCCGCGAAGTCGAACTCGAGCCAGGACACCGCCACCTCGGGCACTTCCACCTCCAGGGACATTCCGTGGAGACCTAAAGCCCTGGACACCATCACGGCTCGTTTCCCGGCCTGAGCCCCAACCCCACCAGCCAGCACTGCAGGGGCAACAATCCCAACTGATAGCGAGCGTAGTGACTGATGAGCAGGTAGGGCAGCAGCGTCAGCAGGTACAGCAGCGCGGCCTCGCGGAAGGCCGCATCCCCTCCCCTACCCCGCGCCCATCCCAGCAGCAAGGCCAGCGTGGGTAGGCCGGCACAGCAAAACCCCCAGAGCCGTGCCGACCAGGAACTTCGGGTTCGCTGCAATTTGGAGCGGGCTGCCTTCCAGCTTTGCAGGACGCCCTCGGGGTGAAGCAGTTTCAGAGGGCTCAATTGCTGCAAAAACTGCTCTTCGCTGGCAGAAAGGCACAGCCAGTAGTAGCCCCGCGAAGTGGTCAGCACCAGCCGGGCCTCCTCAAGCTGCCAGCGATCTTCTCCAGCCAGCTCCGACCCCAGGCGAACATCATTGGGGTCCTGAAGCCAAACGAAGGCATTCCCCAGGCGACGCCCAACCTTCGACAGCCAGGCCGCGGGTTGAGCCATCAGGGTTTCGCCGGCCAGTTGCTGGTAGTGTCGACAAAAGCTCGCCTCACCTTGGTTTCGGAACTGCTGACGCAAGGGGGAACCTCCCATGAGCGGATGGTGACTCAGCAGTACTTCCGAGGAGAGCAGTCCGCTGGCCGACAACACATTGGACTGATAGAACTCAAATCCGCCGTTCGACTTGATGGGCACCCAGACTCCCACCCACCAGCCTCCGCGCAGGCACCATAGCCCTCCCACCACCAGCAAAGCCGCCAGTTGCCTGGGCTCGCGCCGCAACCAGAGCACAACGCACAAAGCCCCGGCCAGGGCGGGTGAAACCAGAGGCGCACTTATGGCCGCCAGCCAGCCAGCGGGTCGACAGGTGCGCCCCGTTACGGCCCAGGCTGCCACCAGCATCACCAACCAAGGGTCGGAGAGATCGCTGGCCAACCAGCTGAGATTTGCCGCCAACCCCAACCAGAATAGCAGCATGAAGGCGATACCGGACTGCCCCAACAGGCCGGCTGTCAAAGCCAGAGAGACCCACTTCACAACCGTCAGCAGCAGGGCAGCAGCGAACGTTTTGACTCCCAGGAGGCAGAAAACGGCGGCCATGATCCAGCACAGCAAGGGCGCCATCCAGGCCGTAGCGCCCGAACCTGTGGCATGGGGGTCAGAAAATCCCCTGCCTTCGGCCAGGGACGCCGCAATATTGCCGAACTCGTAGCCAAAGTCGAGGCTGATTTGTCGGGCCGGGTTCAGATAGGCCAGGGCCGCAAGCGTGGCCACGAAAGCCAGCGAAGCCAGGCTGCAACTCCACAACGCCCGGTTAACGCGAAACCGGCTCACCAGGGAGCAGAATCCAGGAGTTGCGCCAGAGCGAATTGTAGCTTGGGGTCCGACGGGCCAGGTCCGTCAATTTGACGGTCTGGAACTCGTCGGGCTGGCCATCGAGGCGGGTCCACAACTCCAGCGATAGCTCGTCGGGGCGGGCGCGGCGCTGTACCTGGTTGGCCCAGTGCAGATAAACATAGGGATCGTTGTGCAGTTGGGGAGGCAGCGTGCTGAAATAGCCCGGATTGAAGAACACCCGCCCGCGTGCCGACTGCATGCCGGCCGGTACCACCTGACCATTGCGCAGCACCTGCACCTGACAGACACGCGACAGGCTGGCATCGACTGCACTCCATTCCAGGCGAAACTCCCAGCGCTGGCGTCCTTTGGCAACTCGCAACAGAGCTCGCGTGCGGCACCCCGCATCGCCGGCCGATAGCCCCAGATAACGTCCTTCTGCGCTGAGTCGAACGTCGCCAGGAATGATCAGCTGCCAGAGCCCGCAGAGCAGCAACATTGCCAGCAGTGCGGCTGGACGGGAGGGAAGGCCGTGGCGCAAAGACTGTTGGAAACCTTCGAGAAACAGCAAAGCGGCCAACGGCACCACCAGCGCCGCATAGCCCGGACCCGCCAGCAATCCAAAATAGGCGTTCCAGATCAGCACGGCCAGCAGCGCGCCTCGTCGCAACTTCAGCGAGGATGACCAGAAGGCCAGGGGCGCCAGCACTTCCAGCAAGAACACCAGCCAGCAGAACAGGCGAATGAAGCCCAGGCTGTGGGGCAGCAACGGCAACCCTGAAGGTAGGGAGTATAAGGACAGCCCCCCCAACCAGGAATGGGACAGTCGACTGCCAGCCCACGTCCAGCAAACCACCGCCAGCCCGAGCCGCAAACCCTGAAGTCGCTGCCCTGCGAGCAAGAATACCGCGCTAAAGGCAAGATGAAGCTGATGGTGGGCCGTCAGGTTGCGCATGTCGAGGGCGCAACCCACCGCCTTGCACAGCAGTAACAATGCCGTGCATTGCAACGACCGTCGAACCCCGCCAGGCTGCAAAAAACCGACCGCCGCTGCCAGAGAAGCCAGGCCCAAAGCCTGAAAAACCACCCGAATATAAGGAGAAGGGATGCCCTGTATCCAATCGCTGAGAAACTGCAGTCCGGCCACGGGCAAGGCGGTGGCAAATCTGGCAGCGGCTCGGCCGAAGGCAAGGTCGACGTTCCAACTGGAAAACGTGAAGAAAAAATGCAGGCACAGCAGCAGGCCCATGGCTCTGAGGATGGGACTCGACTCCACCTCGTCGGGCTTCACGGAGCGGCCTCATCGATGCGCAGCGAAGCCCCTACCTTCCATTGGGGAAAGCGCTGACGTGACCAGTTCTGCCACTGTTGGTGATACCAGGCGGTTTGCAGCAGCGGCGAGGGACAGTCGGTCCAAAACCGGGGGTCCAGGACCACCTCATTTTGGTACTGAATGGCCACATGGCCCCCATAGTTGCGGGTGACTCGCTGCTTGCCGCGTTGCCAGGTAGAGTGAAAACTGTCGAGCCGGGTGCGTCCGCCCTTTTGAGAGTGGCGCTCGCACTGCAGGTTGAATTGCTCTTCGCCGGCCTGAATCCAGTAGCTGGCCTCGACGTGGACCGGCGGCGAGAGCCACTGAATGGGAAAGATGCAGCGACTGACCAGGAAGGTGGCGTTGCACACCACCAGCAGCAGCGCACAGCCGGCCATCAAGGTGTGGGCCGTGGAGTGATAGTCGTCGGGAGCCAGGCGATGCAGCCCCCACACCAGCCCCAGCGATAGCAACAGCGAGTTGTCTCCCGGGTCGAAGATCGACTGTCCCGCGTAGGGAGCCATCAGGTAGAACACCCCCAGTGTCCCGGCCAGCACCGGGCCACCCCGGCGATGGGCCAGCGTGAACAGCACCGTGCCCACCATGAGGGACGCCAATGACAACCATGCCAGCAGTTGCGCCAGCCCCATGGGGCAGCCGAGCTGACGCTGTAGGGCCACTCCCCCGAGCCATTCCTGCCAGGCCAGAGAAAAGGCAGCCACCAGACTGATGGCGGCCACGAACTGGCGCAACCAGGCCAGCGGTCGAGGCAGCAGCAGTAGCAGGCTCGCCCCCAGCAACTCCAGCAGAAATCCGTTCCAAAGGCGACAGTCGCTAAGGCAGAGCAGACCCAGCGAAAGCGGCATCAAGAACAGGGTGGCTCGCGTGTAGCGCAGCGACTGCTGGCGACCGGGCAGCAATCGCAGCAACTCCATTCCGCTGATCAAGATGGCCAGCGACAACAGAGAGAGGAACAGACGACACTGCAGCCAGCCCGGAGCGGCCCCGAAGAGCGGCACTCCGGCCGCCTCGGCGGGGAAGAGAGGGAAGCCCGAAGACCAGTGAAGCAATACCCGAAAAAAGTGCAGCAGCAGCCACCCCGCCAGGACTCGGAAACCCAGATCCACTTTTAGTTTTCCACTCGCACCCGAGTCCGAACTTCGATTCCGTAGTCGAGACCATATTGAGGAAGAAAACTGCCGATGGTGATCTCACAGGTATTGAGGAACTCCACCTGGTCGGCCGGCGGCAAGGGCGAGGTGGCCGGGTCGAACTTCACCACCTCCAGCTTGCGGATGTAGCGCGCAATGGTTCGAGTCCAGATCGTGCCCGTAGTCATGGCCAGCGCAACGGTGGGACGAGTCGGGTCGGCTCCGGAAGGCATCCACGGCTCCTTCACATTGGGTACGCCGTAAGGGTAACTGCGCAAAACGATAATCGGCACGCCGTTGGCATCGTTGACCTTGTAGCAACAGAGGGTCTGTTTCCATACCAGAGCACCCTGATCGAAATCGGCCACGCCGTTGCCCGGCTCACGTGGCGAAGGGAAAGCAACCCCCACGGTGGGAGCCACAACCACCGTGTCAAAGTTCGATTCCGCCAGAGAGCGCGACAGCCAGATGGAGGTCTTCAGACACTCGGCCTGAGCGGCGATTTTCGACTCGGCGGAGCGAAGGTAGCGGTTACAGTACACGAGAGCCGCCACTACCGCCGTCATCACGAAGGAGAGCAGGGCGCAACAGATGAGCACCTCGATCAGCGTGGCGGCGCGAAGTCTACCAGCCCGCATTGGATTCCAACGTGAAGGTGTGCGGCCCCACGCTATCCTGATAGCTGACGTTGACCACCACGTTCTTGTAGGTGGGGCCCCAAATATGGGGCTGGGGATTGACGGTCACCGTGTACTGAAATTCGGCCGAAGAGGTGACCCCGCGCATGGTTCTCTCGACGAAAAAAGGCTGCGACGTGATGTTGACGGCCTGGTAACCCTTGTTGCGCTGCTGCTCCATAATGGCCTGAGCGATGGCGCCGGCCACCTGCTGCTCCTGCGATTTGTCGATGGCCTTAGCGTGGGTTACCCAGACGGCCATCATGGCCGACATGACGAGCGTGAATAACACCGCTGCGATCATGACCTCGAGCATCGAAAACCCCCGCTGCAAGCTCCTCCGGGGAAGCCTGCGCCGAGGACCGGGTGGGAGGGATGCGCTGGCCATAATTAGCGTGGTTTCCCCGTATTGGCTGTAGAACCCTGCTTGGGCAGGGGGAACAAGGTCAGGTGAGGCAACTGCACCACCTGCTTCTTTTTGCGCCGCAGCAGCGGGATAGGCTGATGGGTGGCCACCGAAAATCCGGCCATCCGCAGCCGGGCCCGAATCTGCTTGGGACGTGACCACTGATAAAACACCAGCGGACAGCGATAGCGGCCCTGAGAGAACTTCACCGAACCCCGACGGGGCACCACCAGCTTGCCGTCGATGAAGAAGTTGACCTCGATGGGTTGGGGTTTCCCGGCCACTCGATAGGTGCCCTCGACCTGAAGCGTCTTGCGACCGGTGACCACCATGACGCCGAGAAATACCACCACAAACAGAGCCAAACGACGCAGGAACCAGAACAGCTTGGCTTGGTCGAGGTGCTGAGCGACATACTTCAATTCTTCGCGTAACGTCCAGGACTGGCCCTCGGACTGGTGCTGCACAATCGACTTAAGACCGCGATCGGAAAGGTGCTCAATGGCGTCTTCCCAAGATTCCGCCTGGATGGTTCCGACCAGGGGCTGGCCCGACTCATCGTTGGCTCGATAACGAAACGTGTTCAAGGCCGCCCTCCGGCCTGGGGCTCGAGCAACTCGACCCAGGCGTTCAGAGCATGGGCAGCCGAGTCGACCTGAACTTGATGCAGCCAGGGCAGATCACGAATTCCGCCCAGGGCCTGGCCGCGAAGTTCGGGTTGCAGCCAATACAAAGCACTCTCATCGCGGTACTGCACCTGAATCAAATACCGGGAGTGCTCGAGGATGGCCTGCCAGTAACGCTGCTCGCGCACCTTGTCGCCCACCTCTAGCGCCAGTCGGTGCCCGGCAACCAGGCCTTGCAACTGAGCGCCGACCGTCGAGGAAAGAGCAAAGGCCCCGTAATTCTTGCGTTCGGGATTGATCGGAGCCCCGCGCAGAAATCGATCGACCTGATCGAGAGGCTGCAGATTCTGCAATTGCCAATCCAGCACTCGAAACACCAGGTCGCGCGAGGGTGCGTGACGGTCCCAACGATAGCGACGCGCCCCGGCCCAGGCCAACCAGGGCACCGCGGCCGGGTGAGGACGCCGTTCGAAACGGGCGCTGTAATACTGCAAACCGCGGTCGTAAGCCCCTCGCCAGGGGCCGCCCGGATCTCGGCTGAGACGCACGGCCAGATAGCCCAGGGCTTCTCCGGGGAAATAATCCTGGGCCACATCGTCTTCTGGATCGATCGGCTTCACCTCGGGGGCCCCGCTCAAGGTCAGCGAACTGCGAAAGTGACCGTCGGCTTCCTGAAACTCCAGCGTGGCCAACCCCAAAGCGCGTTCGCACTGATCGAGCCAGGGATCCGACCCGGGTCGGGCCAACAAGGCCAACCCCAGCAGGGCCTGACTGCCCAACTGGCAGACGGCACCGTCGGCGATCCACAGTCGGTCCTTGCGCCAGTGCCCGAAACGCTCTACCATGGCCAGCAAGTTTCGTTGGGAGGCCTCTCGGTCCTCGAGGGATCCCGTCCATACAGCGTAGCTGCTCAGACTCCAACTGCCAAGGCAGGTGCGCACCAGCACCCGGTCCTGCTCGCTGGCCTTGCCATCTTTGACCTGATAGACGTAAGGCAACAGACCACGACCTTCAGCCAATCGGCGCTGATGAAAACGCCCCAGCCTCAGCGTAGCCTCGCGAATCTGGTCCCTGTCGAGAGTAGCGGTCTCGACAAACACCTCACCGCGAACCAGGGGTTGGGGTCGAAAGTCGTTGGAACGTTGCAAGACCCAACTGGGACCGCTAAACTTCCGAACTTGCAGGACGCCCCGTTGGTGCTCCAGCTTCTGGTAGGTGGCGAAGTAGCCCACTCCCTGGCGACAAAGCTCGGGCGGGCTCAACAACAACCGCCCCTGCGGACAGGCGAACAGCAGCCCCCAGTTGCCCAGATCGACCACACCTTCATTCGACAACACATCGCCGAAGCTCACTCCCAGCCCTACTTCGACGGCCTCGAGACGCCTCCAGTCCAGCTCGGCAAACCACTGAGCCAGCGATTGACCACGGGGACGCCGCGCGTCGAAGTGCATCACCCGCTGGTATCCGTCGGCATAACCACAAAGCCAGACGAGGCCGGGCTGAGACAGTTCGGGCAGCGCCGGGGCGGATCGTTGCTGGCGCAGATCGGAAAGCCAGGCGCCCGGATCTGAGGACTGGATCGGAGTCGGAGAAACGTCCGGGCGAGGCAAGCCCGCAAAGTAGCCGCCGTAGGACAGATGCCCCCCGGCGATCAGCGCCAGGGAAAGAGCATAACCGAGCCACCATCGTCGATTCCCCAAAGTCCTGCACCTCACCGAGCCAGGGAAAGAGACTTCAAAGACTAATTGAGGACAATGCCGTCTCTGAGACCCCTATTGTCTGTGTCTTTTGGCCTGGATGCTCGGAGCCTTGCGCTTCTTCGAATGACGGCGGGAATCCTGTTTTTGCTGGTTCGGTTGGTGAATCTACCCGAGGTCGTCCGCCTGTTCTCGGACCACGGTTGTCTGACCCGGGCCCAACTCTGGGTAGCTGGCGGTCATTACAGCGAGTCCTTCAGCCTTTTTCACACAGTGGGCCACCCCACCGGTGTGCTGCTGCTCTATGGTTTGGCCATGGCTTCTGGAGTAGCCCTGGTGGTTGGCTACCGAACCCGCTGGGCCACGTTTCTCTGCTGGTTCTTTGACATGTCACTGTATCATCGCAACCCGTACATCAATCCGGCTTCCGACAACGAACTCCAACTGTGCCTGCTGTGGGGTTTCTTTACCCCTTGGGGCAGGCTCTGGTCGTGGGATGCACGCTCGGCTCGCCCACCCTCGACCCAAGAACCGTATCTCAGCGTAGCCACGGCTGCCTGGCGAATGCAGGTCATGGCGATCTACATGGGCGCCGCCCTGATCAAAAACACCCATCACTGGTTCGACGGAACAGCCGTGGAAATCTCATTGAAAAGCGACTTCTGGAGCAGCTACCTGGGCAACCTTCTGTGCGAATGGGCGCTGGGGTTTCCCGGGCTGCTGGCCCAGATCACCGAAGGGGTACTGTGGGTCGAATTTTTCTTGCCGCTGCTCATCCTGGCGCCGCTCTGGCAACTGCAGGCCCTGGCCTTGCTCAGCCTGGCTACCATGCACATCGTATTTGGCATGTGCTTGAACCTGGAAACGTTCAGCACCGTGGCTTGCGGATTGATGGTTGGATTTCTTCCGGCCCGGGCCTGGTCGTCTCTGGCCTGGCTCGAGAACGGCCTCAATCAGTTGTATTCGTGTCCCCAGCGCCTGCCACAGGTGCTATCACTGCCAAGCCTGGCTCAGGCGCCCTTCGAAGCAGCCCTTACCAGCTGGGGGCTGGGGTGCATGATCTGGGGCAACGTTCAGGCCGTAGGGATGTCTCCCATTCACCTCAGCGAAAGGGCTTCACAGCCTCTGCGGCAACTGCACCTGCGCCAGGGCTGGGGAATGTTCGTGCCTCCTCCTCATCGAGGAGGCTGGTATCTCTTTCGAGGCCAGACTCGAGAGGGTCGATGGGTTAACCTGATCAGTTGGGAATCTCAACCCTGGGTGGGCCCGGTCGAACATACCAACCAGGCCATCCCTTCCAGCCGATACTATCTACTCTTTAACGCGCGCCTTCAGGCACCGCCGGCGGTAGCCGAACAGCACGCTCGCCTGGCCTACAACTTACGGCGCCTATGGGAACAGTCGCATCCTGATGCTCTGGACCGAATCGACCAGGTGGAACTGTATAAGTTCACTCGGGAATACCTGCCTGGGGTGGGCTTCGCCCCGCCTTCCCAGGCCCTGGCTTACCGAGGCGCGGCCCGAGACCCGTTCTAAAAGAAGTCTTCCTCCCACAACAGGTGGCGGGTGGCTGGCCCATAACCTTCCCCGGGACGGTACATTCGCTTAAAGTACAGCAACTCCACGCGCTCCAACCGATCCAACTCGGAGGGATGCGCCTCTTCCCAGCGACGGCGCAAACAATGGGCGGCCGACTTGCGGATGTCGAACACCGATTCTCGCCCTCGCAAGTGGTTCGAGCACAGCAGATAGATGCGCACGTTGGGATAGATGCGATGGGGAAACTCGGGACGGTCGTCAGTGATGTGGGGCCGTTGTTGCAGCAGGTCTACCCAGCGGCCGCTGCGAGTGCGTCCCTTAAGCACGTGCCACCCCCCCTCGATGGGTGGAGGCACAAACATGCCCCAGCTCTGCTCGAGGCCCAACACCTGAATGGGCGTCAGGGTGCGCTCTGAAAACGTGTCTTTGCCTTCGGGCAGCAAATTCCAAAGGCTCAGCCATGACCACACGATGCAAAACGTCAATGCAGCCGCCACAGGGGCAGGTCCGCCTTTCCAGACAACCGGAACAGCCTGCTGGCGCCGGCTCAGCAGATCGAGCCAACTGCCGGGCAGGAAGCCCAGCAAGCAGATCGAGCACACCACACTGAATAGACCGATATCGAGACACAGCCCAAAAACGGCGTGCATGGCGACCAGCATCAGGGCGCCCAGTACCTGCACCGAAGGCCAGGGGAAAAACAAGAGAAGGGGCACTAGAATTTCATACAAAGGAACGGCATCATTTAGCACGACCAGGGCATCGGGATAAGGTTCGAGCCGGCCCAACAGCCAGGCTGCCCAGGCAGTGGCGTAGCCGTCGCTATGCAACGAGGCTTCGACAGCCGTACCGTCGGCCCAATAGGGTCCACCTTTGAGCAGCCCGGCGCCCACGTAGAGAATGGCCACCTGCATGCGCCAGGCCAGCGTGGCTGGAGAGGCCAGAACCCGAGGCACAGCGGCTTTCCCCCGGGCATCCCAGGACCAGATTTCGCCCCAGGGCAGCACGGTGCCGTAGAGCAACAGCAGGCGAATCTCGCCATCGTAACCTGGAATGGTGGCCGAACGAGCCTGTAACGAAGATGCGAGCAGAAAACACCAGAACGACATCCAGCGCGTTTTCCAACCCAGGCCGAGGAGAACAACGGCGGCCATCTGCACTCCATAGAGGATGGCCACCGTAGAAGGAGTGCCCAAACCCAAATACAGCGACCACTGGTGCACGCGCTCCAGGCCGGGCAGCAGGCTGCGCGGGAAAAAACCTTCGTCGCTATAGAGCAAGTCCAGGTAGGGCAATGACTGTAGCATATCCAGCAGGTAGATCGCGGCCAGCCCGATTCTCAAGAGAGCCAGGCTGCGGGTATCGAAACCCAGCGAATATCCCAACCATCGGCGCCAGCCTGAGGATCCCAAGGGGGCCATGGTCGAGGGTTCCCGAATGACACAGCTCCTCCCTGTCGGAGGAGTTCCCAGAAGGAGGTCGTATTTCTTACGGATGGCTGACCAGCTCCCCAGCACTCGGCGAGGCGTCAGCGCCCTCGCTACCGTTCTCACCGCCCTCTCGGTCTTTGCTATTCTGACCGCCTCGGTGGGGCAACTCGCGCTTGAACGCCTGCGGGGAACCAGCCGCTCCAACATCCAGCTGCGCGCCAAGTATGCCACCGTCTACGGCCTGGAGCGAATCCTGGCCTACCTCGACGGCAACATCACCTATGACGACGCGAACAACGAAATGGTGTTGACTCCGATCGACGTAGCCGATTTCGAAGCCAACCACACCAACGTCAGCCTGCAAACCGACACGGAAACCCGCTACTCGGCGCGGCTTTACGACAATCTGCAGGGGACCAGTTCCTACACGGCCCCCGATGGAACGGTGGTGGCTCCCGGCCAGGTCTACATTCAAATGGTCGGCCAGGTGGGCGAGAACGTCGCCCGAGTCAATACTCGCCACAGCGGCGTGATGGGCCATATCGGCATCCAGGAACACAACCACGCCGCCATGTGCAACAGCAACATTTCGCTGAACAACACGAAGGTCGACATGTATGCCAGTTCATTTATGAACAACAACACCGGCCCGTTGAGCTACGACCAGACCAAAAATTTCGAAAACCCCAGCGGCACCAAGTTCTTCCCCGACAAAGCTCCAGTGGCCACCAATGGCCGCGTCCAGGCCGTGCGCCTGCTGAACAACTCGGTAGTTAATGGCAGTGTATACATCGGTGCCGGCGGCACGCCGGCATCGGCGATTGTTCCCTTCCCACCGCCGGCAGGAGCGATCACCAACACTACCGGAACGCTTGCCAACACGGTGTTTCTCACCAAATACAAGCCGCCCGTTTCGCCCTACGACGTTCCCGACGGCAACGTCACGCTGGCCGCCGACACCACCTACGACGCTATGGACCAGGGCCCCAACCCGCCCCCCTCTCAGGCCCACGACGCGGTGACCGTGGACAGCGGACAGACCCTTACCTTGCGGGCACGATTCCGCGGCAGCAACAGTTTCTATTTCAAAGACGCCCTGGTCTTGAAGTCAGGCTCACGACTCAACCTTCAACTGTACGACGACGGTCCTTGGACACCCTGGGGGAGCGGAATCGATATTCACCCGTCTCTGCAGATCGCTGGATACTCGACCACCCCAGGTCACGCCCAGATGTGCCGCATTAAAGTATACATCGGCCGGCTCTTTCGAGCCGAAGAAGGGGTCAAAATCAATTCCAACGTCGGGGCGGTCGGCACCGATTTCCAATCCTACACTTGGCCGTTCTCGCTCAATCTGTTTGGCGTTGGCGAGGGCGGGCCGCAGAGCAAAACGACATTCGAGTTCCTAGGCACTGACATCCTCGACCCCGCCAAGCGTGTTGAGGCCTACGCCCTGATCTCAGGTAGCAAGAGCGACATCGTCATGGAAGAAACGGAATTCTACGGTGCCATCAAAGCGAACTCTTTGAGTGCCACCAACTCCAACATTCACTTTGACGCCGCCGTGACCAAGCCCAACGTGCGTCGCAGCACCTGGGGCCGCGTCAGTTGGACCTTACAGGGAGTCAGCGACTATGCGGGCGAGTCGCTGCTGATCGACCTGACGGGCGTGGTCGGGGCCGCCGCGGTGGCCGTTCCCGCGGGTGGACTTGGTGCGGCCACCAGCACTCCCGGCGGCGTGGCTACCGGCGCGGCAGTGGCCAGCCCGGCCGTAACGGCTGCACCCGCAGTAGTCTCCACCGGTGCGGCCATCCCCGCCGGCAATGCTGCTACGGGTCCGGCCACCGGCCCTGGTCCGGGCACCACGCCCGGCACGACTCCGGCCACCACGCCCGCTTCGCCCGGAACCACCCCGGCGACGACGCCTGCAACTCCGGGCACCACCCCGGCCACGACTCCGGCCTACACTCCCGCTACCTGAGCGAGGGCTGAGGGTCAGCCCCCTGCCGTCTGAGGGAGGGGAAGTCCGAACAATTCTTGGGCTTTGCTGGACAGTGCCGAGGAACGCTTCCCCGGCGGAATCTTCCTAATCAGAAGCCACACGGTGGGCGCACTCAAGTAAGCGGCAAACTTGATCGTTCGGGCGGCCACCCCTTTGTAAAGGGGAGCGAAGGAAAGCATCGGAAAATCGCAGTTATCCCCTAACGAATGGTTGGCCGCGTAATTTTCCATTCTCGCTTGAAGCAGTTGATACTGCCTTCCCAGCTCGGCCGCTTCATCGCCGATAATCTGCTCGAGTTCCTCGTATCTCTCTTCCAACTTGAGGAGTTCGGACCAGATCGACAGGGAGGCGTTGGCGGTAAGGACCCACTGAGTCTGGATGCCTTGCATACTGGCGAAGTAAGGCAGCTCCCTACTGAGTGTGATGATCTTCATGGTCTGGTTGTTCGTACCCCGGGCTCTGGCGCTGGAAAAGCAGCTTGAGTTGCGCGACTTTGCCGAGGCCCTGGCACGAAACCAGGTGCTGGCTTTGCGCCAAGGCTCCGTGACCCAACCCACCTTTGAGGAGACCGGCCCCGAGGGGGTTCGCTTTGTGATCAGCAGCCAGGTTCAGACGCTGGACGAAGACCTGAGAGAGGGCAAGGTTGAGGTTCGCTGGTCTCATCGAGGGAAGCAGCAAATCGTCGTGCAGAAGTCTCGCTGGCTCGGGGTGGGCTTCCCGTGAAGCGCCGGGGTCAAGTTTTGCTCATCTGCCTCTGGTTTCTGCCCATGTTCTTGCTGCTGGCAGCGCTGATCTACGCGCCCGCGATGATGCGGGCGGGAACCTCAAAGCAGCTTCATCGTCAGTCGAGCGCGCGCTTAACCGCCGAGGCCGCTCTGGCCACCGCGATCTCCCGGCTGGCCAAGGACTCGACCTTCGGCCAGAGCGAGGACACACCGCCCGTGACGGTCGAGTATGAAGACTCGAGGGCCATCGTCTTCTTCTCGCCTCCCTCCGAGGACGTGCAGAAGAAATACGGTCTGGATCCGGAGCGAGACCGCAGCCTCAACCTTTTTGGCAAGGACACCTCTGCGGCCCTGCCCAGCGACCCTCGCTACCAGGTCTATGCGGGGCAGATTCACCTGGTGGCCGTGGCCGAGTTATCACGCTAATCGACACCAGCAGCCGGTGCGGCGAGGTATTTCATCTCCAGGGGCCTCCAGGCGGCCAGAATTCCGCCGTTGCAGTCTGTTGCAATTGGGCCCGTCTCAAAGGTAGCTGCAAGAAACTCTCGATTTGGAACATCACATCAGGAAGGGCCAGGGCCGAGAGCCGTCCTTTGCGCAAGAAGGCTACCCATTGCGATTGCTTGATCGAATCCCCGTGGAACCGTGGCGCGTCCAGGCGACGATCGGAGCCTCGGGGAAAGATCGGCCTCGTCGCTCGAAAGTGGTTCGGATGGCCGCAGTGAGAGCTTCACACTGGAATGGGAAATGCTCTGCGAGGTAAATGATATCAAAGAAATCCTTGAAGCGACTGTTGGCCAGGCCGCGCTCCACCATCGCGTGCAACTTTTCGGCAATGACGGTTTCCTGGGCATAGACTCGAAGTTGTGGCTTTTGATTTCTCAGCAACGCTGGATACAGGATTTTCAATGGCTCGGGAACGGGCCGGTCCCCGAATCCCAGGTCGACTTGAAGAGGAATTCGCGCCGTGTCCAGACGGGCGGTCAGGTTCACTCGGATCCCGCCATAAAGGTCCTCCAGACGGATAAGCGCGGCCTGAATTGAATCAAATCGCAAGCCATCAGCTTCGTCAGGTTGGACTTCAGCGATCTCTTCGAACAGTTTTCGACAAAGAGAGGGCTCAGGTGGACCAAAGCAAAGCAGGTCAAGATCTTGCGTGGCTCGCGGCGGGTTGTCCGGTTGCCAAATCATGTAAAGCATGGCGCCTTTAAGGATGAAACGTTCGGCGTGGCAACTTAAGCTGAGACGAAGCAGCAAGCCCTCTAAGGCATAACGGACCAGCGCCTGGTTGAAAGTCAATGAATGCGATTTTGACCATGTCAGCAGCCGGGCTCGAGCGGACGCTCCCGGATTCCGTTTCACAGCAACGCCTCCAGATAGGGCCGCATAACCCTCTCGACGCGACAGTGGTGGGCCGCTTCGTATAGATTCTCGAGCGGCAGTTTGCGCTTGAGATAATCCCTCAGAGCTTCCACAGCCAGGTCGTTGCCATAGCGGTTTCGGAATCGAAAACAATCGGCCACGGTCTTGGCTGGACTGGTGATGCGCACGGTGATTCCTTCAATGAAATGTTCTTCCAGACCGAAGAGGAGGAAGGCTTTAGAAAAGCGATGGACGCGGAGAGGTAGCTGCAAGCTTGGGGGAACGCGGCTCTGACGATCCAGGGCGAGCCAGACTCCTCGAGGCCATTCACTGGTCAGTTCGTGGAATTGCAGCGCGGAGAGCAGGCAAATGACGGCCTTCGGGATAGCCGCCGCGACCACCGCCAGGTCGTGATGCTGCGTGACCTCTGCGTCGGCCGGGTTCCAGTAGACGCCTCGAGCCACACGCTCAATAGAACCCTTTTGGGCTTTGCGTGCCAACTGCATTCGCGAGGCGGCGGATTTGGAAGCCGATCGTTCAAAGTGCATGCAGTCATATTCTTCTGTAAGCACCTAGAAGCCTTCTCGTGACTATGTTCCCCTGTAGAATGACAATCTTAGACACTTCCTCCCTCCCCTCGTTGCCCACCTCTCGGCGACCCCCGAGAGCAGCACAAATTCTCTCAGGGACCTCGGTGTTAGTATTGGTGAAGTTTGCACAAAGCCGACGAACTCCCATTCGTTCTGGCCTCCTCCGGCTCGTTCCAGACGTCCGGTTCTTTGCTGCTGGGAGCCACCTGGAGAGCCAGTTGCTCCAGTTCTCCGTCGGGCATTTTCTACAGTAGCCGTGGATGTCAAGAAAGAGGAGCGCGCCCACCAATGATGGACTGAAAAGCCAGAGCACCCGCTGGCTTACGGAGCGCGTTGCTCTCCCTGTCAAGCGTGAGGCGCACCACTTCAAGTAATTGCGTCAAATGCACCGGCTTGAAAAGGTAGTCGTCGGCCTGGACCCGAGCTGCCCGTAGCGGAACGTCCAGGTCGGTGTAACCCGTCAAAACGATGCTCCGAATCCGGGGGTGAAAAGACTTGATCTGTTCTATGGCCCCGACGCCATCCAGGGGTCCGGCCATGCGGACATCACTCAGGATGAGGTGGACGGGACGTTCTCTGGCACAGGCAACCGCTTCCTCGGCCGAAGCAGCCTCCCAAATACTATACCCTTCGTCGCTCAGCGTTTCAGAGAGTAGAGCGCGAAGGTTTGCGTCGTCTTCCAGGACCAGAATGCTTTCCATCGATCTCAACCAGTTCCGGTCGTAGACAACAAGGCGGTCGCATCGGACAACGGAAGGCGCCTGGCCTGCCTACGTTCCATCCAGTCCCTTTTTACAAAGTGCAGCATTCGCCTGCGTTATTTCCCGGGAAACCTGGCCAGCATCCACTCTCCGAGCACAAAGCAAGGCACAATGATCAGCAGCAGCCACAACTGCCAGGGCACCGGTCGGTCGCCGAGCCAAAAGGTCTGCTGCGGATAGTGGATGTGCAATGGGCTGCCAGCCTGCCACCAGCGAGGGATCCCCTGGCCAACCCCCAGCCAGCTGGAGTGTTCACCCGCTTGCAGCAGAAAGTCGCCCGCTCGGGTGCTGCTTACTCGCCAATAAGCCCGCTGCTCATCAGCAGCCCAGAGGGGCGGGGAAGACTCTACCGGGGAAAGCACCTTCAGCTCGGGCGGAGGAGCACTGCAGGCCAGGCTGACGACTACCCACTCGCCCGGACGAGGCAGGCGCTGCTGAGCGCGCGGCTCGAGCCAGTGAAATACCAGCGCGGCCACCAGCAACCAGAGCCCCAGAGGCCAGCGCAGTAGCCAGAGAAACCTCAGCTGGGCCAGCAACAGGTCGCGCAGTGAAGCCAGCATCGGACGAGGGTGATCGGCATACAGCAAAATTTCCCAGCAGTGACCCCAGCAGCGGTCGAGTCGACGGTGACGCTCGGCCCGCCCCACCCAAAAATGCAGGGGCAGCAACCAGGCCAGGGCCAGGATCAGGCCCACCAGCGTAAACAAGACCAGCACCGAATTAGAGATAGCCCAGGCCTTTCAAGCGCTGCTCTAGAGCCGCTTCTTCCTCGCCGCTGATCGATTCGAGATCTTTTTCGATCAGGTGGGTCAGGTAGGCCTCAAGGGAGGGATATCCCAGCTTCTGAGCTCGCTCGCGGGCCCGCTCGAGCAGGGCCGGCTCCAGGCGAATCTTGGGTGCAAACATCAGTCCTCCAGCAAGTTTCTGCCCGCCATTTCGGGGGGCGGTGTCAGGCCGAACTGTCGAATCAGGGTAGGCGCCAGGTCGGTCAGTTGAGCATTGCCGGCTTTGAACTTCCGCGAGCACAGCAATACCCCGGGCACCAGCGAAGGGTCGATCAGATGGTCCCCACACCAGTGGCTGCGGTTGGCATCGAAGACCTTCTGGCGCCGACCTCCCAGGGCACTCTCCCAGGATACGCGGAAATCTCGCCGATAGCCCACCACCAGATCGGGGGCCCGTTGCAGATCTCCGTGATACAGGGCGCGGGACCGATAGACCTTGTGCACGGCCCGTTGGCCGCTTTTGGGGTCAGCCAGACCCTCCAGTTTGGAGCTCAGTTCCTCCAGCAAGCGCTCGCGCTCGCCTTCGCTGACCAATCCTTGAGACTCGCGCCCCGAGAGGTTGAGGTAGATGCCGTTGAAGCCCAGCGCATAGGCCCGAGTTCGTGACCAGTCGATGCTTTCCATCCCCGAGTCTCCGGCCAGGGCAAGATACCCCTGCTCGGCCAGCCAGCTGTTCAGGTCGACCACCCGACCAAAACTGGCAAAGCCGTGGTCGGAAAGCACCCAAAGGGTGCTGTCCGCATCCACGGAGGTCAACACGTCGCCCAACAGAGCGTCGACATCTTGATAGGCCTGCAGCAGCACCTCGCGATTTCCCCAGAACACGTGGCTTTGCAAGTCCAGATGCGAAACGTAGAAGAACAGCAGGCCCCGGTCGAACTCCTTTAGCCCTTGCTGCAGCAAGGCTCGGTTTTCCTCGAGGACCATGCGGCTCTGCTCAAGGTATTGTCGGTCGTCCAAAACACCCGAGTCGAGGGCTTTGGTTTCTTCGGCCATGGCCTGGGTGTAGAAACTGCCACAACAGCGCGAGAGGTGAGGGGCGTAGGAGGGTGGGGTGGAAATGGGCAGTGCGGGTCTGGCCGGATCGACGTTCAAGGGGCTGGCATACAGAGTGAGCGGCTCCAGGCTGGCCAAACAGAAGCGCACGATGCCCCCCACCCCCTCGAAGTCGACATTGATCCACGGGCTCCACTCGCCCACCTTGAGCAAGCTACGATGCTTGTCCAGGCGAATCAGCAGCTGAGCGCCCGCCCGATCGACCGCCAGGGACATCGGCACCCCTCGCTCCTGGGGGCCAATCAACTGGGCTTCCACCGTGTTCTGGATCGACACCTCCAGCTTGACAAACTGACCTCCACGCAGCTCGCGATAGGGTCCCTCACTGTAGACCGTGTAGCTGCCGTAGCCGCCCAACAGGTCAGGCGTTCCCAGCCCGGTGAGCGAGCGAGCTCCACGCTCGGGGGCGGGGTAGTGGCATGGGGCTCGCAACAGCGTGCAGGGCACACCGGCCTCGGTCAGCACCTCCCAGAAGGGCTGTCCGCGCCGCTCCTGGCGGGCTTTGCCGCCTACCACGCTGGACATCGAAGTGATGGGGGCCAACGACCCGGGGTCGCGGTGCAGGAAATCAAACAGGCCGTGGCCGCCCGAGTCGAGACCTGTCACCATGTTGGCCCAGGCCACCGGGCTCTGGGGCGGGTTGCTGGTGCCCAGCGGGCTCATCGCTCCCCGGGCGCGCAGCCGGCTGAAGTTGGGCAGATGGCCCTCGGCCAGGAACTGCTCCAACAAGGTCGGGTCGCAGCCGTCCAGGCCCAGCACCACCACGCGCGGCAGCGATCGCGAGCGAGGGCAACCGCCCAGCAACGCCGCCAGCAGCATCAACAGCCAGATTCGGGCCACAGCGAGCTCCCTTCGAAAAACTCGGGAGCAGGCACGCCCAGAGCTTCCAAGATGGTGGGGGCCAGGTCGCGCAGGTGGGCCCCCGAGCGCAGGGGTCGATTGCTGAGCAGAACGCCTGGCACGCGCGAAGGGTGCAGGCAATGATCACCACACCAGTGGGTGGTGTTGTCGACAAACACGTCGCTGCCCACTTCGCCTCGGGCCGCCGATTTGCTGATGCGATAGCCCACTTCATAGCCCACCACCAAATCCGGAGCCCGGTCGCGATAGGGCCCGGAGTAGATCTCCCCGGCGTCCAGCACGGCCACAATGGGCTTCTTTCCGGTCTTGGGGTCGACCAGCTCAGGCAGCTCCTGGCAGAGACGCTGCTTGAGTTGCGCCGCCTGCTCGGCCGTCAGCGTTCCCTGAGGATGCCGGTCCTGGCGGTGTAGATGAATCCCCGCCAGCCCCAGGGCAAAGACCGAGGTGCCCGGGCCATCCACCTTGCCCTCGGGCGTTCTTGACAGCAGCCCCTGTTGCTCAAACCAGGCATTCAGGTCGACAAAGCGGTCGAGGGGCTTGAACCCGTGGTCGGACATCACCAGCAAAAGATCGTCCCGGCCCAGCTGCTCTCGAACCCGTCCCAGCAGTTCATCCATGCGCACATAGAGGGCGTCGAGTGTTTCCGGGCTGCGAAAGGCCATGTGTTGAATACGATCAGGGCCGTCGAAGACCACCGCGCAAAGTCCCTCGTAGGTTCGCCCCAACAGATGAAAGAACTGACGCTCGCGCTCTTCGTGGATCGACCAGCACTGTTCCAGATACTGCTGCTCGCTGAGAACCTCGTCCTCGCGTCCTCCCGTGTCCTCGGCCAGACCACAGGTGGCATAATCGCCCAACAGTCGAGCCAGCGCCAGCGAAAAACAGTGAGGGTGAGAAATCGCCTGGCCCGGATGCAGAGGGTCGAGCTGTATGGGCGTCAGGTAAAGCCGCGGCGACTCGTCGAGCAATAGAAAACGCACCAGGCCGGTCACCCGGCCAAAGGGCAGCCGGCACCAGGGGCTCTGGCGTCCTGGCTCGAGCAGCTGTCGGCCGCCTTTCCAGCTCAGATGCCAGCCCGATGGCTGATGTTGCAGCTGCAAGTGCAGGCTGCCCATGGGCATGGTCAGCTCGACCTGGAAGGTCCTCTCCTGGATCGGAGTCCACACCAGCATTTCGCCTTCGCTCAAGGCTTCGGGGGCAGGCCCGATCAGGGTGTAGGTGCCCTGGCTGCCCCGCAGGTCGGGCACCCCCATGGCCGAAAGCAACGCCCCTCCGAACGACTCCGGTGGCCAGGTTACGGGCACGCGCAGAACGTGACTGTGCACCCCATACTCCGCGAGGATTTTCCAGAAGCTCTGACCTCGCCTTAACCAGTAGGGCCGGGCCACTTTCCAGGGCAGCTTCCAGGGGCCAAATCGGATGGGTTCCCGACGGACTTCAGAAAAGGCCAGCTTCATGGCGAGCTCGGGGGTGCGATGCACAAAGTCGAAAATCCCGTGCTTGCCCGGATTGACTCCCGTGGCAAAGGTCGACCAGGCCACCGGCGAAAGCGGTGGGCAGGTGGTGCCCAGCCGCTGATAGTGGGGCAAGGCGGCGAAGTTGGGCAACATGCCGCGAGCCACGCCGGCCTCGACAAGTTCGGGCTCGAGGCCGTCGAGGCCCAGCACCACCACCCGGCGCACTTTGGGGCGGCCGCGGCGACGGGGGCGGCGCAACAGCCAGCGCACCGGCAGGGTTAGCAGGCTCAGCAAGGCCGCGCCCAACCCCAACAGCAGCAAGACCGCCGGGGCCTGCAGCGCAAGGCCCGGGCCGGGGCCGATATAGGCCCAGCTCACGAGCACCGCGACCGGTGCAGCTCGGGACGCACTCGTTCCAGTAGCTGCTGCACATCCACCCCCACCGCCAGAAAAGCCAGCAAGCGCTGCAACGTGGGCTGCGGCTCGTGGACCAGTTGGCCATAGTCGACCGCCAGCTGGGGCCACTGTTGCTGGGCCTGAAGCCAGGTCAGGAAACGCCTCCAATCGCGGGCCAACAGATCGGCCCAATCGCGGTCTTGTTCGCTGTGGCCCAACATCGCCGACTGAGACGCCGCGACTTCGTGGACATCGCGATGCATCACCACGATGCGAGCCGGCAAGCCTGGCGGCACGTGGTAGAGCTGGCGATAGAGAATCTTCAGGGAACGCCCCCCGCATTGCCACAGCCAGTCGTTCTGCCGGGCCAGTTGAAGCACTCGGGCGTCTTCCCAGTAGCCCCCAGGGTTGTGCTGGTCGGCGGGACGATGACCGTCGCTAACCGCGGGGAGCCCCGCACCGTCCAGCAGATCCATCATCAAGGAAGTCCCGCTGCGGGGAAGTCCGGTGACGATGGTGCAAAGTTCCATTGACAGGGAATTCTTCCCCGGTAGATCGGGGGCCTTCCGGGGGAATCGGCCTCGCCCGCAGCAAACACTGACCGAATGAGGTTTGCCATCGGCCTGAGCGGAGCACTACTGGCGGCCGGTTGCGCCTCGCCACCCCCCGTGCCCTGGGAATCGCGCTGGCACCCGGGCCCTCTACCTCTGCTGGTGGCCCCCCGCGGCCAACTGGCGGCAGCTCACAATACCCCGTTGTTCCTCAGCGGATGGCGTCTCGACTTTGGACAAATTCCCCAATCTACCGCGGCCTCGGGTCTGCGCTTTTTCGTAGAAGCGCCCCGTGCGCTACAACTGCATCTGGTGGGCCAGGGGCTGGGGCAAGGCGAGGTGCAGGTGGAAATCAACGAACGCCCGATGAGAACCCTGAAAGTGGACGGCCGCTGGCGCGACTATCGATTTCAGTTGCCGGCCGAACAGGTTCGCTTGGGTCCGAATCAACTTCGCCTGCGTTCCAGCGTGGGCTGTCGCTGGTATTCGCTGGAAGTGGTGCCCGAAACCGAGCCGAAAACCTTTGCGGGCCAGCCCCCCCGGGCCCAGCCCGGCTTGCATCTGCCTTTTGGTCAAAGCGCTGAAATAGCGTTGCGCCTCGACCCCGATTCCTGGCTCGAGGTGCGCGAATTGAAGTTGTGGAGCGAGCCCGGCGCCCCCCAGATGGAAGGGGCCGAATTGGGGCTTCGGCTAAGCTCGGGCGAACCCCGCTGGACCCAGGAAATGCGCTGGCGGCCGGGCAAAGGGCTGCGTCAGAAAGTTTCTGCGCTCGCTCCTCAAGACGTCTCTTTGATCATCACGGCCCACCCCGGACCGGCCGGCCTGAAGCCCGGGCAGCTCGGCCTGAAGCTCGAGGGGGCGACTCTGCGCAGCGGCCAGACCCAACTCCAGCCGCCCCCTCCCCCACCCCGGCCGGCTCGGGCCAACATTGCTCGACCGCCCAATGTGGTCTTCTACCTGGTGGACACGCTACGGGCCGACCGGCTGAGCTGCTATGGCAACTCTCGCGCGACCTCGCCGAGAATTGACGAGCTGGCCCGCGACGGCATTCGGTTCCAGCAGGTCATGGCGCAATCTTCCTGGACCAAGCCATCGGTGGCCTCGATCTTCACCTCGCTGCTGCCCCCCGACCACGGCTGCCTGGACTTCGGCGACAAGCTGCCCGAACCCGTGAATACCATGGCCGAGGTCTTTGCCCGAGCCGGTTACCAGGTGCAGGGAGTGGTTACCAACATTTACGTATCCAAGAGCTTCGGATTCGGCCAGGGCTTCGACCAATTTGCCTGCCTCCCAGGGGCGCCCTCGGGACGAGTGCATCAGCAACTACAACGCTGGCTCGAGCATAGCCGCGACCCCAAAAGGCCCTTCTTCCTGTATATTCATTCCCTCGACCCTCACTCGCCCTACGAGCCCCCGGCTCGATTCTTGTCCGACGTCAACGCTCCACGAGTCTTTTCCGACCGGGAGTTGCGACAGTTGCACAACGACTTTCAAAAGAACCCGAACGGCAATTTCCGAGCTCGGGTTGGCCTGGCCCAACGCCTCTACGACGACGAAGTACACTACAACGACGACTCCATCGGCCGCCTCGTCGACACGCTGAAGTCGCTGGGGCTGTATGAGGACACGCTGATCGTGGTGACCTCCGACCACGGCGAAGAATTTCTCGACCACGGCATGATGGGGCACATCAACTCGCTGTATCAGGAACTGATGCTGGTGCCCTGGATTCTCAAGTTACCTGCGGGGCAGGCGGCCGGCGAGGTGGTTTCCGAGGTCTGGCAACACATCGACATGGCTCCCACGGTGCTGCATCACGCGGGCCTTGAAATACCGGATACCATGCAGGGCCTTGCCTGGGCCCCCGGAGTCGACCCGGGACGCCGTCCTTGCTATTTCTCCATTGATGCCGGCCAGGACGCCGTCGCCTTTCACCAGGGAGAAGCCCCCTGGAAACTCAAGGCCCAGGGGGTGCGCCTGGACCCCTGGGTGTATCTCGAGGCAGAGTGCAGTTCGGCCGGCCGACTCCAACCCCGCGAACTCTACAACCTGCATCTCGACCCGCAGCAGCGCAAGAATCTGGCCTACGAACGTCCGGAGGTGCGCGCCGCCCTGGCTGACCTGCTGAACCGACGAACCTGGAGCAAGTCAGGCAGCGATCTGAAGCTCGAGGCCAAAGAACTCTACAAGCACCTCAAGACCCTGCAATACCTGCGCTAATGTGAGCAGGGAGCGCCGCACCGCTGGCAGCGGGGCTGCAGTTCGGGCATCACTTCGCCATCGCAATAGGGGCATTCGGCCACCACGGGCAAGAACTCGGGAAACACGTAAAGAGGATGGCCGTTGCGGCCCTGCATTTCCTGGCACTGGTTTCGCTCGATCAGCCGTCCCAGGCAACCCATCGTGCGCCGGTGAGAAAACCCCAGGCCCTCCATGACCTGCGGCAACGTAAGCCATCCGTAATGTTGATAGGCCAGTTCCAGCAATTTTTGCTCGTCGGCCTCGAGAGAATCTCTGTATTTCGAGTAGCGGTCCCAGGCCCAGCCCGCGGCGCGGACCATGGTGCCCAGTTCGAGATGCACCTGAACCCGAGGTGCCGGCTTCGGTTCGGGAGGGGGTGGAGGTTCGGGGCGCGGCTTGTTGACCACTCGGGCGATATTCTCGGGTGTGAAACCACGTTTGCGATGCAGCAAAGCGACCTCCGCGAAGTTAAGCTGTCCGGGCCTGGCCTGGAGACTTCGAGTGTAGCCTGCCTATCCCCTGGAGTCGGTGTGCCGGGTTACCCGATCGGGTGCAATCTCCGCCCCCCGATTGGAACCCAGATGAGGTCAAGGAGTGACTCGAGCAAAATAGAATCCTTTCCCTATGTCACTGCAGCCCTCGAACCGTCCCTCCTCCCCCCGAGTGCTGCCCCGGGGACAAGATCTGCCGGATACGGATGGTAAACCGATGGACTCCGACTGGGTATGCGATCAGGTTCGTATCTACCTCATCGACCCTCTGCGGCGCCATCTGGCCTTCACCGGTCGGCAGGCTTATGTCAGTGGCGACTCCTTCGTCTATTACCTCGACCCGAACCATTCCAAGGTCAGGCGGCTTGGACCCGATTTTTATGTGGTGCTCGGAGGCGAGCCCCGAGGGCAGACCAAATGGGTAGCCTGGGAAGAAGGCGATCGCCTGCCCACAACCGTTATCGAATTTCTTTCCCCAACCACGGAAGAACGCGATCGAGGAAAAAAGTTCTGCGTCTATCGAGACATCTTCAAAACCCAGGACTACTTCCTGGTGAACCCCGATACACTGGCCATCGAAGCCTACCACCTGGTTCGAGGTCACTACGTGGCCAGCACACCCGGCCCGGACGGTTGGTATTGGATCGAATCCCTGCGCCTGTTCCTGGGCTGTGTGAACGGCTGGATGCGATTCCGCACCCCGGAAGGTCAGATCCTGGCTACCGGGATTGAACTGGCCGAGCAAGAGAGAGACCGGGCCGAGCAAGAGAGAGACCGCGCAGAGCAAGAGAGAGACCGAGCAGAGCAAGAGAAAGCCCGAGCAGAGCAAGAGAAAGCCCGAGCCGAGCAAGAAAAGGCACGAGCCGACTTCCACGAATCCAGAGTCCAGGAGTTGGAAGCCGAGCTACGCCGCCTGCGGGGTGACACCTAGCCTCCGCGGCGCGCTAGGACTGCAGGAAGTTTTGCAGCCGCTTCTTCTGCCCCCCGCGCACAAACAGAGTGAGCACTTGAACGCCTTCTTCCGTCGGTTCTTTTTCCAGATAAGCGCCCAGGGTCAAAGTATCCTTGCCGTCGGCAAGGTGAACGCTCACTTTTTCCTTCTTCTCCAGGGGGGGCTGGGCCCCGATATGCACCGACTTGAGGTCGAGATGGACAATGTCCACCTCGTGGGAAACGTCCTTCGAGTCGACGAGACGGGCCTTCATCGGGAAACGCCCTGGAACGGTGTCCTCGGCCGTGCCGCTGGCAGCCCCGTCGACAGCAGCGGCCGCAGCACTGGCAGCCACGTCTGTGGCAACCTCGGCGGCATGATCCGGCATCACATCCTCCGACGCGGACTCGGGCGCGGACTCGGGCGCGGCCTCAGGCAGCGGGCTCGGCTCCGCCGGCGCGCTCACAGTATCGACCACCTCGACCTTGGGTTCCGGCGGCGGAGCCGGGGGAGCGGGCTGGGGCGGGGCCGTGGCTGGCTCCTCTTCGTCGCTGCCGCGGTTCATCAACCACAGGGCCAGAGGAACGGCCACGCCTACCAACAGCCAGAAAGCGCGGCGGCCCCAGCTGCCCTCGGCGATATCGTAGTCCTGTTTCATGGCGTCCTCCCGGGGTGGTTTCCTCGCCCTTTTTAGACTCGTCCGGGAAGTCCTGGGAGGCAGGGGTCCCCTCGGCGTAAGGCAAAGTGGCCCTCCCGGAGGTGCTCATGGCTCAGGTAAAACCCCAGGTCTCCCCAAAGATGACTCCCGCGGATATGCGGGCCTACTATCTCGACCAGACCTTGCGCAGTCTGGCTCAGTGGGAGGCCGAGCACGGAAACATCACCGAGCATCCTCCTTTCAAGCTCGACAAGGCCGGTGCCAGCCAGTTTGAATTCACTCCTGAGGTGGCCCGCAAGATCCAGCTGCGCAAACAGATCGACGAGTTCGCTGCCGAAGCCCGGGTATCGACCGCCGGAGTCCGGGAAAACCAGAACGTCCTCTGCAGCTGGGACCATCGTTATCGCATCAACCAATACATCTTCGCGCTGCTGGCCGAGGCCCTCAGCCGTCTGGTTGTGGAACTTCAGCCCGAGCGTACGGCTCGCCTACCTCGGGTCAAGGCCGACGAAGTGGCGGCTCAACTTGGGCCCGATAGCGTCCGATTGATCGAAGAAATCTTCGAGCGCCCCCTGCAAGAGGCCATCGATCTTGCCCGCCAGCAGCCCTTGCGCATGGTCGGCGGCGAGGTGCGCTCCAACACGCCCCTTTATGTGGGCCTGATGAGTCGGATTTATGCAGCCCATGGCCTGCACGTGTTCGTCACCGAAGACCGTCAGTTCCAAGACACCTCCACCATTTTCATGTGGAGCTTCCTGATTTACCTGCTGGGGATGTCGGGGGGCGACTACTTCACTTCCAGTCACGGGGCTCCCCAGAAACAGTCGGACAAAATTCTGGCCCCCGACGGCGCCCAATATCTGCCGCCGCTGTATGCGCGCATTGTGGAGCACCTTTACGCCATCCTCGACCAGATTGAACAGGGCGGCTACGTGGTGAAGCTGGCCGCCGCCGATGACCCCCACCTTCACTTCACTCTGACCTATCCGCGCGTGGCCCGCCTCTACGCCAACTATCTGCGCCAGGGACCGGCCGGAAAAACATCGCTGGCGACGATTGGCCAGGCCGTGGCCGGCGGGCTGCGTCTCAAGCTGGACTTTTTCGGCGGGGCCGGCTATCGCACCATCTATCCCGTGCTGCAAGACCTCGGCATCGAGGGCGCCTTCGAGGGGGGGCTGCTGCGCGGCGACGAGGACCCCTTCTTCCACAACATCGGCTTTCGCGTTGCCCGGAAGAAGGGCAGCGAGGAATACGAAGTGGTCCACGATTCGGTGGACGCCAGCCTGCCTGCGGTTGTGCAGAGCGCCGGTTACGACCAGCTGCTGGCCGACGCGCCCGACGGCCAGATGGTGTTCAACGTCGACCCCGACTCGGACCGTTTTGTGGTGGGCCAGATCGTCCCCGCCAGCGAGGCAGCGGCCCTGGACCGTCTGGGCATCACCTCGCTGCCAATGGGTTCACGGCTGTTTGCCCTCTACAGCCCCAATCAGTTCTTTCTGATGCTGGCCGAAAACGATCGGGTGATGGCCACCCAGGACGGTAGTTGGGAAAAGTTTGATCCCTTTGACGTCCACACCTATGTCTCGGCTCTGGCCTGGGACGAATGGGCTGCCCACCACAACATTCCTGTGGTGCGTGTGCCGGTGGGCTTCAAGGAAATCGCCGCCATCATCCGCCAGGTCGAGGCCGGAGTGGCCCGGGGTGGGCCCATCGAAGTGAGCAACGAACTGGGCGAGAAAGTTACCATCGGACCAAGGCCCAAGTTGCATCACGCGGGCGAAGAGAGCGGTGGCAAAATCGGTGGCCCTGCCCAGCCGATTTTCAACCTGCTGGGCGAGAGCGTCCTGGGCATGCGCGAGAAGAGCAGCGGCGAGGCCTGCGTTTCGGCGGTGGCCCTGGCGGCCCGGCTCTGGCTCGAGGCCGGGTCTGACCGCCAGCGCTACTACCTTCATCACTACCTGCAGCAGGTGTTTGAAACCAGCGGCATCAGCCATCCCATGGAAACGCGCGGCGACATTGTGCACTACAACGAAGCCATCTTCGACCCGGCGGAACTGGCTCTGGCCAAGAAACAGGGCATTGCCGAACGGGTCGAGTTCAACGCCTTCTTCACCCGCATGGTGGAAGCCGGCCTCGCGATTGAAGACCTTCGCGCGTTGCTGGCCGAAGCCATGCCCGGAATGGCCACGGAATGGGCTCGGCTGGAGCGGGTCGACCGCTGGTCCGACGGCCTGCAGTTCTGGTTCACTCCGGGAGGCAAGCTGCGCGATCTTTGCCTGCGACCGTCGGGAACCGATGCCAAGACCAAGGTATATCTCGACGGCACCGACAAAGCCTACCTCAACCAGATCTTTGAATTGCACTTCAAGAACTTTCGTCCCAGCCCGTCCGACAACTACCGAAAGAAGGTGGGCGCGTGAACCGGCGCCAGCTGATAAGCTTGCTGGGTCTGGCTCTGGCCGGACTGGGGAAGCCAGCCCGGGCCAAGCCTGACGTATCGAAAATCTTCGGCAAGGTCCAATGGGTCGACAGCTTTCCCGACTTCAAAGTGAAGGTCGTCGACTCGTTTCCCGACCTCAAGGTGCAGCTCGTCAGTAGCTTTCCCGACAGGCCCGGCAAGTGGCAGGTGGTGGATTCTTTTCCCGACTTCAAGATCCAAAAAGTCAGCTCGTTTGGCGACTTCAAAATTCAGTTCGTCGAATCGTTTCCGGGCTTACCTTGAGACAGCCAGACGCCGAAGAAATAGCCTTTCGCGAGGCCGGGGTGCGGCTCGACTCGCACACACTGCAGGACCTGCGTTCCCTACCGGGCCGGATGGCCGACATCGGCTACGAGGAGCATCGAGTGGCCGAGCTGCTCGATCTGGTCACCCTGACCCTTCGCAACTTTCACCATATTCCAGCCTACCGCCGCCGCCTGAAAGGCTTGGGGCCGCTGGGCACAGCCATCGAGTTCTGGCTGTTGCAGCAGTCCGTCGGGCTGCCTGAACTGCGAGCCTGCCTGGGTGGGCCCGTCATTTCGGCCCTCGATCGATTGGGCTGGCTGGCCTTGAGCGAAGACGGCATTCGCTCTCGAGTCGAACTCTATCCGGCCGCAGGGCACTACTTTTTTGCCGACAGCTACTTCAAAGTGGCTGGCGAGTGGCCCGACCAGGTCTACTGGTTGGGAGGCGACAGCTACCAGCTGGCCTATGCTCTGCCTCGCAGCCCTCGCAAACGAGCCCTGGATATTTGCACAGGTTCGGGGGTTCACGCCATTCTGGCGCGCAAGCACTGCCAGCTGTCCCTGGGGCTCGACATCAATCCCCGTGCCCTGGCCTTCAGCCAGCTCAATGCCGCGCTTAACGGCCTGCACTGCAGCTTTGAACTCAGCGACTGCTACCAATCCGCCGGCTCCGAGCCCTTTGAGCAGATCACCATCAACCCGCCGTTCGTGCCCTGCCCCGAGAGTATCGACGAACTATATCGGGCCGGCGGCGGCACGGGCGAATCGGTGACCGAGGTGGTGGTGCGCGGACTACCCAACTATCTGGCGAGGGGCGGCCTGTTTGCCATGACCACCGAAGCCGCCGTCACCCGGGACTCCAGCCCGCTGGAGCGCATGCAGCACTGGCTGGGCTCACAGGGTTGGGGGTTGGCCGCCCTGTGTTGCAACCGCTTCCCGGTCGACAGCTACGTGCTGTCCCACGCCCTGGCCAGCATTGACTACCGCCCCGAGGAACAGGTGAGCGAATACGAACGCTGGCTCGAAGTCTACGAGCGTCAAGGCATAACCTCCATGGTACAGGGGCTGTTTTTCGCAGTGCGCCTGGCCGACGACCAACCCGGATGGATGGCCGAGCGCTGGCTGCACCGCCCCAATCAGATGATGGGAGGCGAAGTCGAAGAGTGGCTCGGTTCGCTGCAGCGTTGGCACAACCCTCACCCGCCGCGGGGGCGAGCCCAGTTGCACCCGCTGGTGCGGGCGCTGTATCGCAGCGAAGAAGGGGCCGTGGTCGAGTTTTGTGACGAGCACTGGAGCCCGCGCCCTCTCTTTCTCGACCGAATGGGGCGCGAGGCCCTGGACGGACTGCTGGAAGGGCAAGACATCGGCGAACTCAGCTCACAACCCGAGAAACGCGACGCTCTGGGAATGCTGGTCCGCGAGATGGTGCTGCGACTCCCCCCTGACCAGGCCTGTTGACATGACTAGGGCGACAGCACCCGGCACGGCGCCAGCAAGAACTCGGCCTCGGGGTTGAGCACGGACATCATGTATTCGGTGGTGGGGCCCTGGGTGATCTGACCCGGGTGCTCCACCAGCCGCTCGACCAGCACCACCCGGCGCACCTCGCCGATCTTGCGACCGTGGGTATAGAGCGACAACAGAGCCCCCTGGAGCGGGCTGAGGCTGGGGTTAAAGGCGGCGTTCTCGCAGTAAATGCCCACGAAGCTCTGGTCGTCGGTGGCCAGGGCAATGCCCGAGGGGCAATGACTGTAAGGCGCGTAAGAACGACAGGCCGCCTCTAGTGCGTGTTCGACCACCGGGTCGTGATGATTCTCGACCAGCTGGAGATTGTTGCGGGGGCTGTTCATCAGGGCTCCCTCGGCCCCCAGGTCACGGGGGCCGAAACTGTTGGGCAGCAACGACTTCAGTTTCACTGTGCGGTCGGGCAGCATCACCTTGAGTTCGCCGCCGCTGGGAAGCTCGTAGAGAAACTGGCGAACCGGGCCAGAGGGAGCAAAGGTGCCAGCCAGGGCTCGCAGGCCCTTTTCTCCGTGTGTCAGCGCATTGATCACCGCGCACACCTCACCATTGACCGTCTGCACCAGAGGAACCTCGGGAAACTCGACGTTAAACCCCAGGTAGAGGTCGCCGCTGAGCCCCTGAACTACCGAACCCACGCGATAATGGGAGATGCCTGCCCGGGCGTGCTCACGAGCCACCGGAATCAGTTCCTGCATAAGCCCCGGCAGAGTCAGATCCAGGCGTTTGGCCAGTTCGCGAGCCTGCTGGGCGGGCACATGGCACGAGCCCGACAAAAAGTGACTGAGATGCTCGGTCACCAGGCGGCGCCCCGACTGAAGAATGCCGGTCAGAGGCTGGCCTGCGGTTGCCAGAGCGGCCACCGCAGCGGTTTTCAACCCCAGCAATCCGGTGGATTCAAAGCGATGTAGAGCCTCGAGGAGGTCTCGTTCGCCCGGTGGCAAGACCCCCTGAGGCGTGAGTTTCTGGGGTTTCAAATCGAAGCGCTTACGCTTGGGCACGGTCAGGACCTCCCACTAAGGTGCTGGCTCTTTCTTGAGGGACCCCCGACATTCTTGCCAAGGAGCCCAAAGCGAAGGGGCGAAATTTCTCCAAGGTGTTTCGCATCAATCTGATTCGCGGTTTCGTCTATCCCCTCACCGACCTGAAACGGCTGCTGGTGGCCTGGTTGATCTTACCCCTCAGCCTGCTGATCCTGGTGCCGCCCATCCTGGCCGGCCTGGGCCTGGGCGGGGTGCTGACCCTGAGTTTTCAACAGGGCGTGGGGCTCAGCCTCGGGGTCGTCGCCACCTGCCTGGTGGTCGGTTCGCTGCCCTTTACGGCCCTGGCCGGGTACCTCTACCGCTGCCGGCAGCGGGTGATGCAGGGAGACAACTCCTTGCCCCCCTGGTCGGGAGCGCGACGCCTGCTGATCGACGGCGGCAAGATGGACACCCTGGGCCTGATCCTGGTACTTCCCAGCGCGGTGCTGCTCAGCGGCGGGCTGATCAGCCTGGTGGGTCCGCTCAGCCATCTTGGTAGCCAGCGCACCCTGGGCAGCCTGATTCTGGCTCTGGTGGGTTCGGGCACCGGCCTGATGCTGCTGCTGACGGCGCTGCTGTGCTGGCTTTTCGTGCTGCTGATCTCGCCGATGGCCACGCTGCGGCTGGCTCGAGGGGCCAGCCCCCTGCGAGCCCTGAATCTCGACGAATTGTTTGGCGAAATCCGCCAGGGCTGGACCGACTATCTGATCTGCTGCCTGGTGTGTTGGGGACTCAGCCTGGCCTTCCAGGCGGCTCAGGCGGCCTTTCTGCCGCTGATCATCGTGTCATTTCCGGCCCAGGTGTACTTGCAACTGGTCTGGGCCCATTTGCTCGGCCAGTATGCTCGGGCTCACTCCTTGGGCAGTTTCAAAGAGAGATAGTCTAAATTGGCCACAGCTCAGAGGCAGGAACTCAACATCAGAACCTCGGAATTGCGCACATGAACCGAGAGGAAGTGTGACCGTGCTGCTGGATGAATCCGTGCTTCACCAGAGTTGCGGGGGGGACAACGACTTCGCTCGCGAGCTTTTCGAGGAGTATCAGCAAAGGGTTCTGGAGTTGCTTCAATCGATCAAAGGCTCCCTGTCTGCCGGCCAATCCGAGGAAATTCGCAAAGCCGCTCACGAGTTGAAGGGCAGTAGTCTGACTCTGGGGGCCATGGCCATGGCCCAGATCAGTCGCACCGTGGAAGACGGCTGCCGCAGCGGCCAGGTACAGCAGCTGCCCGAGTGGGTAACCACGATGGAGCAGCAGGCCGAAGCCCTCTTCGCCCATTTGAAGCAAGTCGGCTACCTTTGACCAAGGGTTTCGTCCTGTCGGCCTTGCGCACGCCTATCGGCCGATTTGGCGGTGCGCTGGCCTCGTTGAGCGCCGTGCAGCTAGGCACCAGTGCGGCTCGGGCCAGCCTTGAGGCCAGCGGCCTGCAGGCCGACGACATCGACCTTTGCATTGTCGGCCTGGCGCGTCAGGCCGGCTGCGGCCCCAATCCCGCCCGCCAGATTGGCTGGAAAGCCGGCCTGGGCGAGGGCGTGCCGGCCTATACCCTCAATCAGGCCTGTGCTTCGGGGCTCTCGGCCCTGATGGCGGCGGTGCGACACATCCAGTGCGGGGAAGCCGAAGCCGTTTTGGTCGTGGGGGCCGAAAGTATGTCTAACGTGCCCTATCTCGCCCCCAATCTTCGCTGGGGCACCAAGATGGGACATAAGCCCCTGCGTGACGCCATGTATCACGACGGCCTGCACTGCCCGCTGTGCGACCGCATTATGGGCGAAACCGTGCAGGCCCTGGCCGACGAACTCAACATCTCGCGCCAGCAACAGGATGCTTTCGCCCTGGAGTCGCAACGTCGCTTTGCCCAGGCCGATTGGTCGAGCCAACGGGTTGTTCTGGCCGAACTCGACCACGACGAGCACCCGCGAGCCCAGGCCAGCCTCGAAGAATTGAGCCGACTGAAGCCCGTTTTTAGCCCGCAAGGCAGCATTACCGCCGGCAACAGCTCGGGGATCACCGACGGGGCGGCCGCGCTGGTGGTGGCCAGCCAGGCCCTGGTGCAAAGGCGCGGTTTGCAGCCCCTGGCAGGCTACCTGGGCGGGTGCGTGGTGGGGCTGGCGCCTGAACGCATGGGCCTGGGACCCGTGCCGGCTATCGAACGTTATCATCGGCTGCAGGGAGACCGTCCTGCCGACTACGACTGGGTGGAAATCAACGAGGCCTTTGCCGCTCAGGTGCTCGCCTGCCAGCAGAGCCTGCAGCTGCCCCCCGAGAAGCTCAACCCCTGGGGGGGGTCCATCGCCCTGGGGCACCCCATCGGTTGTAGCGGTGCGCGTATCGCCGTAACCGCCCTGCACGGTCTGGCCTCGCGAGGTGGGGGGCGAGCCCTGACCAGCCTTTGCGTTTCTGGCGGAATGGGAATTTGCGCCGGCTTTGAAGTGTACCCGCCAAGGAGGTAGCCATGGCCATCTGGCTTTTTACACTCACGCTGCTGCTGTTGGGCGGGGTCTTGCTCGGGCTGTCGGTTTATCCCAGCGTGCTGCTCTTCCAACCCCTGTTTCACAAGGGTGCACTGGGTGCCAGCCTGGCTCTGGGGCTGGGCGTATTTACCAGCGGCATCGCCATGCTGTTCTGGTGTGCGCTGTTTCATAACCTGCTGATGCTGCATCTGCGCCCGGGTCGACACCCGCTCACTTCGCTGGCGGCTTTTCGCTGGGCCCTGGCCTCCTCGCTATATATGCTGATCAAGTTTACGCTGGGCGACTTCCTGATGGTCATTCCTCTAGGCACGCTCTATATGCGGGCCGTAGGGGCCCGTATCGGTCGTAACGTGATGATCAACAGCAAGTTCATTCACGACCACGGGCTGATCAGCATTGGCGAAGGCAGCCTGATCGGTGGGGACGCCGTGATCTCGGCTCACGCAGCCGAGGGCGGACACCTGCTGCTGTCGCCCATCGTCATCGGCAAGAAATGCCTGATCGGGCAAAAATCGATCCTGATGCCCGGAGTGGAAGTGGGCGATGGAGCCGTGGTAGCGGCCGGAGCCATCGTACTCAAAGACACCAAAATTCCGCCGGGCGAGGTCTGGGGGGGCATTCCGGCGCGCTGCCTGCGCGCCGCCAAAGCCCCTGTTTCAGAGCCGGAGCCTCAATAAAAGACCGTCCGGGTGCGGTGGTAAGGCCGCTCGTCCGGCAACGGCGACTGACCCAGGTTCCAAAGAAACCAGTCGACCTCATAGGCCTTCAGGCAACGCCCCCGGGCCGCCATCTCCAGGCGAATGCGCTCGACCGCCCATACCATGGCGGCTCGAATCTCCACCTCTTCTTCGCACCCCGGAGCCAGTTCCAACTGGGCATCCACCCGCTCGGCCAGAGGCGGAGCATAGCTCAACACTCCCAGGGCTCGCAGCACCTGCGGGATCTTGTAGTCGGCAAAAGCCGTCAGCTGAGCCAGGTCATCGAAGGCACCAAGACCCTGAAATTCAAGACTGCCGGCCAGATCTACAACGGTGATTTGGGCTCTTTTGTAAAGAGGAACCTGACGACCGCGGTAACTGGAAACATCGAAAAAGCAAGAAAACTCGTCGGCGATCAGCCGGGTCAGGCGGCGGGCCGAGCCGTCGCAGGCCGCGATGGCCCGTGAAAAGTCGCCTTCGAAGCGGTCGAGCAACACCCGCCCCACCTGTTGAGCGTGCTGCCATCGCTGTTCGAGCAAGGGGATCTCCACCTCGCCGCGCAGCACCTGGGCCAGGTCCTGCAGCGAACAGCCGGCCAGATAGGTGGCGTCGGTCAGCGGCACCCCCTCGTCCAGAGCACGCCCCAAAGCCACCGCCAACCCCTTGTAGCCGTTCCACCAACGCCCCCGATGGTGCACGCGCCAGCGAGGCTGACCCGGGTCGGCCCAGAAGCAAAAATTGAGCGCGTCGAGCAAGAGCACGTAGTGAATCGTATCGCCAGGCGATCCGCGCCAGTGGATCTCCCAGTCCCAGTTGGGCACCTGCCAGGGCGACTGCACCCAATCCTGGGCGAGTTGCACCAGCCGTGCCTCGTCGAGATGAACCGAGGTGGCCTGTTGCACCACCCATTGGCAGGCGGGAAGGACACCCAGATCGAGCCCTTCCGAGGGAGCGAGTTCCTTAGACATAGTTCTTTCCTTTCGCAGGGGGCGGGAGGATGACCTGGAAAGGCTCCCTCCATGGATCCATGGCAGCAGGCCTGGACTGCCCGGGGCTTCACCGGTCGGGACTGGTTTTTCCGAGACCTCAGCGAGTGGCTGGAACAGCCCGACTCCTCCCTCTGGCTGGTGGAAGCCGAGCCCGGCTGGGGGAAATCGGCTCTGGCCCGAGAGATTAAGAAACGTTTTCCAGGAACCCTGCTGCAGGAACCCGGTCCCTCCCCCTTGGGGTCCGCTCCGCTGGTCATCATCGACGAACCCGAAGACCTCTGCTGGAATGACTTGCCAGCCAGCAAAACCGTCGTCTTCACCCGGCCTCGGCGAACGCTGGCCCAGTTGCGCCGGCCCGGCGTGCGCTGGAACCGTTTTCACTCGCTGGAAGTGCAAAATCTCCAGGACCTGGCCCGTCACGTGGCCGACCTTCCCCGCGCCGATCACATCGTACGAGCCTCGGCGGGCAATTTCGCCGCCGCCGGGCTGTTGCTGAACACCCACGATGAAGTGGAAGTGTGGCGTTACTACTACGAACTTGCCGAAAGTTGCTGGAGGCAGGCCGAGCATCCGGATTTGAGCGTGCAGATGCTGACACTGCTGGCCGAAATGATGGCTCCGCTGGAGGTCTGGCGTATCTGCGACTTTCTGGGGCTCAGCGCGGTTAAGGTTCGCCAGTCTCTGGCCTGCCTCGAGCCGATCCTGCGCCGCCAGGGCGACAGCTACCAGGTATTTCATCCTTTTCTGGCCAGGGCCGTGAGTTGGGCCCACTTCCGCGACCTCGAGGTGATTCACGCCTCGATCATCAGCTATTTCCGCGAGACCTATCCCAGCTGGGAAGAAATGTCGGATCCGTACGGCTGGGACAACCTGGTGCATCACTGCGACCGCTTTGCCCGCACCTCGCGGAAGAAAGACTTCTCGGTGCTGCACTGGTTGGGCGAGGGCCCATTTCTGCGCCAGAAGTTGCGCCAGGGGGGCAAGCTACCGGGAGTGCTTCGCGACCTGGAGCGCTGCCTGGTGGCGGCGATGGAAGATGAAGACCTGAGCCGCATCGCCTTCTACTCGTTTCAGCTTCCGCGCATCCGCCAGGAACGGCTGGCCGGCGAAATGCACCGACTGGCCGACCTGGGTCAGATCGAAGCGGCCCACGAATACGCCCAGTTGATCCCCCGGGAAACTCACCGCCTGCTGGCCTTGCTGCTGCTCACCTGGCAGGCCGCCGACGAGCAACAGTTTGCCCTGGCCGACCAGTTGCTGAGCCAGGCGCTGCAGGTCGACTCGGGCGACCTCTTCCCCGAAATGAACCTGCTGCTGGTGAGCCTGTCGGCCTGTTTGCTCAAGAGCCTGCCCCACCGCGAGGCCGACATTCTGGGCCTGCTCAGCCGCGATAGCCACACCGGTCGAGCCGCCAGCAACTACCTGACGCTGGGCCTGATCGAAGGCCTGGAAGATCGCCTGCGCAACTGGGTGCTCCGTCGCGGCTGGACCCAGGCGGCCAAGGGCAGCGGCCGCGATCAGCAACGCCTCAGCACCTTCATCGGGCAGTCGCTGCGGGCTTTGAAGCAAAACGAACTGGCCCAGTTCTGGTCGGGAGTCCTGACGCGACCGCAACTGACCCAGGAGGTCTTTGACCAACGGCTTCGCCAGGCTTGCGAACTGGAGTCCGAGCAGGATCGCCTCGACCAGATCACCGATCTGGCCGACCAGGTATGTCGGCTGCACCCCAAGGATTGGTTGGGTCACGCTATTGCCGCCCTGACCCAGAGCCTGCAACATTTCCACAGCGGCGACAGCTGGCTGCGCGGCTTTGCCCAACTGTCCCGGCTGTGGATGACCCTTGGCCCCATCCCCGAAGCCTTCGATGGCCTGGAACGCCTGACCCAGCTGGCCAAAGAACTGGAACTGGAAAACACTCTGCGGGTTCGCATCATCGCCGACCTCTCACTGGGTTTCTATCGACTAGGCGATAGCAGTCGCAGCCAGCAATTGATCAGTCGGGCTGCGGCCAGCGCCGTAGCCGAAACCAGCCCGGAGGCCAAGGCGGCGGCTCTGGCCTTTGTGGCGGCGGCCACCGCTCAGCTGGGCAACCCCAGTCGAGCGCGCGACCTGGGCTTTACCCTGCTGGAATCGATCGAGCCCCCACCCGGGCCCGTTCAAGATCATTTCTGTCGACTTACCTTCCGCCTGGCCAGCAGCGGCTCAGGCCCCGGCAACCCCCTGCGCCAGTCGCTGGGACAGGACCCCCGCGATCTCAACGGGCTGGGCAATACCCCCCTGGAACGCTCGTACCTGCTGCTGGGTCTGGCTCGGGCCGCCCATCAGAGCGGCGATGCCGAATGGGCCGACCAGTTGCTGCAGCAGACAGCCGCCCAGGCTCGCCACATCACCGAGCCCAAAGTATTGGCACGAACCCTGGCCGACGTCGCCTGCCTGGCCTGGGACCTGGGTCAGCACGACCGCTATCGGGCCCTGCTCGAGGAAGGCGAGGAAGCTCTGACCCAAGAGCAGTGGCCAATCCAGCGCCTGGAAGGCAAGGTTGACCTGTGCAAGGCGCTCTCCCACAGCAAAGACCGCAAGGTGCGCGCCGAGCACCGCGAGGTGCTGCGCCAGCTCCAGGAGGTCAGCGTGCTCGACATCTGCCTGAGCCCCACCCTGCCTCGCCTGTTGCCCATGTTGCAGGAGGCCGAGGCCGAGCGTCAGGCCCAGGAACTGATGGAGCGGCTGCGCCAGGAGCCCGAGGGCGTCAGCGATCGCGAGCGCGACCTGTATTATTCGGGCCTGCTCCGACTGGAGCTGGCCTTTCACGAGTACGACCGGGCACTGGCCGCACTCAACCCGATTCGCAGCCCCGAGGTGCGCTCGCTGGCCCTGGTCGACCTGGCCGTGGGTCTTACCGCCCGGGACCCGCGCGAGGGGTTGGACTGGGTTCCGGCCATTCCCCGCCAGTTCGACCGCATTCGCGCCCTGCGCATGATTTTGTCGGAACTGGGCCTGGAAAAGCGCCCCTGGCGCAAGTCGGCCGGACTGGAGGCGCTGCGCAAGCTGACCTTGTTGGCCCAGGAAGACGAACCCACCATGGACCTGGTGGTCAGTTTCTGGTTAACGCGCGAAAACGACGTGCGCAAGTTCGAGGCCGCGGGCAAACGCATGGGCTGGGCCCAGGAGCACAATCCGCTGCTGGTGCGCACTTCATCCTGACGTGCAGCGGCATTACCTCGAGTCGTTCAGCTCCCACTTAGGGCGCTCTCTGGGGGCGCTGGTCTATGGTCACGCCGGAGCTCCCGTGCTGGTCTTTCCCACCAGTCGGGGTCGTTTTCACCAGTGGGAAGACTTTGGCATGATCGAAGCCCTACGCCAACCCATTGAAGCCGGCTATTATCAGTTGTTCTGCGTCGACGGCATCGACAACGAAACCTGGTACAACTTCGATCGACCTGTCCGCGAACTGCTCGAGCATCACCAGCGCTACGAACAATACCTGCTCGACGAGTTGCTGCCGGAACTGCGAAACCTGAACCGCTGTCCTTTCTGGATTGCCACCGGCACCAGTTTCGGAGCTTTTCACGCGGCCAACTTCGCGGCTCGCTATCCCGAGCACATCCAGCGCGTGGTCGCCATGTCTGGCGATTTCGACAGCAGCAAGTATCTCGATGACCGCTTCGATCCGCCGGCCTATTTTTTCAATCCCGTGGCCTACCTCTCGGGCGTTCAGGCCGGCCCCTACCTCGACCGCCTGAGGCGCGTAGAATTTCGCCTGGCGGTGGGAGCTCACGATTTCTGTCTGAGCCCCAGCCAGCGGCTGCACGACCTGCTTTGCGGTCTTGGCGTTCCCAGCCGCCTGGACATCTGGGGGGCCGAGTGGATCCACGACTGGCCCACCTGGAAAGTCATGGCCCGCCACTACCTTTGACGGACCGCCATGTCCTGAAGGACTGCCATGCCGGAGAAACGAACCCGCCACCACTCATGACTCAACTGCTGGCCGTGCTGCACGGTAAAGAGGAAACTTTCCCACCTGCTCTCGTTTCCGAGATCAACTCACGCCAGAAGACCGTTCGCGCCGAAATCATCGAAGTCGCTTCGGTAGAGGCTTTGGAACGCTCGCCCTTTCGCTGGTTTGTCGATCGTATCTCCTCCCAAGTAGGCTACTTTGCCAGCTTGCTCCGACAGCAGCAGCTGCTGGGGGCGGGCTGCAGCCCCTCGCTGGAGCTGCAGACTCTCGATCGCGTGGGGCTGGCCCAGCTGGCGCTGCAGGCCAGAGTTGCCTGTCTGCCGACGATTCTGTTGCCTCACCACAGCCACCCCGCCGGCGTGGTGGGCGAAGACCTGGGCAATCTGGCCTACCCCATGCCCTGGGAAACCTATGTGGAGCGGGTGGGTCTACCCGGTGCCTTGCGTCCGGCGGGGCTGGGTCAGGGCCCTGCCCAAACCTTCAACAGCCTCTCCGAGCTCTGGCATCTTTACGGCCGCTCGGGCGACCGCCTTCAAGTGGTACAACCCGACGTGGGTGAAGGCGAGCACTGTATGGTGCTGCCCATGGGCGACCACTGGGAGGTTTTGGGTTACGACCCCATTCGGGGCAGCTATCGCCCCCTTCCCGAGGGGCAACAGCAGGCGGCACGTAAGGCCACGCAGCCCTTGAGCCAGCGCCTGGACCTCTTTCTGTGCGGAGTAGAGTGGGTCTGGCACCGCTCCAAGCTCTGGCTCTACGATGTGCATCGCTGCCCCAACCTGGATTGGTGGAGCCTGGGCGAAGAGCCGTTTCAACTTCTAGTAGAATCTTGCGCCCGCGAATGCATCGCCAGGATTCGTGCGCGCGAAAAAGGAACAAGCAAAACCCGAACCCCAAGCCCTGCACATTAAGGACGGAAGCAATGCCGAGCACCATGAAACCCATTCGTTCCGACGGAGTCGACGCCGCCCTGGCGGCCGCTGCCCGCGAAGCCCATCGCCTTGAGGCGGTCTCCTACTACAACTCTCTTCTCGAGCGCGAAGATCTGGCCGAGTTTGCCCAGGAATTGCAGGCCCAGATGGCCAGCCGTGGTGCCGTCTTTGGCGAGCGCCTGATGTGCCCGTTCCTGCGGCCTCACTTTTGCGGCCGCGAACAGCTCGATCTGCTGAACTCCGCCGTGAGGGGTGTGGTTGGCGCCTGTAATGTGCTGGCCCCAAGAATCCAGTCGTCCCAGGAACTGCAAGACGCCCTGGGGCTGTCCGAGGACGAGCGGCGCTTGGTGGCGGTCGATCCGGGCTATCCAGAGTTCTCGGTCACCTCACGCCTGGATAGCTTTATGCTGGGCGGCAAGGTGCGTTTCGTGGAGTATAATGCCGAGTCGCCTGCTGGCATTGGCTACAACGACGTGATGCAGGACGTATTCCTTTCGACTTCGGTGATGCGCGAGTTTCACCGCGAGTTCCCCTGTCAGCCGCTCTACACCAGTCAGCGCCTGCTCGACGCTCTGCTCGACTGCTACAAAACCTGGGGCGGCACCGAGAAACCCGTCATCGGCATCGTCGATTATGAGGGCCTGCCCACCCGCCACGAGTTTGAGATCTTCCGGCGCTTCTTCAACAGCCGGGGCTACCAGTGCGTGGTGGCCGACCCCCGCAGGCTCGACTATGACGGCGAAAGGTTGAGCTTTGAAGGGCAGACCATCCATCTGGTCTACCGACGCTTGTTGACCACCGAATTCCTCGAACGCTACGACGTTGCCAAGCCGGTGTGGGAGGCCTATCGCGATCGAAAAATCTGCATGGTCAACAATTTTCGCGCCAAGTTCCTTCACAAAAAAGCCATCTTTGCGCTGCTGACTGACCCGGTGTACCAGGAAGGCATGAGTCCCGAGCAACTCTTTGCCGTCTATACCCACGTGCCGTGGACCCGCCGGGTGGCCGACTGCCGCACCACCGACATCGACGGCCGCCAGATCGAGTTGCTCGACTGGATTCGCAAGAACCGCCGCAACATCGTGATGAAGCCCAATGACGAATATGGTGGCAAGGGCATCTTCGTCGGCTGGGAGATGAACGACCAGGATTGGGACAACGCCATCCAGTCGGCCATGGAGAGTTTCTACCTGGTACAGAACAAGGTGGAAGTGTCCCGCGAAGTCTATCCTACCTGGGACGGCAAAACCGTTCATTGGGCCGAGTACACGGTGGATCTGGATCCCTTTGTCTTCAATGGTGAGGTCGAGGGTCTGCTCACCCGCCTCTCAGCCACCGCCCTGTGCAACGTCACGGCCGGCGGCGGAGTGGTACCTACCTTCATCCTCGACTGATGCGCCAGCCCGGCGGCTGGCGCATCGGCGTCGATGTAGGCGGCACCTTCACCGACTTCGTAGCTTTCGACGGCCGCCACTGGCAACGCCTGAAGCGCCCCAGCAGCCGCCCCAACCCTGCCGAGGGAATCTGGAGCGGCCTGCGAGGATGGGCCAAAGACGGCTTTCAGGAGGTCAGCCACGGCACTACCGTGGCCACCAACCTGACCCTCGAACGCAAGGGAGCGCGCACGGCCCTGGTAACCACCCGTGGGTTTCGCGACCTGCTGACCCTGGGCCGCGGCCAGCGCCTTGACCTGTATGCCGTGCAATCGATGGCTCGTCCGAGCCTCGTGCCCGACGCTCTCTGTTTCGAGGTTGCCGAGCGCATCGACGCCCAGGGCCGAGTGCTGGTCCCACTGCAGGTGGACGAGATCGAGGCCCTGGCCGAACAACTGATTGCGCTGAAGGTCGAGGCCGTGGCCTGTTGCCTGCTCTTTGCCTATCGCAACCCGCAACACGAGCAGCTGCTGGCCCAAAGGCTTGAGGCCCGTGGTCTGAGCTGCTTTTGCAGCCACCGCATCGACCCTCATCCCCGCGAGTTCGAGCGCGCCAGCACCACCGTGCTGCAGGCCTACATCGCTGCCAGTCTGCAGGGCTATCTGCAACAGATGAGCGAGCAACTGGGCAAGACGCCGCTCTGGGTGGTGCGCTCGAGCGGCAGCGTGTGCCGACCCGCCGAGGCCGTAGAAGCGGCCGTGGGCTGCCTGCTGTCGGGACCGGCCGCCGGACTGCAGGGCGCCTGGCGCTGGGCCGAGCGCCTGCGCCTGCGCCGCATTCTCACCCTCGACGTAGGAGGGACCTCCACCGACGTGGCTCTATGCGACGGCGGGCTACCCTACCAGGAACACAGCGAAGTGGCCGGCCTTCCCTTTCGCTGCCCACAGGTGGACATCCACACCATCGGGGCTGGCGGAGGCTCGATCGCCTACCTGGATTCGGCCGGGCTGCTGCGCGTCGGCCCCCAGTCGGCCGGCAGCCAACCCGGGCCGGCGGCTTATGGTCGAGGCGGTCCCGCCACCGTAACCGATGCGCTGCTGGTGCTCGGGCGCATACCCGAAAATTTGGCCTCGGGCCAGTTACACCTCGACCCGAAGGCCTCTCGTGCCAGCCTGCAGCCGCTGGCCCACCAGATGGGCCTGGAGCTAAAACAACTGGCCCGCTCGATCGTCGACCTGGCCGAAGTTGAAATGGGTAAACTGTTGCGCCTGATCAGCCTGGAGCGCGGTTTGGATCCGTCTCGATTCACGCTGATGGCCTTCGGAGGCGGGGGCGGTAGCCACGCAGCTTCGCTGGCAGGCCAGCTGGGCATTCACCAGGTGGTCATTCCGCCCAGTCCCGGTCTGCTGTGTGCCCTCGGAGCCCTGTTGGCCCCCTGGGAGGGCCTGCGCCAGCGCAGCTGGGCTCGGCCATGGAGCCCAGCCCTGGAAAGCGAGTTGGAATCCTGGGCGCAGCAAAGCCGACGCCAACTATTGGAAGCGGCCAGGAACGTGGACGGTCGGCGGCGCTGGCAGCACCACTGGGAGGTGCGTTACCAGGGTCAGGGGGGCAGCTTATGGCTGCCGGCCGGTGCCCGACTGACATCTCGCTTTGAACGCCTGCATCGCCAGCGTTTTGGCTATCTACGTCCCGGCCATCCGCTGGAGCTGTTGAGCAGCCTGCTGAAGCTGCACGTGGAGCGCCCCTCTCCGCCCTGGCCCGAGCCCGAACCCTTGGCCCATTCAGACGACTGGACGCGGGGCCCCGTGCGTCTCGACGGCGAGGATGGTACCTGCTGGGTGGCGGCCGATTGGGCCTATCGGCGGGATCCCATGGGAGCCCTCTGGCTGAAATATCTCCCTGGCGAAGAGGAACATGAGGAATATCTCCAAAATAAGAGCGACTCGATACATCGTCCGGGTTGATTCTCCACAAACGGCACCCGGAACATGCGTGATAGGAGTGCCTCGATGAAGAAGACATTATTTGTGGTTGCTGCGGCCTCCGTGGCTTTCACTTGCCTGGGCTGGGCTCAGCCCCCGCAGGGTGCCAAGGAGACGGTTGTCATTCAGGGTGAGAAACCCGCTGCCACCCCCAAAGAAACCCTGCCCGCCCCGGGTTCGGCCCCCAAACCCCAGGTGAACCGCGACCCGTTTGCCAAAGGAATGGCTGCCCCGCCCCCGCCCCCGCCCACGCTTACCCAGAAACCCGGGCCCAAGCCGCCGGCCGCAGCCCCGGGCTCGAGCGACGGCGAATCCAACGGCGAAGCTAACCTGACCGATAAACCCGCCGAGCCCGAAGTGGCGGCACCTCAGGTGGAAGTGACCGGAATGCTGCTCTCCCCCAAGGGCAACATGGCCATCTTGAAGGGCCCGAAGCGTACCTATATCGTCAAAGCCGGTGATAAACTGGGTGACTATCGCGTGGCCGCGATCGACAAAAAGACGGTGACCTTTAAGTTCAAAGACAAGAAGTTCCCCCTCAAATTGACTCCTGAGTTCGGCGCCGAACCCGGCAACTGATTCTCTCGCCTGGAAAACTCGGCGAAACCTGGACCGGAGGAGCTGTGCTCCTCCGGTTTCTTGCTGTATTGGGTGAGTAGGGCTCTCATCGTCGTCGTCCTCAGCTTCGGGGCGACACTGCAGCCGATCCGCGAGCGGCAGCTCGATCCCAGGCCAAAATCCGGCTACATCCTGTTCAGCTCTTGCCACAGTTGTTCGACGTGTGGGTCGGCGATCTCCAACTCGGACAGGCGCTGAACCAGTCGCTCAATGTAGTCGCGACTGCTGCCGCTGGGGCCGCGAGCTCGTGCGATGCGCTCCACCAACTCAGGCAGGGACGGCTGGCCCAAAAACGAGGGGTTGTCGGGGCGAGCCACATAGCACCAGCATGGCCGCGGCTGGCTGGCCGCGCAGCGGGCCCCAACGACCTCCAGCTGATAGCCGTCTTTCTCGCGATAGTCCAGTTCAAGACGAATGGCCGGCCAGTCTTCCTCAGAGACTTCGTAAGCCAGCCCCCAGCAGCTCTGCTGGGCAGCAGCCACCAGGGTGCACACCACCCCGGGATACTCGGGCGTGCCACGATGATCGGTCGACCCCTGCCACAGGCGTCGGCACCAGCCCGGCACTTCGACTTTCTGGCTGCGCAGATAGGGGAAGCCAGGATTCCAGAGTAAGGAACCGTATCCGAATACCCAATGAGTACTGATCGCGTTCATCCTCTCACCTATATCGGCAGCCTTTTGCTCAGTGCGGTTGCGGCTGCCTTCTTGATCTGGCTGGTATATTTTCGCCCTCAGGTCGATGGGCAAGGGGCCTGGGTGGCCTATCTCCCCTACCTCAACGCTCTCTTTAACGGTCTGTGCGCCCTGCACCTCGTGCGCGGCTGGATTCACATCCGGGCTCGTCGGCTGCAACAACACCGCACCCACATGCTGGTGGCATTGCTGTACTCCACACTGTTCCTCATCAGTTACATCGTCTACCACACCTACCACGGAGAGACACGTTTTCCCGACCTGGGATGGATCCGCACCGTCTATCTGCTGATCCTCTTCAGCCACATCGGCCTCTCGATCCTGGTGCTGCCGATCATCTTGATCACGGTGGCCCTGGCCCTGACCTCCAAGTTTGCAATTCACCCCAAGTTCGGCCGGGTGGCCCTGCCCATCTGGCTCTATGTGTCGGTGACGGGGGTTGTCATCGTAGCTTTTCTGAAAGCGTTCATCCCCTCGTGAAGGCCGTCCTGGAACAGAGCGGTCGGCTGGTGTGGTCCGAGACTGCCGACCCCGAACCCGGCCCGGGCGAGGTGATTCTTCAGGCCCGTGCCAGCGCCGTCAACCGGGCCGACCTCGTGCAGCGCAGCGGAAACTATCCTCCTCCGCCCGGAGCTTCGCCCATCCTGGGCCTGGAGTGCTCGGGCACGGTCGTGGCCTTGGGGCCGGGAGTACCCGCCGAAGCGCTGGGACAGCAGCGTTGCGCGCTGCTGGCGGGAGGGGGCTACGCCGAAAAGGTTGCCGTGCCCTGGAGCCACACCCTACCGTTGCCGTCCGGCGTTGACCTGCTGCGGGCCGCCGCGCTGCCCGAAGTACTGGCCACGGCCTGGCTCAATCTGCGCCTCGAGGGACAGTTGCAACCCGGCGAGCGCGTGCTGATCCATGCCGGAGCCAGCGGGGTGGGCACGGCCGCGCTGCAACTTTGCCGCGCCTGGGGCAATCCGGCTTTCGTCACGGTAGGAAGCGAGGCAAAGCTAGAGCGCTGTAAAGAGCTGGGCGCAGCAGCGGGCTGGGTGCGCCATCAGGGCGACTGGCTGGAAGCGGTGCGGGCCTGGGGCGGGGCCGACGTCGTCCTGTGTCCGGTGGGCGCGGCCTACCTGAACTCCAACCTGCAGGCCCTGCATTCGCGCGGACGTCTGGTGCTGATCGGACTGATGGGCGGGCGCGAAGCTGCGCTGCCGCTGGGCCTCGTGCTGGTCAAGCGGCTGAGCCTGCGGGGCTCCGTGCTGCGCAGTCGCAGCCGGCAGGAGAAAGACTTCATTCTCGAGGGGTTGCAGCGCGAAGTGTGGCCCCTGGTGGAGAGCGGCGAGGTACAACCCATCATCGACAGTGTGTTGCCCATCCAGCAGGCGGAAGAGGCCCACGACAGGCTGGCCAGCAACGAAACGGTCGGGAAAATCATCCTGGAGTTCGTGTGAGCCTTCAAGCCCTGGAACAGCTTCAGGCCGATCCGGTCTATCAGGCCAATCTCGACTGGGGCCGGCCCCGCTACGGACACCCCGAAGGCTCGTTGCGCAACCATATCGCCGACCTGGAAGCCAACCTGGAGCGACTGGTCGACCTGCTCAACCACGACGAGCAGCAACGTCTGCGGCTGCTGATCCACGTGCACGACATCTGCAAGCCGCAAGCCCGACGGGGCGTGCTGAGCGACCATCCCGACCACCACGGCCTGCTGGCCCGCCAGTTGCTGGAGCGCTACTGCCAGGACCCTGTTCTGCTGGCCATCACCCAGTATCACGACGACGGCTACACCTGCTATACCTACTTCCGCTGGAATGACGACCTGGCGGAGATGCTGTCCCAACTTCACGACCAGGTTCTCGACCCGGAGCTCTTCCTGCTATTTACCCTGATCGACTCGTGCCTTCCGGGCAAAGAACCTCAACCCGAGCAGTGGCTGATCGACCAGTTTGAGCGTCGCTTTGGCATTTCCGAAAGGGTCAAGGAATGCCAGCGACGCCTGCAGGCGTGAGTTCTGTCACGGCGCAGGGATGCAGCCAGCCCCCCCTGGTGCCGTGGCTTCACCCTGGAGCTCGACCCCGAACAACGCCTGCGCGCCCTGCTGGTGGGTCAGCCTTGATCATCGAGCCCTGCAACTGCAGCACAGGCCCCAAGAAGGCCTCGATAACCTCCAGATTGGCCCGGGTATGAGGCGTGACCTGCTGGGTTTTGATGGTGCCCCCCAGCAAGGCCAGCAAGGGCAGCACCTGATCGGTAAGATGTTCCTCCAGCGGGGCCTCAGCCTCGCGTCGCTGCTGGAGGGACTGCCAGGCCTCTTCGATCATCGCTTCCAGGCTCTTCCCCTTCTCACTGAGCGCCGAGGCCCCCAGCCGAAGGTCGGGAATCTGTTCCGAGGCGCACCATAAGACGAGGCAGGTGCCTTCGCTGGCCGAATCCGCGGCCTCGGCCGTCCAGGCCACCTCGTCGCGTGCTCGCTGGGCCCGCTGCAGGAACCCCCGCCCGGCCAACCCTCGGGAAAACACAAGCCGACCCTGCACCGGACCCCAGCGCTGGGGGTGGCTGGCTTCCAGAGGAGTCTGGCCCGAGTGGGGTTCTACCCGAAAGTGCCAGCGACCGCCCCCGCGCGGAAAAAACCCGCGCCGAAGCTCGAGGGTGCGCACTTGGGCCAGGCGACGGTAGAGCGGCAGCGTTACCTGGTCAAGGTAGTCAAAGGGCGGAGACCAGGCCACGTCGCTGCCCCCGCTCAGGCGGACTTCCGAAGGCTGGGGCCGCGTCGCCAGCGCCCAGAAACAGGCCTGCAGCAGTAACGTCATGGAGCCGGCCGTGCCGATGTCTACATGAAAAGGGCCGGCAGCCAGCGGCCCCGGCTCAAAAACCAGCTCGCCGCTTCCCTGCCGGTCGCCCTCTACACGGGCCGCACAAAGTTGCTGAGCCAGGCGACCCGCAGCCAGATGCTGAGCCTGCAAACCCGGTCGCGATCTGCCGGCACGAATGCGGGTCAGGCGAAAAGGCTGACCGGTGGCCGCCGCCAGCGCCAGCGAGGTGCGCAAGATTTGCCCCCCACCCTCGTGGATATCGCCTCGCAGCTGCAACATGACGCTGGACTGCTTCTCGGAGCATTAACCCAACTCCGCCAGACTGTAACAATTTGTTAACCGCATTCACAAAACTGTTGTCTGCCGCCCCCCCAACCCGGCGGCCGGAGACGTATGCTGAAAAAAAACCGAAAGGTGAGCCACGTGAGCACCATTAACAGGACCTCTTCCAGTTCTTCCAGTCAGCGCAGTAGCCGCACCTCGAGCAGCACCCGCACCTCGAGCAGCAGTCGAACCCAAAGAACTCAGCGCTCGTCCTCGACGCGAGGCAGCGACCGCACCAGCATCTCCCGCGAGGCCTCCAAGCCCCAGGGCAACAATCCCGTCAACTTCGGCGCCTGGGCGCAGCCGTCGGCCTCGAGCGCGCCGGTTGGCAACCTGCGTCAGGGAGCCCAGGGCCCCGAAGTGAAAAAGCTGCAGGAAGCCCTCAATGCCAAGGGCGCCCAGCTGGACGTGGACGGTAAGTTCGGTCCCAAGACTCTCGACGCCGTGCGCAAGTTCCAGGGCTCCAACAGTCTGGACGTCGACGGAGTTGCCGGCAAAGACACGATGTCAGCCCTGAACGGAGGGGCCGCCCAACCCAAGGCGGACGCACCCGGCGGCCAGGCACCCGGGCAACAGCCTGGGGGACAGGCCGCTCCTGCTGGGTCTGGTGAAGCTCCGGGAGCCAAGAAAGTGGGCGGCACCGAAGACACCAAGTGGGCCGAAAAGCTGCCGCCCAAGCTGCGCGAGCACGCTCAGGCCTTTATCGATGCCGGCAAGAAATACGGAGTGGACCCGCGCTTCCTGGCAGCCATTTCGATGCAGGAAACCGGCGGCGGCAAGTCCTCGGCCTTCCGCAACAAGAACAACGCCATGGGCATCAGTGGCAAGGGCGGACCCAAGCGCTTTGAGTCGGTGGGCCAGTCGATCGATGTGATGGCCCGCACGCTGGCCAAGCCCAATGGCTACTACAAAGGCAAAAGCACCATTGCCCAGATCGGCAAGGTCTATGCTCCGGTGGGTGCGGCCAACGACCCCCGGGGCCTGAATCGCCACTGGATTCCCAACATCAGCAACAACTTCCGCATGTTTGGGGGCGACCCGAGTCAGGCCGTCAAATAAGTCCACAGGTTGCAACTTGACGTCCTGTGGTCGGGCCCCATCGAGGTGCGCCCGATCTATCATCGCCTGGCTCTGAACGGCAAAGTGCGGGCGCTCTATGTGAGCGACCTGCACTTTGCCTTTTGGAATCGGCCCGTGTTGCAGCAGCTCGAGCAGGTGTTGCACAGACTTCGTCCCGACCTGTTGCTACTGGGCGGCGACCTGGTGGATGTACCCTGGGGGCTGGGGCCCTTCCAGGCCGCCCTACGCCGCTGGTCGCAATGGTTGCCGGTGCTGGCCGTGCCGGGCAATCACGACCGGCTGTGCGGACTGAAGCGCCTGCGTGCCGAACTGCCGCTGACCGCCTGGATCGACCAGCAGCCCTGGCGGCACGAAAGCGGACTTGTTTTGTGCGGCTGCCCGCAGCAACCGGCTACTCCTTCGGCCATATTTGTGGGGCACGAGCCTCATCGGGTGCAGCAGGTGGCCCGCCAGAACTTTGCCCTGATGCTGGCCGGCCATCTCCACGGCTGCCAGTGGATCGCCTGGCAACACCGGGGCTTCGACTACCCGGGGGCCTGGTTCTTCGGTTACCACGGGCCGCACTTCCGGGTGGGTGGCACCGACCTTTATGTGAGCCGGGGGGTCAACGACACCCTGCCTGTCCGGATCAACTGTCCTCGGGACGTGCTGCTGCTGGAGCTCAGCCCGGCCTGAGGGGAGCCAACCGGCCTCGGGCGAAGTCGGCCATATGTTGGGTTGGTTTCAATCTCCCGGAGGCCCCACGGTGGGCGAGCTACTGATACAGTCGCTGTGTTCGATTGAAGGAGGCTACGATCGGCTGGCGGGAAAGTTCGACGCCAGCGTGTTCCGCACGCCCGGTCCCATCGTTCAGGCGCTGCGGGCTCAAATCCCCGAGTGCCAGCGGGCCCTGGACGTGGGTTGTGGAACAGGAGCCGTGCTGGAGCAATTTCAGGGGCGAGTTCAGCAGCGGGTGGGCCTGGACCTGAGCCGCAACATGCTGGCGCGGGCCCGCCACAACCTGGGACCCGAACCCGAGTTGTGGCATGGAGATTTCCTGAAAACCCATTGGGAGAACCACTTTGACCTGATCACCTCGGTGGGCGTTCTGGGCCACATTGCCCCCGAGAAGCAGGCCGAATTCTTTCGCCAGGTAGCCCGGGCGTTGCGCCCTGGCGGCTGCTTTCTCACCGTGCTCTCTTCGCTGCGGGGCCGACCGCTGGTGTATCTGGCCGCGCTGGCCTTCGATACCGCCATGCGCGTGCGCAACCTGGTGTGGCGACCCCGCTTCGTGATGTACTATCTGAGTTGCACTTTGCCCGGGGCGCTGCAGGTGATGAAGGCCGCGGGGCTGGAGCCCGAGGTGCACCCGGGGCACTTTCCCCCACCCTATTCTCAACTGCAGATTGTCAAGGCCTTCCGCCCCAGCCCGCTCAGACCATCATCAGAGTAAGTTGGCGATGAAGCACCCGCTGTTGCTCGTCGGTAAAGCTGCTTTCGGCGCGATTGACGATACACAGAATAGAACTGACCACCATATGAGCGCGTCCAGGCCGACCGTCCCCGAGCTTCTTGGCCAGAGGGTGTTGGGTATTCACAATGATCTGACCCTTGCCGCCCAGCTCGAGCAGGTGACCTTTCTTGACTGCCCCAACCTCGATCCGGCGGAAGACGCTCGCCAGGTCGAACTCGGAATGCTGCGAGAGGCTCTCGCCGATTTGCTGTACTTCCTCGATCAGGTGCTGCATGCGGGCGATTTCGAGTTCTCGGGGCGGCTGGCCTTCTCCAGCGCCAGGAAGTCCTCGAATTGCAGGGTTTCGGGACGACGTTGAGGGTCGATTCCTGCGGCCTCAAAATGCTCGGGGCGCAGAAACGCCTTCAGCGAGCTGCGCAGCATTTTCCGCCGCTGGGCGAAAGCCCCTCGAACCAGTGCAAAGAAGCGCTTGGGCACACAGTCGTCGGGCGGGGGCAAAAAGGCGAAGTGCACCACCGCCGAGTCCACTTCGGGCGGGGGCGCGAAAGCCGAAGGCGGCACTCGCAAGCGATAGTCGGCCCGGGCGTGGTAGCGCACGAAATGGGTAAGCGAGCCCGAGGTGCGCTGACCTGGCGTCACAATGCGCTCGGCCACCTCGTGCTGCATCATCAACCACATGTCGCTGACCCAGGGGCCGGCCTGGGACAGCAACTTCTCCAAAATCGGGGTGGTCACATAGTAGGGAAGATTGGCCACCACTTTCCAGCTGCGGTCGGGCGGGCCCAGCATCGAGGCCAGATCGACCTGCAAGAAATCTTCCTGAACCACGACCAGCTGGTCGGACGGTTTGAATTTTTGAGCCAGCTTGGGATCCACTTCGACACAGGTTACTCGACAGCCACTGATCAACAATGGATAGGTCAGGGCCCCTCGTCCTGGACCGATTTCCAAGATGTTCTGACCGGGGCCCACGCTGGCCTCCGCCAGAATGCGCTCGATAATCAAAGGATCGGTCAGGAAATGTTGACCCAGCGGACGAGAACCCATTGCCAGGGTTTCGCAAAAGGAGTAGGTTTACCCTCGAGCCGGGAATTTTCCACTGGGGAAGAGGAACCGGTGAGGAATATTTTTCAACTTCCAGAACTTCGCAGTCGTGAGTGACCCGACACAACCAGGAGGCCCCATGAGTGAATTGCCACCGCTGACCCGCTGGCAGCGGTTCTGCCGAATACCCAGTTTGAAGCGGCTGGTGCTCTTTTCGCTGTTCGTCATGATCGGCTCGCTGGTCAGCCTGGGGGCAGGACTGGTCGGCATTCACCTCGTGCTTAAACCGGCCATCAGCACCGGCAAGCCCGTTTCGGGCAAGACCATTTTTCAGGAAAGCTATGGCAAGTCGGTCTTTGTGGGCGAGCGCAAACGCATCAACCTGATGGTTGTCGGCGTCGACTACAACCACGACAACAAAGGCATGATCTATACCAAGGGTGCGCGCAGCGACACCCTGATGGTGGTCAGTCTGGGCGACGAGGCCCAGTATATGAACGTGGTGTCCATCCCCCGCGATACTTACGTGGAACTATCGCCCAATCTGGGTTCCGACAAAATCAACGCCGCCTTCAGCTATGGCGGGGTGCGTCAGACCCGAGAAACGGTCAGCCGATTTCTGGGAGTACCCATTCACTATTACCTGATCGTCAAAGTTCACGGAGCCAAGAAAATCATCGACGCTTTGGGCGGGTTGCAGGTCGATGTCGAAAAGGACATGGACTACGACGACAATTGGGGTCATCTGCACATCCACCTGAAGAAAGGGCCGCAGGTGCTCAATGGTGAGCAGGCCGTGGGCTACGCTCGCTTCCGGGCCGATGAAGAGGGCGACCGGGGCCGCATTCGGCGTCAGCAACAGGTCATTCGAGCCCTGCTGCGCAAGTGCAAAGACCCGGGCATCCTCACCAAGTTACAGCCGTTGGCCGAGGCCGTGAAGGAAACGCTGGAAACCGACCTGACGATTGAGCAGATGGTCGATCTCGCCATGCTCTATCGCAGCTTCGATCAGAGCAATTTGCGGGCCGGACAAATTGTGGGTGACGACGACATGGTGGGCGAGGCCATGGTGATCGTTCCCTACGGCCCCGAAAACGACAAGACCGTGCGGCGTCTGCTCAAGGACAATATCGACCTGGGTTTGCGCGACATGCGCATCCGCATCCTCAACGGCACGAAGGAGCCCAACCTGGGCGAGCAGATCGCCGACGAAATGAACCTCGAAGGTTTTCACGTGGTCAAAGTAGAGAGCAGCGACCGCCACGACCTGAAGACCACCGAGATCATCGAGCATATTAAGAGCCCCCGCGTCCACAAGCGGCTCAAGGACCTCTATCCCAGCGCTCGCTTCCTCGACAGCGCTACCCCTAGCCCCGATTACGACATCACCATTGTGGTGGGCAGCGACCGGGGTTTCCTCACCGAGCGCCCCCAGTACGAGCCTGGAAGCACGCGCTGGCAGGCCGAGACCTATCCGGTGCGCCGACACGAACCGGCCCGTGCGCCGGAACCCGAACCGGCCGCCGTCGAGCCCGAGCCTGAGCCCGAGCCCGCCGAACTCGAACCCGAGGTAGCGCCGGCGCCGGTCGAACCCGCCCTTGCTCCCGAGCCAGCCCCTGCCCCCGAACCCGCGGGTGATCCCGCTCCTGCCCCGGCTCCCGAGCCCGTAGCCCCGCCACCGGCTCCCGCGCCCGAGCCCGTGGCGCCCCCCCCGCCCGCCGAGCCTGCCCCGGTAGCCACACCCTTGTCCTGAGGCCGAGCTTGGACTCGCCCCTGGAGGTTTTGGCCCATCGCCACCCCGGTCCCTGGGGTCGTGTGCTCGACGCCGGCACAGGTCAGGCCAGCTGCTCGTGGCTCAGCCGGTTGCCCTGCCAGGCCTGGGTGGCCATCACCTGTGAGCCGGCCCGAGCCGCCGGGCTGAGGCAGCGGATTCCGCAACGTCCTCAGGACCAAATCCTGGTGGGTGACTGGCGCGACCCTGAACTGCTGCGCGGCCAACGCTTTGAGGTGGTGGTGGCCGACTATCTGCTGGGCTCCTGCGAACGCTATGCCCCCCACTTCCAGGAGCAGCTTCTCGAACGGCTCTGCGGGCACAGCAGCCACTGGCTCTACATCATTGGCCAGGAACCGACTCAAGGCGAACCAGAGAACGAGGTTGACGACTGGTTTCGGCGGGTCGCCAACTGGCGCGATGGACTGCAGTTGCTGAGCGGACGACGACCGCATCGTGAACTGCCCGAGCAGTGGCTGTTAGACCGAATGCGGGGCCTGAGCCACCGGCTGGTATGGAGCGCCCACTTTACCAATACCTACGACCACGACTACCTGGAACGCGAACTGGGAGCCATGGGGCGCAATCTGGAGGGCTGGTCCGATCGGGGACTGGCCCAGGTGATGCGCCGTCAGGTTCACCAGCTGCGCCGCCAGGGACAGGCCCTGCTCGAAGCTCACGGAGGCAGCCTGAGCTGGGGACGCGACTATCTGCTGGCTTTTAGCGCAGAGCCGCCTGCAGCAACTGATCGGCCTCGCGACTGAGTCGGTTGCGAATCGAGGAAAGCTCCCGCTCGAGGTTGTGTCCGGCGCTGTGGTGGGTGAGGTCGCCACGGGTCTTTTCCAGGCAACCACGAGCGATGTCGGTGTTGCGCCGAAGTCCGCGCGTAATGGCATCGGGGAAGTCCATCGAAATCAGCACATAGTAGATGTCGTCCATCACCGAGAGCAGGTCTTCCGCCTTGGCCAGTTCGCCGCGACGCAGCAAATCGAGCACCTGACGGCGCAGCTCGCCCACGGCTTCGGCCAGGCCGTTGAGGAAGGGGGCATAGTCCACACCCAACTCTTCGGGCCCGGGCAACTCTCCCCCGGAAACAATCCTGTAGGTGATCTGGGCTTCGGAGTATTCTTTCTCAGCATCCTGGATGAAACCGCTGTAATACACGTCGGGATACTGCCGCAGCGGGTCACAGGCCTGGGTGAGCAACTCGCGGGCCTGCTGCAGCAAGGCCTCCACTTCTGGGAAGTTGCCTCGATGCACGGCCCGAATGGCCAGGCCGCAGTTCTTGATCACTTTGCGCGAGGAAAACAGACTCTGGTCGCGTGCCCGATCCATTTCCTCGAAGCGCCCACCAATGCGGCTTGAGATTTCTTGCAGGCTCATTCGGCTCACCTCCGTACCACCGTTCCTTTGCATGCTATCACCTTACGCTGCCGTAGCCAAGCAATTCGGCAACTCGGCGTCCACTGGCCACGGCGGCGTTCAGCGAAGGATAGGAATGGGCGTCGCCACAGCGCCACAGCCCGTCTCCCAGGCTGGGGTTGCCCATGCCCTGACCGGAGTGAAAAGCCGGTAGGGCCTGAGGAATAGAATACTGACGCAGCAGCCGCCACTGTTCCACCAGAGCCGCCCCATAGATCTCGGAGAAATAACCCCTCAACACTTCCTCCGAAGGACACTGGCGGCCCTGGCTGGAGACGGAAATCAGGCTTTGTCCCGCTGGAGCGTAGCCGGGCACCGAGTCGCTGATCACCAGCCAATGGTGTACGGGAGCCTCGCGGTCGGCCACCAGATGCAGACGGCCCTGGCCACCCGGCGAAGCAGGGGCGGCGAAGTAGCTGCAGTGGGTGCCGCGATAGACGGGGTCGGAACAGCCCAATAACCGACCCGCGCCGGCCCCGTCCAGAGCCACCACCAGCTGATCGCCCTGCCAGGCCCTGCCGCGAGCGTCCCGGCACACCTTGCCTTCGATCGAAGTGATTTCCGCTCCCAGCACGACCCGCTCCTGGTTCAGACGCCGCTCGATCTGGCGCGGGATTTGACCCATGCCTCCCGAGGGCAACACCACCGAACTCCAGGCGAAGAGGGGCATGAGAAACCGGAACAGGTCGGCTCCCGTGGCCAGCTCGTCATCGAGAAACACGCCGCCCAGAAAGGGGCGCCAGAACGTCTCGATCATCGCACGAGAGAAACCCTCCTGCTCGAGGAACTCGCGGGTGGTCTGCTGACGCTGGGCAAAGCAGTGTTGCTCGCGCCACAACAGGCTACGCAGGCCCAGCCAGGCCACCCGCAGCTTGTCGGACCGGGTGCCCACCGGCGACCTCCAGGTTTGCCAGGCCAGCTGAGGGTCGCGCAGCGGATTGGGCAATACCAGGTTGCGGCCATCCTGGCGGATGACCGCCCCCGAACGAATGGGACGCAGCTTCAGGGTCTGGTAGTTCAGGATACGGCGCAGCTCAGGGTAGCCGCTGAGCAGTACCTGGAAACCGCGGTCGAGCAAAAAACCCTCGAATTCGTCGGTGGCCACTCGGCCGCCCACCTGCTCACCTGCCTCGAGCAGGCGATAATCCACCCCTCGGCGCTCCAACTCCAGAGCGCAGGTCAGGCCGGCCATGCCGGCCCCAAGGATGACTACCTGAGTTTTTTCGATATCCATGGATGCTGCAGGTATTCCCGCTTTCTTCAGAGAGAAACCTGGCCCCAGCAGCCGTGATCGCGCCAGAGTGCCGCTCGCCCCGGATGTCTCCGACCCCAGCTCAAGGCCAGCTCGCGTTGCTGGGGCGAAGAGGCCTGGTTGAAAATCACCAGCTGCGGATGACCCTCGGCACTGCGGGCCAGACCTTCGACGATCTCGTCAATCAGCAGGGCGTCGACGCCACGATCGGGATCAAAGCGCCCCTGCCAGCGATGCACCGACTCTTGCACCCGAGTTCCCAGCGCGCTAAGACCCACCAACAGCAGCACCAACCCGGGGCGGGGCGGCAGCATCGGCTCGTGAGCCGCGTGGATCTTCAGCGGCCGCCCCCTCGAGCCGTCGGCCTCGACGAGCATCCAGTGCAGAGGATGCTCATCGGCCTGCTGCTGCAGGATCAGCGGTGTGGGCCCATATACCTTGCCGTCCTGCAGGCCACAGCTCCAAAACCTCCAGCCGGGCGCGTGGCTCTCCCAATCGGGCGGCGGCGGGTACATGCGTGTGGTGGTTGTCAAAATACCGGGCAAACCCCGGCTGGAGGCCTCGTGAACCAGTGCTTGCAGCAAACTCGTCTTGCCACCACCGCCAATGGCGCACCACAATCGGCTGGAACCGTAGCCACACAGATGGTCGAGCAGCGACATGGGGAAAGGTTTCCAAGGGTGCGTTCCGGAACCTGCACCGCTGGAGGGTGCCCCATTGTCTACACTCGGTAAAGTCGATATTGCCCGGCGCCCGGGCTGTCCCAGCTGCGGCGCCATCCTCTCGCCGCCCGCGGTGGGCGACTATTTTCGCTGCCCCGAATGCTTTCAACAGCTGCGCGTGCCGGCCCAGGGTGAGGGGCTGCAAACCCTGCCATGCGTGGCCTGTTCCGGCCGCCTGCTGGCCTATGCCGGCGGCCAGGGCCAGCTGATCATCGATTTTTGCTCCGCTTGCGAGGGGTTCTGGTTCGACGGCGAGGAGTTGCGTAAGCTGGTCACCCGGCCCGAACTCGTCGATAGCTTTCCCCTGCCGCCTCGCGGCCAGAAGGCGCCTGCCGTGCTTTCCTCGCGGGCCCGCCGCTGCCCCCGCTGTGAAGGCCTTCCGCTGATCCAGACGACCCTCGGCGACGTGGTCATCGACTGCTGTCCCGACTGTCGGGGCAGCTGGCTGGACGCCGGCGAACTCGAGCGCCTCAGCCAGCTTCACCAGTCCCGACCCAGGCCTCAAAAAGGCTCCGAGGAGCCACGCTCATGGCTGGCCGCGCTGATAGGCAAGGCCCTGAAGCTGCTCAACCCCCGGCTGTGAACTGCGCCCTGATTCTGGCCGCGGGGCGCGGCAGTCGGCTGCAAAGCCTGGACCCCAAGCCGCTCTTGCCCCTGGGCGGTCAGCCTTTGCTGGAGCGCAGCCTGCAGGCCTATCTTGAGGCAGAGGGGCTGGACTCGATCTACGTGGTGCTTGGCTATCGGGGCGACGCCGTTCGGGCTCAACTGGCCCATCTCGACGAGCGGGTCCACTGGTTACAGCACGAAGACTGGGAAGCCGGCCTGGGAACCTCGCTGGCCCGGGGGGTAGCCGCCCTACCCCAGGAGTGTCAGCAGCTGCTGGTGGGGCTGGCCGACATGCCGTGGATCTCTTCGCGGGTGGTCGAGCAACTGCTTCGCTTCGATGGCCCCGAACCCATCGTGGCCCCCACCTATCTGGGTCAGCGGGGACACCCTGTGTTGTTTCGACGCAGCCTGTTCGGCGAGCTCAGCCAGCTGCAGGGCGACCGGGGAGCTGCCAGCCTGCTGAACCTGCACCCAACCTATCGGGTCGAGGTGGAGGAGCCGGGCATCTTGCGCGATGTCGACCGACCCCAGGACGTGCCACGACTGCCCCGAGTGGTGATCTGGGGGGGTGGTGACCTGGCCACGGGGGTGGCTCACCGGCTGCATACCAGTGGTTTTCCCGTGTTGATCCTGGAGCTCCCCCAACCTCGCATGCTGCGCTGGAGCGTTGCTCTGGGCGCAGCCGTGTGGCGGGGCCAAATCAGCGTGGAAGGGGTGCTGGCCCGGCATTTCGAGCAGCCCCCCGAGGATTGGCGCAGCTGCCTGCCCGTGGTGGTCGACCCGCAAGGCCATTGCCTGAACGCCCTGCGCCCAGAAGTTCTGGTGGATGCCCGCATGTTGAAGCGAAACCCCGGACTCCAGCGACATCTTGCCCCCCTGGTGGTGGCCCTGGGGCCCGGCTATTGTGCCGGAGAAGACTGCCACTGTGTGATCGAAACCGAGCGCGGACATCAGCTGGGCAGGGTGCTGTGGCAAGGAGAGGCCCTTCCCGATACGGGTGTGCCCGGTTCCATCGGGGGCCAATCGGCCCGGCGGGTCGTGCGCGCGCCGGCGACGGGCACCTTCCAATCCTGTACTTCGTTGGGTCAGGCGGTGAGCCAGGGGCAAATCCTCGGCAGCGTGGGCTCAACCCCGGTGGTCAGCCAGCTCGACGGGCTGCTGCGCGGCTTGATGCAGGATGGGGTACAGGTGGTCGAGGGCGAAAAAGTGGCCGACATCGACCCCCGCCTCGATACCGACATTCACACGATTTCCGATAAGGCCCGAGCCATCGGCGGCGGAGTGCTCGAGGCCATTCTCTGCCGCTACTTCGGCTAGCGGGCAGCCGCCCCGCCGAAGCTGCGAAAGTCGGCCCCGGCGCTGAAAAAGCCCTCGTCCCAGTGGCACTCCAGGGCGCAGGCGTGGCTGCGGCAGACGCGTTCCACAAGCTGGTGGCCCCGCCCCTCCAGATTGGCCCGAAAGTGAACGGGGAAGAGCGGCTCTACCTCGAGTTCGTCGGGATACCATTGGTGGTGAATGCGCGGGGCAGCGATGGCCTGCTGGATGTTCTGCATTTTCCAGCGCCGCTGCAACAAAATCTGGGCCACCGAGGTGGTGATGCGCGGGCCGCCTGCCGAACCCACTGCCAGCGAGGGTCGTTGGCCCTCGAACCACAGGCTGGGCGCGCTGCTGCTGACCGAGCGGCGCCCTGGCAGGGGCAGATTGAGCTTCGAGGGCACCACTCCGAACTGGTCGGGATGATGGGGCTTGGTGGAAAAGTCGTCCATGATGTTGTTCAACAGAATGCCGGTGCCCGGCACGACCACCATGGAGCCAAACCAGTGGTTGACCGACTCGGTCATGATCACCACCCCACCCTCGCGACAGGCCACCGCGTGGGAGGCGGTTCCGCCGCTGGGGTAAGCCAGGGCCGGTCCGGCCAGCGGCATGACGTTGCGGCTTTGAATGCGCCCCACCCAATAATCGAGCCACCCCGACGACAGGTAGGAGTCCAGTTGCAAGGCGTGCTCGTCGGGGTCGCCCACGGCTTCGCCGCGCACGCGAAAGGAGATACGCATGGCCTCGGCCAGACGATGAAAAAATTCGCTCTCGTCCACCGAACAACGGCCCATGCGCTGCAGCAGGGCCAGCATCTGCAGCAGCTGCAACCCGCCCGCCGAAGGCGCCCCTACCGTGTAAAGCCGCCCACCGTCCCAGTCCAGGCTGAGCGGCTGACGCCACACAGGCCGATACTTGGCCAGGTCTTCGGCCTGCATCCAGCCGGGCAGCTCGGCCACGATGCGCGCGCCGATTTCGCCCTCGTAAAAGGCCCTTGCCCCCTGATGGCCCAGCTTCTCGAAGGTGGTGGCCAGCTCGGGAAAGTGCAGCACGCTGCCCGGGAAGGGGCTTTGCCCCTGCTGCAGATAGAGCCGGGCCGCTTCGGGATAGCGAGCCAGGTCGGCCCGCTTGTTCAGGCAGATACGATACCAATTGGCATCGATCGAAACCCCCCGTCGGGCCAGTTCCAGTGCCGGACCCACCACCTGCGACCAACCCAACCGGCCATGTTCGGACAACAGCACGTCCAGGCCCGCAATCTGACCCGGCACGCCTACGGAGAAGGGGCCTTCCCAACTGTCGCAGGCGGGGCGGTCTTCATAGAAGGTGGCCGACGAGGCTCGCGGGGCCGTCTCTCGAAAATCCAGCCAGCGGGGCTCGCTCCAACCGGGCATCCAGACCAGCGCAAAGCCTCCCCCACCAATGCCGGTATAGTACGGGCAGCAACAGCTCAGGGCCAACGACATGGCCACAGCGGCGTCGACCGCATTACCCCCCAGATCGAACATGCGGCAAGCCGCTTCGGAGGCCAGGGGATGGTCGGAAACGGCCACGCAACCCTTCCCGAGAATCGGGAACGGTGCTCGCAAATAGGGGGGAAATTCGTATTCTCTCACAGTTAGCAGTTGTTTGACGAACGGACAGGCTGGGCAGACCCTCTACGAGATGCCGAACTTCCGTTGGATATTGAAGATTCTTCTATGCTGTGTGCTCTCGCTCCCGCTGGCCGCCCAAGAAATCCTGGAAACGCCGGTGGGCCTGGTGCAGGTGCACAGCCTGCCCTGCGGGGCTCGGGCGCTGCTGCAGCCTCTGGCCAATCGGCCGGTGGCCCTGACGCTGGTGCTTCCCTGGGGGCGCAACCAGGCTCCACCCGCCACCCCCGGCCTGGTGGACATGGTAGCCCGCCTGATGGCACGCTCCAGCCCGGACTATCCCCAGGGCACGCTGCTGCGACAACTGGAGTCGCTTGGCGGCACAACCCGTTATGCGGTGGGCGAGCGCTTTACGGCACTTACCCTGGAGGTGCCTTCGGCTCAGGCCCGCTGGGCTCTGGAGGTTCAGCTAGACCGACTGCGAGGGAGTTGGCTCAAAGGAGAAGACCTGGAAGGCCTGCCCCACCTGCTCGGGGTGGGCGCCATGGAGGTGGACACCTTCGTCCTGCAGCACCTCGATCCGGCCCGCGCTCACCTGGCGATCGTCGGAGGATTTGATGGACCGGCCGTGGCCAGGCAACTGGCCGAGTCGAACCTGGCCAGAGGCTCCTCCAGTGGCCAGGCCAGCAGCCCCGAAAACCTGGTGCCCCCCCAGGCCGGCGCCTTCCGGGGCTGGCCCCTGGAAACGTTGCCAGCGGGAGCCTGGGCGGCAGCCGCCTTGCTGGCCACCTCGCCCGATACCCTCTTTGAACCGCTCGAAGACCATCTCTGGCAGCGTGAACCCGCCGCCCCACCCCCTCCCCCTTCGCCTCGCAACCAGCAGCTGGCTGTAGAACGCTGGATTCGAGCCTGGGACGACCTGGGCAGTCGCTCGCTGTGGTTGGCCGGTCTGTACGCCCGCAACCCGGCGCTGCTGGGCACCGCCCTGCGGGCCCAGGAGATTCTTTGGGGCGACGCGTTGACTCGATTTCCTCAGGACTCGAGTTTTCTGCAAACCCCCGGCAAAACGCTCGAAGGCCCCGAGGTGGTCTGGCAGCCCCCCAAAACCGGACGAAAGCTCAAAGCCCAGAAGGTCGCCGCCGCTCCTCCCGTCGCCGCCGCCCCACCACCGCCATTCGTGCGCCTGGAACCGCATCCCGGCTGCTCAGCCCTGGTTCAGTCGCTGGACGAGCTACCGGCAGTGGCTCTGCGCGCCTACCTGCCAGGCGGCAGCTCGCTCGATTCCCCTTCCCAGGCGGGTAGAGCCGAGTGGCTGGGGGCTTGCTGGCAGCTATTGCTGAGTCGCCAGTGGGCGACCCGGGTAGACACCCAACCTCAGGGCTGGAGTTTCGCGGCCGTTCTGCCCTCGACCCAGGCGCGCGCCTGGATCACCGCCTGGTTCGGCTGCTGGCTGGACCCCCGGCTGGACGCAGCCGTGGCCGAACAGGCCTGGACCCAACTGCCCTCGGCTGGCCCGGCCAGCGCGCTGGAGCAGGCCTATCAGGACTGGCTGCAGGCGCTCTATCCCCCAGAGCACCCCCTGGGACGGCAGCCAGGCCCTCAGCGGCCCGCTCTAGAGCGGGTGCAGGAACTGGCCGCCGAAGTGGCCCGCCGAGGCCGCTGGAATCTGTTCCTCAGCGGCGAACTTCCGCTGTCGGTCGTGCAATCTGCCCTCGACGAAGCCCGCCCCCCGGCGCCCGACCCGGGGCTGCCTTCGCCCTGGGAAAGCCTGCCCACGCGGGAATCGCTGCCCGCCGCGCCCATCCGCTGCCAGGGCTCAGTCACTCGAGCCAGCCTGCTGGTAGGCGGCTATGGCCCTTCGCGTCGCGAGCCCGACTATTATGCCTTTGTGCTGGCCCTGCAGGCCCTGGCCGGTGACCCTCTGCGCGGCCGGCTGCAGTCGGAACTGCGCTTCAAGCAGGGCCTCGTGCAGCGGGTGGAAAGCTCGTTTCTCTCCTCCAACTCGGCCGCGCCCTTCTTGCTTCAGCTCGACTGCAGCCCCGACAAAGTGCAGCGGGTTCAGGAACTGCTCGATCGAGAGCTGACGGCCTTCGGGCGCAGCGAGCTCAGCCGAGCCGAACTCGCTCGGCTGGTCGATCGACTGGAAGGCATGCAGCAGCTCTCGCAGGCTCAGGCCGAAGGTCGCTTGCAACAGCTGCGCAACATCGAGCTCTTTCACCTTTCCGACAGTTACGCCCAGGGGTTTGCCGGTATCTATCGCCGCATCACGCCCAAAGACATCATGCAGGTGGCTCGTCGCCGCCTGGCGCCCGAGCGCATGGTGAAGGTCATCCTCACGCCCAGTTCTTAATCCAGCCTCTCAGGAAGGCACGCCACTAGAGCTGGCGCAAGCCGGCCACTTTCCAGCTACCCTGCTGATGGAGCAGAAGGACCTTCAAAGAAAGCTCCTTGCCACCGGCAAGGCGCACCGTGCCCGAGACCTCACCTTGCGAGTTCTTAAAGCTGCGGCTGCTCCAGCTGGCCGACTGAAACTGGTCGAGCTGGGTAGCCTTGACCATGTCGGCGAACGCGTCGGCCGTGGTCGCCTGACGAAACTCGGCGGCGGTCGATTGATAGGCCTGCTCGACCTGGCCCTTGCCCAGCTGAGCCAGGAAAGTATCGGTCGCCTGAACCAGGGGGGCCGTGAGCCGAAACACCAACACCACAATGGCCACTGCCATGGCCAGACTGCCAAGGCAGCCCAGAATACAACCCTTGATCTTCATCCGGGGTTGTTCGTCCTTGGGAGCCAAAGTCCTCAGGCCCAAGGATTGACCCCGGGAATCCCCTTGAGATATCTTTTTGATATATCCTCGGAGGTGAGCGTGGACAAAGCGAAGGTTTTCTGGTCCGGTCGTTCCCAGGCGGTTCGCCTGCCCAAGGAATATCGTTTCGACTGTCAGGAGGTTCGTATTCGCAGGCAGGGCAACGGTATCGTCCTGGAACCGCTGAACGCCGACTGGAGCTGGCTGGACGCAGCCGTGCGAGAACTGGCACCCGACTACCTGGCTGGGGGCCGAGAACAGCCCGCTCCCCAAGAACGGCCCGAATTGGACGGGCTGTTCTCCTGAAGTTTCTGCTCGACACCCATGTCGTGATCGCGGTGCTTAAAGACGACCTCTCCAGATTGGCCGGGCGCCTGCGGCGTTGCCACCCGGGGGAGGTGGCAGTTTCCGCGGTGGTGATGCACGAGCTGTTCTGCGGCGCTTTCAAAAGCGGCAGCTCCGATCGCAACTTGCGGGTGGTGGATCGTCTGGCCTTCGAGGTACTGGAACTGACCCGCGAAGACGCCCGCGAAGCGGGTCGAATCCGCGCCCTGTTAGCGGCTCAGGGGGCGCCGATCGGTCCTTATGACGTGTTGATCGCGGGCCAAGCGCTCGCGCGCAATCTGGTGCTGGTCACGGCCAATGTCAGCGAGTTTTCCCGGATTCCCGATCTGCGTTGGGAATACTGGAGTTGACACACAGACAAACAAACAAACAAACAAAAAAAGCCCCTCGCGAGGGGCTTTCTTTGTGACGACGCTGGTCGCTTAGAAGAGGCGAGGGCCGCCCATGCCGGGGATACCACAGCCGCAGCCGGCTCCCACGCCCATGCCCATACCCGGGTTCATTCCAAAACCCTGTCCCATGCCGGCGCCTCCGGCCATTTGCTGCATTTGAGCCATCAACTTCATCAGTTTGCGCATCAGACGGCGCATTTTGCCCGCCATCATCCCCTGTTGGAAGCCGGCCTGATAGGGGTTCTGCGGGCCGCCAAAGTTGTTGGCCAGAGCATTGCCGTTGGGTCCGCAGCCGCAGCCCTGGTTGAACGAACCCAGTCCGCCGCCCGCCTGGGCAAAGGCTCCCTGGGGTCCAGCGAAGGCCTGGGCGCCCGACTGAAGGCCGTTGTTGCCGCCCAGACCGATGGACAGGCTGAGGGCGATGCTCAGCGACGAACCTCCGCCCAGGCCATTGAGCCCCGGAAGTCCATTGAGTCCGCCGAAGGGCTGCTGTAATCCGATCATTGTTTGTGTCCTCACTCTCCGATGTCTTGACCCAAGAATAGTGGTTTCCGGGGCCAGGGGCGATAGAGGGGCAAAAAAAACAGGTAAACAGTTTGTTACCCGATCGGACCAGTTTTGTGACCATCACCGGGGCATGAAAAAGACCCCTCGCGGGGGACGTTTTCGGTCGGCCACCGGAAGCGGACTACTGCCAGTTGAAAAAGCCGAGCTGGCGCAGGCCCAGCGGAATTCCCTGTTCGAAAGCCTCGGGCACCTGGCCCCTGACGATGCGCTGACAGATGTCGTTGATGTCGGGAATCTGGGTGTTCGCCGTGACCCCAGGGGTGTCCCGAGTGTCGTTGCCGGTCATAATCGCAAAGTGCACCATCACGATGGTCTGACCGGGCTGCAACGTGAGGTTGTTGTACTCCCAGTCGATGATGTCATTTCCAGAACTGGTATCCAAGTCCGGAGCGCTGGCGAAGCTCAGATTCTGGGCGTTGCCAAAAATCAGCCCGATATCTCGGCGGTTTCCGCTGCCGTCGAACGAGGCCAGAGCCTGATTGTTGGCATTGGGCACCAGGTATAGGATACCGCGGCCGTCGGAGCCCAGATCACTGCGGTAGCCAATGTTGAAGCTCACGGGCGCACCGGTATTGTTGGCAAAAGTATCCAACTGGCGTCCCCACAGCTGATTGGGGTCGGCGTAGAAGTAGCGTTGAACGGTGATGCCGTCGATGGTCCGGTTATTGAACACCACGTTGGTCGAGTTGGGGAAGCTGCCGTCGATCCAGCTGGCCAGCGAGCCACCGTCGAAGTTGCCGTTGGTGACGAACTGGGTAGCGGCGCCGTCCACCACAGACACGTTGTCAATAGCTGCGACGTCGCCCCGATTGGAGGTGTTGCGCACCCGAAATCCAAGCACCACCTGGGTGCCGCGGAAAGCCGAAATATCGGCATTTCGATTGGTTGGGGCAACACCCACGGTGCTCTGGAACAGCACCGTTTCGTTGCCGTTCGAATCAAAGAGCAACACCTGATAATCCAGCGGCTCTCCGCCCAGAATGGTATTACTACCGATGGTGTCGGTCCAGCTCAGCGTGATGGTTCCCGCGGCATTCCGTAGGTCCAGCGGTTGCAAGAGCTGATGATTTCGGCCCGCAGCGATCACGGCCTCGTTGTTGCGCGTGACCACGCCGACAAAGCCCTGGGCCTGGCCAAATTCCGGCGTCAAGAAGCGAACCTCGTGGTATTGCTGATCCAGGGGAAAGTCCGTCGCATTGATGCGAATCCGCAAAGGAAGGTCCCACTGATCCGCCCCCCCGTCGAGAATGGAGCCGTGCGGGCCCAAATCCCACACGTTCGCGTGGCCCGGAAAGACTTCGGGCCCTCCGTCGGTGGCGGACACCTTCTGGCTGGTGTGGAGGTTGCCGAGATAGCCCTCAATGATGCCGAAGTCGACCACGGCCTGAGAGAGCGATTCATCATCGGAGCAGCCCATCAGGGCCAGGCCCACGGCCAGTGCGCAAAGTTGTTGTTTCACTTGGATATCTCCCCTTGTCTTGGTTCGGGACCAGAGTCATACAAAGGCCTGGGGGGCAGTTGCCGGGACGCCTTCTCGCTGGCCAGCTGGCGTCCCAAGCGAACAGGGGCACCCTTGCGGGCGCCCCTGCTCATCAAGCAACGAGATGGCGGACTATTGCCAGTTGAAGAAGCCGAGCTGGCGCAGGCCCAACGGAATGCCTACCTGGAAGGCATCGGACTCCTGCCCCGTGACGATGCGCTGACAGATGTCGTTGACATCGGGGATCTGGGTGTTGATCGTAACACCCGGGGAAGAACCCGTGTCGTTGCCCGTCATAATGGCAAAGTGCACCATGACGATGGTCTGACCGGGTTGCAGGGTGATGTTGTTGTAATCCCAGGTGATGATGTCGCTACCGTTGTTGTTGTGCAGGCCGTCGTCGCTGAGGAACGTCACGTTCTGGGCGTTGCCGAAGATCAGGCCGATATCGCGAGATTCTCCGTGTCCATCGAACGAGGCCAGGGCCTGATTGTTGGCATTGGGAACCAGGTAGATGATGCCCTCGTCATCCGACCCCAGATTGGTCGTGTAGCGGACGTTGAAATTAACCGGTGCCGCGCCATTGTTGGTGTAGGTGTCCATCTGGCGCCCCCACAGCTTGTTGGGGTCGGCATAGAAGAAGCGCTGTACCGTGACGCCGTCGATCGTCCGGTTATTGAACACCACGTTGGTCGAATTGGGGAAGCTGCCGTCCAACCAGCCGTTGAGCGAGCCTCCGTCAAATCCGCCGTTGGTGATGAACTGGGTGGCGGCGCCGTCGAGCACCGAAACATTATCAATGGAAGCGACTTCGCCCTCGTTGGACGAGTTGCGCACGCGGAAGCCCAGCACCACCTGAGCCCCCCGGAAGGCCGTAAGGTCGGCATTGCGGTTGGTATTGCCGCTGGCTGTCGTGGTTTGAAACAGCACGGTTTCATTGCCATTCGAGTCGAAGACGACCACGCTGTAGTCGAGGGGCTCGCCCGGCAGGTCCTCATCCTTCAGCACCGTGTCATCCCAAGTTAGCGTGATCGTGCCGGTTGCGTTGCGCAGGTCGAGCAGCTGCAACAACTGGTTGGTGCGACCTGCAGCGATCACGGCGCGGTTGTTGCGTGTGGCTACACCCACAAATCCCTGGGCCTGTCCGAATTCCGGATTGAGGAACCGCACCTCGTTGTAGGTCTGGTCGTCGGGAAAATCGGTGGCGTTGATGCGAATCCTGAGGGCGTCGTCAAACTGGTCGTCGCCGCCGTCCTCAATCGAACCGAAGCTCTCCAGGTCCCAGCGATTGGCGTGGCCCGGAAAGCTGTGACCATCACCATCGGTAGCAGCCACTTTCTGGTTGGTGTGGACACTGCCGATATAGCCTTCGATAATGCCGAAGTCGACCAGAGCCTGATTGACCGATTCATCATCGGAACAGCCCATGAGGGCCAGGCCCACGGCCAGTGCGCAAAGTTGTTTCTTCACTTGTCTTTATCCCCTTGTCTTGGTTCGGGACCAGAGTCCCGCAAAAGCCCAGGCCTTTTCTAGGGGGCCTTCGGTGTTCCTGCGCCTGGCAGGGTTGCAGGCCACCCATCCATAAGGCAACTACGCATGAGAAATCTGTGGGTAAGCGCCCTGGTGGCCAGCCTCATCGTGATAGCGGCCTTTTGGGGAAGCTCAGGCCCCCCCGAGCAGACTCGGGAGACGGCAACACCAACGGCGCCGGCCCTGCCTCAGGCCTGGAGCCCATCGACACCAACCGCAGCGCCTGTCGAAGCGGAGCCCAGCGCCTCGCCCATCAGCATTCGCCTGCCCCGGCTGTTCGCCACCACGGTGAGCAACGGCAAGAATCAGGCGCTGCTCGGGCGCGATGGTGAGCAGCGCCTGCTGGCGGAAGGCGAGAGCTGGACCGACTTCACCCTGATGCGCGTCGAATCCGAGCGGGTGTTGCTGGCGCTAGAGGGCGGGGGCACGCGCTGGATCGAGCGTTCCCAGGGCCAAGTGTTCTATGCCACCTCCAGCGCCACGCCCGTGGCGGCAACGCCCACCCCAGAAACGGTTCGCGAGCTGGACAGCCGCGAACTTGAGCGGATGTGGCAACACGCGGCCCGAGAACCCATCGGCGAGATGGTGCCCGAAGGGCTGCGCCTGACCGAGGGTGAAGCCCTGAGAAAAATCCTGCACCTGGAGAAAGGCGATGTCCTGACGGCCATCAACGGCCAGCCTATCCGTTCCGTCGACGACCTGCGCACCCTCTCGGGCGAGTGCACGGTGTCGGTCATTCGCGAGGGCCAGCCCGGCCAGGTTCGACTGCGGCTGCGTTAGTGGTGAACGCCGCTGCCGCTGGAAATGCCCATAGCCATCATGGTAGCCGACAGGGACACCACCTTGCGGGGAATGCCGTTCTTCTCCAGCTGTTCCAGGTGCTCGCAGGCCTTGGCCGGGGTGTAGCCCGGGGCAAACAGGCTGGAGGCGAACTCGAGAATGGCCTTGGAGTGAGCATCGTCCACCCCCAGGCGAGTCGACAGGCGCTTGTATTCCTCCTGCTCGGCTACAGTGAACTCGTGGTCGCGGTGGGCCATGGCTCCCAGGTCAAGCAACAAACTGTAGCGCAGGTCCGTTTTGGAAAGCCGCTCCAAAATTTCGTCGAGATTGTCGGGTGGGGTGGCCGTAGCGGCCATCACCTTGCCGCGTGCCTCGGGACCCAGGACAAACTGAAGGCTGAGTTGGCGCACCGCATAGATCTCTTCCGAAGTCACGGCGCCGTCCTGGCCGGCCATGGAAGCCACCACCATCATGTAGTCGGTTCGTTCGGCCTCGCTAAAGTCGGTGAGATGTTGGTTCACGGCGCCTCCTCGTAGACTGGGTCAGTTGGGTTGGCATCGGCTTTCGCAGGGGGCGATCAATACCCTGCTGACTGTCCAGGGCAGGGAATGGCTGCGGCGCTAAGAATACGCCCCCATTCAGCGGCTCCAGCAGGAGGTAATATGTTCAGTCGTCTCGGCAAGCTCATCAAAGGGTTCTTCAGCATGTTCATCTCGGGGCTGGAGACCAGTAACCCCAAGGCCTTGCTTCAGGCCGAGATCGACTCGTTTCACGAGGCCGTCGGCACCTACAACAAGAGCCTGGCCCAGCAGGCCGCGCTGGTCGAGAAAATGCGCACCCAGATCACGCGCCAGAAGGCCGAGTTTGAGAAGATGAAGGCCCGCATCGCCGCCCTCCATCAGGCCGGCCAACTGGAAGAGGCCGGACGCATCGCCCTGCAGGCCAAAGCAACGGCCCAGAGCCTGCAAGAGCTGGAAGGCCAGTTTACCCAGACCGATGAGATGTACAAGAATATGACCCGCCAGCGCGATGTCTATATCCGCGACGCCCAGCGGCGCATCGATACCATCAAACAGAAGCTTTCCCAGGCCGAAATCGCCGAGAGCCAGGCCAAGCTGGCGGAAATCGCCACGGCCACCTCGTTCGATCTGGCCGGCACCGGTGCCACTCTGGAGCGCCTGGAAGAAAAACTCGACGACCGCGTGGCCCAGGCCCAGGGCAAGGCCCGCGTGGCGGCCGATTCGATCAGCGGAGGCAGCTGGCAAATGAAGGCCGCCGAAGAGTCGGCCATGGAGTCGGCCGCCCTCAACGAATTCGTGTCGATGATGGGCCTGGAGCCGGCCCGCACCGCCCCCCAGCCCGGCCAGACCCAGATGCTACCCGCCAGCGAAATGCCCCGTGAATTGGGACCCGGCTAAGTTGTCGGCCAAAACCATTCTGCTGGTCGACGACGAAGAGTCGATCCTCGACATCCTCGAGATGAACCTCGAGCGCGAGGGCTTCAAGGTGTTGCGGGCCGACTCGGGTCAGGCCGCCCTCAAAGAACTGCGGGCCGGCTGTCCCGATCTGGTGCTGCTCGACGTGGGCCTGCCCGACATCAACGGTTTCGAGGTTTGCCGCAAGATGCGCCAGCAGGCCGACGTCTACATTTTGATGGTCACGGCCCGCAGCCAGGACGAGGAGAAGATCCAGGGCCTGGAAACCGGCGCCGACGACTATATCGTCAAGCCTTTCAACCCCAAGGAGTTAGTGGCCCGGGTAAAGGCCATTTTGCGTCGGGCCGACCGTGCTCCCCAGGGGCCCCTGAATCGGCTGCAGTTTGAGGGTCTCGATATCGACCTGCTGCGGCGCCGCGTTACCTACCAGAGCCACTCTTTGGAACTGACCCCCAAGGAGTATGACCTGCTGACCTTCCTTGTCAGCCGTCCCGGCGAGGTGCTGCAGCGCGAAGAAATTCTTACCGAAGTCTGGGGTTCCGAGCATCTCGATGCTCGTTCGGTGGATGTCCACGTGCGTTACCTGCGCGAAAAGCTGGGGCGCCACGGAGCCCAGCTGATCCACACCGTTTGGGGCAAGGGATATCAACTGGGCAAGAAGTAGCCCGATGAAGCTGCGCCCCCTGATTCACGCCTGTCTGGTGGTGCCTTTGCTGGCCAGCTGGCTGGGGGCCAGTTCCGCTCATCAACTGGCTCTGGTGGCCTGTCTGGGCATCTTCCTGGAACTGGTGCTGCTGCGCCCTCTCTCTCGCCTTTCCGAAAGGGCCCGCAAGCTCGATGTCTATCCGGGCGACTCGATCATCAGCGAGGTCTCGGCGATGGACCGGGCCATGGTGCACCTGGAGTCGCGCTTCGACCGGCGTCTGCAGGAGGTGCAGAGGGAAGAGCAGCAGGTACGGGCACTGCTCTCGGCCCTACCCGACCCGGTGCTGCACTTCGACCGTGACCACACTCTGCTCTATCTGAACCCGGCCGCCGAGGTAGCCCTGGAACTGCATCGTCAGGACCTGATCGGGCGTTCGCTAGCGGCCAACTGGACCGAACTGCTACGCCCCCCGCAGGCCGATGCCGGCACCGCCGACTGGAACTTTGAAAAGCCCGGCAAGGCGCTGCTCGAGCGAGTGGAGCAGGCTCAGCGGGCCGGGCTGGAACAGATCTCAATCGGGGCCCAACGCACCTACCGCAGCCTGTTGATTCCCTTCCAGACCACCCAAAAAGTATTGGTGCTGCGCGATATCACCGACCTGCGCCGGCTCGAGGAAGTGCGCCAGCTCTTTCTCAGCAGCATCAGCCACGAACTGAGGACGCCGCTGACCATTATCAAGGGGTTCGCCGTGACCCTGCTCGACCACCCCGATCTGCCCAAGGACTTCGAGAAGCCCCTGCGGCGCATGGATGGCGAGGCCGACCGCCTGACCCGTTTGGTGAACGACCTGCTGGATCTCTCTCAGATTCAAAGCCGGCGCATCAGCCTGGAACTGGCTCCTTTTGACGCTCGCGAGCTGCTGGAAGAAACGGTGTCGATGCTCAAACCCCTGGCCGACCGAAGGGACATCGCCCTGCTCTGGGCTCCCGAACCCGAGCCTCAGGTGCTCTATGCCGATCGCGATCGGGTCAAGCAGATCCTCATCAACCTGATCGACAACGCCATCAAGTTCACCCCCAACGGCGGCCAGGTGTTTTTGGAAAGCCACGTGCGCGACCAGTGGTGGCAGTTCCGCGTTCAGGACACCGGACCCGGGGTGGCCCGCAGCGAGCTAAGCAGCCTTTTTGACCACTTTTTCCGCGGCAAGCACAGCCGCAAGGTGGTCGGCTCGGGGCTGGGCCTGGCCATCGTCAAAGAGATCGTCAGCCTGCACCAGGGCCATGTCGAGGCCAGCTGCGACCCGCTGCCCGACGGTCCTACCGGCCTCACCGTGCTGGTCAGCCTGCCCCGCCACCGACCCCAATAGACCAGCCAGGGGGGGCATCCCAGGGCCGGCAGTATCCAAACAGGTGGCGCAGGTAGCCCCCCAGTTCGGGCCAGAGGAACGAGTATCCCGAATTCGCCAGGGCCTCGGGGACCACTCGGGCGCGCCCCGGCAGCAGGGCCGCCCGCTGGCCGGCAAACCGAAACAGACGCGCGGGAATGGGCACGCGAGGTCGCCAACCTCCGGGGGTGGTGGCCACCAGATGGTCGACCATTTCGGCCATGGTACAGCTGCCCGGGCTGACCACGTTGAGCGGGCCCTGCAACGGATGCTCCAAAGCCCAACCGATGGCCCCCAGCACCTCGGAGAGGGCCACCCAGTTGCACACCGCCCCGGGATCGCCCGGAACCCAGGCCGGGCCCAGCGCATAGAGCCGATGCAACCAGGGCAGAAAGCCGCCACCCGGCGCCAGCACCAAACCCAGTCGCAGCTGCACACAACGACAGCCCACGTCGCGCAGGGGCTGGCAGGCCTCTTCCCAGTCCACGCAGGTGCGCGCCAGAAAGTCCTCGCCAGGCGCGCCGGCTTCGAGGCACAGCCGCTCACCCCGGCCGTAATAGCCGATGCCGCTGGCGCTGATGAACACCGCGGGCGGCCGCGGCTGGCGGGCCAGTTGTTGGGCCAGGGCCCGGGTGGCCTGCACCCGGCTCTCGTAAATCCGTCGCCGATGAGTAGACCCCATGGTGCCTTTCCACACCGGGTGTCCGGCCAGATGCACCACGGCCTCGCATTCCGGTGGGTCCCAGAGGCAGCCCTGCTGGCGCACCCGAGCCAGCGCCAGCGGGACATGCCCGTTGAGCTGCAAGTGCGGCATCAGCGCCCGCCCGATCAGTCCGGAAGCGCCGGTAACCGCCACCCGCAGCGGGCGAGCAGCGGGTCGAAACAACTCCAAAGCGCGCCCGGTCGACTGGTGACGAAAGAGGAACATCTGCTCCAACTGACGTCGCAGCAGGCCCATTACGGGCCACGACAGCGGCCACAGGGGGGGCTCGAAGTTGAGGTCATCCTCCAGCCAACATCCCCCCGAAGCGGGAACGAAACGATGGACGTGCCGCCAGCGGCGAAACGGACCGGACTGCTGCACGTCGCAAAACTGGCGTCCGGGCACGAAGCCTTCGTGACGGGCCAGCCAGGGAATACCCAGGGGGCTGATGCGCAGGGTGCGTATCACTCCCTCGCCCAGCGGCCCGGGGGCCTCCATGCGAACCGACTCCCAGGGAGGCACCAGTTGGCCGAAAGCTCCTGGCCACAGGTGCCAGTCGTAGAGCTTCTCGGCCGAATGTGAAAGAAAGGAGCGAAAAACCAGCCGCACCGCCGCTACAGCAGGCCGGCGGTGGAGAGCGTGCCCCGATCGAGGTAGTGCAAAATCATGTAGCGGAACCCGCCCGGCAGCGCCGCCAGGTTGGGGCGCGGCATGAGGGGTGGGCTGGCATTGCGCAGATTGTTGTCGTAGATGAACTTTTGATTGGTGAACCCACGATTGCGGTCGTCACCTTCCACGTCGATGTATTCGCCGATGACGGCCCCACGAATGGTCACCGTGCGCTGGGCCGGGTTGCCATCGCCGTCGACCGTTTGCATGAGTTTGGCCCATTTGAGCGGATCCTGACGGCCGGTATTGTCCCAATCCATGCTGACCGAGCGTTCTTTGCTCATCAGTACGGCATCAATGGTCATCGAGTTATCATCGGGCGTGTTGTCGTTCAGCAGAACGAAGTTCTGGGAAAACAGCCCCAGGGTGTTTCCGTCGCTGCTGCGGAAGGCCACATCGTCGGCGATGACCACGTTGCCCTCGCGCTCCACCTTGAACTTGGTGGGCTGCCCTTGCACGGGGGGGTCAGTGTCGGGTGCGGGCCAGAGGCGACGGTTGGCCGGAATTCCCGAAGGTACACTGGACTGGATCAGTCCGGCATTCTTGGCTTCCTGCAGGTCCTGAATGCTGTAGGGCGGCGCCTTGTAGTTGCCAGGTACCGGGTTACGCCCCAGACGGTAGTCGGTATCCCAGCGGCTGCGTTCGTAGTTGTAGAATTCGCGGGCGGCCTGGGCGTAAATCGTGTCAGCCCCACCTTGCAGCGTCTCCCGAGCGTCGAACTCGCCAGCCGCAATGCTCAGGCGACCGGTGAACTTTTGCTGGGGGTTGCCGTTGGCCCCGGCCTCCGTCTTGACCACCACGTTGCCACCCTCGACGTAGAGAATCCCCATGGCCAGCTGCGACTGGCTGAGGCTGCCCTGGAAGCGGTCGTCGGCCACCACCATTTCCTGACCCGTAAAGGTGTTGCGCTTGCGAATCGTCATCGAGTTGCCACTCAGAGTCACTTCGATATTGGGAAAGCGCGGTCGGAAATCGTAGGCCTTGGGCACCTGAATGGGACCGCTGGGACCCTGAATGGTTTCAAAACCCTCATAGAACGGGCCCAATTGGGGGTCGGTGCTCACCGGAGCCGCCGAACCGACCACCGCGCCCGGAATGTCGCTGGTGGGCACACTGATGTAGCCGGAGCGATCGTCGTTATCGACCTGCAATTGGGCGGCCCGAATCATGTCGTCTTTGCGGAAATCGGGAATCCCTACGCGTTGTGCGCTGGGGTTGAAGCCACCGATGTAGCCTGCCATGGTGGAATCGTCGAGACCAGCATCCTGAAAGACGTTGGCGGTGCGATTGATAAACAGGGGGTGGGTGAACTTTACCCCTCCATTGGCCGTGCCTTGCTGAAACTTGAGATTGCCCGAATTGTTCACCACCCGCTGCAGGTTGGGATTGCCGTTGCCCGCCAGGCTCGGATCCTGACCGTCGATGCGCATCGGACCCTGCTCTTCATAGGTGCGCGGGATCATCACGTAGTCGGCCAGGTCGATGGTGTTGCCCGGGTTGTTGGGGTCGGGCACGGCCGGCAGCGTGGAAATCGACTGACCCTGGACATTCCAGGAACGGCCATTGGCAACAAAGTGAGCGTAGTCGAAACTGGACTCTTTGACGCGGGCCTCAATCACACGGCTGGCGCGCGGCTGCTGGGTGGGGCCGATCTCGGTCTGGTCGGGAGCCAGATCGTAAATACGCGCCGTGGAGGTGAGCTTGAAGTCGTGGCGACCCTGATTTTGAGAGATGAGCAGGGGTTCGAACACAACCTCACAGGTGAAGGCCAGGTCGTCACTGAGGCGCAGGACCGCCTGCTGATTGGAGTTGGGCATCACAAACCGCAGTCGGCGCAGGTCTTTGCGAAGCTGGTTCTTCTGCACCTCCGAGAGGTTGCCGGGTACGAACGACTCGAGCGTGGGATCCTGAGTGATGTTGGACACCGTGACCCAGAACCCCGAGGCCTGAACCGGACTCGTGGTGGCCTTGAGCACGTTGTAGAAACCGAAATCGAAACTGGGATTGCCCCCCGGATTAGGCCAGGGCTGAAACTCCCAGGTCGAGTGCATCGGGGTGGTGCCGTGACCCATATAGACCAGGCCATACTCCAGGCCATAGCTGGCAGCCTGTACCGAAGTTTCCTCGAAGCCATAGGCCCTTGAGGTGCGAGCCTCACTGATCGACAGGGACAGGAAGGCCAGGCTCAGCGTGACCAGGATCACCGAGGTAAGCATGGCCAGAACCAGCGCCACACCTCGCTTCTTTGTGACTCGTCGAGTCTTCACCGTCAGACCTCCAGTTAAAAGCCTGACTTGATTGTAACCTGCTGGGAGAGAATATGCGAGGCCAAAAATTTTCCATTTCCTATTGAATCCAGCGAAATCACCACGGAAATCGTAAACAGTGAGGGCTCGAAGGCCGGGTCACGAGGCAGCGGAGTGGTGCGCTGGGCCAGCGCCTGGGTGTGCTCGACGCTGAATTCGATCTGGTCGTCTTCACGCGGCAACTCCAGCACCAGGCTACGCTCGCGGCGCTGCTCGGGAGCCAGGGGAAACTCCAGGGTTGAGGCATTGCTGTAAGGGTCGGCTGCATTCACCCCAAAGTGCGAGCCGTTGGCAACCACGTAGTCACCAGCCAGACTCAGGGCTGGAATGTTCGTGGCCAGGGGGTCTTGCAACAGGCGAAAGGTGCGGCGGATCAGCCGTGATTGAGGTTTGTTGGCGTCGTCGGGGCGGGGCGGTACCAGATACTCGACCAGTACGTATTCGCTGAGCGAATCCAAAAATTGCTTGCTCTGTTTGCCCGGCCGCGTGAAAATCAGCCGATTGTAGGCCCGATCTACCGGAATCTGAGCTCCCGAGGGCAGAGTCTGGTTGACGCGCTCGCGGCGATACAACTGTCCGCTGAATACGTTGTTCAGAGTCGTAGCATAATCGGGATAGACCACTCCGGAACGCAGTTCACCACCGTTGGGCAAGAAGCCCACGCTAATGGCGGTGGCCATCTCTTGGGAAAGCCGGCCGATCGCCTCCCTGCCCAACTGAATGGACTGACGATGGGCCTCGCCGGTGCGGTGCGAGCGCACCGCCCAGCGGATGGTCACTCCGAGCAGCGCCAGGATAGCGGCCAGCAGGCTGGTGGCCACCATGACCTCGATCAGACTGACGCCTCGTGCCCGGGCCCTAGCGAACATCGCGGTTCTCGGCCTTCCCCGAGATCACCGTAACGCTTCGCTCCAGCCCCGGGTTATTCGAGTCTGTCCAGTAGCAGGTCACCTGTACCTCGGCAAAGCGCGTTTCCGTGCTCAACGCAGCCGGAGGCGGAAATAGGCTCACGCGGATGGCCTGAGGGCGAATGCGGAAACCTTCGGGAACCGAGGTTCGCATGTTCTGATAGACGAACTGTTGGATAGCGCCGCTGCCGTTCGTATCCAGCGAGAGCTGGGTGAGATTCGGCTGCGAACTGTTAAAACTCGGCGGGTCGAACGGCAACGAGAGAATCTCGGCGGCTACAGCCGAGGAGGTTTTGGCCGCGATGGTGCCTTTGGCGCTTTTGCGATTGAGACGGTAGGCACTGGGATAAACGGCGGCAAAAGCAATCAATACGATGGTCAGGAGACCCAGGGTGAACAGGATCTCCAACAGACTCAGCGCGCGCCTATTACCCTTGACCACGTCGTGTTTACTTGGCGCTTTTTGCCCAGTCCCCTGCTATCCTAGCCGCGGTCGGGCTGCAACCAGCGCCATCCCCTGGACAGCGCCGTAAACCATTGCTGCAACTGGGCCGCGTGCGTGGTGGGACCCATGACTTCCAGCACGTGGGCCTGTCCCCCGTGCAACTGCCAGCAGGCGATCAGCTTCCAGGGCTTGCCCTGGCGTAGACCTACCACCTCCAGCACCGAACCTGGACGCCCTCCCAGGTCGCCGCGTCCGGTCCAGATATTGGCTCCGCCGCCCAGTCGCCGGGCCAATTGACGGCTCAGTTCGGCTTGCTGTACCTGAGAAAAGGTTTCCAGGTTACCCAGTTCTACCACATAGACCGCTGCCCTGAGCGGTTGACCCTTGTGCAACAGGCGAATGCGCCTGCCCTCGGCCTGCTCCCAGGTTACGGCCGGGGGCAAATCGAGCACGACCCCCAGCGTGGAGAACTCGCAGGGTCGCGCGGCCAGCGAACCACTCAGCAGCAGGCCCAGTCCCAGGGCGATTAGAGAGTTCCGAATAGCCGGTCTCCTGCGTCTCCCAGACCGGGCAAAATGTAGCCCTTCTCATTCAAAGACTGGTCGATAGAGGCGGTATAGATGTCGATATCGGGGTGGGCCTTTTGCATCACCTCGACTCCGCGGGGCGAACACAGCAGACAGATGAACTTGATATTCTCACTGCGGGCACCGCGTCGCTTCAAGAACTCCACGGCGGCGGCAGCAGAGCCGCCGGTGGCCAACATGGGGTCGAGCAAGAACAGGTCGCGCTCGGGCAAATCGACCGGCAGCTTGCAATAATATTCGACCGGCTGCAGCGTAGCTTCATCGCGATACAGTCCGATGTGACCCACCTTGGCATTGGGAACCAGGCGCAAAATGCCCTCGACCATACCCAGGCCGGCCCGAAGGATGGGCACGATCCCCAGCTTCTTTCCGGAGATGCTCTTGCCGGGGGCTGGACCCAACGGCCCCTGCACCATAATGTCTTCGGTCGGCAGGTCGCGGGTGATTTCGTAGGCCATGAGCATCGAAATCTCTTCCAAAAGGTCGCGAAAATCTTTCGGACCCGTTGCGGCATCGCGCATGAGGGTCAGTTTATGTTGGATCAGCGGATGATCGAGCACGGTTACAGACACAAAGGCTACCTCCTCGGACTGGCACGCCCTTCTGGAAGGGCAGGCCAGCCCCTCCCCAGAGGCCGGTCGGGTCAGCCGGCCGGCTCTTCCGCCGTCGAGGGCGCTTCCTCCATCGAATCGCCGCGGCCTCGGCGGTCGACCAGGAAGAGGTCGTGAAACCAGATAAAGAAAGCCTTGGTCAAAGCGGCCAGGGGTATTCCCAGCAACATACCTCCCACGCCTCCGATGAATTCACCGCCGGCAGCCGCCGCGAAGATCACAAAAGTTGGCGACACGCCAATGGCATCACCCATCAACTTGGGAAGCAGCGTGCGGTCGAAGATCTGGTTGACGAGCAGCGCCACCAATGCGACCGAGACTCCGGTAGCCGGGCTGCTTTCGGGAATGAATCCCAAGATCAGCCCGGCAATTACGGTGGAAAGCACTCCAAACAACGGAATGGGAAAGGTCACCCCGGCCACCAGGGAAATGATGTAAGCATAGGGGCAAGGGTGACCCGATAGCAGAGAATAAAGGGTCAAACAGGCCAGCAAACACACGCCGGTAGAAGCGCTGGTGATGATGGTGGCCCGCAAATAGCCGCCAAAAATCTGGTTCATGCGAACCAGCAGCGCCTTGAAATCGGGGCGGTATCGCTCGGGACAGGCGTAGATGCACGTTTGGTAAAGCGATTCCCAACTGAACAGCAGATAGACGCTGATCAGCGTGGCCGAGAGAAAAATGGCGGTGCCGGCCGCTACCTGACCCACAAACGCCACCAGGTATCCCAACGTGGCCGTCAACCCGCGCCCCGCCAGCGATGACATCGTGCCCAAGGAGCTCTGCAGGCGCTCGAGCAAGGTTTGCCGATACTGCTCGGGCACCCGTGAGATCAGGGCCTCGCCCTGGCGCTGGATGGTCACGGCCAGTTCTTCAGGGTGATACAGGGTGTGCTGCAGGGCCAGCAGTCGGTTGAACTGGGCACTGATGGACGGAAAGACCAGCGACCCCACCACGAAGAGCCCCGCAAAGACGCACAAATAAATGACCCCCACGGCCAGACCGCGGGGGCAACGACGCACCGGCCCCAGGCGCTTCCCCTCGAAGAGCTTGACAACCGGAAGCGTAAGATAGGCGATCAACCAAGCCAGACCAAAGATGGTCAGGGTCATCTGGATGCGCGTGAGAAACCACAGAGCCCCCCCAAGCACAGCCAACCACAACCCGGCGCGAACCAGCGTGGAGACTTCGTGGGTGCTCCAGAAATTTTGGTTTTTCACCATCCCCCTCCCTGACCGCCTGAGGCCTTGCCGTCAGTCAGTTACAGAAAGGGCATGCGGAAGGCAAGGTAGGAGCCAACCAGCACAAATAAAACGAAGTAGCCCAGGCCACCCAGGTATTGCATCACCGGGGTGCCTCGGTTGAATCCAGGATCTTCACTCATATCAGGCGCGTTCTCAGGGACCGGGCCAGTTCCTGCCGAAATCGAATGCGACTAAGGTCGAATTTGATACTCGACCAGTCCCCAGTAGCGACGGTCGGCCGAGTAACTGACACAGAGTTGCAGTTTGCTCCCCGGGGGCACGACGAATTCGCCCTCAAAGACCCCGGTGCGGTTGCTCAGCTTGCCCACCAGGTTGTCACCAGCAAACAGGGCTACCGCCACGGCTCCGGGCACGCGCACGCGAAAACGCTGACGCGACCCCCGAGGCAGCCATCCGGCGTCGGGCTGCAGCAACTCGGCTCCGGCCCGATCGAAGGAACCGAAGCTACGGGGAAAACCCCTCTCGTCTCCGCGGCTGGCCACCACCTCGTAGCTCAGCACGCCTTCGTACGACTCGGGCTTCTGCAGATTGCCTTCCCAGGGTAGACGGCGGCGCGTGCAATAAATGCGCAGCTGATATTTTCCGGCCCGCGGGGGGCGCACTCGGGTGCGCGAAACACCGGCAGGACTCTCGGAAAACGAGCCCGCCTCGACGGGCTTGCCGGAAGCGTCGTAAAGCCTGGACATCGTGACGACGTCCTCCGGACAGCTCATCTCGAGAAGGGCCTCTTTGTCGATTCGAAGTGGGTCGCGCAAGGGTTGGGCCGATTTCAGGCCATAGCGAAAATAGCCCGATCGCACGGCCGGAAAAGCTTCGAAGGCCGAGCGCGAGATGGGCGAATCGAGCAACTGCCAGCGCTTCTCGTCGGGGAAATGACTGAACACGAAATACTTCGGGGGCGTGCAGAACCAGAAGTCGTTGAACTCTGCTCGAAAGACACCGTCGGGGTCGACCGCGCCAGCGCCCCAGGTGGGATCGCACAGTCGCCAACGACCATTCAGCAAGACGGCGTTCCAGGCGTGCCCGGGGTCTTCCCCGGCACCTTTGTTGGTGCCCAGCACCAGGCGATTGAAGGGCGAATGCCCCACGACCCGGATCACATCCAGGCCGGCTCTTTCTCCCAAAGCCACAAAGAGCCGCGAATAGCCATCGCAGACGGCCGTGCGCCGTTGCAGCACAGCCTCAGCCTCCTGGCTGGGAAAGTTACCGCTGCGCAGGGCCGGTACGTCATAGCGAATGCGCGCGCCGATCCAGCGAAAAATGCTGCGGGCTTTCTGCATTTCGTTATAGTACGGCGGACAAAGGTAGCGAGCCAGGCTATCGAGCGACTTTTCCTGGGCCGGCGGGGTTTGCTGGGCCCGCCGGTCGACCTTTTCAAAATTCTGCCCCACCGCGCTCAAGCACAGCGCGCACCATAAAGCCAGCAAGACCAGTTGCCTCAATGCAACTTCTCTCCCCGCTGCAACAATTCGCTGTGGCGGGCTCCCAATCGGCGGGCCACCGGGCGCCACAACAGGATGATGCCCAACGAGATGCAGGTTCCACCGGAGACCAGAAAGAGAGCCGGCAGGCTGCCGTTCATCACCGAACCGATGGCCTTGCCACAGCGACTGCCAGCGGTATCGATCCAGCTTTTGGCCTTGAACTGAATGCAGTCGCTGGTGGGCACATAGAGCATTTCCAAACAGGGCTTGTTAAAGCCATAGGCCAGGCCCTTCAGGGCGATCTGGGCGGCAAACAAAACCCACAGCGTGGGGTGGGCGGCGGCCACCAGCACCACCACCGCCAGAGCCGTGGGATAGTACACCAGGCAACGGGAAAGGCCCAGCCGACGCACCAGAAAACTGGTGCCGGTCAGCGCAAAAGTCAGCGAGAGCAGATTGGCGCAGGTTCCGTAGATAGCCAGAAACCAGGTCACTTTTTCCAGGGTAACCAGAGTGTGGGCGGCCAGAAAGTTCATTCGATAGTCGATAAAGGTGCCGATGAACTCATACGACATCACCGAAAAAAGAATCGCGAATAAATACGGGCGAGTGGCTACCAGGTGCAACCCTTCCATCAGGCCGGCTTCATCGGGCTCAACCTCCACCGCGTCGGGAACATGGTTCTTGCCCAGCCACCACAAAGCCATGACGGGAGCCAGGGCCAGCAGCCCCACCGACAAGAGCAGCAGGGGAACAAGGCCGAACAAGTGGGCCGTTTGTGACACCAGGAAGGTGCACAGCACGGCTCCGATCTGGCCCCCCACGGCCAGAATAGGAAAGCGCCGGGTGGCCTGGTCGGGATCGCGGGTGCTGTTCACCGCCAGCGACCAGAGATGGCTGACCCCCAGCGAGCCAAAGGATTCGATGGCCAGATAGAAACCCCAGCCCAGCGACGGATGACGGCCGGCGCGATCGAAAGCGTAGGTCAGGGCCGCGAACAGGCAGGCGTAGACGAAATACAGCACGGCCAGCAATCGGCGCTTGCCCAGCCAGTCGACCAGTTTGCCGTAGATGACCAGCAGAACGAGCAAAAAAGCGATGGAAGCGATCTTGGCGGCGGGGAGTTGCTCGGGACCCACCAGCTCCATAAACAGCGCATTCTTCATGCCCCGCAGCATCCAGTAGCAACCCAGGGCGCAGCCGAAGCTTACGCACAGAGGCGCAACCAGCCGAAGCTCGGCCAGCCATTTCTGGAAACCTTCGGCGGCGGAATGGGAATGCTCCTCAGACACGGGCCCTCTCGGTTCCACCGATGGGAGCAAAACCCCCTCTTTCAGTGCTCAAATCGCAGGGCCTGAATCGGATCCTGTCGAGCCGCCCGCATGGCCGGGTACACCCCCGCCACCAGACCAACCCCCAGAGAGCAGGCCAGAGCCATGACCACAGCCCACTGTGAGATTTGTATCGGCAATCCAGCATAAGCCATGACGGCCGCTGCCACCACCACCCCGGCCAACAGTCCGCTGAGCCCTCCCAGCAGACCCAGCACCATGGACTCGCCGAAGAACTGCAGAAAAATGTCTCGATGGCGTGCGCCTACCGCCTTGCGGATGCCGATTTCACGGGTGCGCTCCAACACCGAAACCAGCATGATATTGACGATTCCGATGCAGCCCACCAGCAGCGAAACGGCGGCGATGCCCGAAACAAAAGCCGTGAGCGTACCTGTGATGGCACCCAGCACACTGACCATTTCTTCCTGAGTGTGAAAGTGAAAATCGTCGCGCCGCATGTGGCGGCCCGAGAGAAAATCGGCCACCTTGTCCCGCACCAGGCCAAGATCTTCACGCCGGCGTGCCCACACGATGACGGCGTTGAGCTTATCGGTGTCGAGCAGGTCCTGGGCCGAGGTGATAGGGATCAGCACCATATCGTCCAGGTCGTCGCCCATCATTTCGCCCTTTTTCTCCATCACCCCGATCACGTGGAAACGCCGACCGCCCAAACGCAAATTTTCGCCGATGGGGGTCATGCCACCAAAGAGCTTCTCTCTGACCTTGTGACCGATGACGCACACCTTGCGGTGCTGCTCGACATCGAGGGCGGTAAGAAAGCTGCCCTGCTCCACCCGATGGTTGACCAGACTGGTGTAGTTCTCGGTCATGCCTCGAATGGAAGTCTTGTGCTCCAGGTTGCCCACCCGAGCGTAGGCCGAGCCCACCACAAAGGGCACCTGGTCGAGCACTTCAGGAATGCGACGGGCGATTTCTCTGCAGTCCTCAAAGCGCATTTTGCTGGGTTCGATGGGAGGGTCCATTTTGCCAGGATGAATGATCAAAGCGTTGCTGCCAAAGCCCATGCCCTTCATCTGGTCGTCGACAAAGGTGCGAGCAGCCTCTCCCAGAGAGACCAGAATGATCACCAGAGCCACGCCGATGACCACACCCAACATGGTCAGGCCCGAGCGAACCTTGTTGGCCAGCAGAGACTCCCAGGCGGAATCGATGACGTCGCTGAAATTCACGTGTCCGACTCCACCCGGCCGTCTTTGAGACGGATCACCCGGCGGGCCCGGGCCGCCAGTTCCAGCGAATGGGTCACCAGCACCAGCGTGCGCCCCTCGCTGTGAATGGCTTCGAACAAGCGGGTGATGTCCTCGCCCGTGCGACTGTCGAGGTTGCCGGTGGGCTCGTCGGCCAGAATCAGGCTGGGGCTCATCACCAGAGCCCGAGCAATGGCCACACGCTGCGACTCGCCCCCGCTCAACTGACTGGGAGTGTGATGCTGGCGACCCTCCAAACCCACTTTGCGCAGCCCCTCCAGGGCTCGCTGCTTGCGCTCGGGAGGGGCCACGCCCGCGTAGACCAGCGGCAACTCTACATTGCGCAGAGCCGACATGCGGGGCAACAAATGGTAGTGCTGAAAGACGAAGCCGATCTTCTGGTTGCGCAGGCGGGCCAATCCATCGTCATCGAGCTGACTGACGGCAACGCCGTCGATCAACAACTCGCCCGAAGTGGGCCGGTCGAGACAGCCCAGCAGGTTGAGCAAGGTGGATTTCCCACAGCCCGAGGGCCCGAGCAGGGCCACGAACTCGCCCCGCTCGATGCGCAGGTCCATCTGATGAACCGCCACCACGGGTTCGCCCGACCCGGTGGAATAGTGGCGGGTCAGCGCGCGCAACTCCAGCACAGGTGGAGCCGTCATCTGGGGGCCTGGGTGACGCGAACCCGCGCACCTTCTTTCAGCGTTCCGGGGTTGAGCACCACGCGGTCTCCCTCGGACAATCCCTTGAGCACCTCGACCTGGGCGGTGCCCTTCTCGCCCAGTTCCAACCTGCAGCGCTCCAGGCGGTCGCCCCGGAGGCGAAAGACGATCCACTGACCTTCCCGATTGATGCAGGCCTGGCGCGGCACCGAGAGCACCGACGGCCGCTCATCGAGGATGATCTGCGCGAACACCGACATCCCGGCAAACAGTTTATTCACCGCTTGCTTGGAATCCAGCCGAACCCGGGCTCGAAACACTCGGTCCTCGTCCTGGGTGGGGCTATTGCGCACTTCCCGCTTGAGGAAGGCCTGAGCTTCAATAGCCTCGAGCACACCCTCGAAGGTCTCCTCGGGATACGCGTCGCTGGTCACCTTCACGCGGGCTCCACGGCGGGCCTGGGCCCGATCGCCTTCGTCGAGCAACAGCTCGACATACAGGCGTTGAGGATCGCTGAGTCGCAGCAGGACCTGACCGGGGTTGACCACCTGGCCAACCTCGCAGGTTTCCCACTCGACCACTCCGGTCTCTGGGGCAAAGAGCTTCACTTGACGCAGGCGAGCTTCCGACTGACGCAGCTGGGCTCGAATCGAATCCAGTCGAGCCTCCATCTCGCTCAGGGCGGCCCGGCTGACCTCGACCTCGCCCCGCGCGGCCCGGCTGCCCTCCACCCCGGCTGCAGCCCGCTGCACTTCGGCTCGGGCGGCCTGGCGCTCGCTGGCCAGCGGACCCTTGAGGGCCTCGTCCCAGCGGGCGCGAGCCTCGCGTCGCTGCTGCTCGGCGGTGCGCAGCTGCGACTCAAAACTTTCCAAATCGGCACGGGACACAGCGCCGCCCTCATAGAGCGCCTGACGTCGAGTCAGATCGCGCCGGGCCTCCTCATAGCGAGTTTCGGCGCGCTGCAGCAGGGCGCTCAACACACGCCGCTGCTCGGGCCGCGGGCCAAGCTCAAGCTTCTCCCGCTGGGCCTGAGACAGCCCCAGGCCCGCTTCGGCCGCGCGCAACTCGGCCAGGGTGCGCTGCTCGGCCACCTGCAGGCGCTGGCGGGCCTGCTCCAGGGCGGCAACCGCGGCTTTCTCCTGGGCTCGCAGCTGCTCGACGGCGGCCCTGGGGTCGTCACTCTCGAGCTCGAGCAATAGCTGACCCGGCCGCACCCGATCGCCTCGCTTGACATGCAGCCGGGCAATGCGTCCCTGCACGGGCAGAGAGAGGGGAACTTCCACCCAGGACCGCACCAACCCGTCCTCATCGAGAGCCCGGGTGAGCGATTGGCGTTCCACCGACGCCACCTCGACCTCGAGCGCACGGCCGCTGAAACTCCAAAAGAGCAGACCCAGAACCACGACGAGAGCGGCGCCGATGCCGGCCAAAACCTTCATGTCATGGCCTTCTGAGCCCCATCAGGGCCTCCTGCAGCCAGGGGATCCCCTGCCATCGGGCAACTGTATGGCCATGCTTGAGGCTCTGATCGAACTGCGCCAACGATTTCCCACCCCCCAGGACCCGCTGGTCCTGAGCAAGCTACTGCGCCATCAATGGCCCGCCGAACCGTCGTTGTGGTTGCAAAACCAGCTCAAACTGTATTGGGACGCTGTGCGTCTGGAGGCTTTCGCCGACCCGCTTCGGCTGCTTTTCGAAAGTCAGGGGCTGCAAATGGCCACCCGCTGGCCCCTGGCCCGACGCAAGGCCGAGGAGTTCTGCCGCCGCTTTCCCAACACGGCACTTTTGGAAATTGGAGCGGGCATCGGGGGAGACACGCTGGAACTGGGGCGGCTGCTCAGCCTGCGCAGCTGCGAGCAAGATCGGCAGCGCACAGCCTGCCTGAAACACAATCTGGCGGTCAGCGGCCTCGAGGTTCCTGTGCTCGAAGGCGATGGCCTGGAGCAGCTGCGCCCGGGCGAGGCCCTCTACCTCGATCCGGCCCGCCGCGATGCTCACCAGAGGCGCTGGAAAGACCTGCAGCCCGATCCCACCCCTTTGTTCTCGCGTTGTGAGCCGCTCTGCGTTAAGCTGGCACCCGGCATCGACGAGAGCCTGCTGCCGGTCACAGCCGATCTGGACTATGTCAGCCACCAGGGGACCTGCAAAGAGGCCGTGCTCTGGCTGCCCGGTCAGGGCCTGGTGCAGGCCTGGATGTGGAACGGTCAGGGCTGGCTATCGGCTGCTCGCAGACGTCCTCCGCAACTGGCCGAACTGCGCCCGGGCGACTGGCTGCACGAGCCCGACCCGGCCGCCGTGCGAGCCCAGATATGGCAACCCGGGGAAGGCTGCCGCATCGATGCCACCACCGCTTTGCTGGTCACGCCAGCGGGAATGAGTTCGCCCTGGACCCAGGCCTTTGAAGTGCTGGAGATCGCCGATGCCGACCTCAAACAACTGAAGCGAAGCCTGCGTCAATGGGCCTTTCATCCTCTAGAGATCAAAAAACGCGGATTCGACCTCGACCCCGAGCAACTGCGCAAGAAGCTGCCGACCTGCGCGGGAGGGGGGGCCGGGGTGCTGTTCCTGACCCGGGTAGCCGGACGCCACCGCGCGATCTGGGCCCGCCGAATCAACCAAAAAGCCCGGCCGGAGCCGGGCTTTTTAAGCCACTGAGGGAGTGATTGGCGATCAGGCCTTGACGAAGTCGATCCAGCCTTTTTCCACGTTGACGGACTTGAGTTCCACGCGGAATTTCTGACCGACTTTGAACTTGCCACCGCCGCCCAGGCTGCCTTCCACGGGCGGATTGCTGATGCGCACCCAGGCCTTGTCGCCCTTGACGCCAGAAACCACGCCGTCGAATTCTTCGCCGATTCGCTTTTCCAGCATCGTGGCGATCACCGACTTCTCGATGGCTCGCTCGACCTTCTTGGTGGCCTGCTCTTTCTGGGTGACGTTCTCGGCAAAGGCATTCAGTTCGTTGGCCGAGTAGGGGCTCTTCTCCCCGGCCAGGCCGGCCTTGAGCTGACGCGCCGCAATACGGTCGCCGCCACGGCGAATACTGGCCGTAGCCTGCGAGTAGTTCTTCACGCCCAGCCCGAAGTGGCCGGGCAGGGGGTCCTGCGGACCGACCGCCAGGTACTCACCGCGACCGATCAGCTTGATCACCGAGAAGGAGAGGTCCTGATACCCTTTGGGGTTGGCTTCCTTCTGCTCGGCCAGGAACTCGGCCAGGGCCTTACCGTCGGGCTGCGCCGGGAGGCGGGTGCCATACTCGGCGGCCAGCTCCTGGATGCGATCCCACTTTTCGGGCGGAACCACCACACGTTCGAGGGTGGCCAGACCCATGCTGCGAATCTTGCGCGACATCACCTGATTGAAGGTCGTCATACCCAGCTCGACCAGCTCCGTGGCCTTGTTCTTCAGGCCTTTTTTGAAGCCTACGGCGTCGCCGTTCTCGGTGACAATGTTGACCTCGTTGCTCTCGAAGTCGAGCGCGCCCCGAGCTTCCTTGGCGATCTTCAGGCGCTGGCGAACCTCTTCCTGAAGCTGGAGACTTTCGATAATCTCGCCGTCTTGCAGCATGCCCGGCGAGGGAGGAGCCTCGCCATCGAGCCAGGCGCCCACGCTGGCGTAGTCGAGCTTGGCGCGGCTGTGCACGATAGCCTGGTAGACGTCCTCATTGACGAGCTTGCCTTCCGGCGTCACCTCGAACTCGGCCACGGTGGCAAAGCGATTCTCACGAGGATTGAGCGAAATGACGTCTTCGGCCAGAGCCGGAGGAATCAGGTTGTAAATCTTGTCGGGGGTATAGATTGACGAGCCGTTGACATCCATGAACTGGTCGATGGGGCTATCCTTCTTGATGAAGGCATCGACGTCGCTGACGCCGATTTTCCAGCGAATGTTGCCGTTGGGCAGCTTCTCCGGCTTGAACTGAATCTGATCCAGATCACGCGAGGTGACGTTGGCTTCCGGGTTCTTTTCCAGCTCCTTCGGGTCGAGCTCGGTCCACAGGTGACCATTGTCGATCGAAAGGGCGTGCTCAGCGGTGAGGTCGCGAACCCAGGGAGCCTTGGCGTCCTCGGGCAGGTTATACACTCCGGGGGCCGGGCGAATCTCCTTCATAATGGCTTCGGTCTGAGCCATCACCTCGGGAGGATAGTCGATGGCCATTCCGGCGTCGACCATAAATTTGTCGGCCAGGGCCTTCAGATTCCAACGACCATCCGGGTAGTGCAGTTGGGCGGTGGCGATCGAACCCGCCAGACCGGCCTGACCGGCGGTTTGAATCGAAGCGTAGGAGCCGGCGTCGCGCCACTGGCGACTGCGCACCTGGTCGTGGCCCTGGGGGCCGTTCTTGCGTCGGGCCGACTTGACCGCCCCACTGCGCTCGAGGCCGCTGCTCTGGCCGACCTCCACTTTGTCTTGAACCGGGGCTTCCGCTCCTCCGGCTCGGGGCTTCTTGGAGCCCTTGACTCCGTGGTTTTGGACCGTGCGTTGGTCGTTGATTTTCATGCGATCTCCTCGGCTTCCCAGAAGTTGTAACAAATTATCAGACGATCTGGCCGCTGTCTAGCAAATTTTTGGTAACATCTGGATATCCAGGATGGCCTTCGAACAAACTCGAACGCCCCGTCATGAAGAAACTTTGGATATGGACGCTTACCCTGGGGGCCGTGGCCTGGGGGGAGCCCACCTGGAGAGTGAACTCTCCCCTGCTTCCCCTGGTGGCCCCCCCCGGCACTCGCCAGCAGTTGGAAATCGAGGGCCCGGCTGGCAAACCACCGCAGGCGAGTTGCGGAACCTTGAATGTCCCGTTGGAGGAAATTCGTCCCGGAATCTATCAGGGCCGCTTTCCCGTAACGTCGGGGCCCCTGAAGGTCGATAACGAAGTGCTGGGCGAGTGTCTGGCCCAGCCCTGCGACGAGGTCTTTCAGGTGGGTGCCCAGGGGGCCGTCTTTCGCACCGGTCCCTCCAGCGATTACGACCGCCTGACGCCGCTGACCCCCGGAGTCCGCTTGCAGGTACTGCAACGCCAGGGCGACTATCTGCAGGTAGCCCCTCCGCTGGGCTGGGTACGACGCAGCGAGGGCGGCCTGCTGCCGCCCGAAACCAGCCTGGGACAACCCATGTTGCAGTCGGTTCAGGTTGGCGCCTCACAACTGCGACTGCGCCTGGGCAGCGCCTGTGCCTGGCAGGTCAGCCTGGCTCCCGAACGCCGTTCGCTGGTATTGGACCTTCCCGGAGTGCCCATGGCCATGGGCCAGATGGGACACGCGGCCAACTCCCAGCGCATTGCCTCGGTGAGGTTGCAGCCGTATGCGGATGGCACCCGCCTGGAGGTGGCTTTAAACCAGAGGCTGTGGGGATATCGCCTGGCCTGGACAGGTCAGGATTTGCTGCTGCAGCTGACCCCCGCTCCCAGCATTGATTCTCGTCGCCCGCTGCGTGGATTGACGGTGGCGCTCGACCCCGGCCACGGCGGAGAGGACAAGGGCACCGTGGGGCTTGGCCAGGGGGTGATGGAAAAAGAGCTGAACCTGCGCTGCTCGCTGGCGCTGGCCGAGGAGCTGCGGGCGGCCGGGGCTCGGGTGGTGCTCACCCGCGACAGCGACCGCCAGGTGGTCGGTGACGAGGCTTCGGCAGCGGAAGAACTGGAAGGTCGCGTGCGCAAGGCCGAGCAGGCCGGGGCGCAGTTGTTCCTCAGCATTCACCACAATGCCCGGGCCGACGTAAAGGAAGGCCGCGTCAGCCACGGTACACACATTTACTACTATCAGCCCCAGAGCGGCCCGTTGGCCCGGGCTCTGGCCGGGCCCCTGGCCAGGTCGATGGGAGAGCCCAGTTGGATGCACCTCTGGCGTTCCTTCCACGTTATCCGCCAGACTTCGATGCCTTCGGTGCTGCTGGAATACAACTTCCTCTCCAACCCCACGCTCGAGGCCGGCATGCTGGCTCGACCCGACTATCCGCGGCGCACGGCTCGGGCCGTGCGTCAGGGGTTGGAGCATTTCTTGCGTCAGAAGTTGTGAACTGGATCACAGACCCTCAGAGGCGCCGATGCTACTCTGAATGAGTCACGAGCCTTCTGGCTCGAAGCGCATCATCGCCACTCCCAGTAAACCGGCCGCCCACGCCGGTTTTCTTTTTTTTCCCCGGTCCACCGGGCCATCGGGACGGCGGGGAGGATCTGGGCGAATTGCACGAAGTGCCTGGCTCCCTCAGAGCACCAGGAAAGGACGTGCCGCGTGTCCGAGAGCCCGCGCATCCGCTGGTTTACCAGCGGCGACATCAATGGTTTTTTTGGCCTGATGGTCGACAACCTGACGGTGATGGCCTTCATGGCCAACATCCTGATCTACGTCTTCCAGTTTCCGGCCGAAATCGTCTACACCAAAATGTTCCCTGGAACCGCCCTGGGGGTGCTCTTCGGCGACTTCGTCTACACCTACATGGGCTATCAACTGGCCAGGCGCACCAACAACCCCGAGGTGACGGCCATGCCGCTGGGGTTGGACACGCCCTCCAGCATTGGCATCGTATTCACAGTGCTGGGTCCGGCCTTCCTGGCCTACAAGAAGGTCTATCCCGACGTCAATCAGGCGGCCATGATGACCTGGTATCTGGGCATGGCCACCATGGTCAACATCGGCCTGATCAAGCTGGTCTTCAGCTTTGCCGGCAAGTGGCTGCAGTCGTTGGTGCCCCAGGCCGGCCTGCTGGGCAGCCTGGCCGGTATCGGCATTGCCCTGATCGGGCTGTTGCCCATTGTGGAAATCTTCCGCCTGCCCATCGTGGGCATGATTGCTCTGGGTCTGATCCTCTACACACTGGTGGCCGGCATTCGCCTGCCCGGCAACCTGCCCGGGGTGGCCGTGGCCGTGGCCGTGGGCTCCCTGTTGCACTATATTCTGGGAGCGGTGGGATTGCCCGGGGGCCATCTCAGCGACCTGAAGGGGCTGAGTTTTGTGGGCGGGCTTCCCCTGCCCACGGTGGGCTTTCTCAATGCCTACGGTGACTCTCTGAACTACCTGCCCATCGCCTTCCCCTTCGCCATTCTCACCGTCATCGGCGGCATCAACGTCACGGAAAGCGCCCGCGTGGGCGGCGACGACTATGACACTCGCCAGATATTGCTTACCGAAGCCGTGGCCACGCTGGTGGCAGGCATTTGCGGCGGAGTGGCTCAGTCGACGCCCTACATCGGCCAGCCCGCCTACAAAGCCATGGGCAGCCGCCTCGGATATACGCTGATGACGGGGATTTTTGTGGGCCTGGGCGGCATGTTGGGCTACCTCAGCTTCATCGTCAAGCTGATACCGGCGGCCGTACTGGCGCCCATCCTGGTGTTTGTGGCGCTGGACATCGTGGTGCAGGCCTTCGCCGCTACCCCCCGCCAACATGGACCGGCCGTGGCACTGTCGTACATCCCCACGCTGGCGCGACTGGTGGCCATTCAGTTCGACAAATTCCTGCCCCAGGAAAAGATGGGCGAGCTGCTCAAACCCACCGGACACGAAATCTCTGAGGTTCAGGTTATCGTTGCGCTGGGCAACGGCTTCATCCTTACGGCCATGCTGTGGGGAGCCTTTGTGGCCGAACTGATCGACCGTCGACTGCTGCGCTCGGCCGCCTACCTGCTGGTGCTGGCAGCCCTTACCTACCCGGGCATTGTGCACTCGGTGCTGCCCGCGGGCAGCATGTACAACCCCGCCAACCTCGAACCCGCCCAGCGCATGGTGCCCCACTTTTTCAGCCTGGGCTACCTGTGCCTGGCCGGAGTGCTGATCGCCCTGAGCTTCACCCCCGAAAGCAAGGAACCGCCAGACCCCAATGCTGGCCACGGAGGAGGTCACTTCGGATGAGCCAGGACAAACGCCGACCCATCAAAGAGCGCGCCACCGGATGGGCGCGCGCTCTGGCCTCGCTGGTGGCACGCACCGGCCTGACCCCCAATCAGATTTCGGTGCTCAGCGTGATCATCAGCGGCGCCGGAGCGGCGGTTCTTTGGGACCATCAAGGTCGGCCTTTGTGCTTTTTTCTGGCCGCTCTGGCCATTACGTTGCGCTTGATCTGCAACATGATCGACGGCATGGTGGCCGTCGAGCACGACCGTCGTTCTCCGAGTGGAGAGATCTATAACGAACTGCCCGACCGCCTCTCCGACTCGCTCAGCCTGCTGGGGGCGGCCTATGCCTGCGGCTGGGTGCAACTGGGCCTGTGGTGCAGCCTGCTGGCCGTGCTTACGGCCTACGTGCGCACCCTGGCGACGGCGGCGGGTGCCCCGGCCGATTTCGGCGGACCCATGGCCAAGCAGCAGCGCATGAAAACCCTGATCGGGGCCTGCCTGATCTGTGCCTATCAGCCCCAGTGGACGGGCCGGGTCTTTCCACTGGCCCTGAGCCTGATCGCCCTCGGCAGCGCCTGGACCTGCTGGCGACGCACCCGACGGGCCATCACCCATCTGGAGGCCCGCTCGTGAAGCTGACCCACGCCGAATGGTGCAAAACCCTCCTCGAGAGCGAATCGGTGGCGGCCCTTTCCAGCCTGGCCGACGGCTATCCCTATGCCTCGCTGGTGCAGTATGCACTGGACCCCGAGGGCCATCCCCTGCTGCTGATCAGCGATCTGGCCGAGCACACCCACAATCTCAAGGCCGACGCGCGAGCCTCGCTCTTGGTCTGGCAATCCAGCGGGCGCCTCGACCCCCTGGCGCGCGGGCGGGTAACGCTGCTGGGACAGGCCGAACCGGCCCCCCCAGAACTGCTGGAAACCTACCTGGAGAAACAGCCTCAGGCCCGACCCTATGCGGGCTTCAAAGACTTTCACCTGTGGCGAATTCGCAGCCAGCGGCTGCGCTGGGTGGGCGGATTCGGGGAAATGAGTTGGGTCTCTCCTCAGGATGTTTCCCTGGCACAGGCCGACCCCGTCTACGCCTTCGCCGACAGCGTGATCGAGCACATGAACGAAGACCATCGTGAGGCCCTGCATTTGCTGCTGCAGCAACATCTGGGTCAGCCCGTTGAAAACCTGGAAATGGTCGCGTGCGACGGTACGGGTTATGCCGTCCGCGTCGATGGCAAGACGGTGCGACTCGAGTTCTCCCGGCGCATTCGCAACGCTGAAGACATGCGCCAGGAGTTCGTAGCCCTGGTGCGCGCCGCCCGTGGCTGACGCACTCGGCGAACTGCGCCAGGAGGTGCGCTGGCTGGGAGGGCTGCTGGGTAGGGTCATTTCGGAACTCGAGGGAGTCGAATCGTTCGAACTCGAAGAAAAAGTACGCCACCTGGCCAAGCAAAGACGCATGCATCAGCCGGAAGCCGGGGCCCAGTTGGGCCAGCTCCTGGCCAGCCTCGACCTCGACCAGTGCTGGATGATCTGCCGTGCCTTCACGCTCTTTTTCGACCTCGCCAATCTGGCCGAGGATCGACATCGGGTGCGCACTCTCGAACAGCGGCAACGCCTGGGCACGCGCAGCGAATCCTTAGAGGCCGCCGTGGCCGAATTGAAAAGCCAGGAACTCACGCCCGAAGCCGTACAGCAAAGGCTGCATCGCCTGCATCTGGAGCCCGTTTTCACGGCCCATCCCACCGAAGCCAAGCGCCGGGCCGTGCGCGGCCACCTCTATCGGCTGCGGCGCTGGCTGAGCCGGGGCGACCGGGGACAGAAGGTGGAAAGCTCGGTGCGCGAGGTGATCGAAACCCTGTGGCACACCGACCTGCTGCGACCCCGCAAACCTACCGTCCTGGAAGAGGTGGCCCGCGGCCTGGCTACCGTCCGTCGTCTGTGGCGGGTGGTGCCCCAGCTGCATCGCGATCTGGCCAGTTCGCTGCAACGACATTATCCTGGCGAAAACTTCGAGATTCCCGCCTTCGTTCAGTTCGGCACCTGGATGGGTGGCGATCGCGATGGAAACCCCTTCGTCACCGCCGACATTACGGCTCAGACGCTGCGTCACTATCGTCGGGCCGCCTTGCGAATGCACTACCGTCAGGCCCACCGCTGCTTCTCGCGCCTGACCCAGTCGGAAGTGCGAGTGCACGCCAGCCCCGAACTCAAGCAGAAAATCCAGGAATGCGCCTGGCAGTGGCCCGTATTGCACCGCCTGCTCGAGCCCTTTTCGGCCCCCGAAGTCCACCGCCGCTGGTTACGCATCATCCAGTGGCGGCTCAGCCAGTCGCTGGCCCAGGTGCGTCAGGGGGGTCAGGCCCCGGGGGCCTACCGCGATGCCCACGAACTGCTCGACGATCTGCTCTTGCTGCGCCAGTCGCTGGCCCCTCTGGGCTGCCGTCGCCTGGAGGACTGGATCGTTCAGACCAGGACCTTCGGATTCCATCTGGCTCGGCTCGACATCCGTCAGGAGTCGCAGGTCTATCATCGGGTGGTCGCCCGCTTACTGGGCGACCCCGAGTATCTGGAACGAAGCCCCGAGGCCCAAATCGACCAGTTGGATGCCTGCACTCCGCGCCAGCCGCAGCCAGAACTCGACGCCGAGGCCCAGGAGGCGGTTTCCCTCTTTCGGCTGCTGGATTGGTATCAGGCCCAGTACGGGTCCGATCAGATCGGCTGCCACATTCTGAGCATGACCCACCAGGCCTCGGACATCCGGGCCCTGCTCTGGTTACAAACCCACCTGGGTCCAGGAGTTCACCAACCTCTGGTGCCCCTGTTCGAAACCATCCGCGACCTGCAGCGAGGCCCCGAGATTCTGGAGCAGCTCCTTGCTCACGACACCTATCGAGATTATCTGCGGCGCTACCACGACGACCTTCAGGTGGTCATGGTGGGCTATTCCGACAGCACCAAAGACGGTGGCTATCTGGCCGCCAACTGGGGGCTCTACCGGTCCCAGCAGCGCATGCAACAAGTAGCTGCCCGCTACGGCGTGGAACTGCGCCTGTTCCACGGCCGGGGCGGTGCCCTGGGCCGAGGTGGCGGCCCCGCCGCCCGCAGCATCCTGAGTCTGCCGGCCGAAACCACCCGGGCCGGACTGCGCCTCACCGAGCAGGGCGAAGTGCTTTCCGAACGCTACGACGACCCCCCCGTGGCCCATCGCCACCTGGAGCAGCTGCTGTGGAGCCTGCTGAAGGTCAACCTGTCGGGCAATCAGGTGCTGCCCGAATGGACCGACTGCCTGGATGAACTGGCCGAAAGCGCCCTGAAGCACTACCGCCAACTGGTGGAACACCCTGAATTTCTCGACTTCTTCCAGGAAGCCACTCCCATTCAGGGGGTAGAGCGCATGGCCATCGGCTCGCGCCCCTCGCGTCGACCCGGCGACGGACCTCGCGGGCTGAGCAGCTTGCGGGCCATTCCATGGGTCTTTTCCTGGACTCAGAACCGCGTCATTCTGCCGGCCTGGTATGGTCTGGGCTGGGCCTTCGAGCGCTTCGGTCAACCCGAAAAGCTCAGCCAGCTCTATCGCGAGTGGCCGTTTTTCCGCGCGGTCATCGACAATGCCGAACTGGCCCTGGCCAAAGCCGATATGGACATCGCCGCCAGCTATGCCCGGCTGGCGACCAGCGGTCAGGCCATTTTGGAGCTGCTGCAGGCCGAATATGCCCGTTCCTGCCGTGCCGTGCTGGCTCTTAACGGCCAATCGCAGCTACTGGAAGGCCAGCCCTGGCTGGAACGCTCGATTCGAGTGCGCAATCCCTACGTCGACCCGCTCAATCTCATTCAGGTCGAGGCCTTTGCCCGGCTGCGCCGAGCCGAGTCCGACGGCGATTATTGGAACCTGCTGCGCATGACCATCCAGGGCGTGGCTGCGGGGTTGAGAACCACCGGATAAAAACCCTGAGGTCCGGCAGGGTTTCCCTGGGCATGCTGTGAACCTGCGGCAGGAACAGGCACCGGAGAGGTCAGGTATTATGTCCAGCAGCGTCCAGGAGGCCCCCAGTCTGCCGAGTTGGGACCTCAGCGAACTCTATGCATCGGTCGATGATCCCAACATCGTGTCGGATCTCGAGAGGGCTCTCGAGCAGGCGCGCCAATTCGAAGCGACGTATCGAGATCGCATTTGTCGAGCCGACATCCAGGCCTCAGAGCTGCGCGTGGCTCTCGACCAGTATGAGCAGCTTTTGCGCCAGCAAAGTCGCCCTGGCAGCTACGCCTCGCTGCACTATTCCACCGACACCAGCGATCCAGCCCGCGGCGCCCTGACTCAGAAGGTCCGCGAGATCGGCAGCCAGATCAGCACCCACTTCATCTTTTTTGATCTCGAACTGGCCCGACTGCCCCAGGAGACCTTCGAGCGCCTGCTGGCCGCGGAAGAACTGGCGAAGTATCGCCACTATCTGGAGCAGCAAAAGGTGCTGGCCCGGCACTATCTGAGCGAAGCCGAGGAAACCATTCTCGAAGAGACGGCCAACTGCCGCGGCCGGGCCTTCCGGCGTCTGTTCACCGAAGTGGTGGGGCGCATGAAGTTCGACTTCGAAATCGACGGCGAGATGCGCCAGCTGACCCAAAGCGAGCTCCTGGCCTATAGCTACGACCCCAACCGCGAGCTGCGCGCTCAGGCTGCCAGTTCACTGGCCAAAGAACTGAAAAACCATGCCCACGTGCTGACCTTCATCCACAACACCCTGTTGCACGAAAAGCAGGTCTCGGATCGACTGCGCAACTTCGAAACTCCGGAATCAGACAGGCACGTTTCCAACGAACTCGACAAGGCCGTGGTGGACACCATGACGGAAGTCTGCGTGGCCAACTTCGACATCGTTCACGAGTATTATGAGCTGAAGCGGCAACTGCTGGGGTTGGATCAACTCACCCACTACGACCGTTATGCCCCGTTGCGTAAGCAGCAGCAAGACATCGCCTATAGCCAGGCCCGGGAGATCGTAATGCGTTCGTTTGAACGCTTTTCGCCGAAGCTTTCGGCCATGATTGAGCCCTTCTTTGAAAAGAACTGGATCGACGTTCCGCCCCGTCCCGGCAAGCGAGGGGGGGCCTTCTGTGCAGCCGTGACCCCAGACCATCATCCCTATGTGCTGGTGAACTACACCGGCAAGGCCCGCGATGTCATGACGCTGGCCCACGAGCTCGGCCACGGAGTGCACGACATCATGGCTTCCGGGCAGCACTACCTGGATTACCATCCCGTGCTGCCGCTGGCGGAAACGGCCAGCACCTTTGCCGAGTTGCTGGTGTTTGAACATCTGCAAAACAGCCTGGAAGATGACCGCGAGCGACTGAGCTTACTCTGCGAGAAGCTCGAGGACACCTTCGCCACGGTCTTTCGACAAATTTCCATGTTTCGCTTCGAACGCAGCCTTCACGAAGCCCGTCGCAGCCAGGGTGAACTCACCACCGAGGCCATCAACCAGATGTGGCAGGAGTCGATGCAGGAAATGTTCGGCAGTGCTCTGCATCTCGGCGAGGACCACCAGTGGACCTGGCTCTATATTCCCCATATCGTCAACAGCCCGTTCTACGTTTATGCCTACGCATTTGGGGAACTCTTGGTGCTGGCGCTCTACGCCCGCTATCAAAAAGAGGGCGAGAGTTTTCTGCCCAAATACTTTGAACTGTTGGCGGCCGGAGGATCGGAAGCACCCGCCGTGTTGCTTCAGAAGCTCGGTTTCGACATTTCAAGCAAAGAATTCTGGCAGGGAGGCTGCGACTTAATTCGTGCCAACCTGGAGAAGGCACGCCTCGTGGCGAGTCGTATCCAGGACTAGGGGCGTCGGGGTCGGAGTCGAAAGAGCATCGAGGATGGCATTGAACGAGGCAAAACAGCTCATTGCGCGCGAGCGTATTGCTCGGCTTTTCCGTTTCATGGGGGCCATGCAGCAGTTGAGTTCGCCTCCGTGCCTCAACCTGAAGTCATATTCCTGGAAATTCCGCTGGGTAGACCTGCCGGTCAGCAAGTATCTTCAAGTGGGGCGTCTGGCCCAGAGCGAGGAAGACCCTGGCGATGACTTCTTGCTGCGGGTGCGCAAGCCCGGCGACAAGAAAGACCCCGCCTTTGCCCTTTTTGACTACCTGTTGGACGTCAACAACATCATCGAGCGCGAGTCGGAAAAGGTTGAACTGGTGCTTGGCGATGGCATTGTCAAGCTAGACGGTGCAGACCCCATCGAGCATCCGGTGCTGTTGCAGAAAATCCAGATCGAGTTTCTGGCGGAAAACAGCGAAATCGTGCTGCGCGAAACCGACCGCGAAACCGAGCTTTATCTGGCCTTGTTGAGACGCCTGTCGCTGAGCGAAGATTCCATTGTGCAGGCGCGCAAGTTGCTCCAGGAACACGCCGTCCACCCTCTGGGAAAAGACAATACCAACCAGTTCTTCTCCACCCTGTGGCAACAACTGTGGTCCGCAGGCCAGGCGCCTCCCTCCCGTCGCGACCCTATACTGTATCTGGGTTATCGCAGTGCCACCTTTACCCAGGCCATTGAGGCCTTTTTGCAATCGCTGCCCCAAATGGAACAGCTGCCGCCCTCGCTGGTGCGAGTGGTGGGGGTCGACCCGGGCACTCCCGAGGTGCCCGCGCTGGAGGATCACGATCTGCTGCTGACCATGCCCAGCAACCCCGAGCAAGAGCGGGTTGTGAAACGGCTGCACAGCACCGGGGCAGTGCTCGTACAGGGGCCGCCGGGCACCGGCAAAACCCATACGATCGCCAATCTCATCGGGCATCTGCTGGCCCAGGGCAAAAGCATCCTGGTGACCAGCCAGGCTTCCAAGGCCCTGCGCATTGTGCGCGATATGGTGATTCCCGAGTTGAGGCCGTTGTGCGTCAGCGTGCTCGAACAGGAAACCGAAAGTCGCGACCAGCTTGAGGCCGCGGTGAAGGGCATTGTCAATCGTTTCACCACCAGTGATCCGGACGAGCTCGATAGCCTGGCCCAGCAATACGACCAGCGGCGTCGAGAGCTACGCGATCGCCTGGGGGCCCAACAAGAGAAGCTGCTGCAGGCCCGTCTCGACGAGTATCGGCTCATTCGAGTTGGCGACGAGAGCATCGCCCCGGCCAGGGCGGCTCAACTGCTGATGGACCAGAGCGCCTCTCGTCACCAGTGGATTCCGGGCCCGGTCGAAGAGGGCGCAGTGCTGCCGCTCAGCGCTGATGAGGTCCGCCAGCTCTACCGTCTCAACCGCGACGTGCCTGCCGAACTCGAGGCCGACCTCGATCAGGTGTTGCCCCCTATCGAAGATCTGATTTCCGAATTCCAGTTTCGCGAACTGGTGGCCAAGAAGAAGGGCCTTCAGAGCGACGAGCCTTTTGGTGAAGAATTTTGGGACCACGAGTCCCAAGACTCGCGATCGCTTCAGCGCCTGCTCGACCAGGTCGAGCGAGCCATCACCCAGATCCAGGACAGCAGCATGTGGGTCCTGGATTGCATGCGGGTGGGCATGCTCGGAGGCGCCCACAAGCAGACCTGGGAAGACCTGGTCACCAAAATCGAAAGTTCGGTGCAAGAGTTCGCCGAGTATGAGCGCCTGGTGCTGTCCACCGGTGTCAGCGTCGTCGACAACGATCTGGGCAACGAAGAGAGCCTGCGAGTCATCGACGAGATCATCGCCCACCTGCGCACCAAAGGTTCGATCAGCATGTGGACCTACATCAATCGTCAATGGCAGAAACTGATCGGTGCGGTGCGGGTCAACGGCAAGAGCCAGCTGCGCAACGTTGAGGAAGCCGAGGGGGCCAGGGCCTTCCTCAAGCTGCGCCAGGGCGAGCAGGCCCTGCGCACCCGCTGGGACCGACAGATGGGGTCGCGCAATGCGCCTTCCTTTGATAGCCTGGGGGAGCCGGCCCACGAAATCGCCTTCTCCTACGTGCCCCAGATGAAGGCGGCGCTGGCCTGGTACGACACCGAATGGGATGCCTGTCGGCGCTTGATGAAGGAAATGGGGCTGCGCTGGTCGGCGATCGTCGACCGCGTGCCCATCGACACGGGACTGTTCGGAGAACTCTATCGCATCCGCGAAGCAGCCCGTCGCTACCTGATTCCCACCATCCAATCGCGCAAGGCCGACCTCGACTCGTCGGTTCACAACCAGCGACTTCAGGCTCAGGAGCGTTTGCTGACCCAGTGTCAGCCGCGCGATATGGGTGGCATTCTCAGCCGCCTGCGCCAGGCCACCTTGAATCTCGACCCCGACGCCTACTCGCGGGCCTGGGCCTGGTTCATGCAGCTGCATTCGTTGAAAGAACCGGTGGCCGAGCGCAATCGCCTGCTCGACAAAATCAAGGAAGTGGCCCCCGAATGGGCCCGAGCCATCCGAGACCATCGCACTCCCCACGACCGTTCCGAGCCCCCGGGCGATCCCGTACCGGCCTGGAAGTTTCGCCAATGGACCCAGCAGCTTGAGGAACGAGCCGAGATCGACCCCGAGCAGTTACAGCAGGAGGTCAGCCTGTTGAAGAACCAGCTTCGACTGGCCACGGCTCACTACGTGGAGCACAAGACCTGGGCCAATCAATTGCGCCGCACAGGCGTTCGTCAGCAGCAGGCCCTGGTGGGCTGGCTGGACCTGATGCGCAAAATCGGTTCGGGCAAGGGCAAGCGCGCCCCCAAGCTCAAGGCCACCGCACGCGAGCGCCTGGCCGAATGCCGCGACGCCGTTCCCGTCTGGATTATGCCTCTGGCCCGAGTGGCCGAAAGTTATCATCCCGGGGAAACGCAGTTCGATGTGGTCATCCTCGATGAGGCCAGCCAGTGCGACGTCACGGGCCTGCTCGCCTTCGCACTGGGCAAGGAAGTGCTGGTGGTGGGCGACAACGAGCAGGTCAGTCCCGAAGCCGTGGGTATGGCCTATGAAAAGGTTGAGGCGCTGATCGACGAGCACCTCTACGACATTCCCAATAAAGAACTCTACGACGGCAAAACCTCGGTCTACGACCTGGCTCGTCAGTCCTTTGGTGGCACCATTCGCCTGGTGGAACACTTCCGCTGCGTGCCCGAAATCATCGCCTTTTCCAACAAGCTGTGCTACCAGGGCGAAATTCAGCCATTGCGCGACAGCACCCAGGTTCGCCTGCGCCCTCCCACGGTTCTCCACAAGGTAGAAGGGGGCTCGTACCAGCGCAAAGTGAACCGGGCCGAGGCCGAAGAGGTCGCCTCACTGATCGTAGCCTGCTCCGAGCAGCCCGAGTATGCCGGTCAAACCCTGGGGATGATTTCGCTGGTGGGTGAAGAGCAGGCCTTGCTCGTCGACAAACTGTTGACCCAGCATATGCCCCTGGCCGAGTACCAGCAACGTCGCCTGTTGTGCGGCAATGCCGCTCAGTTCCAGGGGGACGAGCGCGACGTGATGTTTCTCTCGCTGGTGGAGACGGCCGACGACGCCAATGCCCTGTCGCTGCGGCGCACCGATGTCTTTATCAAGCGCTACAACGTGGCCGCCAGTCGCGCTCGCAATCAACTGTGGGTGGTGGGCGGTCTCGACCCCGACGCCCACCTCAAGGCCGGCGACCTGCGTGAGCTGCTGATCCGTCATGTGCAGAACCCTCAGCGCACCATGGCCGAGGTGGCCGAGATGCTGCCGAGGGACTCCAAAGAAGACCTGGCCTCTGGGGCCCGGCGCATGAGTCAGGCCCTGCAGCGCGAACTGGAAGGCGCAGGCTATCGGGTGCACCGCGACTACCCGGTGGGCAACTACCGCCTGGATCTGGTGGTGGAAGGCAAGACCCACCGTGTGGCTCTTCGCTGTGACGGCGACCGGGAACAGGCACCCGACCGTTTCAAGGTGCTGGTCGAGCGTGAGGCCGTGCTGGAACGGCTCGGATGGCGCTTTATCTCGCTGCGTGCCAGCCAGTTCTACCGCCAGACGCAGGAAACGATGCAAAGCCTGCTGCGCCGCCTCCGAGAATTGGGCGTGGAGCCCACCGTCGGTGGTCTGGGGGGGCCCGAGCGCGATGAAGGTGCGGCCCTGTTGCGCAAGATCGCCGATCGCGCCGCTCAACTGCAGCGGATCTGGCGTGGCGAAGAAGCCCAGGTTCAGCCGATCAACGTGCAACTGCCCCCGCCTCTGCCCGACCTGCCGCGCATGTCCGATACGGGCCCGGGTCTGGGGCTGTCGCTGCCCGACATCGGCAGCCTGCCAGGGATTCCCGACCTTCCCGACTCAAGCCCATCGCTGGTCGAGAAACTGGGAACCCTGGGGGGGCTTGACGGCGCGCTACCACCTTTGCCCAAGCTGGGGCCATCGTTAGAGAGCGCTCCATCGCTGGGGCCGTTGCCGCCGTCGCTGGAGCCGCTGAGCCCCTTGCCACCGCTGGGGTCGCTGGGCACGCCCGCGGGCGGAGTGCCTCCGCTGCCGCCTTCGCTGTCGCTGGAGTTGCCACCGTTGCCCCCTGCGTCGGGTGGAATTCCCCCGTTGCCCGGAACGGGCAACCTGGGGCTTAGCCCGCTGCCGGAGGTGCCCCCTCCCCCACCCCCTCCGGGCCCCCCTGACTGGAAAGACTTGCTGCAAAGCGACGACGTTCAGCCCTCGTTCATTCCTCTTCCGCCTCAAGACGAGCCCAAGGGATAGCAGGGGGGATTCCCTCTGCTATCGAGAATTTGGCTCTGATGGGACGGCAGCGGCGGGGGCTGAGCATGATCGAGACGTTGTTCTCGCTCTTTTTCATTACGGCCACCGTTTTGCTTACCGCCCAATTGATGATCACGGGCTCTCGCCTGCAGCGTGAGGTGGAGAAATCTCTGACCGGAGCCTTTCTGGCCGACAAAATCCTGGCACGTATTGTGGCCACGGCAAGAAACGGGGGCACTGCCCCCACGGCCAGCACGGGTCAGGATTCGCAGCTTCCAGAGTTTCGCTACCAGGTGGAGGTCAAGCAGTGGAGCCTCTATTCCCCGTGCTCGGCGCGTGAGCTGGCCCAACTCGCCAGCGACCGTCGCTACACCGGCGACATCGGCCACCAGGTCAAGGTTACCGTTTCCTGGTCGCCCTACCTGGCCCGCAACCGCTCCTCAGCCTATGGAGTGGTGCTGAGCCCAACTCCTGAGGTCGACCACCTGGTGGTCACTCCCGATTCCGGCAATTCTCCGCCTTTCACCAAAGACGAAGTGGGCCGATTTCGTACCGAAGCTCGCACAGACAGCAACAGCCTTGTGCCGGGCATTTTTTTCCGCTGGTACTGCCTGCCGATCACCGGCAATGGCAACATTCGCCCGCTGACTCGAGACGGTCGCGAGGGCATCTTTACCCACGTTTACAACAACCCCTATCTGGCCACGCCCATCTACTTTCCGGCCGGCTCTCAATGCAAGGTTCAGGCGCGGGCGCGCGTGAACGGAAAGGAGATTCGGTGCGACAGCAGCCCCCTCGACCTCACCGATTTGTAGCCGGCTTTACCGTGCTCGAATCGCTGGTCAGCCTGGGCCTGATCGCCCTGACGCTGGCGATCCTTGGCTCGTTGTTGATGAGCTATCTCACCCTCAATCGCAACAGCGGAGACCGTGAGAAAACCATCGTGGGCTGCCAGCTTGCCGCCGAGTCTATCCGACGGGACGCTTCCTCAAGCCTGGTGGTGCAGATTCCCAACAGTTCTCAACTGCATCTAGAGCAGATCGATCCGTTGGTCACTTCGCGCCTTCCCGATCCGCTTCCCACCACCTTACCCGGCAGCTTCCGTCCCCACGAAAATGCCGACCGGCTCAGTATCGACTATCGACTCGAGGGCGATCAGGTGATGCGATTGGTCACCTACAGCAGTGGCGCCACGTTCGACGAATCGGTCAGCGCCGACGTCGACGGACTGTCGTTTAGCATGCTCACCAATGGCAATTTGGAGGTGGTGGCCACGGCCAATATCAACGGGCTGATCCACAGCTGGAAAATGGATATCTTGCTGCATCGACCCGAGGAACTCTACCCGTGAGCGTGCGCCGGGCTTTCTTGCTGCCTCTGGCCTTGATGCTGGCCACACTCTTCGGCGTCATCGGAGGGGCCTTTATGCAGGCTCAGGCCACCCTCTATGGGGGCGGCAGCAAGCTGACCCGAACAATGCAGGCTCGCCAGCTGGCCGAAATCGGCATCGAGGATGCGCGCTGCAAGCTGATTCGAGATCTCGACTTTCCCCCACCCGGCACCCGCGACCAGCGTGCCTTTTCCTACATCGAAAGCTACCAGGACCCTTTTACCGCCACCAACCTGGGTACCTATACGGTCACCGTCGATACCACCTATCGCGAGGCTCCCTACTTCCTGGTGGTGGTGCGCTCGGTGGGCTTTGTTCAGAGCGGAGGAGAAACGGCAATGAAAACTCTGGTGGCCGAACTGGATGTCAGTCCGCAAGACCGCAATAACCCGGGCGACGACAATCCTCATTACCTGCAGCTGCTGCGCTGGCGAGAGCTATGAAAAGAGGCTTCAGCCTGATAGAGGTGATGGTGTCGCTGGGGTTAATGAGCCTCATTTTTGGCCTGGCCGTGCTTCCCCTTCGGCGTAAGTCCGGCCTCTCCACAGCCAATCCCCAAGCGGTTAGCGCACTGGTGGCCAGCGAGTTCAGGGCAGCCCGTAACCGGGCCGTGTCCAGCGGTATTCCCACCGGCATCGTGATTCCCAGTCAGAATGGCACTCGCGCTCATTCCCAGTCTCTCTACGTGGTGCAGGGATTTTTGCCGGCCCCTCCTCCGCGTGACCCGGTCCTGCCCCCCGAGCCGTCGGCGCGTATCCTGCGCGTGCTCGACTTCTCTCGAGAATATCCCAACGTCTATCTCTTCTGCGGCACCTGGGATGTCGACTCGGCCCAGCTGAACAATCCGGCACTGATACCGGCCATCGGCGAGAGTGCCGGTCAGCCACTGGAGGACTGGATCAAACCAACCAGCAAGGACTTTCAGTTCGTCTTTCTGCCCGACGGCAGCGTGGTGACCAATGACCTGTGTCATTTCGACAGCACCTACCATCTGGTGGTGTGTTCCAATCTGGCCTACATGGCCTCCTCGGCTCCACCAGGGACGCCCAGCATGACCACCCCTCCAGCCTATGCCCAGCTGACCGCGGCCCACCGTCCTTATACCGTGAAGGTCACCCAGCAGGGAGCCATTAGCCTGGACACCACCGTGACGGCGGCCTCGGCTGTCAGCGACTGTGGGGCGGGGGTTCCTCTCTCCTCGGTGGCCCCTCCGCCGGTTCCGCCTCCCGCCTCAAATACCGCCCCGGCCGTGGCCGACGTCACCGTTTCTCCCGCCCCCAATCCCAGCACCTCGGGCGGGTTCGATGCCATTGTGCAACCCCACGGATTTCTCATGCTGATCATGCGGATCGTCGACCCCGAGGGAGACCAGGTTGCCGTTCAGTGGAATTCCACTCCGGTGGTGGGTAGCGGCAGCGGCACCTTCACCTCCCCCCCGGGCATGCAACTGGTGGAATACGACACCGAGCAAGGCTGCTGGGTAGCCCGCTTCGTGTGGCTACCTCCGGTCAATGCCGCCCACGGCGATCAGTACGAACTGTCGGCTACCATCACCGACGTCTACGGCGCCACCACCACCATTTCGGGCGGCGCCGCCATCGACGTCGAGGCTCGCATCACGGGCAATTTCTTCTACCGCGACGGCAACTGGATTTGCAGCGTCGACGGCGACGGAACGGCGGTACGCCAGGTGATCAGCGGTGGGATGGAGCCCGAGGTTTCCCCCGACGGCAGCAAACTGGCCTATCAGAATGCCAACGGAATCAGCATCTGCAACAGCGACGGTAGCAACCCGGAGCTGATCACCGGAGCCGGCTGCTTCAACCCCACCTGGTCACCCGACGGACTCTACCTGGCCTATCAGGATGACGCGGCTGCGGCCATCAAATTCATGCGCCTCCACGACCGAACCGAGTCGACCATCACCATTCCCAATGGCAACAATCCAACCTGGTCGCGTCAGGGTCGCCTTTGCTATCAGAGCGCCGGCCAGCTGTTCCTGGCCGACTTCACCATCGACAGCCTTTTCGTGACTCCAACGGCGCCCACCATCACCCCCCTCACCTTTACCGGGGCCGGAACCAGCGCCGGGCTGGTGCCTGCGGACCCCACCTGGAGCGCCGACGGTGCGACCCTGGCCTTCACCTATCGTTCAGACACCATTTACACCTGCGACGTCAGCGCACCCGACCCGGTAGAGCGCTACCACGCACCCGGACGAACCGTCGACCGGGCCTGGCTCATGCCCGGAGGGCCGGTAACCCGGGTGGCCTTCGGCGACCGGACACCCGCTGGTGTCGGCAGCATCAAGCTTGCCAACATCGACCTTTCAGGTACGGCCCTTGTTTCGGGGGTCATCGATCTCATTCCGGGAACGAAGCTCAAGGGTCGCACCAGCTGGGGACCCTGATGGCCGAGGAGTTCTGTTATCGAGCTCTGGATGCCCAGGGAAAAAGCCGCGAGGGCGTGGTGAAGGCGGTCTCACCAGCCCAGGTCAAGGCCTACCTGGCGAGTCAGGGGTTGACGGCGGTTCGTATCGACGCCCGTAGCAACCCAACAGCCCCTACCCGCACCATCCGGCGGCGACAGTTTCGCGGACCTGGCCGCCTGCAGAGCCTGCCCGAGGTGCGCCTGGACAATGGCAAGGTGTGGGGGAGCTGCGCTCTGCTGGCCGCATTGGGGCTGGCCTGGATGAATTTCCAACCCCAGGCCAGCGGCGGTGGCCGCTCGGCCAACCCGGCCAACGAGGCACGCAGCTATCGCCTGGAAGTCCGCGGGGAGGTCGTGGGAACAGTTCCGCCCATGTTGCCTGTAACTCTGGTGTTTCCCCAGATCCCCTATCAGTTGCGCCGTCGCTGGAAGGAACTCGAGCATCCCAAGCCACACGAGTTTCGCTGGAAGGTAGAGTTTCGCTCCGAGGTCCCGGCCAGCCAGTGTTTTCTGCGCCTGGGCAAGCAACAGCAGAGTCGCGCACTGCAGGTCGCCCCGGGGGTCGACAAGCTCGACCTGGGCAGCATCCGCTATCTAACTCGATAGGGTGCCAATGTAGGAATACATGGGCAGGAAAATCGAGAGCACGATGGTGGCGATGACCACGGCCACCCCCGACAGTAACAGCGGCTCGATCACCGCTCCCAGCGAATCGACCCAGTGATAGGTTTCCTGTTCGAAGTAATCGGCCGTGCGCTCGAGCAATTCAGGCAAGCGAGACGACTCCTCGCCGGCGGCCACCATCTGATAGAGCGAGTTGGGATACAGGTCCGGGCGGCTGGCCAGATGCACCGATACCAGTTCGCCCTCACGAATGCTGGCCACCAGCGCCGGCGAGTCCTGTTCGAGCAAAGGGCTACCGCTGGCCGAGGCGGCCAGGGAGAAGGTGGCCAGCATGTCCAACCCGGCCCCCAGCAGCGTATAGGAGGAACCACAAAAGCGAGCGATGGAAGCACAGAACACCATGCGCCCCACCACCGGCAGGCGCAGCAGCCAGCGATAGCCGCGAGCGCGCTGGGCCGGCGACCGCCCCAAGCGCTGCACCAGGCCCACCAAAGCCACACCCCCGGCCACAAGGCACAGCCAGAACCCGGGTTGACGGACGGCATCGGTGGCGGCCATGACGATCCGGGTGACCAGAGGCAATGGCATGTTCATCTCGCGAAACACTTCGACAAATCCGGGTAACACCGTGTAGAAGAGCCCCAGCGTGAGCACCCCGGCAACCCCCAGAATCAATGCCGGATAGGTCAACGCCGAGAGAATTTTCTGGCGCAGCTGGTCGTCTTTCTCCATCCAACCCGCGAGTTGATCCAGGGTATGGTCGAGTTGCCCCACCCGCTCACCGATTCGAACCATGGTGATATACATCGCTGGGAAAACGCCGGGAAACTTCGAGCAGGCATTGGAGAAATTGTGCCCGGCAGCCACCAGATCGCCACAGAGTAAGATGGCCTCGCCGAAAGCCGGACATTCGTCCTGAGTTCCCAAAGTCTCTAGCGCCCGCAACAGCGGAACGCCAGAAACCAACATCGTGCACAGTTGGCGAGTAAAGATCGCCACCAGCCGAGGCTTTACTTTGAGACGAGCGAGATAAGCGGGAATTTCCTGCGCCACAGTGCTGCTTTCGCGGCAGGGCGGAAAACTCCGGTCCGGGCGGACGGAATGTCTATTGTTGGGGGTCGAGGAAGTTCAGAGACAATCCCTGGAGCAATGAACTCGTGGTCGACGTTCCGACCGGCGTCCATGACGAGGCGCCGTCTGCTTGAAGTTGGGATGAGGAATGGGGGGCGTTGGGCTGCATATCAGACCTCCGGATTTGGGTTCACGCTCCCATTATAGTCACTGAGGAGCCAGAAGGGTTTGCCCCCTTGGAACACTTTCGGGACGACCAGCGCGAGATTGCCTGGCGAATTTTAGAAATGTCTCAGGCCGCTTCACTGGCTCGAACGGCGACCGCCGCCAGACCCAGCAACGGATAGAGACACTCCAGAGAGGCCTGGGTCATGGACTGGGCGGAGTGTACGTGGACATTGACCGACTCGCTGAATCCTCCGGGTGGGCTGACCCAACCGCTGATGTCCACGTAGCCTTCATTTTGGGTGCGGTCGAGGTCGATGCGATGAGACCCCCAGTTCCCCCGCATCACCTGACGATTGCCCTGGGGACGACTTTCCAGATAGAAATTCTCGCGCCCGACCCAACCCGAGCAAAGGCTGGAACCATCGGCCCCGCGACGCACTCGAACGTTCACGTCAGCGATGCCGTTGAATCCGGAAATGGTGCCCCGCACCACCTCATCGCGCTCTTCCAGGCGCACATTGGACATCCCCAAGGTGCCGTCGACGCGAACACTGTGCTCCTGACGATCGACATTGACGCGCAGTGAGTTGGGGCCCACCCAACCAGAAGCCTGACTGAAATGACTACCTACCTGCATGACGCTCTCCTCTGCTGTGTTCAGCTATCTTGTGCTAATCCAGAGTAACGCCGATGGGCTCGACGGGAGTGACCGGAAGGTAAACATCAAGCCAGGCAGAGCCGCACTAAGCCTGGCGTTAAAAAGAAAAAACCCTCTTCGACGAGGGTCTTTTCCTTATTGGACCTGGAACCGGGGGGCTACCAGCGACTGGGGGCCGCCTTCGGCTTGGCTTCGTTCACCACCAGCGACTTGTGACCCAGCATGGTGCCGTTCAGGCCAGCCATCGCAGCGTTGGCCTCGGCGCGGGTGCTCATTTCCACGAAGCCAAATCCTCGCGGGCGACCGGAGTCGCGGTCGGTGATCACCTTGGCCGAAGTTACGGTGCCATAAGAGGCGAAAGCCGCTTCGAGCTGGGTTTCGCTTACGGAGTCATCAAGGGAGCCGACAAAAAGTTTACGTGACATAGGGGGTCCTCTTTCTGGACGAATAAGTCTCGATGGGACCCGATCAACCGGAGTTTCTGGGAGCAAAGTACTTACAGTCTGCAGCAGAATTCCCCCTGGAGTTGGCAAATCCTGTCAAGAGTGAGGGATGATCAGCACCGGACAGTTACAGCGAGCCAGGATTTGCAGACCGATACCCACCGGAGGCCCGCCGCGAAAGGGGCTACCCAGTACCAGCATCACTGCGCCCTGTTCCGCGGCCAATCTGCTCAGCACTTCGACCCGAGGGCCCAGTTCGATGCGTGGGCTCACGGAAACTCCGGCAGGTGCTTGTTCGACCAGTCCCGTCATCTGCTTCTCGGCCTTCCTGACCAGTTGGTCGTGGAAAGCGCGGGTGTCCTGGTCGGCCTGATCTGGCCGCTCGATGGGCTCTACCACGTGCACCACCACGACCGGCTGCCCCAAAGCTCGCCCCTGCAGATAACCATATTGAAGGATCTGGGGGGTGCTTCGTTCTTCGAAATCGACCCCAACAATAATCGGATTGCTCATGGCTCCACTGTAACATCGAAGCCAGGGCAAGGTATGACATGGCTCATAGGCAGAAGCCCGGGGTGCGCTTAGTGTGAGGGCAGATTATGGACGGAGGGTCCTATGAAACTTGCCCGCGATGTGATGAGCACCAAGGTATGGACGGCGGCTGAAGACACCGACCTGCAAACGCTGCTCAAGATGCTGAAAGAGCTCGAGATTTCCGGAGCACCCGTGCTGGACCGCCACGGTTGCCCGGTAGGGGTCGTTTCGCTTTACGACCTGGCAAATTTGGGAGGGCGCGAGTTCGACCCCGATGCTCCTTCGCAGTATTGGGGCTCGCACGCCCAGCCTCGAGGATTCCACCAGTTGGGTGATGGGCGGAACCACCTCAAAGTAGCCGACATTATGACCCAGGCCGTTCACTCGGTAGAAGAAAGCACGCCCATCGACGAGGTCTGTGACTTCTTCATCCGCGGCCAGATTCATCGGGTGCTGGTGACCCGCCAGGGCGAGCTGGTGGGGATTATCACCGCCACCGACCTGCTTCAGGAGCTAAAGAACCTCTTGGTAGCCTCGACCTCTATGCGTTCATAAGAAAGGACCCACCATGATTCACGAAGTTTCCGGAGACCTGCTGCTCAGCCGGGCCCATCTCATCGCCCACGGGGTCGCCCCCGGCGACCACTTCAATCAAGGATTGGCGCTGGCATTGCGTCAGCAGTGGCCCTCGTTGAGCAAGGACTTCCGCCACTATTGCCAGACGGCCCATCCCGCGCCAGGGGCGATGTGGATGTGGCATGGACCGGGCGTGCACATCGCCAACCTGATGACCCAGGAAGCGGCTTACGACCACGGGTCGACCCCCGGCAAGGCCCACCTGGAATTCGTCAACCACGCACTGCGCGAGTTGCGCCAAGAAATCGAGCGGGAAGGCTACACCTCGGTGGCCCTTCCCCGGTTGGCCACCGGTGTGGGGCGCCTGCCCTGGGACAGGGTTCGCCCCCTGATCGAAGGCCATCTGGGCATGCTGGGCATTCCGGTGCTGCTCTACACGACCTTTCATCCCGGAGTTAAGGCCGAAGAGCCGATTCCCGCCGAACAGAGCTAGGGGCCTGTTGACAATTGAGGCAAATTTGCTTCAGTGATGGGCTTTCGTCGGCAGG
>CAZYPN010000010.1:43137-168376 GCA_964649085.1 uncultured Burkholderiales bacterium | reverse complement strand
CGATTTTGCGAGCGCTGTCGCGCTGAACGGTGGCTCCCAGCGTCCGGGCCATGGCTTCGGCCGTGGTGTAGGGGTTGCCGGCCAGCATAACGATAGGCTGCTGAAGCAGCTGGCCATTGACGTAGAGGGTTCCCGACTGGTGTTGCAACCGATGACCCAGGGCGGCTGCCAGTTGCTGAGCGTCGAACCAGTCCTGACCGTTGGCCGTCAGCGAATTGACGGTGTTGCGTGAGCCGTTGACGTATACCGCCCAGGCTGACGCCTCAACCTGGTTTTCGTCGCCCTCGGCGATGCTGGGGGGCGCCAGCAGGAACAGACCCAGGGCGAGTCCGATGAGGAATTTGCGATTCCGATTCAACGATGCCTCCACGAAGGGGATGTTGGAGGATTTCGAGACACTCCAACCGGGCCCTGTCGCCAGGCGGGCGAACTTATTCCCCGGCCAACAGCAAATCGGTGCGGGCCGCACAAATGAAGTCGTTCTTGTGCAGCCCTTTGATTTTGTGGGTCCACCAGCGTACCGTTACGCGGCCCCATTCGGTGAGCAGGGCCGGATGGTGATTCTGCTCCTCGGCCAGGGCCCCGACGCGTTGAGTAAACTCCAGCGCCTGTTGGAAGTCGGCAAAGCGAAAGAGCCGCACCAGTTGCTCGACTCCTTCGACTTCTTCGACCTGCCAGTCCGGAAGATGCCCCATCAGGCGGGCCCGCTCCTCGGTTGTGACTCGAGGAGCGTCGGCCCGGCAGGCCTCGCAGGCTTGCTCACGGAGTTCCATAAGCCCGCTAGGCCGTGGTGCTGATTTTCACGATTTTGTAGGCGGCCATACCGGCCGGAGTCTTTACCTCGACCACCGAGCCCTTTTTCTGGTTGAGAATGGCTCTGCCCACGGGTGATTCGTTGGAAATACGGCCCTTCTCGATGTCGGCTTCGTTGGTTCCAACAATGGTCACCTTGTGCTTGCGCTTGGTGGTGGTCTCCTGCAGCTCCACCGTGCTGCCCAGGTTGACCTCGTCGGTGGGAAGCTCGGCCCGGTCGATGATCTTGGCTCGGGCCAGCAGTCGCTCGAGGTGGATGATTTCACCTTCCACAAAGGCCTGGTCGGACTTGGCCGACTCGTACTCGGAGTTGTCCGAGATATCACCGAACTCTTTGGCCTGACGGATTCGCTCGGCGATTTCGCCGCGGACCACGGTCCGCAGCCTCTCGAGCTTGTCCTGATACATTTTGAAGCCTTCTTCGGTCATTGGGATGACGTCTTGGGACATCACTCAACCTCACTTTCCTGAACCCACATGGTCTCTAGCCAACGAGCTTTCCCCAATCCGCTCGCCTCTATACCCATTCTCGGAATTTTGTCCTGATGGGCCGCATCCTGCTACAGCCCCGTCGGCGAGTCGCCAACGGACATGGGCGGGCTTTCGGTTTGCACCTTGCGACGATAATCCTCCATCACGTGGCGGATATAGTCGTGGGTTTCCTGATAGGGGGGCACTCCGCCCCAGCGCCTGACCGCGCCGGGACCAGCATTGTAGGCGGCCAGGGCCATTTTCAGGTCGCCGCCAAAGTCTTGCAATTGCCAGGCCAGGTAGGTGGTACCCCCCGAGACATTCTGGCGCGGATCGAACACGTCGCGCACCCCGACCAGTTCGGCCGTGTCTGGCATCAGTTGCATCAGCCCCTGGGCTCCGACCGGGGACACGGCCAGGGGGTTGAAGCCCGATTCCTGGCGCACCACCGATTCGATCAGGTAGGGGTCAAGCCCGCGTTGACGCGATTCTTCCTCAAGAATGGGCCAGAGCCAGCCAGGGGCTCCTTCGGGACGCTCGGCCGGAACCAGTGGGCTGGGGACGACCTCTACGGGGGCGGCTTCCAGACTGGGTACCTGATTCTCGGGGGTTTGCGGCGAAGCCGTCGGCGCGGGGGCCGCTTCGGGCAGCGGGTCAAGCAGACCGTACTTTGAACCGGCGATGCGGTTGACCAGCTGCGACAGCCCCTCGGGATGCTTGGGATGGGCGACCACGGGCCGAAAGGCCCGCTGGTGCTGAAGGCCGATCAGGCTGAGTTGGGTGCAGCAAAGCAAGGTCAGAGCCGAACGGCTGAGCATGGCGCCCCTTTCCAAATCGTCGGCCAGGTTCCTGGCCGTCAGAAAAAAACTACCCCGGCTCCCCCCTGTTCGAATGGTCGGGTCCAGAGTATAGTAGCCGGATGCTACCACCCAAGCGCAGGATTCAATCGTGGGTCGTCAACGGCTGCACCTCGTTGAATCTGGTGTTGGGACTGGCCACGGTGTGGCTTTCCTGTCACGGCAACCTTTCGGCGGCTGCCTGCTGTCTGCTGGGGTCGGTCGTGTGGGATGCCGCCGACGGGTTTCTGGCGCGCCGTTGGAAAGTCGCCTCCGACTTCGGCGCCCAACTCGACTCTCTGGCCGATCTTACTTCTTTTGGCATCGGTGGGGGGGCCTTCGTTCTGGGCTGGCAAGAAGGCTGGCTGCCCGCCAGTGCGGCCCTGCCACTGGCTGCCTGGTTTGGACTGACCGCGGCCTGGCGCCTGGCACGCTTCAACGCCACTCCTCAGCGCCCCGGCGAATTCTCCGGCCTGCCCACGACGGCGGTGGCCAGCTTGCTGGCCATGGGCTACCTCAGCGGAGCCTGTCTGCACGGCTGGGCAGGGGCCGCCTTGCTGGCCTTACTGGCCGGACTGATGATCAGTTCGTTGCCCTACCCCAAGTTCACGCGAGTCGTCGAGGTGCCCCCCTGGGTGGTGGTTCTGGCCCTCCTGGGTGGGGCACTTCACCTGCAGTGGACGGTGTGGCTTGGCTCGGCTCTCTACTTACTTACGGGTCCTTGGCTGTGGTGGCGTCGTCGCCAGCAGTCACTACAGCTGATTCCCGGTTGAGATAACGAGCGATCACGGTCTGGCCGGCCGCCAGTTTGTCTCCGGCCTTGACCAGAATTTCCACATCGTCCAGCGGGAAGAGTACATCCGTGCGCGACCCGAAGCGAATCAGGCCGTAGCGCTCGCCCTGGGCCAGCAGTTCGCCGCGCTTGGGCCAGGTGATGATGCGACGGGCCAGAAAACCGGCCCGCTGCGCCACCGCCACCGGCCCGTGCACGCCTTCGACCACGATATAGCGAGACGAATTGGATTCCGATTCGTCGGCATAGGCCGGCAGAAATCCGCCCGGCTCGTCCCAGCGATCGATCACCTTGCCGGCTACGGGCGAGCGATTGATGTGCACGTCCAATGGGGAGAGAAATACGCAGATGCGAACCCAATTGCGATCGCCCAGGCGCGGGTGGCGCACCTGATCGACCTTCATCACCTGTCCGTCGCAGGCCGAGTAGGCGGCCGCGTCGGTGGTCAGCACTTCGCGATAGGGGTCGCGGTGAAACCAGGCCACGGCCGCGCCGACCAGCGCGGGCACCGGCCACCAGCGGTTGCCTTTTCGGGCCATCAGGTAAGAAGCAGCCCCCAGGCCAGCCAGAATGTCCCAGGCCTCGCTGGAGAAGCCGAAGTTGGACCAGCGCGGGCCTACCCTGCGATAGTTCTCCCGCGGCTGCAGGTCGCGGGCGGCCTCCGGTTGGGGGTCGCTGAAGCGAAGGCTGCGCACGTTGGCCGGCGGAAAGTTGAGCATCACCCGGTCGGCCCGGAACTGATATCGGTTGATGAATTCTTTCATCAACTGGTCGACCTTGACGAAGTTGGTCTCCTGCTTGCTTTGGGTCAGCTTGCGCAGGCTGCGCAGGAAGGCATACTCGAGGAAGGTGAGCGTGCCGCCGGGCTTGAGCAGACGTCGATAGGTGTTGAAAATTTCTTCGGCCAGTTCGGCGGGGAGGCGGGTGAAGGGGACGGCTGAAATGATGTAGTCAAAGACGTGCTCCCCGCCCAGTTCGGTAACGCTGCTGTGCACGATTTCCACCTGGTGACGCACTCGGGCCAGCTCGGGCTCGTTTTCGAAGCGGCGCTTCAGGTAGTCACAAAAGTCGCTATTGACCTCGCACAGCACCAGTCGGTCTTCAGCCTTGAGATGGCGCACCAGTTCCGTGGTGATGGGCCCCGTGCCCGGTCCGACTTCGAGGACATACTTTGGCCCTTTCTGCCTCAGGGCTTCACCCGCCATGGCTCGGGCCGCCTGGCGGGAGGTGGGCATCAGGGCGCCGATATGGTCAAATCCTTGGGACAGTTGACTCAGGAAGAAAAAGGTTTCCTGCAGATTCAAGACGGTGTTCCTCCCTCGATTTCGGGTGCTTCCCACGACATCACAACGCCCACCTCGGTGAGTGGCAGGCCTGAATTCGCTTCTAAGGTAATGCGCGTATCTCGGTGGACATGCGATTCCAGCTGGCTGCGCACCACTGAAAGGGCGGTTTCCCAATACATGTCTCGGGTGAAGTTGGCTTTACTGGCACTGTAGTCGCCCCGGAAAATCACTTCGTAGCGAAACTCCAGCCCGTCGTGGCGGCGCACCAGGGCTCGGGCTACACCCCCTCCCGCTCCTTCGGCCTGACAGCCGGAGCGAATGTGGAATTCCGCGCTCGGGTCGTTGCGCAAAGCGTAACGGTCGCGGGGCGGAAGGGCATGATGGTGTCCACTCATAGCCGGCCAGTTTCCGCACCCGCTGGTGAGGCTCCTTGTGGTCGCCCCGTGCCGGCGCGTCTTGTGCATATAGGAACCAAAAATCTTCCTAAGTGTTCTTATATGAGAAATTGCTTGGGAGGCAAGAAAATGATGTTCTACGATCCTACCGTGCTCTGGTTGATTCCTGCCATTTTGCTCACGCTCTATGCTCAGTGGAAAGTGCAAAGCACCTTCCAGCACTACAGTCAGGAACCGCTCTCCAACGGGTTGAGCGGGGCTCAGGCCGCGTCGTTGCTGGCCAGGCGCCACGGCCTGGCGGTGCAGGTGGAGCCCGTGGCTGGTCAGCTCACCGATCATTTCGACCCCAGCCGCGACGTCCTGGCTCTCTCGGAACCGGTCTATGGCGGACGTTCCATAGCGGCTGTAGGAGTGGCTGCCCATGAATTCGGTCACGCCCTGCAGAAAGCTCAGAACTATCCGTTCTTGCAGATGCGCAGTGGTCTGGTGCCGCTGGTGGGCTTCAGCAGCAATGTGTCCTGGCTCTTGTTGCTGGGCGGCTTCCTATTGCACGCTCCAGCCTTGCTCTGGACCGGCGTCTTGCTGTACTCTGTGGCGGTGCTTTTCGCCCTGGTGACCCTGCCGGTCGAGTTCGACGCCTCGCGGCGAGCCTTGCTGGTGCTGCGTCAGGAGGGGCTGATTCAGGCCTGGGAAGAGCCAGGCGTGCGCAGGGTGCTCAACGCCGCCGCGCTGACCTACGTGGCGGCGGCTCTGATGGCTATCCTGCAGTTGCTTCGGCTCTTCTTTCTGGCCCGAAACGAGGACCGATAGTTGCGCTTGCTGGTGGGGCTGTTGACCTTCCTGGTTCTGGGTTTGGCTGCTGCGGCTCAGGACCTCGACGTTCGCCGCGAGGGCAAAAGCCTGAAGCGGCTTAGCCTCAAGCAACTGAAGGCCGAGTTCCCCTCGCAGACCCTGGTGCTCGACCAGGGTCTGCGCAAGTATTGGGTCTTGCCCTTGAGGCCTCTGCTGGAGAAGGTCTATGGCAAGCTCTCGTCCGATGCCGACACAACCTTTGTTTTCGTGTGCAAAGATGGCTACCGGGCTCCGGTGCCCGCCCCCGAGTTGCTGCGCTATCCGTCATTCCTGGCCTATGCCTGCTCCGATGGCAAGGAGTTTCGCTGGGAGGGCAAGGAGTTGGGTCCTTTCTACCTGGTGTGGGACACTCAGCGTTTTCCTCAGCGAGAGAAGGATGGTAGCTGGCCTTATCAGGTGGTGGCCATCGAGCAGGCTTCGTTCGCCAGGGCCTATTCCAAAGTGGCTCTGGGCCCCCAGGCTACCCCTCAGCAGAAGCGGGGGCTGGCCTTGTTTCGCAAACATTGCCTGAGCTGTCACTCGATCAACGGTCAGGGCGGACATCTGGGCGTCGATCTCAACAGCCCGGTCAGCGTGACCGAGTACATTCAGCCGGCCTATCTGGCCAGGATCATCGACAACCCCAAGGCGGTCCGTCACGGCGCCAGCATGCCCGGACTCGATCCCAAGTTGCCCCAAAGGGCTCAGGCGATTGCCGATTTGATCGCCTATCTCAAGGCCAAAGCCAGACCCTCAGCGCCGCCGAAAGCGGGCAAGTAGCTCCACGTGGGCGGTTTGGGGGAAGAAATCGAAGGCCTGCAGAGCCTCCAGTCGATAGGCTGATTGCAGGCTGGACAGTTCAGCCGCCAGGCGGTCGGGATTGCACGAGATGTAAAACAGGTGCTCCGGTGGGTTTTGCTGCAGCCGCTCCAGCAGCTGGGGATGGCAGCCCGAACGGGGCGGGTCGAGGATGACCACCGGGTGATTCCAGTCCTCCCAGTCTTCGGCGCGGGCCACCTCAAAACGCGCTTTTCGACCCAGAGACCGACTGATGCGGCGGGCGTCCTCAATGGCCTCGGGCACCGATTCAACGCCCACCAGTTGGGCTTCATCCGGGGCGCAGCTCAGGCCGATGCTGCCGATGCCGCAGTAGAGGTCGAGCAGCGAAGTGGGTTGCAGTGGCGCAATCCACTGTTGCAGTTGCTGCAGCATTTGCAGATAAGCCGGGGGGTGAATCTGAAAGAAGGAACGCCAGCCCAGTTCGAAAGTCAGCGGTCCCAGGGGCTGCCGAAGACGGTTTTCGCCCCACAACAGATGCTCGCGCAGCGGCACCACCGCCCCGGCGCTGGACTCTTGTTCGATCCATAAGAGTCCCTGGGGCCCCAGGGGGATCAGTCGTCTGGACCAGTCGTCGATCCACTGGGGGTTCAGTTCAGGGCGGGTCACCAGCACCCCCAGCCAGTCCTGGCCCGGATTTGCCTGGCGCAACACCAGATAACGCAGGTCGCCCTGGTGGGTTTTGGGGTTCCAGGCCCTCAAGGCGTGCTCGGCCTGCCAGCGCCGGGTGCGAGCCGCTGCCTCGGGCAGGCAGGGCGGCCCGATCAGGCAATCTTGAACCTCCACTCCTCGGTCGAAGCAGCCACGGCGCATGAATCCAAGGGTTGAACGCCCATCGCGATGCTCGATAAAGCTCAGCTCTACCTTGGTTCGATAGCGAAAGATCTGGGGGCTGGGGCAGGCCGGCAGCACGGGGGCATCGGGCGCAAAGAGCCGGTACACTCTTTCGGCCTTGAGTTGCAGCTGCAGTTGGGGGCTGAGGTGCTGCAGGCTGCAGCCCCCACACACACCGTAGTGCACACAGGGGGGTTCGCGTCGTTGGGGGTGAGGCTCGACCACCTGTTGCAGCCAGATATTGCGGCGCTGACCCAACTGGGCGCGAAGGCGTTCACCGGGAGCCACTCCGCCGAGCTCCAATCCCTGGCGTGGCGGATCGACCAGTTCTAGCTTTCCCATTCCTCGGGCGCCCAGGCTGGTCACTCGAGCTTGAACTTCGCGGGCACGCCTTTTCATGGGCACAGGGTTTTTCGAAGCCGGCGGTCAACCTGCCGACATGGGTAAGTTACGACCGGCAGCCGGGGTGATTCCGCTGCGGAACAAGGCGGGGGAATGGCAGGTCTACCTGGTTCAGCGGGGGAGCAAGGGGAAGTTTTTTCCCGGGTTTCACGCTTTCCCCGGCGGGGCCATGGACAGCGCCGATGCCTCCCACGCGCACTGTGCCGCTCGCGAGCTCTTTGAGGAAACCGGGCTCTGGGTGGGCCCGCGCCAACCCGAGGCCGAGTGGCGCCGACGCTGGTTGGCTGGAGAGGTGGGCTGGAACGAGCTGGTGGACCAGCATCCCCAGCAGCTCGAGGGGCTTTTGCCTGCGGGCGTTCGCACCACTCCGGCCTACGCCCTGGCCCGGTTTCGGGCCCAGTTTTTCCTCTGGATGTGCCCCCAGGAGCAGCAGGCCGAAGTCTGGCCCGGCGAGCTGGAAAACGGTGCCTGGTGGCCGCTCGACGAGGCGCTGCAGGCCTGGCGTGAGGGGGAGATGTTCTGGGCCGCCCCGACCCAGGACAGTCTGCACGGTTTGAGCCGTTGTTCGGGCTTTGACGAGGCGGTTGCGCGGCTGGCTTCTATCCCCGAAGATACGCCCGATCCGATTCGGGTGTTGCCAGGGTTGGCCTACCTTCCCCTGGAGACCGCTACGCTGCCGCCGGCCCGACATACGCTGTGCTATGTGCTGGGCCAGGAGGCCCTGGTGTTGGTCGATCCCGCCGCTCCCGAATGGCCGAGGCTGGACGCGGTGGTGGACGGTCGGGAGGTGCTGGGGGTGGTGTTCACTCATCATCATCCCGACCATGTGGGTGGGCTGGCGGGTTGCCAAGAAAGGGGCTGGCCGCTTTGGGCTCACCCGGCCACGGGTCGCTGGCTGGGCCTGGAACTCGATCGAGAGTTGCGCGACGGCGACGCACTCGGGGTTGGGGGCTGGCAGGTGTTGCATACCCCTGGCCACGCTTCGGGCCATCTGGCGCTCTGGGAAGCATCGACCGCCATATTGCTGGCTGGCGATCTGGTGAGCGGCGCCTCGACCATTCTGATCCCTCCACCCGACGGTCACATGGGTGACTATTTGCAGTCGCTGAGGCGCTGCTCTGAGCTACAACCGCGTCTGGTGCTTCCCAGTCACGGAGGGCCCTTCGGTCCCGGCAGTCGATTGCTCGAAGAAACACTCGAGCACCGCCTGGCCCGCGAGGCTCGATTGTTGGAAGAACTGGGCTCGCAGGGGGGCGATCTGGACGAACTGTTGCCTCGGGTCTATGCCGATGTTCAGGGGCCCGCCCTGGAATGGGCCCGCATTTCGCTACAGGCCCACCTGGAGAAACTGCTCGAAGAACAGCGTGTGATCCACCATCAACAAGGCTATCACCTGGCCCCGGCATAGTGAGCCTGGGCCGGAGCCTCCCCGCGCGAGCCGGGCAGGGCCCAGCTCATGAGTTGGTCCCAGCCGCTCATGGGCCTGCGCCAACGCAGCCCTCGAGAGTCGCGTTGGATGAAAATCCACACATGCTCCATCCAGCCCAAAGACGCATCGCTTAGCTTAATATGGCGACGCGGGCGGTATTCCAGCGAAAATTCCGGGCTGAGCACCTGTTCCAGGCGACGCCAGAGCCGATCCTGGACCGAAAAGGAGAGCAACAGGCAGCGACCGCCCATCGACAGATGCTGCTGCAGGCCCTGGACGGCTCGTATCGTGAGATCGCTGGGATCGCTGCCCCCCGAGGCGTAGAGCAACCCGGCGATGGGCAGCGCTGGCGGGTTGCCCACCACGAAATCGTAGGACCCCTCGGCCTCTTGCCACATATCGCCGAGAAAATAGCGGTAGTGATCGGGCAATCGATTGAGCACCCGATTGGCTCTCGCCAGGTCCAGGGCGGTGGCATTAGCGTCCAGGCCGGTCACCTCCGTGAACCCTGGCGGCAGGCTTTGACCCACGCAGCCGCAGCCGCAGCACAGGTCCAGGGCCCGCCCGTGGCCCCGCCCCCGCAGCCAGTTCCAGCTGGCTTCGATCAACAGTCCGCTGTCGTCGCCCAGATAAGTGAACTCGCCCGCAGAACGTTGCTGGATCGAACTGAGGAATGTTCTTGCCCCCGAGGGGATGCGCAGGGCGGTGACCTGCCACCGGGCCCTGCCCTCGGCGTCCAGCCAGTCCGCCAATGCGGCCGGTGAAGGGCTCCACCCGTGATGAAGGTAGAAACAGCGGTAGATCTCCCCAAGCGGATTCGGCAGGCGTTTGGAATATCGACTCGGGCGCGAATGCACCCCCAGAGCTATCGGTCGCCCCTGGCTGAGGCGCCATTCGAAATAGAGGTCTTGCAGAGGACACACCTGGGGAGTCGGGAAGGCGGGCACACCGCTGCTGGCCTGGTAGTCGTGCAGTTCCAGCCAGTCGGCCAGACCAAGAATCTGGAGTTCGGTCATGGTGAAGCGTCGATTCGTTCCCGAGAGCATCGCTCTCCCCTCTGAAGCCGCTGTGGAAATTGCTATGGGCGAGCGCCTCTGGCAGGAGCTTGTCGAGGCAGGGGGCGCCTGGTGGCAACGATTGCAGAGCGTTCATCAGCAGTTGCTTCAGGCCTACGGCGTTCCGCTGCCTTCGATCGAGCTCTATCTGGAGAGCAGCCTGCCCCCTCAGCACTACGGATTGCGTCTTGCCCAGGGTGGCTGGGAGCAGGGTGAACTGAAAGTCCAACGCTGGTTTGCCACGGGTCCCACGGAGGTCGTGGAGATGTTGATGGGTGAGGCCGGCGTCGAGCCGATTTACGGCCTGCCGGGGCGCTGGATTCCTGAGAGTCGGGTGGCGGGTGCCCGCGAACTCGGCTGTCATCTGCTGCAGCCCGAAGCACTGTGGGTAGGCCATCTCTGCGATCGCCTCGAGGCGCGACTCGATCGGGTGGTCGACATGGCCTGGCTGTCTCGACGCTGGCAGCAACTCGGCCTGGGTCGATTGGGAACGGGGCCTGCACAGGTCTGTCGCTGGTTGCTGCAGGAGCGCGTCAGTCTCCGGCCCCTGGAGTTGATCGCCGAGGCCTGCCGCGGGCGCCGCGGCGCCGAGCAACAGTTGAAGCAGGCTCGGCAGCTGTTGGGAGCTCATCGATTGGTGCCCTGGATCAGCGCGGCTGGCTCGCTGCCGGCCCTCACCCTGAGCGAGGGCAGCCTGCGTCGCCTGGAGAGAGAATGGTTGCGAGCCGGCGGGCCCGAGGAGCACTTTCTTCACCGCCTGCTACAGCAGATTCACCTCGGCATGGAAGAGGCCCAGGCTCAGGGTCACGACCTGGTACTGCTGGTCAGTTCCCCGATTCGGCGAGGGCTTTTCGAAATGCTACCCTGGCCACTGCGGCGCCTTCCAGTGCTGGCATACGAAGAGCTGCCGGCCGATCTGGAGGTGGTCGAGGTTGCCCAGGTGGGTCATGATCTGCTGGGTGTGCTGAGCGGGTGGCCAGGATTTCAGAACCTTTTCAGTCAGCTCTGTTAACTTTACTACAGAGCCGAGGGGCCAGGCCCCCCCGACCAGCAATGAAAGGAGATCTGAGCGATGATTCACGAGTCGTCTCGCAATATGACGTCGGGCTACCTTCAAGCTCCGATGCTCCCCCAATCCATTCAGTCGGAGGTCTACCGGGAGCCGGTGGACTTGCTGATGGACAACAACACAGGCACACTGGTCTGGTGTGAAAAGGTTCCTTCGCTACGGGAGTTTCTCCAGGCGACCAGCAACTTCCAGGGGTGAGTTCCCGTCTGACTCTCCGCCATATCGAGAGTATCCACGAAGTGGCCCCAGAGGCGTGGAACGCCTGCTCAGGCGAGGGCAATCCCTTCTTACTTCACCAGTTCTTTAGCGTTCTTGAAGACAGTGGCACGGCCTGTCCGGAAACCGGATGGAAGCCGTGCCACTTGCTTTTGTCGGCCCAACCCGAGGGGCAATTGGTGGCCGTGGCTCCGATGTATTTGAAGTTCCACTCCGAGGGAGAGTTCGTTTTCGATTACTCCTGGGCCGATGCTTTTGAGCGGGCCGGGGGGCGCTACTACCCCAAGCTCCAGGGGGCGGTTCCCTACACCCCGGTTACCGGAGCGCGTTACTTAATTCGAGAGGACCAGCCCGAGCCCGAGCAGCTTCGCAAGATGCTGGCTCAGGCCCAGCTCGATCTCTGCCGCGACCTGGGGCTCTCTTCCGTGCACCTGACGTTCTGCAGTCGCCAGGAGTATGAGCAGGGCCAGCTCGACCCCCGCTGGCTGGGACGACTGGGGATTCAGTTTCATTTTGACAACCCGGGATACTCCGATTTCGGAGATTTCCTGGCTCGGCTCTCGGCCCGCAAGCGTAAGGCCATTCGCAAAGAGCGTCAGGCTGCTCAGGCCAGCGGCCTGAAGTGCGAAGCTCTGCAAGGACCGGCCATTGAGCCTGAACATGTCGACCATCTCTTCCGTTGTTACCGCGATACCACCAGCCGCAAATGGGGGAGGGCCGCTCTTACCCGGCGTTTCTTTGAGCTGCTGGTGGAGCGTATGGGCGAGCGGGTGGTGCTCATGGTGGCTCGGCGAGAGCGGCAGCTGGTGGCGGCCGCGCTCAATCTGCGCGGGAACGAGGCCCTCTACGGCCGCAATTGGGGCAGCCTGGAAGAGGTCCCCTTTCTGCATTTTGAACTCTGCTACTACCAGGCGATCGACTTTGCCATCGCCCACCGTCTTTCCAGGGTTGAGGCGGGCGCTCAGGGGTTTCACAAGGTTGCCCGAGGCTATCTTCCATGCCTTACCTACAGCTTGCATCGCATCCAACATCCGGAATTCCGAGCCTTGCTGCAGCGCGTGCTCGATGAGGAGCGCCAGGAGGTGCTGGTCCAGTTGCAGCAGCTCGGGGAGGAGCATTCTCCCTACCGTCGCGACGGCTGACAGTTTAGCTGTTGCTGCTTGCCGTGTCCGGGCGCTGTAGTATGCATGGTCCAGGGCGGAATAGTTCGAAAATGCCAGGCCCTTAGTCGAAACTTCTGCTGTCTTTTGCGGTTTTATTGGTTACACTTAAACTGTAAAGGGGGCTGGGATGACAGCAATCGCGGGGTTTTTTTCTAAAGTTCAGGCCTGGTTGGCCTCTCGCCTGGGGGGCTCGCCTCCAACGGTGCAGCCTGTTGTCGAGCAGCCGTTGCTGCGATTGCAGCGAATTCTGGTGGGGATCGCCACTCCGTCGGGTCGCCGCAGCCAGGGATTTCAACTGATGATCGAGAGCCTCAGCAGCGAACAGCTTACCTGTAAGTCTCGGGAGTTGCTGGTAGAGGGCGATGAATATGAGCTGCAACTGCTGCTTACCGGGGTGGGGCCGGTTTGTCTTCGGGTTCAGGTCGAGTGGGTGTTGCTCTCCAGTTACGGCCATTCGGCCGGATTGCGGATCCAGCCCCAACCGGAGGTGTGCCAGGCTCTACAGCAGTTTGTGGATCTGCAGCGGGCCGGACTCAGGGGAAAGTAGGCGGAAAGTTATGGGTTTCCACACTGACCGGCACCTGCAAGAACGGGGATGGCTCGGAGGGACCGGCGGCGACGGCTTTGCCGGCATAGGTCAGGCGGGCGCCTTGCAGGTCGCTCCAGAAGCGCGGCTGGTCGTCTTCCACGAGGCACTCCCAGGTGCCGTTGCGCTGTCCGACGCTCAGTTCTTTTCCGTTCCAGAGTCGAATGACGCTGCCTCGAGGGTCGCTGGCGGCAAAGGTGAGGACGGGTCCCGTGCCCGGTTCGTCCAATACAAAGCTGGCGGGGCCCTGAGGGGCAGGCACTAATCGCTGGCCCGTATTCTCGGCCACGCTGACCATTTTGGCCACCCAGCGCCGGCTTCTGGTGAGTTCTTCGCCATCCAGGCTCTGGATCATCAGTGCTCCCACCGGGGTGCGACTCGAGAACTCGATCGGACCCAGACGAATCGGGCCGGCGCCGAGTTCTCCCGCGATGCACAGCGTGCGGGGGGTATTCACGGTCATCAGTCCCCGCGAGCTATCGCGTACGATCTCTGAGGTGGCCGAGGTATAGCGCTTACCTGCCAGGGCCTTGACCCCCGGGGCGATCTGGAGTTTTTCCAGCCAGTCGGAGGCTTTGGCGGATCCTTTGGCCAGATTGAAAACCGTAACGTCGCCGCCAGGAGCCTTGCCGCCAGCGCGGGTGGAAGCCAGCCGAAGGCTCAGTGCCAGCCGCACCAGGTCGGTATCGCCGGCCTGGCCCTGAAAGAGCTTGTCGTCGGGATATTCCAGCAGTGCAGCCTGGCGGGGGGTGGCCACATCGCCACGCAAAAAAAGCATCCCACCCAGGGCGAACAGGTCCCATACGGTGGGGTCGACTTGATATCCGAACTCGACGAGGCGGTCGCGGACGCTACCGGTTTTATAGCCGAACAAAATCATGGCGTCGAAATCCTGAAGCCGAGCATAGGCGGCCGCTTCGGGAATGCTGCTGGCACGATACTTGTTGGGCCAGACGCTGGCCCACTCGCGAATGACCACCGGCTTGGAGTCCCAGCGCAACTGAGCGGTAAATGGGGCGAAGGCAAAGCGCGAGTCGTCGCGCAGCGAATGTTTGTTGTTGTAGAAGAACTTGCCTACCCATTCGGCGCTGCCGAACATCGGGTGATCGGCGTAGTGGTTTTCCGAGAGAAAATCCAGTTCGGCCGCCACCGCCGCCAGTTCCACCGGCACGTCGCTGCTGACCACCGCGGTGATGGGAATTTTCACCCCGAGCTGGCGGAGCCAGTTGCGCATGGTTGCGAAGTAGGCGCGCTCCACTTCGTGGAGAAACTCGACGCCGTCGCGCTGACGTCGACCCTTGTCCGGGGTCTTGAGTCTGGGCAGGCGCACGGTTCCAGAGCGAGGATCTTCGCCCCGGGTCAGAGAGGCACCCCAGGCGCGGGCCAGTTGCTCCCGGGCAGGATAGCGCCGGGCTAACCATTGGTTCCAGCGGGTTTGCAGTTGGCTGCGATAGGGTTCGATCAGGTTATCCGTTTTGTCTGGATAGAGCCAGAATCCGCTTTCATTGCAGATCTCCAGCAGCACCAGGGCCGGGTCCTCGGTTGGGGCCAACCGTGTGTAGGGGTTCACCGTGGTGAGCAGCTGACGAGCATATTCTTTTTGAAGTTCGATCAATCGGGGGTCGAACACCGCATAAGGGCGACCCGCTCGGGGGAGCTGCTCGGCCTGCTGCACTCCGTCTTCGGATCGGAATTCGCGAAAGTCGATCAGGTCCAGATAGTAGTAGATCCCCTTTTCTCGCAATCGCATGATCCAGTAGTGCAGGGTGTCGAGGCGGTCCGGGTTGAGCTTTCGGGTTCCGGGCTGATCGGGGATGTCCAACAGCGCTCCCTTGGAGTCCAGCGCTTCAAAGCGAACCAGATTGACGCCCGAGGCGGCCAGAACCTGAACCGCCTGGTCGATCTCAGAACGCTCTATCCAGAGGTTGCGGTTGGCGATGTTCACGCCCCAGAATCGGGCCCGGGTGCCGTCGGGCCAAACGAAGCCTCGCGCGGTGGATTTCAAGAAGCCCCGGTCGAACTGGCCCTGCTGGCGGATCCAGCTGGTGAAGTCCACCAGCTTGAGCGACGGAGCGTAAGGATACACCGGCTCCGAGGGGCTGGCCAGGGCTGTGATGCCTACCAGAGCAAGGCAGCGAAGGACGTGCTGGAAACCTTTCATCGCGAACTACATGTTTGACCGGGGCCGAAAACCCTTGTAGGGGAAATCGGCCGAGCCCTTAATACAGCGTGCGATGTCTGCCGACGATACGCCCGCCCAACGTCCGGCCTTGCCATCGGCCTGGATCTTGCTGCTTCAGATGGTGGCTTTGCTGTTGCTGGTCGCCATCCGATTCGCCGAACCGGTGGGCGACGGCGACCTGTTCTGGCAGATGGCCTACGGCAAATATTTGCTGGCCAACCGAACGCTGGTGCCCGATCATACGATTTACAGCTGGACGCCTGCCGACAACCCATTCATCTACTGCAGCTGGCTGGCCGAGATCGTCCTTTATCTGATGCACTCACTGGGTGGATTACCGTTGCTTTTTGCTTTCCGCTATCTGGTGGTGTTGCTGTCCCTGGGGTTGATGCTGGATATGGCCCGTCGCGTCGGTTGGCATCGTCGGGCCGAAACCTGGTTGTTTCTCAGCTGGTATGCACTGGCTTCCTACGTTGGCAGTATCCTCAAGCCCGAACTCTTTTCGCTGCTGTTTATGGCCTCCACGGCCTGGCTGCTGTTCGCCTTTCGTCTGGCGGTGCTGAACGGCCGCCCTTATCGTGGCTACCTGATCGGACTGGTGGTCACGATGGTGCTGTGGGCCAACAGCCACGGGGTGTTTTTCTTTGGGCTGATCGCCCTGGGTGCCTACACGCTGGGCGAGTTGCTCAACTGGGCGGTGTCGCCCGGCCTGGCTCTGCCGCCTGCGGCACGCCGGCCTTTTGTGCTGGGAATGCTGGGTTGCCTGGGCGCGGCCTTCATCACCCCCTATCATATTCACCTGGTCGCTCAGTTGGTTCAGGAGGGGCTGGGCGTGGTCTTCGCCCGCCAGAGCAGCGGAGACAAGGCTGCCTATGCCAGTCTGGCAGCTCACATGTCGATCTGGCGGGCGACCGCTTTTCACTTCCATGAATACCTGGTGATGGGTGTGCTGGTCATGCTGGCCGTGGTGCTCTGGGGGGCGGTAAGCGGCAAGCCGGGCGAGCGCTTCGACTGGTCGTATCTGGCCCTGAATGGCTTGCTGGCCGCCCTGTACACCGTGTATCTGAGAACGACCTTTTACTGGCCAGCGTTCTTTCTCTGTTCAACGCTGTATCAGTTGTATGTGCTGCAACAACGTTCTCACCAGGGAAAAGCCGAACCCGACTCGCTGACCGACTTCTTCTTCGTCGGCGCCCATCTGCTGGCCGTGAGGTTTTATTACGGCTCACTCGACCAGTTGGCGCAATGGCTCAAGGCCAGCCCCGAACAGTCGGTCAAGGTATTGGCGGCCATCGGCTTTGCGCTTCAGGCCGCCCTGCTCACCATGTATGTCTGGATACGGCTCAAGGCTCAGCAAAGCGAATCTGATCCGCCGCGCCGGGGGCTGTCGGCCTTAGAGCCCAGGGGGTGGCTCACCACCCTGGCTCTGGTGGCTACGCTATTTCTCTCTTCGAGGGCCTGCTACGAATCGGTCTTTCTGCCTTACTCGTCGAGTTGGTGCGGTTTTGGTATCACCTACTGGAATCCCGTCGACGAGGTGGAGTTCCTCAAGAAGTATCATCCCGACCTCGATCGTATCGTCAACGACTACGACTCGGGCGGTTATCTGCTGTGGATGCTTTATCCCAAGACCAAGGTGATGATCGACCCCCGCTCTTTCCCTTATCGCAAATTCTGGGCCGACTACATCCAGTACGAGCGCGGACAGATCGGGCTCAACTTCCTGGAACGCTTTGGCAAGACGCCCGAGGTCAGCATCGTCTCTCTGAAAAACGATAAGCTGTGGCGCAGCTTCCTGTTTGACTCCAAGAACTGGGTGCCGGCCTGGTGCGGCACCGCCTACGTGATCTTCGTCAAGCGCGGCTTCACCTATCCCCCTGACGCCGTCGATTTTATGCCCGAGCGCTTCGAGACTCTGCGCAACGCCCAGAAGGCCATGCAGATCTATCGTTTCGCCATCGAGGCCAACGCCTTTGAACTGGCCTGGAAAGTGCTGGACGTGATGACGCGCAAGTTCAACACCACGCCCGAGGAGAAGCGCCTGGTGCAGAATCTCGAGGCCTACAAAGAGTGTTTGCTGGCCATTCAGGCCAAAGACTTTGAACGGGCCACCCGAGCTCAAGAGAATTGCTACCGGCTGGGCATGTTCGTCAATGTCAACCTGCTCATGGAACTCTACAAGCAACAACTGGTGCAGCTCAAGCAAGCCGGTAAGAAGACCAGCGATCCCGAGATGCGAGTTTTGCTCGAGAAAGCCCAACGACTGAGCGAAGGCAAAGACCCGAACACCTCTCCATGACCCGCTTGCTGCGCTGGTTGCTGCTTCCGCCCGGGTGTTTCCTATGGCTGTTGGTGCTGGCCTGGTGGCTCGTGCCACGACGACCGCGATGGGCTCAGCGGCTTCTGGCCCTGAACCTGATTCTGCTCTATGGCCTCAGCATCAGTCCCGTCTCTCAGGCTCTGCTGAAGGGCCTGGATGCTGCCCCCCCATTAACCCCCGACGAGGCTCGGCGGGCCGGTGCGCAGGTGATCGTGTGCCTGGGGGCAGGGGGGAACGATTTTCAGCCCGAGTTGGGCTTCGGGGGGCTCTCTTCCGAGGGTCTCGACCGCACTTACTACGCGGTCTTTCTTCATCGTTGCACGGGTCTGCCCATTGTGTTCTCCGGCGGCGGTTGGGAGGGACACGCCATGGCCGACCACATGCGCCTGGCCGCCCTTCAGATGGGTGTCGCCCCCGGGTTTCTCGAGGTAGAGGGCGAGTCGCACAATACCTGGGAGAATGCCCAGAAGTCCCAGGCCTGTCTACAGCCCCGTGGATGGCGGCGCATTTTGCTGGTCACCGATCGCTGGCACATGCGGCGCTCGCTCTATTGCTTCCAGCACACCGACCTGGAGGTTGTGCCGGCTCCCTATGGTTGCGATCTGCCCACGCCACTCGACCGAGGGCTGATCGAGTTGCTGCCCACCCGTCCTGGTCTGGCCTGCAGCACGAGGGTGCTGGAGGAGTGGTTAGGTAATGTCTTCTATCGCCTGCGCTATCGTTGAAAGAAAAGAAAAAGGCCGCCGAGGTGGGAGGTCTACCTCAGCGGCATAAGGGGTAGGGTTTGGTGTCGACCTTTCGGTCAAGAAAGCAAACCGGGGAGCCCCAGGTCGAGTTCCCGCTTCGGCAAAATTTTTTCAGCGGCTTTCAAAGTATTCTCCATCAGCATGATCAGCGTCATGGGGCCTACCCCGCCGGGCACGGGCGTGATCCAACCGGCTACCTCGCGAGCCGAAGAAAAATGCACATCACCCACCAACCCCGAGGCGGTGCGATTGATGCCCACGTCGATGACGCAGCAACCGGGCTTGAGGTGTTCTCCACGCAGTCCCTCTGGGCGCCCCACTGCCGCCACGACGAGGTCGGCCTGGCCGAGATGACGCTCCAGGTTGCGGGTGCGCGAATGCGTCAGGGTAACGGTGCAGTCGGCCTGGTTGAGCAGCAGGGCCATGGGCATGCCCACAATATTGCTGCGGCCGACCACCACAGCGTGTTGCCCGGAAAGCGGAATCTGGTAGTGCTGCAACAAGCGCATGCAGCCCGCCGGAGTGCAGGCCACAAACTCTGGCACTCGACCTTTCATGGCCAGGTGTCCGAGATGAACCGGATGGAACCCGTCGACATCTTTGTGAATGGGAATGCGACCGAGCACCGCCGCTTCGTCCCATCCCGGAGGTAAAGGCAGTTGCACCAGGATTCCGTGGACCCGCTCGTCCTGGGCCAGGGTTTCGAGTAGCGTCTCGACCTGAGACTGGGGGGTGTCGCTGGGAAAAGCATGGTGAAAAGATGCGAACCCGAGTTCCGCGCAAAGCCTGAGCTTGCTGCGGATATAACTGTGGCTGGCCGGGTCGTCGCCCACCAGCACCGTGGCCAGGCCGGGCTGGCCCTGCAACCGTTGGGCTCGTTCCAGAATAGAGGCGCGGGTGCTTTGGGCCACCGCCCTTCCGTCGAGTATTTGTGCGCTCATGGGACAAGCATCTTTGGCTTTGCAAAGGGAAATCCTGGCTCTGCCGGAAGGACCAGGGCTATTCCACCTTGAGGGGGCTGAGCGCGTGCAATGGGACCTGCCCGAAGGGGTGAGCGTCGAGGAGATCGCCACCCGAATGGTGTCGCTCCTGGCTGTCGAGTTCTCGGCCGACCGGGTGTTGATACTCTACGACGATCAGGGTAACCACGAATACCAGGTGCTGGCTTCCCGAAAGCTAGACGCGCATCGAGTGTGGACGGGCGAGGAAGTCAGCCTGGAGCTGTTGCGCAACACCGTGCAGATGGCTTCCTTGCAGGTGGGTCAGGTGGATGGTCGTTACGCCCTGTGTTGCCCGCTGGTGAAGGAAGGGCGAACGGCGATGATCGCCTACGCCGATCGGCCTACGGCGGAGGAAGAGTTCAGTCCCGAGGAAATCACCCGCATCCTCGAGTTTTCCGAGCTGGCCGTAGAGCGTTTGCCTCAATTTCGAGCCACGCCTCCACCGCCCGTCATCGCCGAAGTGAAAGACTATCGGCCGGCCGGAAAGTCGCTGGTGGGGCAGGGGCTGGTCGCCGGCCGTTTTGCCATTCTCGAGCCCCTGATGACGTGCCGCTTTTCCACGCTGCTCTACGGGCTCGACCGGGCTCACCAGTTGCCGGTGGTGCTACGTCGCCTGGAGGCCGACACCGCCGACCGTGATGCGCGCACCCAGATGTTGCGAGAGGGCCGCTATCTGTCTCGGCTCCAGCATCGCAACCTTCCCCGAGTCCAGGAAATCGTGGAAGACCGCGGGGTGGTGTATCTGGTGCTCGAAGAGTTCGAGGGCAAATTGCTCGAGGAAGTCTCCAAAGAGCATCCGGAAGGCCTGGCCGGCGAGATGTTGCGACGCTACCTCGACCAGTTTCTCGATGTGTTGGAGTTCTTACACGGGCAGGACCCTCCCCTCATCCATCGAGATTTGCGCCCGGATAGCCTGCTGGTGACCCCACACGGCGTGTTGAAGCTGGCCGAATTCGGACTGGCTCGTATGGTCGATTCGGCGGCCCCGGCACCCGACGGACGTCAAACCGCCTTTCGCAGTCAGGGGAACCCCTATTATGCGGCCCCCGAACAGCTGCTGGGCGAACCCAGCCAGGCCCATCACGATCTCTATTCGGTAGGGGCCATCCTCTGGAGGTTGGCCACCGGCAGTCAGCCTCCCCGGGCCGTAGAGCGAATGATGGGGGCCCAATCGGAGCAGCCGCTCAGTCAGCTCCGCCCCGATCTAGAGCCCACGTTACTGCTGGTGATCGAGAAGCTCATGGCCTCCGAGGCCGAGCGTCGCTTCACCTCGGTGGCCGAGGTTCGCGAAGCCCTCCACGAGGAAAGCGACCAGCTCGAGGTGGCCTGGGTGGACCCTCAGGTGCCCCCCGTTCCCGCAGAGCCCACCTCCGTCCCGGGCCAGAAGGATGCGGCGCCCGTGGCGGCTGCCCAGCCCCGGCCTGAGGCTGCTCCGGCAGCGCCCCGGCCGGCTGCCAAGAAGCTCCTGGACAAGTTCAACGTTTGGAACTTCTTGCTGGGCAAGAAGAAGACCCCACCGTCGGTCGAGTTTGCGCCGAGTGACGAGATCGTCGAGTTTCACTCCGATCTGATGAGCGGCGAGGAGGTCGACCTTACCCAGATCGTGCTCACCTTGGAGATGGCTAACGTTTTGCCCGAGACGGTCGTGCGATCCATTCAGGGCGTGGCCTATCATATCGACGAGGAGAATCAGCTGTGGGTGGCCTGTAAGGATCCCACCGAGGTCCACATCTACGACCACGTCAGCCTGGCGACTCAGGGCAAGTATCGGCCCAAGTTCACGCGGGCCCGGCCCGGCCAGATCGATCTGGCCATGGAGTATCTCTATAAGCGCGGTCAACACGAGGCTCCCACGCCCTGGGACGAATGGCTCGAACGCAAGTCTTTCGAAACCGAAGAACTGCAGGTGGCCAATCCTATGGCCGACGTGGCCTACGGAATGGACGAGATCACCAGCCCGATCATCGCGGCTGTTGACCGACTGATCAAAGAAGCGATTTCGGTTGGCGCCAGCGATATCCACATGGAGACCTATACCAACGGACTCGATCTGCGCTACCGAATTGACGGCCAGCTGCATCACATCGAGCGCTTCGGAACCCACGAGGCTTCCGCCATGGTCAAGCGCCTGAAAGTGATGGCCAATATGGACATCGCCCAGGAGCGCATCACCCAGGGTGGCAGGATCTCGCTGAAAATCGGAGGTCAGGAGTTCGACCTGCGCGTCTCGGTGGTGCCCGTGCCGGCCGGTGAGAGCATTGTGATGCGCATTTTGAAAAAGGGTGCGTTCAACCTGACGCTGTCCGACCTGGGCTTTCAGCCCGCCACCCTGGAGGCCTATTCTCGAGCACTTTCTCAGCCCTATGGCATGATTTTGGTGTGCGGACCCACCGGGTCCGGAAAAAGTACCACCCTGTATGCCTCGCTGAAGCAGATCCAGCGCCCCGATCGAAAGTTGCTCACGGTAGAAGACCCTATCGAGTATCAGATGCCGGGCATTTGCCAGGTGCAAACCAACACGGCGCCTCGCGAGGAAGAGAAAAAGGTGACCTTTGCCAAGGTCCTTCGCGAGTTCTTGCGTCAGGACCCCGATGTAATTCTGGTGGGAGAAATTCGCGACACGGAAACGGCTGCCATTGCCGTCCAGGCGGCGCTTACCGGCCACTTGCTGTTGTCGACCATCCACACCAACGATTCGGTGGGCATCGTCAATCGCCTCATGGACATGTCGGTAGAGCCCTTTCTGATCGGCTCCACCCTGCTGGGTGGGCTGGCCCAGCGGCTGGCCCGAAAAATCTGTGGCGAATGTCGCGAGGAAGTCGAGGTCACTTCGGAACTCCACGAGATCTTCCAGAAGGAAGGCATGCAGATCCCGCCCCGTATGTTCAGCGGCAGGGGTTGCAAGCGTTGTCACGGCACCGGCTACCGAGGTCGAATGGGCCTTTATGAACTCATGGAAGTCACCCCGGCCGTAAGGGCCTTGATCAATCGCAAGGCGCTCGAAGAAGAAATTCGCGAGACGGTCCAGGCCGAGGGTTTCCGCACCCTCTACCACGACGGGTTGGAGAAAGTCGCTCAGGGAACGGTCAGCCTGGAAGAGGTCCAGCGGGTGTGTAAGACCATATGAAGTTCCGCTACCGCGTCATCGATGCCGAGGGCAAATCCAGTAGCGGAGAGGCCAGCGCCAAGAACAGCGACGTTTTGATGCAAGAACTGCGCAATCGTGGCCTCACGGTGGTCGAATTACAAGAGGTCGAAGAGCAGCAATCTCGCGCGCCCATGGCCAGCCTGAGCCACAAGGTGCGGCTGAACCTCGGTTTGAGCCGAAAAGACTTGATGGTCTTCACGCGGCAACTGGCCACCACCCTTCACGCGGGTGTGCCTTTGTTGCGTATTCTGGCTGTGATGCGCAAGCGAACCCGCAGTAAGACGCTGGCCGCTCTGTTGGAAGAGCTCAGCGCCGATTTGCAAAAGGGCCTGCGCTTCTCGGATGCTCTGCAGCGCCACAAGCGGATTTTCGACGACACCTATATCAACATGGTCAAGGTAGGTGAGGCCAGCGGCAATTTGCCGGAGGTGGTGGGACGTCTGGCCATCATGATCGAGAAAGATGTGGCCATACGCCGAAAAATCAAGAGCGCAGCCTCCTATCCGTTGTTCGTCTCCGTGTTCACGGCGGTGCTGACCTACTGCTTGCTGGTGTTTCTCATGCCCATGTTCACGCCGATCTTCGAAGGCGTCGACCTCAACATTCCCGTCGACTACCCCATCACGCATGCGCTGATGGTGGCCAGTTCCTACGCCAAAGATCCCAAGGTGTTCATCGGCCTGCTGGTCGGGTTCAGCCTGGTGTCCTTTCTCCATCGAGCCGTGGTGCGCACCCGCGCCGGGGCCTACGTGCAGGATCTCTGTTTTTACAACCTGCCGCTTTTCCATCAGTTGATTCAGGAAGGGGCGGCTGCTCGCTTTGCCCGTACTTTCGGGCTGCTGCTGCAGTCGGGAGTGCCTTTGCTTCAGGCCCTCAACCTGGTTGGGAACGCCGCTGGTAACCTGGTCATCACCCGAGCGGTCGAGAAAGTCGCCCGTCAGGTCAGCGAGGGGGCGCGACTCTCGGAGAAGTTGGACGAGGCCCTGGTCTTTCCCGACCTGATGGTGCAAATGGCCTCCATCGGCGAGGAGGCGGGTTCTTTGCCCGAGATGTTCGCCCATGTGGCCAACTACTATGAAGAGGAAGTCGACGCTACCGTCAGTGCCATGACGGCCGTGCTCGAGCCCGCCATGATGGTGCTGGTGGGTGGCCTGGTATGCTTTTTCGTCATGGGACTGCTGCTCCCGATTCTGAGCTTGTCGACCCGCGTAGGCGGGGGACCGATGTAGGAGGGACCGTGACCGCAGAGATTCTCAGCTTTCCCTGGCAATCGGCTATTCAGGAATTATCCTTGATGCGATCCCGTCAGGAGTGGGCGACCTCACTGGAATATCTCGGGGCTCAACTGGCCGAGGCCGAACGTTGCTGGTTCTTCCTGGGACAGGACCTTCACTGGGTCCAGCCCTCTACGGGGCAGTCCTGGGAGGCCTCTGATGCCACGCTGTTAGGCACGGCCTGGCTGCGTGCCGAGCGCGTTCATTGGGAAAGCCCTCGCGGCGACCTGGCGGCCGGTCTGGCTGCCTCGGGACCTTGCTGGGCTTTGCCCATTCGCAGTTTCGGGCGCATCGTAGGCTTCCTCATTCTCGAGAAGGCCCTGCACCCCCCGGCTGAAGAGGTCTGGAATGCCATGCTGGAGCTGGTCGCTCACTCTTGGGACGCTGTGGGGCGAATCGAAGATTTTGCCGCCTATCAAAGCGAGGCCGAATCGATGATGGTGGGTGCCGTCGAGGCCAGCGCTGGAAGCGGACACGTGGATCGGGTGGCGCGTATGGCGGTGGAGCTGGCTCGATTGCTGGATATCTCGGCCCATCAGCGCCAGCGTCTTCAGCGGGCGGGTGTCTATCACGACGTCGGCAAGTTGCTCGACGCACAGGACCACGCTCGGGCGGGGGGCGAGTTCCTGAGACGAGGTCGACTTCTGGCCGATCTTGCCCCGCTGGTCGAGCACCACCACGCTCGTTACGACCAGACTCCCGACCTGGCCCTGGAAATCTGGGTACTGGTGCTGGCCGAGCACTTCCAGGAGTTCGCTCAGGCCCACGCCGGAACAGAGCCGGACGTGCTGGCCCAGCGATTCGCCCTGCAGTTCGCCCACCTGCACCATCCTTCGGTCGTCGATGCCCTGGTAGGGCTATCGGTGGCGGGCAAACTTCAGCAACTGCTGGCTTCAAGTCCGGGTGAGGTTGCCTGACGATGCGCTGGCCCTGGGGCATGACTGGCTATCAGTGGGCGGTGGTTTTCGCGGCCTGGTTGGGTTGGGGTTTTGACATCATCGATGCGCTGCTCTTCAACTATGTCGCCGAGAACTGCATTCCCACCCTGTTGAAGCTGCCCCTGGGCAGCGACGCGGCCGTGGCCGCCACGCGACAGTACACCGGCATCTTGACCTCCATTCTGCTGCTGGGCTGGGCCGTTGGCGGTATCTTCTTTGGGTGGCTGGCGGACAAGATCGGCCGCACTCGCACCCTGCTGATCACCATTGTGCTCTATTCTTTGGGAACGGCCCTCTGCGCCGCCTCTCCCAACGTCTACTTCTTGATGGTCTGTCGAGTGATTTCCAGCCTGGGTATCGGGGGCGAATGGGCTGCGGGTGCCGCCATGGTATCGGAGGTTGTGCCCCGCAGTCGGCGCGTTGAGGCGGGGGCCTTGCTCTATACTTCAGCCCCCTTCGGACTGGTGTGTGCGGCTCTGATCAACAAATTGGTGGCGGGCCTGTGGTTGCCCGACCACCCGGAGTATTCCTGGCGGGTGGTTTTCCTTTTTGGCCTGCTCCCGGCCGTGGCTGCCGCTCTGATGCGACTCATTTTGAAAGAACCGGAAACTTTTCAGCAAGAAGGCGACCGACAGCCCCGCCTGCGAGAGTTGTTCAGCCCCGCTATGTGGCCCCTCACCCGCAGCGGCGTCCTCATGGCCGTCACGGCCCTGCTGGGGTGGTGGGCCCTGGCGACTTTCATGCCCCTTTTTGCCGGTGGACTGGCGTTGCAACAGGCCCAGGTCGAGGGCCTGGAGCCCGCCTCAGCGGCCCGCCTGAGCGCCGAGTGGAAGCTTCAGGCTACCTATCTGTTCAGTTTGGGTGGCTTTCTCGGCACCATGCTCACGGTTCCCCTGGCCAATCGTTGGGGGCGTCGGCCGATGTTCGGTTGCTACTTTGCCGGCTCCATGCTGGCCGTACTGGCGACCTATGGTCTTCCCTTAAGCCCTCAGTTGAAGGTCTGGATGCAGTTCATGATCGGCCTGACGGTTTTTGGTGTCTTCGGTAGTTTCACCTATTATTTGCCCGAGTTGTTTCCCACCCGCCTGCGGGCCACCGGTTCGGGATTTTGCTACAACATCGGTCGGGTCATCACGGCCTTCGGACCATTTCTGATCGGTGAAGTTTCCCGCGGAGGCATCGTCAGCATTCAGAAAACCCTGTTCTGGGTGTTTCTGGTACCGCTCTTCGGATTGCTGGCCCTGCCCTGGGTGATTGAGACCCGTCCTGATCCAGAATCAGAATCCCCCTGAACAGGTGCTGGAAATTCATGCAGGGGGTTGATAGGCGGCGTCGTAGAGGGGCCTACTTTTCGGGTAGATGTAGGAGTTTCCTGTGGTTGTAGGTCTGATCGTCGGTTCGGGAGTGGCCTCACTGGCCCTCGCCGGTTATTTCCATCTACGGGTCCAAAGCGTGTCCGTAGAGCAGGGGGCGGCTTCCCCCGAGGAAAGCCAGAAGCTCAACGAAATCGCCCAGGCTATTCGCGACGGCGCCATGGCCTTCCTGATGCGCGAGTACAAGACGCTGGCCGTGTTCATCGCTGTTTTCGGAGCCGTCATCGCGGCCCTGATCGACGACCCCCACACCAAGGACCTGCGCGAGGGTTTGCCTTCTGCAGGCGCCTTTGTCTTTGGTGCCATCACCTCCATTCTGGCCGGCTTCATCGGCATGCGAACCGCCACGGCTGGCAATGTGCGCACCGCAGTTTCGGCGCGAGAGTCCCTGGAGAAGGGGTTCTCGACGGCCATCAACGCCGGTGCTGTCATGGGTTTCGGGCTCAGCGGCCTGGCGGTGCTGGGTATGATTGGCTGCTATGTGGCCCTGGCGGCGGGCCTGAAGGGCTATGAGCCTCACACGATCATGGAAATCCTCTCGGGATTCGGGTTGGGCGGGTCCTCTGTGGCTCTGTTCGCGCGTGTAGGCGGGGGGATTTATACCAAGGCCGCTGACGTGGGCGCCGACCTGGTGGGCAAGGTAGAAGCCGGCATTCCGGAGGACGATCCTCGCAACCCGGCCGTCATCGCCGACAATGTAGGCGACAACGTAGGCGACGTGGCCGGCATGGGGGCCGACCTCTTTGGTTCGGTGGCCGAGTCGACCTGCGCCGCTATGGTGATCGGGGCTCTGGCCTTTGCCGACAACCTCAACGCTCTGCTGTATCCGCTGGCCGTCTCGTGTCTGGGCATTCCGGCCAGTTTCCTGGGGATTATCGCCTTCAAGGCGCGCACAGAAGAAGAAGTGCAGAGTGCCTTGAAAAAGATGCTGATGCTGGCCACGCTGCTCATGGGCGTCATGGGCTACTTCCTGACCAGCTATCTGCTGCCGGCCGAGTTCAGCCTGACCACAGGGGGGGCCAAGGTCACCAGTTTGGGCGTCTATCTGTCGTTCCTCGCGGGTCTGGTCTCGGGGTTTTTGATCGGCTTTCTGACCGAGTACTTCACCTCCCACAGTTACGGTCCCACGCGTGAGGTTGCCAAGGCCAGCACCACGGGTACCGCCACCAACATCATCTATGGTCTGGCGTTGGGCTATAACAGCGCCGTGATTCCCTGTCTTTTGCTGGCCATCACGCTGGTCGTCGCCGTTTCTCAGGCCGGGATGTATGGCATTGCCCTCTCGGCCATCGGCATGCTCGGTACGATCTCGGTGGCGCTTACCATCGACGCATATGGACCGGTGGCCGATAACGCCGGCGGACTGGCCGAGATGGCTCACATGGGTGCGGACATCCGCAAACGCACCGACTGCCTGGATGCGGCTGGCAACACGACGGCTGCTGTTGGCAAAGGCTTTGCCATCGGTTCGGCGGCTCTGACGGCCCTGGCCCTCTTCTCGGCCTACATCACCCAGTGCCAGGCTCAGGCCGCTGCACTGCGACTTCCCGACAGTCTGGAGCGCATCGATCTGCTCGACCCGTGGGTCATGGCCGGACTGCTGGTAGGAGCGGCTCTGACCTGCGCTTTCTCGGCGATGACGATGCGTTCGGTGGGGCTGGCAGCCCTGGATATGATCGAAGAGGTTCGCCGTCAGTTTCGCACCATTCCCGGCCTGATGGAAGGCACGGCCAAGGCCGAATACGCCCGCTGCGTCGATATCGCCACTGCGGCGTCGCTGCGCGAGATGTTGGCACCGGGACTGATGGTGGTGATCAGTCCCATCGCGGTGGGGTTTCTCTTCGGGCCCAAAATGCTCGCCGGGTTGCTGGTGGGGGCGCTGGTGACCGCGGTGATCTTCGCGATTTCCATGGCCAATTCGGGTGGCTCCTGGGACAATGCCAAGAAGTACATTGAGACGGGTGAACTGGGTGGACGCGGTACCGAGGCCCACAAGGCTGCGGTCGTCGGTGACACTGTGGGCGACCCGTTCAAAGACACTTCGGGTCCGGCTCTCAACATCTTGATCAAGTTGATGGCCATCATCAGCCTGGTGTTTGCGCCCTTCGTGGTCACCTACGGCGGGGTGGTTCAGCGCCTCTTTCAGTAATCGGGCCCGGCCCGTCTGACGCAAAAGAAGAAGGCTCTCCGAGGAGAGCCTTCTTCTTTTGCATTTGGTGCGGAAGGAGAGATTCGAACTCTCACAGGTTGCCCCACAGAATCCTGAGTCCTGCGCGTCTACCAATTCCGCCACTTCCGCGTGGTGGCCGGAGAATACCACGACCTCTGGGGAGTCGTCAACCGGTTTTGGGAGTTCCTGTTGTTAACAGGCTGTTTACAATGTTTTAGGGCGTTTTCAGTCTTTGTAAAGGGGTTTGCCTGTGCGGGCTCCGCGGGGCAGTTGCAGGAAGTTCATATCTGTAACTTTTTTGTAATAAAACCCGGGTACGCCGGGCAGTTGGGCGTGTTAGCATAGCTACAAGTCCAATAAGGAGATCGACCAGTGTCAAACACGATTAAAGGTGGTCAAACCCAGAAAGCGGCCGCGCCCAAACCGAAGGCCGAAGCGCCCAAGCAAGAGGCGATAAAGAAAGAGTCTCCCAAAGCTCAAGAGGCTCCCAAAGAAAAATTTGAACCGTCGGCTGAAACCAAGGACGCCAAGAAGGCGGACGACACCAAGAAGCCCGACGAGGCTAAGAAGCCTGAGGACGCCAAGAAAAAGGACGACAAAGACGACAAGAAGGTCGAAGACAAAGTCAAGGACCTGGAAAAGCAAATCGAAGATTTGAAGAACGGCAAGCAGGCCGAGGCTCCTCAAGGCGCCCAGCAGGGTGGTCAGCAAGGTGGCGGCGAGCAGGGCGGAGGTCAGCCCGGCGGCGGCGAGGGCGGTGGAGCGCCGGCTGGTGGGGCCCCCGAAGCCGGTGGACCTCAGGGAGCTGGTGATCAGCAACAACAGGGTGGTCCCGATGCCGAGTTGTCCAACCTGGCGGCTCAGTGTCTGCAGGCCGGAGGCGGCATCCCTGGAATGGGCGGAATTCCCGGTCAGGGTGGCATTCCCGGACAGGGCGGCATTCCCGGCCAGGGAGGCGGTATCCCCGGTGTGGGTGGTATCCAGGGCGGCCGCGGTCCCGGAGGCATTCCGGGCGCTGGCGGCGGTTTCCCCGGGCTCGGGGGTGGAGCAGGCAATCCCCAGACGGCTGCGGCCAAGGGGCAGCTCCAGGCTAAAGCTACCCAGTATGCTCAGCAGGGCTTCCAGCCCCAGCCCAGCACGCGGGTACTGGTGCAGAGCGCTCTCGGATTTGACCCCTTCCAGCAGGCTCAGGCGCAGCAACAGCAGCAGCAAATGGGCGGCATGGGTGGCCTGGGAGGTCTGGGTGGATTCTAGCTCTGCGTAAGGGCCAGGTAGAAAATCCCCGCGAGATTCGCTCTCGCGGGGATTTTTTTGGCTCGAAATCTTTGGCCGTAATCTGGGTCGGCCCCCAAATCCAAGAGAGGGTGGTGCGGAAGAGCCACAGAACTATGAACTGATGTTGGGCGTTCACCGTATAACCCCGGGTGTCCGGGTGCTGCTGATCCTGGTGGCTTTGGGATGGATCGTCACCAGCCAGGCTCCGCATATGGGCGGGGAGTGGCTGAGCCTGGATCCTGCCCGGGTGCTGGGTTTTGAAGCCTGGCGCCTGATCACCTACCCGTTCGCCGCCACTCTGTCCGTGTGGACGGTGATCATGCTGGTTTTCTTCGTGGGTTTCGCCAGTGCTGTGGAAGAAATGCTGGGAACGACCCGATTCTACCGCCTGGTCTTCGGGGCTGCTGTGGTAGCCGGCCTGATCACGGTACTCACCAGTGCAGTGACCGCGCTTCCCTTTGCGCTGGGGGGGCTTTCTGTTCCCTTTGCTACGTTGATCGCGGCCTTCTGCTTTCTCCACTGGGACAATACTCAACCCATCATTCACTTTTATCTCATCTTGCCCGTCACTTCTCGTTTCATGCTGGCCATCGAGGTGCTGCTGGTACTGGCGACCTTTCCTGCGCCCTACTGGCCGGCCATGCTCAGTCCTATCGCGGTGGCCTATCTCATGGTGCGACGCAACTGGTTGATGCATTCGCGTTGGTTCGCTCGCTCCAAACAGTCGACGCGCAAAACACGCCTTAGCAGCGATTTTTCCGGGGCCAAGGTCACTCCCTTGCGCCCCGCCTTTCAGGCTGCGCCCGTCAGTCCCCTCGAGGCCGAAGTGGATCGTATCCTGGACAAGCTTCGCAGCGAGGGGATGGCTTCACTTACCGAGGAAGAGCGCGCGGTGCTCGACGCCCAAAGCCAGCGTTTGAGGAAAAGCGATGAGCGCTAATCGGCAGGCCCTTCGTGGCTAGGCCTGATGAGGAAAGGCGCACCCGGCTGCCTGGTGACGAGTCGCGTCTTCGCCAGTTAGAGAAGCAGGCCGGTGAAAATCCTAACGACACCTCCAACTATTATGAGATGGGCAAGGTGTATCTGGCCGGCGACGATTTTCACGGAGCCGTTCGGGTGCTGGAGAAGGCCCTTACCATCGACCCTCACTACCACCAGGCGGCCTTCGAGTTGGGTTGCGCTTACAGTCGGCTGAGCAACTGGGACACCGCCATTCGAACCTGGGAAAAGATTGTCGATCCGGATGGGGAGCTCTGTGTGGAGCATATCGACTACACGCGCCAGGTGCTGATCCGCGGCACGCTATCCAGTTGGGATCAGTATGATCGCAGCAAGGAAAGCAGCATTTTCAAGTCCTATAATCTCGGCATCGCCCATCTGTTGTTGGGGAAAACCGAGGCTGCTGTCCACTATTTCAGCGAGGTCGTCAAGGCCAATCCACACTTCGAGCGGGCGCTGTACTATCGCACCCGCGCCAACCTGATGCTGGGCAGAAGCAAGGAGTGCGGTCCCGACCTCAAGTTGCTTCTCGACCATCGTCCTCGCGATCCCTATGGCAACTACCTTTTGGGCCTGTGTCTACTGGAGCATCAAAGGGCACCCCAGGCGCTGAGTTGTTTCTCCAAAGCTTTGAACGACAAGCCAGGCTACTACAAGGCCCACATTCAGGCCGCCGGAGCCTACCTCAGGGTTCAGCAATTCGACCAGGCCATTGAGCACTACAAAAAGGCTGCCCACATTCGTCCCACCTCGTGTGAAGCCCAGTTGGGCATCGGTCGCTGCTATGAGCAGCAGTTCCGCATGGACGAGGCCGTTGAGGCCTATGAGAAGGCGGTGTCTCTCGATTCCGAGTCTAAAGAGGCGCACATGGCCTTGGGGCTCTTGTTCAAGAACCTCGGCCGCCAGCCTTCGGCCATCCGCCACCTTCAGAAGACGGTAGAACTCGATCCCACCGAGTCCGAGGCTTACTATGTCCTGGGTGTGTTGCTTTCGGGCAGCAAGAAGTACATGGAAGCCATCCATCCGCTTCGCAAGTGTCTGGAATTGGAGCCGAATCACGCCTATGCCCGCTACACGCTCGGCAAGGCCTGTCTGGCCTGCGAGCAGGTGGAAGAGGCGATTGAGTGCTTCAATCACGCCCTGCAACAGAACCCCAATGACGTCAAAACCCTGACCGCTCTGGGAATGGCCCACTTTCAGAAGAAGCAGCTCGATCAGGCGCGACATCAGTTTACCGAGGTGCTCGAGCGCAATCCTCGAGAGGCCGAGGCCCACTACTACCTGGGAGCAACGCTCTTTCAGTTGAACGACTACGACCGCGCCATCGAGTCGTATCAGAAAGCCTCTCAGGTCCATGGCGATAGCGCTCTGAAATACTTTACCAGTGGCGCTCTGGCGTCGTATCGAAGGCAGTATGAGCAGGCCTTGCAGATGTTCCGCAAAGCCACCGAGCTTCGCCCGGACTCCGAGGCCGACATCAGTCGCTTTGCCACACTTCAACTGCTGGCTACCGTAGGCATCACCCACGCCCAGACGGGCCTGGAGTTGCAGAGCTTTATCGAGCAACGCCGAGAGCTCTTTAAGAGCATCGTTCGCACACTTGCCAGTCTGCTCGATGCCCGAGACCAGTATACTCGCTATCACAGCTGGCGAGTGGCTACCATCGGTGCCATGCTGGCGCGCTACATCGGGCTGCCCGATGACCAGGTGGAGGGCATCGAAATGGGCGGCCTGCTTCACGACGTGGGCAAGATCGGAATTCCCGAGCATGTGCTCAATAAGCCTGGCAAACTTACCGATGGCGAGTATGAGCTGATCAAGCGGCACCCGATGATCGGCTGGGAGAGCTTGAAAGAGGTTGCCTTTCCCTGGCCTCAAGTCATGCCGATTGTGCGTTACCACCATGAAAAGTGGAATGGGAAGGGCTATCCCGATGGGCTGGCTGGCGACGAGATTCCCTTCGAAGCGCAGATCATCGGTATCGCCGATTTCTTTGATGCCCTGACCACCAACCGTCCCTACCGTAAGGCTTTCAGTTATCAACGGGCTCTGGATATCATGCGGGAAGAGTCTGGAACCTTCTTCAATCCCGCACTGCTTGAAGAGTTTGCCGAGGTGGCCGACACCAATGAATTCATCCTGGAGTTGCCGACGCCGGCCGAGATGGATGAGTCGGGCAACCACATTTTGCCTTCTTTGCAAGACAATCTGAACTCGATCGCCGGTCGCAACCGCGACTCGATCAGCGATTCCTGGGGCTTGCAGACGCTTCCTCACTGAACGAATTCGCCAGGAACCAAACAAGTGAGCGACAGGAAGCCCATGGTCGGGTACGAACAGGCTTGAATGCGGCTCATTGGCTATTTGCTCTGTTTTTGGATTTGCCTCGCAGCGGTGGTGGGAGCAGAATCCTATCGATTTCGAGGTGAATTGGTGGAGTTGGAGGTGCGCAGCGTCGGCGACCGCCGACTGGTCTACCTCGATTCCCCCGGGGTGCAAAAGTTGCTGCAAAGCACACTGGCTCGATTCCAGCGCTCCTCCAGCGGTCTGACATTGTATGTCTATCTGCCGGGTCTGGAAAGTTCCTGGACCGAAGGACTGGGGGTCTATACTCGCAATGGGGTGGAGGTGCCGGCTCCGGGTTCCTTCTTTGCCCAGGGTGCCCAGGGTGCCATGGAGCTGCCGGCCTTGCTGGAGGCTCTGGCGCTGACTCCGGTCAAAGACGCGCAGGGTTGGAAGCTGCTCAGTCGGGTGCTGAAGGTCGAGCCGGTTTCGGTTGCGAGCGTGGAATTGAGAGTGCTCACCTCGGCTGCGGTCAAGCACAAAGCAATCGAGGTCGACGCGGGCTGTGTCCGGCTCGAATTGCCGGACACCACCTGGGATGCCGGGCCCACCCGGTTCCGCCTGGGGGAGGCGCAGGTGGAGGTTCAACCGCCGGCCAACGCCGAGGAGCCGCTGCGCATTGATTTTCGCTATCTTCCGTTCTGGACGCCTCGCGTCAAAGTGGGATTTACCCGCGAGTTGCTGATTGCCCCCGAACCGCGGAGCTTTGTGGCGCAGGCCGAGACGGCCCGACTGCTATCGGTCAAAGAAGTGCCCGGCGAGGGGTGGGAGTTTACCTTCGACCAGCCCCGGCAGTTTTTTTGGGCTTACGACTCTGAAAGTCGACAGTTTCGGCTGGCCTTTCCCGCCACCACCAGCGAACTCGCTGAAGTGCGTGCAATGCGCACCGAGAGCTATCCGGTCGTTCAGTGGGAGCGCCAGTTGAATCCGGGAGAGGCCTTCGAGTTCTACCAGCGCAGCGACGAACCGCGGGTGTTGCTGTTGAAATTTGGACCTCGTGCCAGCTTGAAGCCGGCCGATTTCGTGGGCACTGCCCTCATGGCAGGCTTACAGGGCGGTCGCGGCAAGATCGTCATCGACCCGGGCCACGGTGGTGGCGACCCCGGTTGTCGAAATCGCGAACTTGGCGTCTATGAAAAGGACGTCACCCTGGATATCAGTCTGCGCTTGATGCAGATTCTTCAGTCCCAGGGTTGGCAGGTTGAGCTGACTCGAACGACCGATCGGGACGTTACCTATGCCGGCTCTCCTGACCTGATGGAGTTGCAGGCACGAGCCGACGTGGCCAATCGGATGGGGGCCGACATCTTTGTAAGCATTCACTGTAATGCTTCGATCTCACCAGCCGTGCGGGGTTCCTCCATTTACTGGTACAAGTCGCAGGATCGGCCACTGGCCGAATGTCTCGACCTGCTCGATGCCTCGCTGGGTTTTGAACAGGACGGACTGATTCAGAACAACTTTGCTGTCCTTCGCCTGACCTCGATGCCTGCGGTTCTGGTGGAAACCGCCTTCCTCACCAATCCGGTGGAAGGGCGCTTGTTGGCCAATCCTAAGATTCGCCAGGGCATCGCCGAGCGACTGGCCCAGGGACTCGGGGAGTACATGGGCCGGGTACGTTCGCGCAGTTCTTTCAGGCCCTGACGAGGCGACGTTCGGGCTCCACCACACCGTCTTGATGCAGTGCATCGGCGGCGATCCAGCCTGACATGAGCACCATGGGCATTCCCGGGCCCGGGTGGGCCGCACCTCCGGCCAGATAGAGTCCCTGGTAGTCGGTGCGATTGCTGGGTTTGAAGGCTCCCATCGAACCGTGACTGGCCAGCCCGTAGATGGCTCCGTTCAGCACGGCATAGCGATCGTGGATGTCTTGGGGCGTCAGGTGGGCTTCGAAGGCGATGTTGTCCTCCAGGTCCTTCAGGCCCGCCGTGCGCTTCAGTTTGTCCAGCATGGTCTGGCGGTAGAGCGGAAGCATTTTGGACCAGTCGTGGTCGGGGCGCAGGTAGGGGGTGTGAGCCAGCACATAGAGCGCATCGCCGCCTTCGGGGGCCACAGCGGGTTCGGTAACGGCCGGGGCGGCCAGATAGAGGCTGGGGTCGGGAGCCGGTTGCCCTTTGCGATAGATAAAGTCGAATTCTTCTTCCGGGTCGCGGCTGAAGACAAAGTCGTGGTGAAGCAGTTCAGGGTATCGTCGTTTCAGGCCCAGATAGAGCACCACGCCTGAGCAGGCCGGGACATAGTTGCGCTGTTTTTCGAACTTCTGACGAGCCTTCCCCGCCGGCAGCAGTTCGCGGAAGGTGCGAACCGCGTCCATATTGGAGATCACCGCGGCGGCTTCCAGCCGCTCCTGATTGTCGAGGCGAACCCCTCGTACGCGGTCGCCTTCCAATTCGATGGAAGCAACCTGACGGCCGGTCAAAAACTGAACTCCCATCTCTTCGGCCAGCTGTCGCAGGGCCACCGGAACCGCTCGAGTACCTCCGATGGGATACCACACTCCTTCATCGGTCTGCATGTGAGCAATGCCGCAGAGCACGGCCGGAGATTCTTCCGGAGAACTGCCCACGTATTGCACAAAGTGATCCAGCATCTGAGCTACGCGCGGATCCTTGATGTGGCTTCTCACGGTGTTGAAGACGGTTTTTCCCGGGCGGATTTTGAGAAAGTCTCTCCAGCCCCTCAGACTCAACCAGCTCTGGGGATCGAGAATATCTCCCAGTCCGCCCACGGGGCGCCAGAAGAAGTAACGCTGAGAAATGGAGTTCAAGGCTTCGGAAACGCTGAGGAAGGCCCGATAACCGTCGGCGTCTTGGGCGTGGGCGCTGAATTTTTCCAGCGAGGCAGCCATCTGCTCGGGGCTTTCCACCAGGTCGAGCCGGCTGCCGTCCTCGAAGAAGCAACGCCACTGGGGGTCGAGTCGCACCAGGTTCAGACGCTCGGCCAGGTCGACGCCAGCTTCGGCGAAGATGCGCTTGAGCACCGAAGGAATGGTCAGGATCGTCGGCCCCATGTCGAATCGATAGCCTTCAGCTTCCAGCTGACAGGCTTTGCCTCCGGTCCAGTCGTTCTTCTCAACCACCGTTACCCGGTAGCCTCGCGCCCCCAGAACTGCGGCCGAGGCCAGCCCGGCCAGTCCCGAGCCAATAACGATTACGTGATTCATCGACGACCTCCCACGGTGTTCAAGTCTTTCAGCAGCGCGCGACTACTGATACGGCTGGAGCTGTAGATCACGGGCAGCCCGCTGCCTGGATGGGTGCTCCCTCCCACCAGATAGACCCCCTGCAGGTCTGAGAATCGGTTCTGGGGGCGCAGGAAGAGCATCTGGTCAAGGGTGTGAGCCATGCTAAAGGTGGCCCCTCGATAGATTTCCATGGACTCCCAATCTTCCGGGGTGCACTGGTGCTCGACCACCACGCGCGACTCGAGGTCGGTGAGGCCCACCCTGGCCATCTGCTGATAGGCCAGGGCTCGCAGGCGTGGCGCTTCCCGTTTCCAATCGAGATTGGGGTGGAGATGAGGGGTAGGAATCAGGCAGTAGAGTGTCGAGCAACCCTCGGGGGCCAGCGACGGATCGGTATTGCATGGACTTTGCAAGTAGAAGGAAGGGTCCTCGGAAAGGCGATAGCGTTGGGTGATATCGCACAAATTCTGCTGGTAGTCCCGAGAGAAGTAAATCATGTGATGGGGTAGGTCGAGCTGCCCGCGTACCCCGAGGTAGAGCATGTAGGTTGAGCAACTGAAGCGCGTTTTGCCCAGCTTCTGGTTGTTCCAGCGGGGGCGCAGGTGGTTGGGAACCAGTCTGACCATGGCGCGGCTGAAGTCCGCATTGATCACCAGAGCATCGCAAGGGTAGTGCGCCTTGGAAGTGGTGGCGCCCACCACTCGCCGCCCCTCGAATTTCAGGGCCTGAACCTCCTCGCCCAGATGCAGGTCCACACCCATTTCCTGGGCGATTTCTGCCATTCGCTCGGATACGCGAGCACACCCACCAAGCGGATGGAAAACGCCGTATTCGTATTCGAGAAAGCTGAGAATCGAGAACAGGCTGGGGCACTGGTAGGGGGACATTCCCAGGTATTTGCTTTGAAAGCTGAAGGCCAGCCGCACTCGTTGGTCGCTGAAATAGCTGGCGAGGTCCTGTTCCAGCGACTTGTGGACCTTCACCAGCGGAAGTAGCTTGAGCATTTCCGGGCTGAGCAGCTGGGTCCAGGAAGAAACTTCGTTTTCCAAGATGGGCGCGAATCGATCCAGTTTGACCCGGTTGTCCTTGAGGAAATCGGCGATACGCTGCGCATCCCGCGGGCATAAGGCGGCAACCTGGCGCTGCAATTCCTCGACATTGGGGGTGGCATCGATGCTGCCTCCCGAACCGAAGACGAGTCGATACTGGGGGTCGAGTCGTCGCATCGGGACTTCTTGATACAGATCGCGCCCCAGGCTGGAGAAGATCTCTTCGAGGATGCGTGGATAGAGAAAGAACGTGGGTCCGCGGTCAAAGGTGAATCCCTGGTCGCGCAGGGCCGAAGTGCGACCCCCGACGTAAGGCTGGCGCTCCAGGATAGTAACTTTGAGGCCTGCGTGAGCGAGCTGCAGTGCAGCAGCTAACCCACCCGGGCCGGCCCCTATGATAACAACGTGACGGTCCAAGCTTGCTTCTCTTTCTCCCCAGTCACTGCGGCGTTCGCTAGTCGGCCCGCACCCCCTTGGAGGAGGTGGCCTTGTTTCGGCCTCAAAGCTGACGAGATGAGCACGATACGTCGACTGGCTTTCATTGGGAGCGGAGTCATGGCTGAGGCCATGATCAAGGGGTTGCTGCAGCGCAAGCAGATCGACCCGGGCCGCATCTGCTGCGCCGATCCTCAGCCCCAGAGGTTGGAGAAGCTGCACAGGCAATACGGTGTCGAGACCACCCCGAGTAATGCCGAGGCTCTACGGGGGGCCGAAGTCGGCGTGCTTTCCATCAAGCCCCAGATGTTCTCCGAAGTTGCTCAGCAACTGTGCGGTGTGATGCCCACGGAGGGGTTACTGCTCTCGATTATGGCGGGGGTGACCACGGGCAACATCGTGCGCCGAACCTCCCACCCACGGGTGGTGCGAGTGATGCCCAATACGCCCGCTCAAGTGGGCTTGGGCGTGAGTGTTTGGTGTGCAACCCCGGATGTCAGCGACCCTCAGCTCGAGGTCGCCCGCAGCGTTTTGCAGGCTTTGGGAAGCGAGCACTTCGTCAAGCGCGAGGAGATGCTCGATATGGCTACCGCCCTATCCGGTTCGGCGCCGGCATACGTCTTTCTTTTTATGGAAGCCCTGATCGATGCGGGCGTTCACCTGGGATTCAGCCGTCAGATGGCCAAAGACCTGGTGGTACAAACCATCAAGGGTTCCGCCGAATATGCCTTGCAGAGTGATCTGCATCTGGCCGACCTGCGTAACCTGGTCACATCGCCGGGTGGAACCACCGCCGACGCTCTCTACTACCTGGAGAAGGGCGGGCTGCGCACGGTGCTTTCCCAGGCGGTGCGGGCGGCCTACCTCAAGTCGCAGAAATTGAGCCAACTCAGCGAAGAAGAGTAAGTGTTTTCCGCCCTGGTCTATAGTCAGTACTGTCCGGGGCACAGCTGGGTGCATCGACTCGACCCCCGCTGCAAGTGGCTGGTACTGTTTCTGCTCACGGCCAGTCTGTTCATGCTCGAGCGTCCTCTGGTCCTGATTCTGCTGGCGCTCGGATTGGTGATGGTTCCCTGGTCTGCTGACATTTCCCGCAAGTTGTATCTGCCGGCGCTGGCGGGTATGTTGCCACTGGCCGCGCTCAGCCTTGTCTTTCAGGCCGGCTGGGGGCCAGCCCCGCACTGGGGCTGGCTGAGCCTGGAAGGTTTGCAAGCCGGCGGCTCTCTGGCTCTGCGCCTCCTGCAACTGGCTTTGCTGGCTCAACTGCTGGTGCTGACCACCTCGCCCATCGCTATGTGTGACGCCCTGGAATGGATGCTGTGGCCGCTGGGTCGTCTGGGCCTGCCTCGTCGCGACCTGGCGCTGGCCTTCACACTGGCCTGGCGGTTTATCCCGGTGCTGGCTCTGGAGGGTGAGCGCTTGCTCAAAGCCCAGCTATCACGAGGTGCCACCTGGAACGAGGGTCCCTGGTTGGGGCGTCTGCAAACCCTGCTGGGTTTGCTCACGCCGCTGCTGGTCCGTTGCTTTCGCTACTCTGAAGAGCTGGCGGTGGCCCTCGAGTCTCGAGGCTATGGCCTGTCCGAGCAGCCTGCCACTCGCCTTCACCCGCTGCACTGGCGAGGGAGCGACACTCTGGCCTTGCTGCTGGTCGTGGTGGGCTGCATCGGGTTGCTCTGGAGTGAACACGCTTGAAGCGGTATCGATTGCTGATCGAGTACGACGGGGGAATGTTTCGCGGCTTTCAGCGCCTGACTTCCCGTGAGTCCGAGGCCGAGCGGCCCCGTCGCCGGGGCAATCCTCGTCTCTGGCCCCGCCAGCGCACCGTTCAGGAAGAGTTGGAGGTCAAGCTCGGCGTTTTGCTCAACGAACCGGTGCGGTGTTGGGGGGCAGGGCGCACTGACCAGGGGGTTCACGCTACCGGTCAGGTGGTGCTCTTTGAGACTTGCAGTTTGCTGCCGGCGGAGAAGATGTTTCGCGGGCTTTCGGCTTTGCTCGACCCGGCCGTGAAGGTGGTTTCACTCGAGCCAGCCGAACCCGGATTCCATCCTCGTTTTTCAGCTCGGCGACGCCTCTATCACTACTATCTGCTGCCGGAATCAGGGCCCAGTCCGTTCTGGTCGCGCCTTTGCTGGTGTTATCCGGGTTCGCTTCAGATCGAGGATATGCGGCTGGCTGCTCGCCCACTGCTGGGAACCCACGACTTTTCGGCTTACACACGTCAGCCCGAGCCTGGTGAAAGTCGCCTACGGGAGCTGCTGCGAATTGAAATCAGGCAGGATGTGCTGAGCCCCCGCACGACTCAGGGCCCTTTTGGGCAACTGAGCGGCCTGCTCTGTTTTGAGGTCGAGGCCAACGCTTTTCTACGCCGCATGGTTCGCCAGTTGGTGGCCAATCTCGTGAAAGTGGGCAGTGGTGAGTGGCCTCTCGACCGCCCCTACACCATCTTGCAAAGCGGCGACGCCGAGCAGAGCGCACCGCCCGCCCCTCCTCAGGGACTGTTTCTGGTCTCGGTTGACTACCCCAAGAGCCCGGTGCCGTGCTGAAATTTTGGCGTGCCTACGATCCGTCAGGGGGAGAATTCTTCTGGTTGCTGGCCTGTGCCCTGATTCTCGCGGTTGGCCTGGCCGCCGGTCGTCCTTCGAGGTGGCCGGCTTGGAAACGTTGGCTGCTGTGGCTAAGCGGTTTCTCTTTTGCCGCTGCGGGGCTTGGCTGGAGTTACTGGCCGCTGACCTCTCAGCCTCCTTTTGCCTTTCTCTGGATTTGCTTGCCTCTGCAGGTGGGGGTGTTGGCAGGGGTTTCGGTGTGGCTTCCGCCGCGCGCCCGACTGCTGCTCGGCTCTTTGTTGTTGGGCGCCCTTCCGGGGGTTCTCTGGATGGCCTATCAGCGCCCCTACCTGACCGGGGCCCGGGCAAGGGAAATCTATTCCTTTGGCTACCCGCTGGGATACCAGCCTCTACCCAATCGGGAGCACCTGGTGGCAAAAGTTTGCAAGGGCCGGACACTCTATCGAGTTCGCTATCGATTTGACGAATATGGTCGGCGCTGGATGGTCCCTCGCCCTCAGGCCAGCCGTTCGCTGCTTTGCTTCGGTTGCTCGGTCACTATGGGGGAGGGGGTGGAAGGCGACGAAACCTGGCCTGCTGTACTGGCAGCGCGTCATCCCGAGGTTGCCGTCTATAACTATGGCGTTTCGGGTTATGGACCCGCCCAGATGCTCGACCAGATTCGCTCTCGCCGACTGTCGCAGGAAGTGGTCCTAGCCCCTGCACAGGCTTGCTATTTTCTCATCAGCTCCCACACCTATCGGCTGCAAGGCCATTGGTATGTGGTGGGCGGCTGGGGGGGCGGCTTTTCGCGCTACCGGCTTCAGGGTTCGCAACTGGTTCGCCTGGGTAGCTTTGGCGAAACCATGACCCCGTGGGAATTCCTGGCCTGCTATTCGCTGGCCGGTTGGGGACTGCATCGTTATCTGGCCCCGCCCGATGAAGACGTTCCCGATTCCGAAGCCAAGGATTTGCTGGTGGCAGTGCTGCTCGAGTCCCAGCGGGCTCTGGATCGGGAATTTGGCTCCTGTCCGCTAACCGTAGCCGTTCGTTACCGCTTTGGCTGGGCCGAGGAGTTGAAGTCGAGACTCGCCGCCGGTGGCGTGCGCACCTGGCGGCAGGCGGAATCGAAGCCGCTGCCAAGGATTGCGGGCGATGGGCATCCTGACGCCCGCGGCCATCAATGGATCGCTGATGCTATTGAGCCCGCCTTCTGGGCACCGACTCCCTAAACAAAAAGAGCCGACGCTCGAGAGCGTCGGCCCCTTTTTGGGTTCGTGCCGGTTACTGGCGGAACTGGATGTTCTGTTGAGTGACCGAGGAGTTGAGCACCGGACACCGACCGATGTTGGCGATGTTGGTGATGTCAACTCCGGGCGGGATACCGGCGATGGGCGTGTTCTTGATGCGGTCGAGAATCGAGCCCACCTGGCCAACGCTGATGCCGGCCTGGCCGAGCACTTGCTGGGCGCTGCCCGACTGCCCACCCAGGTAGACCTGGTCGAGCGTCTGACGGAAGGCATTGGCCAGCGAGCTGCCGTCGACCTTGCCATCGGCAGCATCGGCTGCCAGCAGTGCTTCCAAGGTGCCACGGTCCTTGGTGGCCAGATCCTTATCGAAGGCGTTGGGGTTTTGCAGCGTGAGCTGCAAAATCGTGCCGTCGTTGGCGCCGTTGTCCAGGCGGTCGTGACCCCAGAGGCGCAACACCGTGTTGGCGAAGCTGCCCAGTCCGTTGTTGTCGGTGGCCTGGAGGCTCAGGTCGACGCCGCGACCATTGGAGAAGTTGACCGGGGTGTTCATGTAGCGAGCCGACATGTCTTCGCCCGTCATTTGACCCATCAACTGGAAGAAATTCGCGTCGAGGCCTTTGCCCGTAACGCCACCGAAGGTGCGCATCTCCCAATCGTAGAGCCGGCGAACCAGAGCGTGTTCAGCGGGCGTGAATTTACCCTCGCGGTCGTTGAGCACGTTGAAGTAGATGCTGCCATCCTGTTTCCCGCCGGCCGTGATCTGGCGACCCCAGAGGTGCAGCACGGCGCGCTGATCGTCGTTCAGTTTGGAGATGCTGGTGCGCTCGGCATTGCTGACTTGATTGGACTGACCGACGGCCGCCTTGTCCTGCCAGTTGAGGAAGCGCGGATCCACCTGGCCCGTGGGCTGTGGGAAGGGCTGCGGCTGAGGAAAAGGCTGCGGGAACGGTTGGGGGAAGGGTTGGGGTTGAGGGAACGGCTGGGGGAAGGGCTGTGGGAAGCCACCTCCGTAGCCGGGCCCGGGGAAGGGCTGAGGCTGCGGGAACGGCTGCGGGAACGGTTGGGGGAAGGGCTGCGGTTGAGGAAAAGGCTGCGGGAACCCTCCACCGAGCAGGCCCTGATAGCCTTGCTGCAGTTGCGACAGAGCGTTGAGCATGGTGCCGAGCAGTTGAGTCAGTTGAAATAACTGAACGGGCGTGTTGGCAAACTGCTGGATCGGCACTCCCGCGGGCGGAAGCCCGACTCCCCCAAAGTTTTGAACTCCGGTGAACCCGAAACCGAATCCGGGCGAGTTTACTCCAAAAGCCATGTTGTTACGGTCCTCCGCTGCAAACAATTAGGTGTTTGATCTTCGTCAACATCATCTAACACATTTGCTTCTCGGGAAAGCAACCTTTGGTTAGGTTTTCTTCTCATACTCGAAAATTCTCGATCCGCGTTCTGATGTTTACACTTTTGCTCTCGCTTTCGCCAGAATACCCCTCTTTGTGGTTCGTCCTGGTCGGCTTGCAGGAGTCCTCCTGGGGCTTGAGAATAATTCAATCTTATGATGATGGCAGTCGAGCACGGGGTGGTTCTCAAAGGCACTCGCCATGGCCTGATGCTGTGCGTTCGCGAGGATGTCGACCTGGAGAGTTTGCTCGATCAGGTGGCGGCACGCCTCGGCGAAAGTCGGGGGTTTCTCGGCGAAGGGGCCCAGGTTTCTCTCGATCTCGGCTGGCGCGAATTGGATGAAGCGGGCTTTCGGCGTCTCCTTCAGGTACTCGAGGAACAGAAAGTAGCTCTGGTCGGGGTACTCAGCACCTCGTTGCAAACCCGAACCGTGGCCGAAGCTGCCGGTCACAAGGCGATCATTGGTCGTTTGGGGCTGGCCCATCATCAGGGACGGCAGTTGCGTCAGCGTCCGCCGCGCCGGTTGCGGGACGAAGACGTTTCCGAGCCGGTCGAGGAAGTGGCTCAAGCCGAGCCGACTTCCGAGGCGCCCGCCGTCGAGCCCCCGGCAGCCCCCGAAGAGCGCGAACAGGAAGCCACTCTGTACATTAAGCGCACACTGCGCTCCGGTCAGAAGGCGGTCTATCCCGGGCATATCGTGCTTTGGGGCGACCTCAATCCTGGAGCCGAATTGGAGGCCGACGGTGATGTGCTCGTCTTGGGCACGGTTCGGGGGCGCATTCACGCCGGCTGTGCCGGCAACTCCGAGGCCCAGATCTACTGCCAGTCCCTTCACCCCACCGTGCTTCGCATCGCCGACGGACTGTGGACCGGAGATGTCGGCAATGTGGGCCACAAGTTGCCAGGTGCTTTTAAAGTAACCTGCGCCAAAGACCAACTTCATTTCGAACCAGCGCTAGCCCGATAAGGAGAAAGCAACGTGAGCAACATGGGTAGAGTCATCGTGATCACTTCCGGAAAGGGCGGGGTGGGTAAGACCACCGCTACCGCCAATCTGGGATCGGGGCTGGCTCAGGCCGGCAAATCGGTGGTCCTGGTCGACACCGACATCGGACTGCGAAATTTGGACCTGGTGCTTGGGCTCGAGAATCGCATCGTCTTCGACCTTGTCGACGTGGTCGAGGGGAAGTGTCGCAGTTTCCGACAGGCGCTGATCCGCGACAAGCGCTTCGAGAATCTGCAGATCCTGGCTTCGGCTCAGTCTCGCGATAAGGACGCCGTCAAGCCTGAACAGATGAAGGCCCTGTGTGAGGAGCTCAAGCAGGCCTTTGACTACGTGTTGCTCGACTGTCCCGCCGGCATCGAGATGGGTTTCAAGAACGCCATCGCCGGTGCCGACGAAGCTATCGTCGTGACCAACCCTGAAGTCAGTGCCGTGCGCGACGCCGACCGCATCGTAGGGCTGCTCGAGGCGGCCGAGATTCAGCCGATTCGCTTGCTGCTCAACCGCTTTAAGCCGAACGTCTCCCAGCGCGGACAGATGCTCTCGGTCGAGGATGTTCAGGATATTCTCAATCTGCAGTTGATCGGCATGGTGCCTGAGGATGAGCGCATTGTGCACGCCTCCAACAAGGGAGAACCGGCTGTGCTCGATCCCAAGAGCAAGGCCGGTCTGGCCTACCGTCAGGTCATTCAAAGGCTCATGGATCCGGGAGCACCGGCCTATGCGCCCGAACAACCCGGGTTGATGACCCGAATTCGCCGAATGTTTACGGTCAATCTCGGCAGTCAAGCCAGTCACTAGGAGGAGCCGTGGAGTTTTTGATGCGTATTCCCTTGCTGCAGCGACTCTTCGGGGGGCGTCCCAAGGATGTTTCCCGGGATGCGGCTCGCCAGCGTCTGAAGAATGCCCTGGTGGGTGATCGTTGCAGCGTGGCCCCCGGCCTGTCCGAGTCGATGCGGCGAGATTTGCTGGAGGTGCTCGGTCGCTACATGGAAATCGACGCCGCCAGCCTGGATGTCCGGCTGGACTCTCGAGACGAGCAGATGCACTGGAGCGCCGGGGTGAAGGTGGTCCGAGTTCATCGTCAGGCCCACCTTCCAGAGCAGGCACTTCGGGCCCCGACGGCACCCAGAAAACGGGTCAAAAAGAATCTTCGGGGAGTACGTTGGCGGCGTTCCCGCGAGGAAGAGGCTCCTCCCAGCATCGAGGAACAGAGCGCTTAATTGAGACCGCTACACCTAGGTGGCGCGCCTCCGTTTGAAGGGCTGCTCGAGTGGTTGAGTGGTGAGGGCTACGAGGTTCAGGACCGGCCGACGCGAGTTCAATTGTGGGTTATCGGGGCCGAGGCGCCGCCCAGCGCCCTGCCTCCGGGTCCCTGGGTGGCCCTGAGTCAGAATAGCCTCGATGCGGCCAGCCGAGAGTCCTGGTTGGCCGTGCTCGATGAGGAGAGCACCTTGATCGAGCCCTTTGTGCCTTCCAGGCTGCGCCCAGCCCTGCGTTCTCTGGCTCAGCCCTTGAGCACCAAGATGCTCGACTCGACGGCTCTGGCGCGCCTTTATGTTCAGGGCGGGCGTGCCCTGGCCGACCGCATTGTGCAAAACTTCCTGCAGCAAGGACCCCAACTGCTCCAGCAGGCGCGTTCGGCCCAGCAGGAGGGACAGGACGGTCGCGAACTGCTCGAGCGTTTGCACGAGTTGGCAGGCAGTGTGGGGGCCACTTCACTGCAGGCTTTTCTACGCAGTGAACGCCCCGACTGGGAGGTGCTTATCAAAGAATTGGAAGCCGCCCGTCGGGTTCTCGAACAGCAGCATCGCCAGGACCGCACGGTCTGAACGAGAAGGGCAGCCCCATGAAAGTGCTGTTCCTGGCTGCTGAAGCCACTCCTTATGTCAAAGTCGGCGGTCTTGGTGATGTCGCCGGTGCTCTGCCCCAGGCCCTCCGTAAGCTGGGGATCGATGTGAAGCTGATGCTGCCTCGCTACGGCTGCATCGATCCCGGTCGCTATCAGATGAGTCGGGCCATGGAGGCCTTTCCAGTGCATATGGACTGGCGTCAGGAGTACTGCCAGGTTCTGGCGGCCAACAACACCGACTTCTTTATCGAGAATGAGCGCTTTTTTGGTTCCCGCTCATCGGCCTATGGCCATGATGACGACCCCGAGCGTTTTGTGCTCTTTGCCCGAGCTGCACTCGAGGCTTGCCGTTTATCGGGTTGGCAACCGGATGTGATCCACGCCCACGATTGGCACGCGGCTGCGGCCATTCGTTTGCACTGGGCGGCTCCCAATCGGGGAGGGTTGGTGTTCACGATTCACAATATGGCTCACCAGGGGATGTGCGCCAATTCCAAGTGGCCTCTGCTCGGCGTCTACGATGCTCAGGGCATCCTCAATCTGATGGAGCAGGCGATCTACGCGGCCGATATCGTGTCTACCGTCAGCCCCACCTATGCCCACGAGATTCAACGACGGGAGTATGGGTTTGGGTTGGACGGGTTGCTACGTCAGCGCGACCATCGCCTGGTGGGGATCATCAACGGCATCGACACCGAGATTTGGAACCCCGCCACCGACCCCCATTTGCCGGCTCGTTACGATGTTCATCATCGCGAGGGCAAACGTCGCTGCAAGATGGAGTTGCAGCGTCGTCAGGGGTTGCGGGTCGACCCTGACGTTCCGTTGATCGGAGTTGTGTCGCGGCTCGACGATCAAAAGGGTATCCGCCTGATTGTCGAGTCGCTGGGCGACATCTGGGCCCTGACCGATGCCCAGTTCATGGTCCTGGGCTCCGGGCATTCCGACTACGAGAACGCTTTCCGCAGCGCCACCTATTACCACGGTGATCGCATTGCCAACTGGATCGGCTTCAACAATGAGGTGTCTCACCTGGTCTACGCCGCCAGCGACATCTTCCTCATGCCCTCTAGCTTCGAACCCTGCGGCATCAGCCAGTTGATCGCCATGCGTTATGGCGCTTTGCCGGTTGTGCGGGCCACGGGGGGGCTGATGGATACGGTGCTCGACTGTTCCCACCCTGAAGGCGTAGGCTACCAATTTGGTCCCTACGAGAAAGGGGCGATGCTGCACGCCCTTGGAAGAGCGCTGCGCGACTACCGTCGGCCTGAGTTTTGGGGAGCGGCTGTGGGTAGGGCCATGTCGAGAGATTTCAGTTGGGGTCCGTCGGCCCGTCGCTACGCCGAGGTGTACGAGTGGGCCCGACAACTGGCCGGCAGGACTTAGGGCCCGGTTTCATTAAGTTTCCGGCTTGAAATTGGACCTGGGGAGGCCATCGCGTGGAATTTGCCATTACCTTCAAGGGAGACATCCCGCTCGAGCGCACCGTCGCTCTGTGCAAGCAGGCTGAAGTCGCCGGATTCGACTATGCCTGGTTCTTCGATTCGCACGTCCTGTGGCGGGAGTGCTACACCACCATGGCGGTGTGTATGCGAGAGACCAAGCGGCTGCGCTATGGTCCCTGTGTGACCAACCCCCTGGTTCGCGATTGGACCGTGGCTGCCAGTGTCTTTGCCAACATGTGTGACATTAGCGACGGGCGTTTCGACCTGGGTGTGGGTCGCGGCGATAGCTCCCGGCGCCTGCTGGGTTTCAAGCCCAGCAGTCTCGAGGAAATGGCTGACTTCAATCATTTCGTGAAAACGATGGTCGCGGGCAAGCCTGTCGAGTATCTCGGCAAGTCTCAGGAGTTGACCTGGACGAAGGGCCACGAGATGCCCTGTTGGGTGGCTGCCTATGGGCCCAAGGCCCTGGCTATGGCAGGCAAGCACGCCGACGGATTGATCCTGCAAATCGGTGATCCCTGGTTGGTCAAGTGGTTCACCGATCAGGCGAAGGAAGCCACCCGGGCGGCCGGACGGCCCGAGAGCGCGTTGCGGATTATGTCGGCGGCTCCGGTTTGGGTCGGCCCCATCGAGAAAGGGAGAGAGCAGACTCGCTGGTTCCCGGCCATGGTGGGCAACCACGTGGCTGACCTCGTGGAGCGCTACGGCCGCGAGGGTGGCAGCGTGCCCAAACGACTTACCGACTATATCGCGGGGCGCAAGGGCTATGACTACAAACACCACGCCGACAAGGACGCCGATCATCTGGACTTCATCTCCAACGACGTCATCGACAGTTTTTCGGTGCTGGGCAGCATCGAGCAGCATGTTGAGAAACTCAAAGAGCTCGAAGCGGCCGGCGTCACGCAGTTCAACATCTATTTGATGTGTGGTGATGAGGAGCGAATCGTTGCCGAGTATGGTCAGCACATCATTCCTCACTTCAAACGCACGCCGGTGGGAGTTTAGCTCGACCATGGAGCAGTCCCAGCCTTCCTCCTCGGTCGAGCAGCCCTCGGCCGAGGATCGACTTTTTTCGGCGCTGGCTTATCCCTACTGGTACGTGGCCTTTCCTGTCTTTATGCTTTCGGCTCGTCAGCAAAAGAGCGAGTATCTGCGCTACCACATGTTCCAGGGGTTGGTCCTCGGTCTGACTCTCTTTTGGGGTGGGGTCAGCCTGTGGACACTGGGGGCCGTCATCGGCCGACTGGGGCTGTTCGGGCTGTTGCTCTATCCGTTTCTCAAGCTGGCCGAGTGGATCGGCTTCGGAGTTGTCGTCTACGCCACGGTCAGCGCCTGGCTTGGAAAGCGTTGCCAGATACCCTTTGTCACCGAGTTTGTTCGGCCCCTGCTGCATGAGCGAAGCACCCCATAAAGTCGTCGTTTTCACCGACGGCGCATGCAAAGGCAACCCTGGCCCCGGGGGCTGGGCGGCGCGGCTCATCGACGCTCGCAGTGGTCGCAGTAAAGACATTTGCGGCGGAGAACCGCTGACGACCAACAATCGCATGGAACTCATGGCAGCGATCCGCGCCCTGCAGGCTCTCAAGCGGCCGGTGCAGGTCGATCTCCACAGCGACAGCAGCTACGTGGTCAACGCCTTTCGACAAAAGTGGATCGAGCGCTGGAAGGCGAACGGCTGGCGGACCGCCGCCAAGAAGCCCGTGGAAAACCAGGACCTCTGGCGAGAGCTGCTGGAAGCCATGCAAGGCCATAAAGTGAACTGGGTGCACGTCAAGGGACACGCAGGCCACGAACACAACGAGGCCTGCGATCGTCTGGCCGTGAGCGCGGCCAGACGTTTTATGCCCGACGCTTCAGCAGACGAGCTCTGAGAACTCCATAAAGTCTGCCCGAAAACCACCGGGCACGCCCTTACAAATCACCGAGACAGCGTCGTGGCTGTGCAGTGACTCCAGGTGTGAACAGGCCGCCTGAAAATCGCAGATGCGCGGCTCACGATCGAGAACTTGATGAACCAGTCGGGCGGCATCCTCGACGAACTTGACGTAGGCGCCGTTCATTTCGGCAAAGGCCTGCTCGTCCTCACGCTTTACCAGCACCTGGGTCTCGGTTTGCAGGGCCTGGCGCGCCATTTCTACCAGCTCCTCGATGTGCAGGTCGGTTCCCGGTTTGACTTCCACTTTGATTCGCGCCTTCGAGCGCTGGCTGTGGGGAATGGCGTAGGCCCCTCGCGTTTCACGGGCGTGTTCGGCCAGCTCGGCCGAACACGGGCAGGCGGAGCTGTAGACAAAGTCCAGTTCGAGAAAGCGGCGTAGCCGGCCACCGGCCTCGAGCCAGCCGACGAAGGCCACCGAGTAATACTGAAACCCTTCCATGCCCGAACGCAGGCTTTTGAGCAGCATCGGATAGCTCATCTGCACCTTGAGTCGAGCCTGCAGGGTGCCAACTTCTCGGAGATAGGTTTCGAGGATGCGACTCAGGGTGTGAAGATCGAACACCTCGCTGCGGTGGGAGTAAAAGCTGCGCAAAATGCGGCTCATGTTGATGCCCTTGTTGCCGGCCTCCAGCGAGACCGTTCCGGTAATCCGGGCTTCTAACTCTCGCTGTCCTCCGTCACGGGTGGCTACCTGCAGTGGCATACGGAAACCGCTCACTCCGACCTGCTGGATGGCTACGTCGGAGCCGTCGATGCCCCCCACGGTTTCGGTCATGTCCGGGAGGTCGCGTAAATAGCGGTCGTCGGGTCGGAAGTCTCGATCGTAGTGGCGACGAAAGCTCGGTTTGCTGCCGGCAGTATTGGCGAACAGGTAGGCTGGCCGCGGTCGCTTGATCTGTTCGTTGAGGGGAATGCCTGACTGGTGGTCCATGCGATGAGGCGCTTCGCATGCGAGGATTTCCTTGGAAAACATAATGCTCCTAGGCTGCGCCGGCAACCTCGCGGGAGTCCGGCACTGTGGATGATGGCCCCGAGGGGCGTGAGTCGAAGTATAGGGTTTGTATAGGTTGATGTCAAGTTTTTGGTGTGTTGTTTGACAAAAATTATACAAAAGGGTTCCAGGGATTGGCGCTTTCTCTCAGAAGCTGCCCGGGTGAGTGAATTGATTTTAGTGGGAGACCGCGTCCTGATTGAACCCGAGGACGATGAACAGTTGACCCAGTCTGGCATCGTCTTGCCGGCATCGGTGGTCGAGAAAGATAGGGTTCGCAGGGGGCGCGTGGTGAAGGTGGGGCCGGGTTACCTGATGGCCAACCCTGAATATTCCGATGAGCCCTGGCGCAAGCCCCACGATGCCGTGCGTTTTCTTCCCCTTCAGGCCCAGGCTGGCGATCTGGCTTTTTTTCTGCGCAAAGAGGCGATTGAGGTTCAGTTCAGGGGTCGCCCCTACCTGGTTGTACAACATTCATCCATTGTTGTGCTGGAGCGTCCTGAACCCAAGGATGTGCTGAAGATCCTGGAAGGTTTGCTGGATTAACTCAGGCCACGTCGAGGGCGGGGGGGCGCTCGTCCTGTTCGTCGGGCAGAGCTTCACCTGCAGTTTCTTCCTCATCGGCTCCGTCTGTCGTCATCGGTCGTGCGGCAGGTGGCATCAACACTTCGGCGGGAATGCTCGGGGGCGGCGGAGCCGGTGGCGAGGTTTCTTCCTCCAGCTGGCGGCGAAACTCATGACTGACCTGGCGACTGGCTTCACGGAAATTGGCCACCGCCTCTCCAAAGGCGCGTGCCAGTTCAGGAAGGCGACGCGGGCCAAAGAGTAACAGCGCCACCAGGCCGAGCAAAAAGAACTCCTGTCCGCCCAGATTGAAGAACATGTCTGAGCTACCTTACAATCGCATCTGCCACTGGTCAAGTTTGCGCAGCATGGCCTGGCATTGCGAAACCAATCGCTCCAGTTCACCACTGGGAGCCACGCAGGAACGACCTTCGTCTTCAATGGCTTCGCTCTCGCGCTGGGCCTCGCGCAGGCTGCTCAGGCACTCGCGCAGTGCGTCGTGGGAGGATTGCAGGGACAGATGAAGGCTCATCCACAGTCCTTCGGGGCCCAAGGCCCCGAGCCCCTCTCGACAGGAACTGTGAAGCCCCGCGAGAACGCACCTCCCATCAATTCGAATCGATGGCGGCCTGATGGGAGAACCCCTTAAGATTGGTTCCCGCACCACCCTCAAGGTCGAGGACGTTACGACCGGGGGAGAAGCGGTCGGGAGAGTCGACAATTTTGTTCTCTTCGTGCCTCAGGGTGCACCCGGTGACGAGCTTGAAGTCGAGGTCGTGGAGCTGCGCAAGAACTATGGGCGGGCTCGCATCAACCGCATCATCAAGCCTTCTATTCGACGCATCGCGCCGCCCTGTCCGGTGTATCACCAGTGCGGTGGTTGCCAGTTGCAGCACATCGACTATGATGCTCAGCTCTTCTACAAAACCAAAATCGTCAAAGATTCCCTGGAACATCTCACCGGGCTGGGGCCGGTGAAGGTTCATCCCTGTCGCCGTTTGGAAGACCCCTGGCACTATCGCAATAAAGTCCAGTCGGTCGTGTCGGTCAAGCCCTACTTGCCGCCGGGAACCAAGGTGGGGCAGGGAAAAGAACGCTTTCGCCACTTCATCGGGCTCTATGCCCAGGGCACGCATCGGGTGGTCAAGGTCGATGAGTGCCTGATCCAGGATTCGCTCAATAACCGTGTGCTGCAGGCGGCGCGAGAGGCGATGGAGAGGCTACAGTGGCCGGTCTACAATGAGAAGGACGGTTCGGGCCTGGTTCGCTATCTGGTCACCCGGGCCAGTTACAGCACCCGTGAAGTTCTGCTGGTGGTGGTCGCTGCTCAGCCTCGCCTTCCTCAGGTTCAGGAGTTTCTCAATCATGTTCGCCGACGAGTGCCCCAGTTGCGCGGCGTGTTGATGAACTTGAATCCCCACCAGACCAACGTGATTTTGGGCACGCGCACCCAGTTACTCTGGGGCAAAGATCATCTGGTTGAAGAGGTCTCGGGATTGAAGTTTCAGATTTCACCGACCAGTTTCTTTCAGGTGAATACGCGCGGTCTTCTTCAACTCTATGACATCCTGGAGCACTACTGCGACCTGCGGTCCAAGGATACCGCCGTCGATCTCTACTGCGGCGTGGGCTCTTTGAGCCTGCACATGGCCAAGCGGGCCAAAAGGGTGTTGGGAGTGGACATCTCGCAAGAAGCCATCGAGGATGCGGTGGTCAATAGCGACCTCAACGAACTGAAGAACACCGACTTCATCGCCGGGGCTTCAGAGAAAGTGTTGCCTCAGCTCTACCGCCAGGGACAGCGCTTTCAGTTGGCCCTGCTCGATCCGCCACGCAAAGGTTGCGACACCGAGGTTCTCCAGGTTCTGGGGCGAATGCGCATCCCCAGGGTGGTATATGTATCCTGCAATCCTGCTTCACTGGCCCGGGACCTTCAAATCTTGGGCGGGCTGGGATATCAGACTCAGGAAATTCAACCTTTGGACATGTTCCCCCAAACTTATCATGTCGAATGTGTGGCCCGCCTTACCCTTACCGGTGATGCCAAGGGCCTGAGGAGTTAGCGGTGGCACTGCACTGGAGCAAAAGTAGCGAAGAGGTAAAGACCCTGGCCGCCGACCTGTCGCGGCGCTGGAAGCACCACTACCTCAGCACCGAGCACTTCTTTTATGCTTGTTGTCAGGTCGACGGAGATTGCTCACGCTGGTTATCGCGCCGCGGATTTCAGCTGCCGGCCCTGGAAGAAGAAATCTTGCGCTGGGTGCCCGAAGGGGATGAAGTCCCGATCTGGGAGGGCATGATCGAGTCGCCTCGCCTGCGCCGGGTGATCACCAAGCTGTGCCAGGAAGAAGCCGAAAACCAGAAGTCCGTGCGAGTCGAGCCCAAGCACATTCTGTCGGCGATATTGCTCGAAGCCGGTGGTGTCGCAGCGCGTATCTTGACAGCCAAAGGTAACGATCTCAAGGCCTGCAGAACAGAATTGCTGGGCGGTGCCAGCGCTGCCGCGATTCCCGCCTCGGCTGAGGCGGGCGCTCGTGGCGAAGACCGTTCTGGTGAAGCGTCGGCCGCTCCAGGCAAGAGCGGCGGCAAAGAAAAATTCCTCAGCAAGTATGCCCGCGACCTGGTCGAGTTAGCCCGCCAGGGCAAGGTCGATCCGGTCATCGGTCGCAACGATGAGGTTCGTCGCGTTCTCCAGATCCTCACCCGTAAAACCAAGTCCAATCCCGTGCTGATCGGCGAGCCCGGGGTGGGCAAAACGGCGGTGGTCTTTGGCCTGGCGCTGCGCATCGCCGAGGGCAGCGTGCCTGATTTGCTCAAGGACCGGCGCGTGCTCGACCTCAGCCTCTCGTCCATGGTAGCCGGCGCCAAGCATCGCGGCGAATTTGAGGAGCGCCTCGAGGGAGTCGTCCAGGAAGCCATGGCCGACCCCCGTATCGTGCTTTTCATCGATGAAATTCATCAACTGGTCGGGGCTGGTGACTCGCGGGGAGGCATGGATGCCAGTAACATTCTCAAGCCGGCTCTGGCACGAGGCGATTTTCCCGTGTTGGGCGCCACCACCACCGACGAATATCGCAAATACATCGAGGCCGACCCTGCTCTCGAGCGTCGCTTTCAGCCCGTCCTGGTGGGAGAGCCCTCGGAAGCCGACGCTCTGGAAATCCTTAAGGGATTGCGCGGGCGCTATGAAACCCACCACGGAGTCAAGTTTACCGATCCGGCCCTGTTGACGGCGGTGAAACTTTCGGTTCGGTTTTTGCCCGATCGCAATCTGCCCGACAAGGCCATCGACCTCATCGATGAAGCAGCTGCCCGCGTCAAAACCCGCTCGGGCGTGTTCACCGTGGGTGAGAGGGCCGCATTCGAGGTCGATGCCGACGTGATCGCCGAGGTGGTTGCCGATTGGACCGGTATTCCTGTGCAGCGAATGACTCAGGAAGAAACCACCCGACTGCTCGAAATGGAGTCCTACCTGCGACAGCGGGTGGTAGGCCAGGACCACGCCGTGGAGGCGGTCGCTCAAACGATTCGAGTGGTGCGCGTCGGCCTGACCTCGCCCAATCGGCCCGGTGGGGTCTTTCTTTTCCTCGGTCCGAGCGGCGTTGGGAAAACCGAGCTGGCCAAGGCCCTGGCCGAGTTTCTTTTCGGTTCCGACAAAGAAATGGTGCGTCTGGACATGTCCGAGTTCCACGACAAGCACTCGCTGTCGCGCCTGATCGGTTCGCCCCCTGGCTATGTGGGCCACGAGGAAGAGGGTCAGCTCACCGGAGCGGTTCGAACCAAGCCCTATTCGGTGGTCTTGCTCGACGAGGTCGAGAAGGCCCATCCAGAAATTTTCGACATCTTCCTGCAGGTTTTCGACGATGGCCGCCTGACCGATTCCAAGGGACGCACCGTGAATTTTGCCAACACGATCATCGTGTTGACTTCAAACCTGGGAGCACGCGAGGTGATTGCCAGTGGCCAGGTCATCAATCAGGGCAGCGCCGGTCAGCTCGATGCCCTGCCTCCGCTGTATCAGAAAGCCTTGCGAGAACATTTTCGGCCTGAGTTCCTCAACCGTATCGACGAGATCGTCTCCTTCCGTTCGCTCGAGGCCAAAGATTTGGAAGGTATCGTGCGCATCCAGCTCAACAAGCTGGTGGATACGCTGCGGGATAAAGAGGTCGGCCTCGAGTTCGATCGCAGTGCTATCGAATTCTTGTTAGAGGTCGGCTACCAGCCCCAGTTCGGTGCCCGGCCGCTGCAGCGAGCCATTCACACGTACGTCAGCCGACCCCTGGCCGAGGAAATGCTGCGCAACCGCACCTCGGCTGGAACGTTGCTGTCGGTTGAAGCCGCCGGGGGCAAAATCGTCTTTCGCCAGTTGCGCGCCGGGACGCCGCCGCCCCCGCCCCCTGCGGCATTGGCGGCCCCCCCTTCGCCGCGCGAGCGACCGGCTCTGGCTCTGCCCCTTGAGGACGAGCCAGCACCGCCGGCCCGACCGGAGGTGAGCGACGCGCCGACCACCGTTGGCGGAGTTACGGGGCTGCCCAACATTCCGCTGCCGAAAAGGCCCACGGCGGCGCCTTCTGCGCCTCCCTCTGCGCCGACGCGCGGCAGCGACCGCACCCTGAGCGGCGATCGGAGCTTTTTGCCACTGGGGGAAAGCGGACCCATGCCTCCGCTCCCGCCCAAGCCAGATGGTCGAGAAGACGACCGTTGGCGTGACTTCCGTCGACCGGAGGATGATTAAGCATGCGTATCAAGCTCGAGGTTGTCAGCGGTCCGATGGATGGGCACGTCTTCCAATTCAACCACAACGTGGATCTGGGGCGCGAGGGCAAGTTGCGCATTCCGGTCGATCGCTTCATTTCTCGTCGTCACGCTGCGATAGAAGTGCAGACCCCCAGGCTCTTTATCGAAGACCTCAATTCCACCAACGGCACTTTTCTTGACGACCAGCGCCTGCAGGGCAGGGCGGAACTTCGTAATGGGCAGCTCTTCCGAGTGGGTCGAACCTGGCTGGAAGTCAGCTGGTAAGGTCCATCTCCATGCCCTCCCGGGCCAGTTCAGCCGGACAGCTGCTCTGCTGCTTCAGCAACTGTTCCAGGTGTTCCAGTTGCTCGTCATTGCGGGTGGGGTCGTGATGAAATCCGAACAGTCGGCGGACTCCGGCCAAATGTGCCAGTTCAAGCGCCTCCAGATAACTCGAGTGTCCAGCGGCCGAGGGCCTTCCGCGCTCTTCGGGGAGCAGCTGGGCGTCGTGGATCAGCACGTCGGCCCCTCGAGCCAGTTGGAGTGCCTCGCTGCACTCTGCCGGCGAACCGGCATACTCCACATCGGTCAGATAGGCCAGGGTTAAGCCCTTGAACTCAATGCGATAGCCCACCACGGGGTGGGGAGACCGGCAGCGCGGCAGGTGAGCGTGATAAATGGTCAGTCCGTTTGAATCGGTGGTCGGTTCAGGTCCGAACTGGCGAACCTCGATGTCGGCACCGACCCTTTGGGTGAGGAAATTGGGCACGGGACAAAATTCCGGCCGAAGCTGCTCCACCAGGTTGTCGAGCAGGCTGTGCGGGGGCTGACCCACACCGCGGATCAGAATGCGATTTCCCGGGATGTACATCATGGGACTGAAGGGAATCCCCTGGATATGGTCCCAGTGGCAGTGGCTCAACAAAATCTCCAGCTCATTGCCCACCCCCTGGCGGGAAAGCATCTCGAGGGCTTGCCAGCGCAGCCCCAGACCGGCGTCCAAGAGCAGGCTGCGGTGAGCATCGAGGCGCAGTTCGACGCAGGGGGTATTGCCACCAAATCGCTGGTAGTTGGCCTCGGGCGCAGCCACCGAGCCGCGCACGCCCCAGAATTTCAGGCGCAAGGGACCAGGCCTCCGGCTTTCAGAGGATAGGCATCGCCTTCGCGGGCCAATGCCATCGGAAGGTCATGCTGGAGCTGCAGACTCTGCAGGCGCTGCACCTGAAAATCATCGCTGAGTTCGGCGTTGTGGTGGAAAAAGAACATCGAGTGAGCTCTGGCAGCCCGGCACGCCGCTATGCCCTGTTCCGGAGTAGAATGGCCCCAATGACTGCGTTGCTCATATTGTTCGGGAGTGAAGAAGGTGTCGTAGATGACAAAGTCGGCGTCCTGCATTAGGTGTAGTTGATTTTCCCAAAGCAGTTGACCGGCGCTGGCCAAAGAGACATGGTCGGGCAGATGGTCGGCCAGCAGGTGTTCACTTACAGGGGCCACATCCGAAAGGTAGGCCAGCACGCAGTCTCCCATGCGGATGCGAAAACCCGTGCAGATACCGGGATGGTTGACCTGGTAGAGTTGCACTTCGAAGGGTCCGATTTGCAGCAAATCGCCTTCGGGGTGGTCGTGAAAGCTGAGCCTGCCCTCGAGCTCCTCAAGCGAAGTGGAAAAAAACGTTGCCTGCTGCTGATCGGCCAGCAGGCGACGCATGGAAACCGGGCGCTTTAAGGAATGAATGTGCAGTTCGAACTCGCGGCGATGAGCCGGTGCGAAAAAAGGAAAGCCCTGGATGTGGTCCCAGTGGGGGTGGCTGATCAGCAGGTGAAGCGGTCCTTTTGGGGGGCTTTCTAGATAGGCCTGCCCCAGCCGTCGAATGCCCGTACCGGCGTCGAGAATGAGCTGTTGCCCCTGCCACTCCAATTGAACACAGGAGGTGTTTCCCCCCAGGCTCCGACAAGCAGGGAGAGAGGCCGGGAAGGAACCACGAACTCCCCAAAATCGGAGCTGCGGGTTCACCGAAAGATTTCCGCTCGCTTGACGATCTTGTCGATATCGATCAGGCGGATTTCCACCTCCTGGCCCACGCGTTCGTGCCCATTGAGCACTTCGATAATGTTGCCGTCGACGGTGGCCAGCGCATGCTCGCCCCCGAGACTCTCTTCCAGCGTAACGCGGGCTTTCTGACCCTTGTGAACCTGACGCAGGCGGTCTTTGAGTTCCTGCAAACGTCCGCCTTTGAATTCATAGTGCTCCGGGTGAAAGAGCGGACGAGCCTGCACCAGGATCGGCTTGCCGGCCTCGGTCTCCAGGCGGTCGAAAAGCTCGCCGGCTGGGCCGACCAGGGCCATAGCGGCCCGCGGATGCAGGCGCACCAGAATGGCTTCTGAGCGAGTCTCGTGAGCCATTTTGAGGATTTCCCGGTGAATTTTGACGGCCAGCGAAGTGGGTGAAAAAACCCGACCCCCGCCGTTGCAGTGGCTGCAGGAGGTGCGCAGCACCATATCCAGGTCTTTCCCCTCGCGCTTTCGCGTGATCTGCACCAGCCCCAGTTCGGTCATGCCCACCAGGTGGGTTCGGGTTCGGTCTTTCCTCAGCTCTTCATTGAGCAGTTGCAGCACTCGACGACGGTCGGAATGGGATTCCATGTCGATAAAATCGATGATGATGATACCGCCCATATCGCGCAGCCGCAGCTGGCGAGCGATCTCGACACAGGCTTCCAGGTTGGTCTTCAGGATGGTGTCGGCCAGGCTGTTTTTGCCGGTATATTTGCCGGTATTCACGTCCACAACCCAGAGCGCCTCGGTATGGTCGATGATCAGGTAGCCGCCCGATTCCAGCCACACCTTCCTTTTGAGTGCCTTATCCACTTCGGCGTCGATGCCGTGAAACTCGAACAAGGGGCGCCGGTCGTTGTAAAAGTGAACCTTGGACACCAGCCCTGGATAGGTGTTCTCGAGCATTTCGACCACCTTGGAGTGCTCCTCGGCGTCGTCGATCAGCATGCGGTCAAAATCGGGGGTGAGCACATCGCGCAGCACCTGGTCGACCAGTGCCAGCTCCTGGTGAATAATCGCCGGAGCTCGCCGCTTGCGGGATACTTTTTGGATCTTTTCCCACTGTCCCTGAAGGAAGTCGACCTCCTTCTGCAGTTCCTCCTGGGAGCGGCTCGAGGCGGCCGTGCGCACGATCAGGCCGGCACCTTCGGGGCGCAACTTTTCGGCCAACGCTCGCAGTCGCACCCGTTCCGCTTCGCCGTCTACCCGGCGCGATACTCCGATGTAGTTGGCATTGGGAATCAGCACCAGATTACGCCCGGGAAGGGTGACAAAGGTGGTGACCCGAGCCCCTTTGGTGCCCACCGCCTCCTTGACGACCTGAACCAGAGTCTCGTCGTTGACCTTGAGAATATCGCGAATGTTCAACTTGCCCAGGCGTTCCGAAGCCTCTTCACCCAGGTGAGCAGCGGCATCGTCGGCGCACAGGAAGGCGTTGCGATCCGATCCAATATCGACGAAGGCCGCGTTCATGCCGGGCAGCACGTTGGCCACTCGGGCTTTGTAAATGCTTCCTACCTGTCGTTCCTCGCGGGCGATGAGGATTTCGGTGAGGGCACCGTCTTCAACGACCGCCGCACGCCCCTCGCGGCTGTCTCGCATAATCAAAATTTCCTTGTACATGAAACCCTTGGAGGATCCCGGAGGCTCTGTCGGTCCCGGCGCGAAACGCGCCGAAGTGAGAAGCCTGGGACCTTATTTTCTTATTTTCTTCGGCCTGGTGGCGGGATGTCGTTCGCGTCCGGTTGAGCCGCCGATGGTAACTCCAACGGCGCGGCCCACTCCCCAGGCGAGTGCAACCGTTCGCCCTTTTCCTCGGGAATCCATTCAATCCATCGTCAAGAACTGTACTCAAAAGTTTTCCGGTCGATCCGGTCTGGTGGTGGGTCTGGCACTGGCCCCGCCAGAGCAATGGGTTCAGCACCGCGCCGAGGAATCGTTCGAGGCGGCCAGTCTGGTAAAGTTGCCGATTCTGGTTGAACTCTCACGCCGAATTCAGGCGGGTCAGTTGAGGGCCGAGGACTCCATGGTCTTTGAGGAGCGCCATCGCGTGGGAGGTTCAGGCGTTCTGCAGCAGCGTCCGGCCGGAGGCCGCTATCGTCTCGATCAGTTGGCCGAGTGGATGGTTGCCGAAAGCGACAACGTGGCCACCGACATGCTGTTGGAGCACCTGGGCCTGGAGCAGGTGCACCGTCAGGCCGTGGCTCTCGGTCTGCGCCACACCACGGTGGAGCGCACGATTTTCGATTTTGCCTCGATCGACGCAGGTAAGGATAATCGAACCTGTGCTCGTGACATGGCCTGGCTGTTGGCTCAACTGGCCGATCGGCGCCTGGCCGGAAGTGAGTGGATGTTGGCCCTGCTGGAGAAAACGCGTCGACGCGACCTGCTCGTGGGCGGACTGCCGCCCGGCTGTCGTGTGGCCCACAAGACCGGGCAACTCGACGGATTTCTTCACGAGGCTGCGCTGCTGCGGCAGCAGCCGCCCATATTGCTGGTTGTGCTCACGGCGGGCTCGCCCCCAGAGGAGGCTCAGGCTTTCATGCAGTCTCTGGCCCGTCAGGTCTATGAGCAATTGCGAGAGGGAAGTGCTCGCTGAGAAGCTAAAGTAAGAGCACCTGGAGGTTTTCTTGAAGCATTTTGATGAGCGCTTTTCCGATAAGGTTGCGGCCCTTCGAGCCGGAGAGATGACCTTTGAGGGTTTCGCCGATTGGTGTGAAGAGCAGATCGCCGAACGCCGACGCAAAGCCGAATATTTGATCAAAGAGTGCTACAGCGAAGCCTATCTCGAGTATGCCGAGCGCGAGGTGAAGAAGTCTCGCGAGGCCATCGAGCATATGGAGCGGGGGTTTCAGTGCATCATCGATTTCATCGACGGAGGGGCTGAAGAGTTGCTCGACGAGGCGGTCCCCCATTTGCAAGCCTCGGTGGCCAGTTTTCTCGAAGCCCTGGAGTTGAACGATGAGTGTCTCGAGCTCAGCGGCGGATTCATGGAGACGGCCTGAGCTCGATTTGTTGACATCGCGCTAGCGGCTCTATATACTATCGGCCTGTCTGAGGACCGCCTGGGGGCGGTCCCCGTCGTTTCAGGTCCCGGTACCCGGTTCGACTCCCAAAGGAAGGTCTATGTTCGATTCGCTTACAGAGCGCATCAGTGGAGTGTTGAATCGTCTCCGCGGGCGGGGCAAGCTGACCGAGGCAGACGTCAATGACGCTCTGCGGGAGGTGCGGCGTGCTCTGCTGGAGGCGGACGTCAGTCTGCCCGTCGTTAAGGAATTCATCCAGCAGGTTCGAGCTCGCGCCCTCGGTGAGGAGTTGTGGAAGAGCCTGACTCCTGGCCAACTCGTCGTGAAACATGTGCGCGACTGTCTCGTGGAGTTGATGGGTGGCACTCAGGCCGACCTCAATCTGGCTGACGAGCCCCCCACGGTGATTCTGATGGTAGGGCTGCACGGGGCTGGCAAAACGACTTCGACCGGCAAGCTGGCCCGGTTTATGAAGGAACGGGGCTTCAAGCCGCTGATCGCCGCTACCGATATCTATCGCCCCGCCGCCATTAAGCAGTTGGAGGTGCTTGGCCAGCAACTGGGTGTGCCCGTCTACCAGTTGGGCGATCAGTCCAGCCCTCTGAACATCTGCCGAGGCGCCTACAAGCACGCCAAAGAGAATGGCCACGACATTCTGCTGATCGACAGTGCCGGCCGATTGCACGTCGACCAGGAGTTGATGGACGAGCTCCGCCAGGCCAAAGAGGAGATGAATCCCCAGGAAGTGCTGCTGGTCGTGGATGCCATGACCGGTCAGGATGCGGTCAACATCGCTCAGCAGTTCTCGGCCCAAATCGGCATTACCGGCGTGGTAATGACCAAGCTCGACGGCGATGCTCGAGGTGGTGCTGCGCTCTCGGTGCGTCACGTCACCGGCGCCCCGATCAAATACATCGGCGTTGGTGAGAAAGCCACGGCCCTGGAGCCATTCCACCCCGACCGCATGGCCTCCCGTATTCTGGGCATGGGCGACGTCCTGGGCCTGATCGAGAAGGCCGAGCAGGCCATTGATGAAGAGCAGGCCCAGTTGCTCGAGAAGAAGATTCGCGAGAATCAGTTCGACCTCGACGATTTCCTGAAGCAGATGCAGCAAATTCGCAAATTGGGGTCGATCACCGACCTGCTCTCGATGCTCCCTGGCGTCGGGTCGGCCATCAAAGACCTGCCCGTTGACGAACGGGCGATCAAGAGGATGGAGGCCATCATTCAGTCGATGACGCTGAAGGAGCGGCGCCGCCCCGAAATTTTGAACGCATCCCGCAAGAAACGCATCGCCCGAGGGTCGGGCAATGAGGTTTCCGAAGTCAATCGACTGGTGAAGCATTTCGACATGGTGCGCAACGTCATGAAGATGTTCACAGGTCCCAAGCCAAAGTTCAAGAAAGGGTCTCTGCCTTTTCGGCTGCCCTTCTAGGCGGCCAAGTTTAGAGATCCACGAATCAGGTCCATATAGGTCAGGAGGTAATACAATCCAATGGTCAAGCTCAGACTCACCCGAGTGGGGAAGAAAAAGCAACCCAGCTACCGATTGGTGGCGGCTCCGTCTCGCAGTCCCCGCGACGGTAGATTTATTGAAATTTTGGGTCACTACAACCCGCTCACCGATCCGCCCACGGTGGTGTTCAAGGAAGAGCGAATTCTTCACTGGCTCAAGGAGGGTGCTCAACCCACCGAGTCGGTGCAGAAGTTGCTGATCCGGGCGAATATCTGGCAGAAGCACACCGGTAAGCCGGTGAGCTATCCCGCCCCTAAAGTGGCTGCGCCTGCGCCCGAGCCAGAGCCCGCCAACGCCTAGATGCTACTGAAGAGAGATTTCTGATATGCCCGCAGCGTCCGAAGTAGAGCCCTCCCATTTCGAGGAGTTGCTGAAGTACCTGGCTCAGCAGTTGGTTGACGAGCCTGAGCAGGTCGAGGTGCATCCCGTTTTCGAGGAGCGCTCGGTGGTGCTGGAGCTGAAGGTCGCCTCGAAAGACATGGGCAAAGTGATCGGCAAGAACGGAAAGATCGCTCAGGCACTGCGTACGCTTATTAAGGCAGCAGGCCTGAAAGAAGGCAAAAGGGTCCTGGTGGAGATCCTCTGATGGACTCTCTGACGGTCCTGCAGAACGTGCCGGTAAAGGTCGTCATGACCGAGGCCTTTCGGGGGCAACTCGTGGAACAGATCCGGAGCTCCTTGTTTGAGCTTGACCAGGAGGCATCCCGGTTTCACGAGTTTGCCACCCAGGCCGCCGAGCCCGAGGTGCAGCAGCGCTTGCAGGAAGAGGCCCAGCGTCTCAGTTATCAGCGCCAGCAGTTGGAGTGGCGAATCCGCGAGGCCGAGTCGGTTCCCGAAGGGGCAGAACTCTACATTCAGAGCCTGTCGGTCCTCGTGCAGCTGCAGCCCGGCGACGTTTTTCAAGACAAACTCGGGATGGAGATCCTCTTAAAAGACGGTCGTGTTGCCGAGATTCGTGGAGGAGCCGGTCGGGCCGAGTGAAGCCGCCGAAGTCTGCTTCAAAGGCCTCTCTCGAACTGCTCCAGCGGCTCGGCAGTCCCTCCAGGTTCAGTCCCTCCGATCTGGTTCTCGTCGGCCAACTGGCCAAGCCCCACGGGCTTCGTGGAGAGATGCGCTGTCGACCAGAGACCGACTACCCCGAGCGCTTCCTGGAAACCGAGGAATTGGAAGTCTTTTTTCCCGGCGCTCCCTCGCGCCGTGTTCGTGTGGTTTCGGCGCGGATTCATCGCGGCCTCGTGCTGGTTCATCTGGCCGGAGTCAACAGTCTGGAGGACGCCGAATTGCTCAGGGAGGCTCGGGTCGCCGTGGGTCCCGACGAGGTGGTGGCCCTCGATGAGGGCGAGTACTATCACTTCCAGTTGGAGGGTCTGGCTGTCGAAGACCCGGCGGGCAAGGGGCTGGGCCAGCTGACCCGAGTTCTCTCGCTGCCCGCCCACGAAGTCTATTGTGTCGAAGGCGAGCAGGGCGAGCTGTTGATTCCCGCTGTTGACGAGTATATCGTGGCGGTCGACCTGCAAAAGCGAAGGATGGTCGTTCGTCCTCCGGTCTTTGCCGATGACGATTGATATCGTCACCCTGTTCCCCGAGTGCTTCTCCCCCCTGTTCACCAGCATTCCAGGACGAATTCAACAGTCGGGCAAAGCCCGTGTCGAGATTCACGACCTGCGTCAGTGGGGTCAGGGTAAGCATTTGCAGGTGGACGATACGCCCTACGGCGGTGGCCCGGGGATGGTGATGTGCTGTGGGCCCTGGTTCGCAGCCCTCGGCTGGCTGCGGCAACGGTCGCCCGGGGCTCGCATCTGCTACCTGACCCCCCAGGGCAGGCCGCTTGAGCAGGCCCGCGTGTTGCAGCTCGCCAGAGAGTCTGGGCTGATTTTGATGTGCGGTCACTACGAGGGCATTGACGAGCGCGTGATCGAGCACTGGGTGGACGAAGAGATCTGCGTTGGCGACTTCGTGGTGTCGGGCGGCGAACTGCCCGCCATGATGTTGACGGACGCCTTGCTGCGCGTATTGCCCGGAGCGTTGAGCGAAGGCTCGGTCGAACAAGACAGCTTTTACAACGGGCTGCTCGACCATCCCCACTACACCCGACCGGCCGTCTATGAAGGGCGCGCTGTCCCAGAAGTTTTGCTTTCGGGGCACCATCAGCGGGTCGAGCGCTGGCGCCGTGAACAATCGATACAACGCACGCGAGTTCGTCGCCCCGACCTCTATGCCCGCTGGCGGGCCCACGAGGAAGCCGAGCAGCGAGCGGGAAGCAAACCATTGAGTCCAGTTGAAGGAGCGTCCCATGGCCAAGAAATCCCCCGAGCCCGAGCAAGCATCCAAGAAGAAGGCTCGGCCCTCAGAGACCAGTCCCAAGGCTGAGAAGAAGTCACGCAGCGCTCCCTCGCGCGAGTCCACCCGGATCGTGGTGGAAGATGACCGCAGCGGAATGAGCAAAGAGACATTCGCTCGGGGATTTCTCGATAACTTGCTGTGTCTTCAGGGTCGCACCCTGAACCGTTCAACCCCACTTGACCAGTATCGTGCCCTTGCTCAAACCGTTCGCGATCGATTGGTGCACCGCTGGTCGAAAACCCAGCAGACCTATCACCAGAATAAGGTCAAGCGAGTCTATTACCTCTCCGCCGAGTTCCTGATGGGAAGGCTGCTCTCGAGCAACCTGATGAATCTGGGTCTCTACGAGGTGGCCGAGGAAGCTCTGGGCGAGCTGGGGCTTGACCTCCGGCAACTGCTCGAGCTCGAGCACGACGCCGGGCTGGGCAACGGTGGTCTGGGCCGCCTGGCGGCCTGTTTCCTGGATAGTATGGCCACGCTCAGCATTCCCGGTATGGGTTATGGCATTCGCTATGAATACGGGATCTTCGAGCAGAAAATCGAGAACGGATATCAGGTCGAACATCCCGATCCCTGGTTGCGCAACGGCAATCCCTGGGAGATTCGGCGCAACGAATATACCCTCACGGTTCGCTTCGGGGGACGCTGCGAAGCCTTCCTCGACAAAGACCAGCGTTATCGCATTCGCTGGACCGACACGCAGGATGTGCTCGGCGTTGCTCACGACACCCCCATCGCCGGGTTCTCCAACAACACCGTAAACAATCTGCGTCTGTGGCAATGCCAGGCCACTCACGACTTCGACTTTCAGGAATTCGATCAGGGCGACTACGAGAAGGCCGTTCAGAAGAAGACCGATTCCGAGAACATCTCCAAGGTGCTCTATCCGAACGATAACTCGATGCAGGGCAAAGAGCTGCGGCTCAAGCAGCAGTATTTCTTCGTCAGCTGTTCGATCCAGGACATTGTGCGCCGCCATCTGCAAGACCACGGCACGCTCGCCAACCTCTCGGACTATGTCTCGATTCAACTCAACGACACCCATCCAACGCTGGCAATTCCAGAGTTGCTAAGGATTTTGCTCGACGAATACCGCATGGATTGGGCAGTGGCCTGGGAACAGGTGGTGCGCACCTTTGCCTATACCAACCACACTCTGTTGCCCGAAGCCTTGGAAAAGTGGCCGGTGAGTTTCCTGGAGCGACTGCTGCCTCGTCATCTGGAGTTGATCTATGAAATCAACTCTCGCTTCCTGGATGAGGTGCGCAAGCGCCATCCCAACGACCTGGAGCGTTTGCGCAATATGTCGCTGATCGAAGAGAATCCACGCATGGTGCGCATGGCTCACCTGGCCGTGGTGGGCTCCTATTCGGTGAACGGCGTGGCTGCGCTCCACACCGAACTGCTGCGCAGCAGGGTGCTGAAGGATTTCGCTGTCTTCTGGCCCGAGCGCTTCAACAACAAAACCAACGGCGTGACTCCCCGACGCTGGCTGCAACAGTGCAACCCTGGCCTGACCCAGTTGCTCGAAGAGGCGATCGGAGACGGCTGGCAATATGATCTCGATCAGTTGCGAAAGCTTGAGCCGCTGGTTGAAGACTCGCGCTTTCGCCAGCGCTTCCGCCAGGTGAAGCGAGAAAATAAGGCGCGGCTGGCTGACTTTATCTTCCAGCGCAACGGTATCGAGGTCGACCTCGACTCGATCTTCGACATTCAGGTCAAGCGATTTCACGAGTACAAACGTCAGCACCTCAACGCGCTGCATATCGTTCATCTCTATAACCAGCTGAAGCGCAACCCCAAGGCACGGGTTGTTCCCAGGACCTTCATTTTCAGCGGCAAGGCCGCTCCCGGCTACTTTCTGGCCAAGCGAACCATCAAGTTGATCAACGCCATCGCCGAGGTGGTCAACCACGATGCCGATGTGGCCGGCCGAATCAAGGTGGTATTTCTCGAGAACTACAGCGTGTCGCTGGCCGAGCTCCTGATTCCCGCGGCCGATGTCTCCGAGCAAATTTCTACCGCCGGCTACGAAGCTTCTGGCACGGGCAACATGAAGTTCGCTCTCAATGGCGCTGTGACGCTGGGAACTCTCGACGGGGCCAATGTCGAAATTCGCCAGCTGGTGGGGCCCGAGAACTTCTTCCTTTTTGGCCTGACGGCGGAAGAAGTGGTCGAACGCCGTGCCCGAGGTTACAACCCCTTCCTCTACTACGAACACAACGTCGGATTGCGCGAGGTGATCGATCGCCTGGCTCAGGATCACTTCACTCCCAAGGAAAAGGGAATTTTCCACCCGATTCTCAATGAGTTGCTCAGTTCCGACCGATTCATGGTGATGGCCGACTTCTCGGCCTACGCCGATGCCCAGCGCCGGGTTTCTGAGGCCTTTTTGGACCGGGAGAGCTGGACCAAGATCACGATCCGCAACACTGCCCGCACCGGTCATTTCTCTTCCGACCGTACCATTCGTCAGTATGCCGAAGAGATTTGGGAAACCAGCTCGATTCCTATCGACCTCGACCCGGGCGGTCCTCTATACTGATTTTGCGATGTCGCGAGGAATGAACGAAGCAGAGGAGTAAGTTCCCAAAGTGAGTTCCGCAACAATCGTTTCTCCTACACTCGAAAAAGAGGTAGACCTGCGTTCCAAGCCATTGCTTCCCTGGAACGTGGTTCTGCTTGACGACGACCATCACACTTACGAATACGTCATTCTCATGCTCCAGCGGCTTTTTGGGCATTCGCTCGAGACGGCTTATGCGATGGCACGAGAGGTGGATTCGACAGGTAGGGTCATCGTTTTCACGACTCACCGGGAGCGGGCCGAACTGGAGCGGGATCGCATCCACGCTTTTGGGCCCGACCCTCGAATTTCGGCCTGCAAAGGCTCGATGAGCGCGCTGATCGAGCCCGTTGGGGGAAGCTAAGGACCGAGTGGAGGCCTGGAGGAACGATGCCTGTTTATCCTTGTCAAAAGTGCAACTCTCCCGTCGACCCCACCTCTGACCGGATTTGCAAAAACTGCCGTGAGGCCAAGCCTCTGATGTGCTCGCGTTGTCAGAAGCGCATTTCCACCGAAGAAGTCTATGGGGTTGAAAAGATCAAAACCGCCAAGCCCATCTTTTGTCTCGAGTGCGGCGTTCGAGAAGAAGTGGTCAAGTGCGCGCTTTGCAACCTTTCTTTGCAGCGCCACCAGGGCAAGTCGGTCAGCAACCATCCGCTGGCCAAGATTTATCATCCCAAGTGCCTCGAAGAGCGTTTGCGGCAAATGGCCAATTTGCAGAAGTTCCAGCCGATCATGGCGCTCATGGGGGTCATCGTCGGAGGCCTCGGCGGTTATGGTAACGGTGGGCCGGTGGTGGCTGCGGTTGGAGCCATTGCGCTCGGCGGAGCACTCTTCGCGCTGGTGCAGGCGATTCGCCACCGCATCGATCCCGGATAGGGGCTCAGTTCAGGCGCTCGGCCACCACCTGGCGAAGTTCTTCCAGCAAACGCTCCAGCTCTTGCTCGTCGGGACCTTCGGCCATCAGTCGCAGCAGGGGTTCCGTGCCTGAAGGCCGGACCAGCAACCGGCCGCGCTGACCCAGGCTGCGGGTGGTTTGGGCGATCATCGATTCGATCAGCGGGTCCTGGTCCCAACGGTCTTTGTTGCGGGCCGGCACGTTGATCAATTTTTGCGGCAGAGCCGGAAATTCTCCCACCAGCCGGGAAAGCGGGCCACCTCGCTGCTGCAATACCTGGCACAGGCGCAGTCCGCACAGCAGACCATCTCCGGTCGTACCGTGCTTGAGGAAGATCAAGTGCCCCGACTGCTCTCCGCCCAGGGGACATTGGAGGCGCTGCATCTCTTCCAGCACAAAGCGGTCTCCCACTTGAGCTCGGATCAGTTCTACGCCGAGTTGTCGAAGCGCCAGTTCAAGTCCGAAGTTGCTCATCACGGTGGCCACCACCTGTCCGGCCGGCAGTTCCTGATGCTCTACGAGCCAGCGTGCAAAGAGGAGCAACATGCGATCGCCGTCGACGATCTGGCCCTGTTCATCGATGCCCAGGCAGCGATCGGCATCGCCATCGAAGGCCAACCCGAGGTGTGCTCCGTGCTCACGCACGGCCGCGGCCAGAGGCTCGAGGTGGGTGGAACCGCACTTTACGTTGATTCGAGACCCGTCGGGAATGGCGTGGAGGGACACGACTTCGGCCCCGAGCTCAGTGAACAGCCGTGGTCCCAGCGTGCTGGCTGCCCCGTGACCGCAGTCGATCACCACTTTGAGCCCTGACAGGCCCTCGGGGCACAGCGAGCGCAGATGGTCGAGATAGGCCTCGGCCAGGCTCGAATCGTGTTGAATTGTGCCGATCTCGTTACCCGTGGGTCGAGGCCCCGAGTCCTGGTCCATCCAGCTCTCCAGGAGTTCAATCACCGGATCTTTAAGCTTGAACCCGTCGCCGCCGAAGAGTTTGATGCCGTTATCCGGAACCGGGTTGTGACTGGCCGAAATCATGACCCCGGCGCTGAAGTCCCCTACCTGGGTTAACCTGGCCACACCCGGCGTGGGTAGCACTCCTACCAGCAGGGAGTCGATTCCGCTTGAGGCCAAACCGGCGGAGTAGGCCGCTTCCAGCATCGGCGAGGATAGGCGGGGATCGCTGCCGATCAAGACCTTGGTGCGTCCCGACTGTTCAAAGAGCCAGCGACCGTGAGCGCGGGCTAAGCGCATCGCGAGTTCCGGGGTCAGGGCTTGATTGGCCACCCCCCGCACTCCATCCGTACCAAAATAACGAGGCATGGCCGCCCCTTCGCGGAGGATCAGGCGCCCCCTGTCGGGGGCGTGGGGCTGCTGGTTGGTAGCACCGGAGCCGGCAAGGGTGTTGGGGTGGGGGCGCGCATTTGCTTGAGCGGCGTGGGAACGATGCGAACCTTGACCGAACGACTGCCAATAACCTCAAATCCGTCGGGAATTTCCAGCGGTACCATTCGCGATTCGACCCGGGTTGAGGCAGAGAAGACCTCGGATCGGGTGGTGATCGATTCGGGGGGGGTCTGTCCTTTGCCAATACTTAAAGTGACAAAGGGTGGGTCGACCTCGACGATGGAGGAGTAGCCTGGAGGATTTTCGACCCGCACTTTCTCCAGCGATATGGCCACTCCGACGCTACGGCTTTCGGCTTCGATGGGCACTGTTGCCGAAACCGTGGAGGGAATGACCTTTACCGCAGCGTTTCGGGCCTCTACCAGTTGGCCATCGGCATTGACCGGGGTCAAATTGCGCAACTCGAAGGTCGAGGATTGACTCTGGCCCGACAGTAGAATGCGGGTGCGAACCTCGACAACCTCCTTGACCAGGGGTTCCGGCCCGCTGATGCGCACTTCCTTAGGCCACACGCTCACTTCACCGGCGTTGCGCCCTTTGGCAGTGGGGCCCACCACGCTGGCACGGACGGGAACTTGCTTGGAGCTGATCGGCGCCTGCTTGATGTTGATGGTTTCCGGGTCCACCGAGATCAGGTTGAACTTTCCGGGCAGAATGACCTGAACCTTGGGCCAGACGCTGCCGGCCTCCTCGCCACGCAGATCGACATAGCAGTCGACCTGTCGCTCTTGCAACGAAGCCACCGCCTGGGCCTCTCCCTGAACGGTGACAACCGCCTGGGATTGAGAAATTTCATAGGCGGTAAGCCGCTCGCTCACCCCCTTCAAATGGATCGGAACGGTCATCTGCATCTGGGCCAGCACTTCGCCACTCATGCCCGAGCGAGTGATGCGCACAAAGAACCACAAGATGACGGCCAGCAGCAAAGCTACGATTTCACGAAAACTGGCGCTCTTCAATTCTTGCGACCCCTCAAGCTGCTGGTCAGCGCCAGGATGGGTCGAGCTCGCTGTGAGAGGGGCTGTGAGACCACCAGATACTGTGCCAGCATCTTCTTGATCTCGCCTTCGTCCTCAAGCGGTTTGGAAAATACACCGTCTTGCGCGAGCCGCACCTGCCCCGACTCTTCCGAAACGACAATCACCACGCAATCGCTCTGAGAGGAAACGCTCAGTGCTGCTCGGTGGCGGGTACCAAACCGATCCTCGGCTTCCTGGTCATGCGAAAGGTCGAGCATACAGGCCGCCGCCATGATGCGGTTTCCACGAATGATCACGGCACCATCGTGGAGTGGCGTTTTGGGGTTGAAGATACTCAGCAATAGCTTGGCAGATACAATGCCTTCGATGGGATGCCCCTGCTCGAGGTATTCTTTCAAGCCGCTTTCTCGTTCCAGCACAATCAGAGCACCCATGCGCGCCTGTCCCAGGGAAACGGCCGCAAAGGCGAGTTCGTCGATGAGTGGCACCAGTTCTTCCTTCTCCATTTTGGCCAGCGGCGAGCTCGTCAACATGCCCTGCTGCCCCAGTCGCATCAGGGCTCGCCGGAGTTCGGGTTGAAAAATGATGGGGAGAACGACAGCTACCGATACCAGAAACCAGTTCAGCAACCAGGTCAGCGTCTGGAGCTTCATCTGGTGAGCCACCATCAGCAGAAAGATAATGACCCCAATGCCCTGGAGAATTTGCAGCGCGCGGGTACCCTGCAGGGATACCAGAAGATAGCGGAGGGTCAGGAAGACCAAAAAAATGTCCAGCAGATCGCTGAAGGCGAAGTGCTGCAGAAGCTGCAGTATCTCTTGCAAAGGTCCTCCCTTACGCCTGTTCACTTTCTGAGCCTTGTTCCCCTCTCAGCAGGCTTTACAAAAGGGGGGGGGTAGGCTACAATCCGGACTCGTCGGTTAACCCCCGGCACTCTGACAGCGATGTCAAATTTTGGAGGTGGGTTCTCCCCAGTTGAAAGGAGTCTGGTGAATTGAAGGCACTGGGTCGTCATATCGTAGCCGAGCTTTCCCATTGCGACTCGGAGGTCCTTACCGACTTGGAACGGGTGCAGGCCGCAATGGTTCAAGCGGCCCTGGTGGCCCGGGCGGAGATCCGCGAACTGGCTTTTCACCGATTCTATCCCACCGGCGTAAGCGGCGTGGTGGTGCTGGCAGAGTCCCACCTGGCGATTCACACCTGGCCCGATTTGGGCTATGCAGCCATTGATGTCTACACCTGCGGAGACACCGCTCAACCCTGGAAGGCCTGTCGTTATCTGGCCGAACAGTTCAACTGTGGCAGTATCCATACCACGGTGATGGAGCGAGGGATCCCCGATTCTCCCGGAGCCTTTGGTCATCGACTGACGGTGGTCGAGCAGCGTCAGGAATTGCTCTCGGCCAGCACGGCCTGACTTCGGACAGCGTTGTGGCCAGTCCAGTGGTGGGGATACTCGCTCCCCGTACAGCCCTACCGGAAGCATTGCTGGAGGCACTGCGCGAACGCGGCGTGGCCGCCGAGTGGTGCCAGGTGCCGGCCTGGTCACTGGCTCAAAGCTGTCCTTATCGGGTCGTCATCGATCGCATCTCCCACGTCTATGAGTTCTATCGTCCCTACCTGAAGGCCGCCGCCTTGCAGGGGTGCTACGTGATGAACAACCCCTTCTGGTTCCTGGCTGACGACAAATTTTACAACTATTCGCTGGCCACTCGACTGGGGGTGAGTATTCCGAAGACGGTGCTTCTGCCCAGTCGCGAGTACGACGAGCGGGTGCTCAGCCCCGACGACCTGCACAACCTGACCTCGCTCTCGCCCGACTGGGATCAGGTGATCGGCGAGATCGGTTTCCCTGCCATCCTAAAGCCTTATGATGGTTATGGTTGGCGGGAGGTTTATCGGGTCGACTCTCGCGCTCAACTCGAACAGATCTACAGTGAGTCCATGATGGACGTCATGATGTTACAGGAGTTCATCGAGTTCGACCACTATGTTCGCTGCTTCGTCGTAGGTGCCAAGTGGGTGCTTCCCACGAGTTACGACCCGGTGGCGCGCCGCTACAAAGTTGATCACGCACACCTTACGCCCTCTTTGGGGGAACGCATCCATCGAGATTGCCTCGTGCTCAATCAGGCTCTCGGGTACGACATCAATACCGTAGAGTTCGCCATACGCGACGGCGTGCCCTATGCCATCGACTTCATGAACCCGGTGCCCGATGCCCGCCCCGAGGTGATCAGCTGGTTATATTTTAGCTGGCTGGTCGAGAAGATCTGCGACCATGTCCAGGAGGTGCTCCAGGATGGTCGCACTTCGGCGTGTCGGATGGAAGGCTTACCCGCTCTGCAACACTCCTGAGTCGAAAGTTGTCTCCCCGGTAGGATGTAACCAGGATTTTAACAAAAAGGCCGAATCATTGTTACATGTCCAAGGCCTGGGAAGAGACTGTCCGTCAGTTTAAAGAACTGAATCCCAAGTATCGTCCACCTCAGGTCAACACAGAAGCGCTGGCCATCTTTACCCGACAGTTCTCCGCGATGATCGATGCCGGCATCCCTATCCCCCGCGCTCTGGCCTTCTTTGCCGAGGGCGAGGTCAATCCCAACCTGCGAAAGGTCGTCGAGAGCCTGGCCGACAAGGTTTTCGGAGGAGTTCGCATGTCCCACGCCATGCGGAGTTTTCCGCAGGTATTCTCCGAAGTCTACGTTTCACTCGTGGAAACCGGCGAGAACTCCGGCCAAATCAGTACCGCCATGCAGCGATTGGCTGAACTGATGGAAAAACAGTTGCGCATGCAGAAGCGCATCATCGCTACGCTGACCTACCCTCTGATTTTGATGTTCGTCTCCTTCCTCTGCGTTGGCGTCTTCATCTTCTTCATTTTGCCGATGATCGAGCCGATGTTCCTGAGCATGAACATCCCTCTTCCGCTTCCTACCCGCATCATGCTCTCGATGCGCACCATTCTGGTTCCCTCGATCTTGTTGGGCGTACTGGCGGTGGTCGGAGTCTGGGTTTTCCGCCCCTTTGTTCGCGAGTTTCTCGAAGCCCATCCCCGTCTACGCAGTCAACTTTGGAAGTATCCCCTGACGATGCCCATTTTCGGAGGCGTCATTCGCAAGGTTTCGGTCGCCAGGGTGCTCTACTCGATGGCAACGATGATCGACTCCGGCATGACTTTGGTGCAGGCCATCAGTCGGGCCGGCGGCGTGTCTGGCAATCTCTACGTGACCGAACGCTTGCAACTGGCCAAGGCTGCGATTGTCGAAGGGGAAACGGTCGCCCACGCCTTTGCCGTCACCGAGGTATTCCCGGAGTCAGCCGTTCAACTGATGACGATTGGCGAGGAAACTTCGAGCCTTTCCACGATGGTCAAGTACATCGCCGACATGTATGACGAGGATGCCGACCTGGCTCTGACCGATATGGCCAACATGCTCGAGCCGCTACTGATGGGAGGGATGGGCATCGTGGTGGGATTTATCGTCATCAGCGCCATGCTTCCCACCCTGCAACTAATCCAGAGCCTTTAGGGCGGCGGCTTTCTGGCGCCGTAGCACCCAGCGCTCAAGGCGGCGTGTGCCCTTCATCCACCACTGCTCGGGGAGCTGGGGAAGTTCGATCAGAATGGTGTGCAGGCCGAGCAGATTGGCGCCCAGGACGTCGGTGAATACCTGGTCGCCGATCATGGCGGTTTGCTTGGGCTCGGTGCCGAGCAGCTTCATCGCTCGGCGAAATCCTTTCAGCATGGGCTTGCGGGCCAGGGCGACAAAGGGGATTTCGAGCGGATCGATGGCGCGCTGAATTCGTCCTGGTTTGGCGTTGCTTACCAGGCACAGCGACAGGTCGCAGGCCTGCGCCCACTCGAGCCAGAGATGGACCGACTCCTCGAGTTCATGGCTGTTCCAGGCTACCAGAGTGTTGTCCAAATCGAGCAACAGACCTCGAATTCCGCGGTCGCGAAGCTCTTCAACGTCGATTTGGGTGACGAACTGAACCACGTGATCGGGGCGCAGCCATTTCAGCATGAAGCCCAATTCTGCTTGCTCTCAGCAGCCCCTTCAGTGGTCAGGGTTTCGAATAAGAGATTCGGTAGAGGTTGCCGCCGTGGTCGTCCGAGACGATCAGCGACCCGTCGGGCAACACCTCCACATCAACCGGGCGGCCCGAGACCTTGCTACCGTGCAACCACCCTTCGGCGAAAACCTCGCTGCGAGCGGTCTTGGGATAGGCAACCACGAGTCGGTAACCGAGGGGCGCAGAGCGGTTCCAGGAGCCGTGATTGGCCAGAAAAATGGCACCCTGATAGCTGGCGGGGAACTGCCGGCCCCGATAAAAGCGAAGCCCCAAGGGTGCCACATGAGCAGGCATCGATATCTTCGGTGGCGTTGTGCGCAGGCCACCGGGCAGGCGCGGCCCATATTCCGGGTCGGGTTGGTTGTTGCCGAAGTGATAAGGAAAGCCGAAGTGCAACCCGGACTTGGGGGCATGGTTGAGCTCTTCCGGCGGAGTATCATCGCCGAGCAGGTCTCGGCCGTTATCGCTGAACCACAGTGTGGCGTCGTCTGGCGACCAGTCGAACCCCATGGTGTTGCGCACCCCCAGGCAGTAAGGCTCCACTCGATGAAAATCGCTGCTAAACCGCGACAGGGTGGCGTGGGGCAGGGGAGTCTCTCCCACATTGCAGGGTGCCCCAATACCGATGTACAGACGACCGTCCGGACCGAAGCGAAGCACCCGCAGGCCGTGATGGCGTGCCCTGGGCAACTTTTCGTTGAGGACTTCAAGTCGGGCCTTGCCGTCGAGGTGGCCCAAGACATTGCGGATACGACTGAGTCGGTGGATTTCTCCAATGTAGAGGTCGCCGTTGGCGAAGGCCACACCGTTGGGCGAGTTCAGGCCGCCGACAAGTTCCCGAACTTCCCTTCGCGGGGTTATGGCATAGACCGAGGAGTTGGCCGTGCCCACGAACAGGGTGCCATCAGGCGCGCAGGTCAGGTGACGGGCCCCGGGCACCCGGGCGTATAGCTCGAGCTTGAAACCCCTGGGCAGCCGGATCTCACCGACTGCACTGCAAGCGCACATCCCCAGGCAGAGGGCAACTATCGGGTGGCGAATTGACTCTGATCCTGTTCTCGAGCGGACTTCAGGGCGCTCAGGACTTTCTCGGGAGTGAAAGGCAGGCTGCGCAGGCGAACTCCGGTGGCGTGAAAAATGGCGTTGCAAACCGCGGGAGCGGGTCCGTCGATGGGAATCTCGGCCACCGCTTTGGCGCCGAAAGGACCGTGGGGTTCATAACTTTCCACCAGAATGCTGGTGAGCCTGGGCATGTCTTTCGAGGAGAAGATCTTATAGTCTCGATAGGTCGGGTTCTGCAGGCAGCCCGCTGCATCGAATTTGAGTTCCTCGAGCAGCGCATATCCCAATCCTTGAGTGGCGCCGCCTTCGATCTGTCCAATGGCTCCGTCGGGATTGATGGCTACCCCGCAATCGACAGCGGTCACCAGTTCAAGCACGCGTACCTGACCGGTTTCCGTGTCCACCTCGACCTCGCTGAAAACGGCTGCAAAGGGTGGGGGGCTGTGGTAGGAAAAATGCGAGGCGGCTCCCTGGATCTGGAACTGTTCGTTACTGTAGAGGCTGTCCAGGGCGATTTCCGACAGCGTAAGGCGCTGGCCGCTACTGGTCACAACTGCGGCTTCCTCGAGTCTCAGGTCATCCTGAGGTACGCCAAGGTTTCTGGCTGCCACCGAAAGGATCTGGTCGCGACACTGCTCGGCCGCTTTCTTCACGGCCACCCCGGTAATGTAGGTGGTCGAAGAGGCGTAAGCACCCTTGTCGAAGGGGGTAAAGTCGGTGTCGGACGAGTACACGATCACCGTTTCAGGGCGGATGCGCAAAACTTCTGCCACGATTTGGGCGAACACCGTATCGCTGCCCGTGCCGATGTCGGTGGCTCCCACCTGAAGGTTGAAGGAGCCGTCTTCGTTGATCTTCAGGTAGGCGGCTCCCATGTCGATACCAGGGATGCCCGAGCCGTGCATGCAACAGGCCATGCCCACCCCGCGCTTCAGGGGACCGGAGGAACCGGGGTTGGCCCGCTTTTCCTTCCACCCGATGGCGGCTGCGCCGCGTCGGATACACTCCTCGAGCTCGCAGGAGAGAATGACCTGCTTGAATCCTTCCTTGCCCTCTCCCAGGGCTTCGAGCAGTGGGGGGGAGTCACCGACTCGAATCAGATTGAGGCGACGGAACTCCAGGGGATCGAGGCCGAGATGGTGAGCGATTTCATCCATCATGACTTCCTGTGCAAAAAGCCCTTGAGGAGCTCCGTAGCCGCGAAAAGCGCCCGCAACCGGCAGGTTCGTGTAGGCGACCTGGGCTTCGAAAAGTTGGTGGTCGCAGCGGTACAGGGGCAGGCTCTTGCTGCCGGTGTTGCATTGAACCGTGAGAGCGTGGCTGCCGTAGGCTCCCGTGTTGGCGACAACCTTCATTTCCATGGCCCGAATCTGTCCGGCCCGGTCTACTCCTGTGCGCAGTCGCAGGACCTGAGGATGCCGCGTGCGTGAGGAGCGGAATTCTTCCTGGCGTGAGTAGCGCAGGCGCACGGGACGTCCGGTCCGTTTGCATAACCAGGCGGCCAGGTCCTCGATCAGGACCTCCTGTTTGACTCCGAATCCGCCGCCGATACGGGGCTTGATGACGCGAACCCTGGCCACCGGCAATTGGGAGACCCGGGCGATGATTCGGCGCACGTGAAAAGGTACCTGAGTGGATGTGCGCAATGTGAGTCGATGGTTCTCGTCCCAGTAGGCGATACAGACGTGAGTCTCCAGCGGGCACTGCTGGACATACTGAACGCGATACTCCTGCTCGAAGACCTGGGGGCTCTCCCGGAGCGCAGTCTCTACATCGCCAACCTGGGCGAGGATGTGCGCAGCCAGGTTGCACCTGGCATCGTGGATGCCGGTTTTGTCGGCCTCGGGGTGCAGGCAGGGGGCGCCCTGGCGGAGCGCCTGCTCAGGATCGAATACGGCTGGAAGAACCTCGTACTCCACTTCGATCAGATCGCATGCCTGACGGGCGATCTCCTCGCTTTCGGCGGCCACCGCCGCGACCCGGTCGCCGACGTAGCGCACCACCGAATCCAGCACAACGTTGTCGTAGGGCGAGGGCTCAGGATGACCCTGACCGGCTGTGGTGTAGGGGATTCGTGGAACGTTTTGAAACGTCAGGATGGCGTGGACTCCGCCCAGCGCTTCAGCTTTGCTGGTGTCTATTCGGGTGATTCTGGCGTGGGCGTGGGGGCTCCACTTGATGGCTCCATAGAGCATGCCACGGAGTTCGAAGTCGTCGACAAATGTTCCCTTGCCACAGGCGAGCTTGGCGGCATCGAGGCGCGGTACTTTATGACCTACCACCTGGAATTGCATGGTCGTTCTCCTTCATACGTTGGGCTGCCACCAAGATGGCCTCGACGGGTTTGGCGTAACCTGTGCAGCGGCACAAAATCCCGCTGAGGCAGTCGCGGATAGCGGCTTCGTCCGGTTGCGGGTTCTCTGCAATCAGCGCGTAGGCGCTGAGGATCATGGCAGGACTGCAGTAACCACATTGAATGGCGCCACAATCGACAAAGGACTGTTGAATGGGGTGCAGCGACTCGGGATGGCCGATGCCCTCCACGGTCAGCACCGACCGACCGTGAGCCTGGGCTGCCAGAGTGATCGATGAGTTGATCAGTCTGCCGTCCAGGAGCACTGCGTCACATCCGGAGTCGCCCTGCTCACAGCTGTGTTTCACGGAGAAGAGGCCCTGACTGCGCAGCAGTTCTGAGAGCAACGTGCCCGGGTGAATCTCGAAGTTTTGCAACTGACCATTGAGGGTGCACTGAATCTGCATAACGGCTCCTAGCTGGCGATTTGAAACAGGGCTCGGCGGGTTAGGACGCCGGCGATCTCGCGTCGGTAATCGGCACTGGCGCGAAAATCGATAATGGGGTCAACCATCTCTCGGACAATGCTGGCTACGTTCTCGATCTGGTCGCTGTGGAGAGGCTTGCCGGCCAGAGCGCGCTCGGCTTCTGGCAGTCGACGCGGGGTGCGATCCACCGCCCCCAGCGCGATGCGGACCCTCTGGCAGAGGCCTTGTTCGAGTTCGAGGCAAACGGCAACATTGACCAGCGCCTGGTCGACCTGAGTTCGGGAAAACTTGAGAAAGGCGCCGCGAACCTGCGGGCCCGGAGTCGGAAAGCGAATCTCTTTCAGAATTCCATTGCCGACCGCGGTTTGTCGATAGTCGAGGAAGAACTGGTTGAGCCCAACCGTTTCCTCGCCGCTGGCCCTGGCGATGACGGCTTCGGCCTCAAGAGCCAGCAGGGCGGGGGGGCTATCGGCGAAGGGACCCGCTCCGACCAGATTGCCTCCCAGGGTAGCCGTATTTCGAATCTGGCTGGGCCAACCCTGGCAGCAGCTCGCCGACAACAGGCCGTTGGCGAAACGCGCTACGATCGGAGACAGCGCAATGTCGTGCATCGTGGTGGTGGCGCCGATTCTTATCTGGCCGGATTCTTCTCGGATGTAGCTCAGCCCCAGACGCGTCACATCGATCAAACAGCGAATGGAGGGCGGCAGGTTGGGAACGATTTCTGTCCCTCCGGCGATAGCGGCGGCGGCCTCGCCGTACTCCTGCTTCTTCAGGACAGCGTGACTCAGACTGTCCGGGTAGATGAACTCCTCGAGCTGGTGGAACACGTATTCCTCCGTCCTTGACGCCCCTTTGATGCTCAAGAATTTCCCCTTGCGAAGCTTGGCTCCCTGCTTCGAAGGAGCCCGACGATAAAGGGGGAAACCCAGGCTGCAACTTCGGGAGGATTTGTCGTCGTGCAGCAATTTGTGTTTGAGCTTGGGCGTTCATTCGCTTGGGCAGTACTCTCGGCCCTGGCAATGGGAGTGTCGCTGGGAGTCGTCATCAAGATTTTCGACATTTTTACTCCGGGCCTCAATGAGGTCGAAGAGTTGCGCAAGGGTAACCTGGCCGTTGGGGTGGTGCTGGCAGCTGTTGTTGTTGCCACGGGCGTGGTTATTGGTCTGACGCTTCACGCCCCACCGCCGGGCTAGGAAGCTGCTGAAAAAGTCGGCGAAGGTGGCGCTTCTTCAATGATGTCTTGCGGTCGGCCGGGGCTTCCCCGGACGCCTGCAACGAGGTTTTCAGCGGTCACCTGGGAGACCGGCCGGAACCCCCCCCTTTGACGAAGTCGAGAAGGGGTTGTAGGTCGGGCGACGTTCCACGGGTTGTGCCAGGATGCCGCGACGGAACAACAGGTTTTCGGCCGCGCTCCTAGCCCTCGGGCGAGGGTGGGGGGGCTTCTGGTGCCGGTGCGTCTGGGCCGCGCTGGGTCAACAGAAAGACATTCAGGAAGTCTTCAACCGCCTCGCGATGGTTGGGATCGCCCAGAATGGTCCTGGCGATCTTGTTTTGCATTTGCGGATAGGCCGGGTTGCGGGTGAAGTGTTCGCCGTATTCCTGGCCGATAACGCCGTCGACGAGCTTCATCGTCGCCTTGGGCAGGAATTCTTCGTCCTCGGGGTCGAGTTCCAGCAAGCCGGGTTTGATGTTGGCCAGGAACTTCTCTTCCTTGGTCGAGGGTAGGCCTTGCGCGGCCTGGCTGGGTGTGTAGACGTCGCTGGCCTTCTCGGAGGCGGAGTACTTGTCCGCACCCGCTTCCTTCATCTTTTTCTTTTGGGTTTCGAACCATTCGGTGGTCAGAGGTGGAGGGCCTGATTTCAGGGGATCCATTGCTCAGTCCCTCCTTTCTGAGGGTCAGGGTTCTTTACTCGAAGGAGCACTGGCTTCCTTCGTGGTTCAGTGGTTTTGTCCCACAGGTCATGGAGGTTGTCTAGGGGGGGTGTGGCTCTTGATGGGGAAAGCTCAGTTTGGGGGGGTCGAGACAGGCGGGGGGAAATTGGTGGGCTGTGTTAAAGAGTCTGTAACATGGCCCTAACAACTCAGAAACAGACTATTTGTTAACATACAAGCAACCCGCCGGGGTCCACGAGAGCGGGCAGGATCGGGTTCGTAGTCAAGGAGGTCGACGTGAGTAAACCCTTCAAGGTTGTTGACACCGAGTTTTTGGAGAAGGCGCTCAATGCTGCCAGTCTCCGTCAGCAAGTAATCTCCAACAATATCGCCAACATCAATACTCAGGGGTACCAGGCTCAGAGCGTGATGTTCGAGGGGCACCTTCGCGAAGCGATGGATGCTGAAGAGGGTGCCGACTCCAATCCGACAGCCGGCTGTGTCGACCCCGAGTTTGCTGATGGACAGGTGGGAGGCTGGACGAAGGCCAGTCTCCGCCCTACTGTGGAAAATCAGGACGGCAAGTTGAATATCAACAATGAGATGTCCAGTCTGGCCAAGAATCAGATTATGTATAACGCCTTGGCCACCAAGGTCTCGGGTGTATACGGGGCCCTGAAGTGGGTCGTCGAGAATAGCGGACGCTAGCAGGTAGTCGGTAGCAGGAGGAGGCGGTCAACATGAAGTTTTTCAACACTTTTGATATTGCGGCCAGCGGGATGCGGGCGGAACAGTTCCGGATGGATCTGATCTCCGAAAACATCGCCAATGCACACACTTCCAAGACGGCGGATGGCTCGCCCTATCGCCGCAAGATGGCCGTGGCGACCGCTGAGCAGAAAGCTGCTTTCGACTCGGAATTTTCTGCCGCGTCTTTCGACTCTGAGTTTGGTGGCAAGACCGGCACCGCCGCCTACGGTGGTGGAGGTGTCTCCTGTCAGGCCGTCGTCGACAACAGCGACTTTAACTGGGTATATGACCCGACGAACCCCAATGCCGTTCAGGAGGGCGAACGTAAAGGTTACGTTGCAATGCCCAATGTGAACGTCATCAACGAAATGACCAGTATGATGCAGGCGACCCGCTCTTACGAGGCCAATGCCACGATTGTGGAATCGGCTAAAGCGATGGCGATGAAAGCCCTGGAAATCGGACGAGGCTAAGGAGTAAGCAATGCAGAACAGCGGATTTAATTTCACGGCTCCCTCGAGCATCCAGGGAATCACGACTAAAATCACTCCACTTGAGGTTGGGTCGACCTCCTCGGTTTCCGAGGCCCCTTCCGAGGAGCAGGCCAGGAGTTTTGCTCAGACCCTGTCCGATGCAATGGGTCAGGTGAACGAAGCTCAGGATGCCTCCAAGAAGGCCACCGAGGCGCTGATGTCTGGTCGCGCCGAGAGCTTGCACGAAGTGCAGATCGCGGGTGCTAAAGCCGAGGTGATGATGAAGTTGACCACCACGGTCACTTCGAAGCTGGCTCAGGCTACTACGCAATTGTTCCAGATGCAGGTCTAATCTGCGCCCGGTCTGCAGGCCGGGCTTCTTGTCGTCGTCGACGTCGTTGGGGTTGGGAAACAGACATAGAGCTGGTGGTACCGTAGGAGAGGAGAACTGAATGGCAACCGGGATTCAGACAGGGATGCGCACGGGGAGCCGTGCCGGAATGGCCGCAGGACGAGGAGCGCCAGGTAAGCCTGGTGGTGGCATCGTCGCAAAATTTAAGGAGACTTGGGCGGGTCTTGGCAAAGGTGCCAAGATCGGCATTTTGGCGTTGCTCACGGTCGCCATCACGGGAGGGCTCGTAGGCTTTGTCTACTCGCGCCAGAACGCCCCCGTTGACCTCTACACAACCAAGATGACCAAAGAAGACGTTCAAGCCTGCGCGGCCAAGTTGACCGAAGTGAACATCGGTCACTCCGTGAAAATCACGGAGGATGGCATCAGTCTGAATCCTAAAGATCGTGGTAGGGCTCAGGCTCTCCTCGCAGCCAACGGTTTGCCCCGACACCCCATCACCACCACCCCCGACAGCGGTGCTCTCGGTAAAACTCAGGCTGAGGCCCGGGCGATGCGCCAGCGGGTGCTCGAGGGAGAAATTACCGAGGCGATGCGTCAGATGGAGGGCGTTGCCGACGCTTATGTGAAGATTGCCGTTCCGGATGAGCAGGCCTTCGCCGATAACGCCAAGCCGGTTCAGGCTCGGGTGATGCTCAAGCTCAAGCCCGGTATGCAGATGAGCAAGAATCAGGTCGAGGCTATCGTGCACCTGGTTGCCTACTCGGTCCCCGAACTCGACAAGACGAACGTCAAGGTTGTCGACACTCAGATGACCGACCTGACGGCAATGCTCGACCGCAGCGAAGATGGTTCTGTTCCTACCGCACAAATGGGTGCCCTTGAGATCGAAAAGGCGGAGATGCTTCGCAAGAAGGCTCAAGAGCAGTTGGATCAGGTCCTGGGAGCCGGTCGTTCCAAGGTCGCGGTTACCGTTGATATGGACTACAGCCAGCGGGAGATCAAGTCTCGCCAGGTGGGGGGTGCCGGTGACAACGGTGTGGTCACGACTGGCAGCATGACGAAGGTGGAGCGTTACGCCAAGAATCCCGGCGGAAACTCCGAGACGGCCACTCGAGTGGGCGAAGACCCCACCGGCGATATGGAAGACGAAGCCACCACTGCCGCCGGTGGATCCACTGTCAAGAGCAAGAACAGTAACTACGAGAACGTCACCGAGTCCAAGAAGAACGATTACAATCGTACGGAAACCACGGTGGTACAGAAGAATCCCGAAATCAAGCGTATCAGCGCCAGTGTCGCTCTTGACAACGTCAAGGCTGATGTCAAGGCCGAAGTGCTGGGTATGGTGAAGGCCACCATCGGTATCGATGAAAGTCGCGGCGACCAGATCGTCGCCACCAGCCTGCCTTTCAGTCAGAGGCCTTTGAGTCAGGTCGAGTTTGACACGATGTCGAGCGGCCTCAGTCAGCAAGAAATGATGCCCGCTCAGACCACCGCCGTAACCCCGCAGATGCTGGGCCTGGCCCTGTTTGCCCCGGCGGTTGGAATGCTGGCTCTGATCGGCATCTATCTGATGAAGCAGCACCGCGTTCAGACCGACCGCACTCAACTGATGCTCGGCGCCTCGGGTGGACATACCTCCACCGACATTGCCGACCTGCTTAACGACAAAACCGGCAAGGTGACGGCCGTCACCGAAACCCGTGTGAACACCTCCGACGCTCTGGAAAAATTGGCGAAAGAGAAGCCGACCAAGGTTGCTGAGATGCTCAAGAGCACCTGGTTGTCCGGCTAGTAACCGCAACGCCTGTGCAAAAGAGGCCTCCCTCGGGGGGCCTTTTTTGTAGCCTGTTCTCAGACAGGCCCCGCGGGTTTTGTGTGGAATCTTTAATAGTCGGGATCCGGGGACCAATAACACGTAAGAGAGTTGCTCATGGCTGGTGCTACCGTAAATTTGCCGCCCAAGCAGAAAGCTGCGATTCTGCTGATGTCGCTGCCTCCAGAGGTCTCTGCCCAGTTGTTCAAGGAACTGGGACCCGAGGAAGTCCACGCCATCACGTTGGAGATTTCCAAACTGCCCCCCATCGCCCCCGAGGTGCGGGCTCAGGTAATCGATGAGTTTCTGCAATCTTCAGCTGGCAGCAGCCTCAGTGATGCGCTGAGTGGGGTAGGCGGGGGACATACCAATGTTATGGGCGGGCAGCAGGGGGTGTTTCCCGGTCCAATGGGCGGCAGCACCACTTTCTACGCCAGCGGTGGGGGCAATCGGCCTCTGGGTTTTCTGCGACGGGTTGACCCTCATCAGTTGTTGCTCCTGATTCGACGGGAGCATCCTCAAACGATCGCGGTTGTGCTCAGCTATCTCGATCCCAATCAGGCCAGTGCCGTATTGGGAGAGTTGAACCCTGGAATGCAAACCGAAGTTGCCCGACGGCTGGCCGAGCTCGAGCGCATCAGTCCTGAGATTGTCAAGGAACTGGAGCAGATTCTCGAGTCTGGTCTGCATCGTGCACTTGAGGAAGGTTTTCAGCCTCAGGCGGATGGCAAAGAGACTCTACTCGAGATTCTGAACCAGGCCGACCGTAGCACTGAAGAGCGCGTGCTCTCTGGCTTAACCCAGAAAAACCCCCATCTGGCCAGCGACATCAAGACCAAACTTTGCGACTTCGACGACCTGAACAATATCGACGACAGTTCGCTGCAGCAGGTACTGCGGTTGACGGATTTTCGCGACCTGGTACTGGCTCTCAAGGGGGCCAATCGAGAATTGGCCGAGCGTGTCTATCGTTTTCTTTCGCCCGAGGTGTCGACTGCCTTGCGAAACGACGTTGAGGCTCTGGGGCAAGTTCCCTGGGACGAGATCAAAACTGCCCAGCAACAGATTCGAAATATCCTGAGAGGTCTGGTGACTCTCGGGAAGATCAAGTTCCGATAGGGGGGGCAATGCTGTGGCGCTGATCAAGGGCAACCGGTCTGAAACGCCTGCAAGTGGAGAGCATCCTGCAGAGGCTTCGCCTGTGCGCAAGGGCGTTATCTTTCGAAGTCGTCTCGATCACTCGGCTCCGCCAGCTGCCCCTGAATCCACCGGGCCAAGCCCTGGTGATGAGGGATTTGAGCCGGGGCTTAGCGGCGTGCAGAAGCCCGGTGCATCGACCCGAGTTCTCAATCACCGCACGACCCAGTTCACTTCAACCTTGCCTCCGATGGCCTCGGCCGTCCGGGTGCCGACCGGAGTTCAGGACAAGACGACTGAACTAGAGAGCACGCCAGAGCCGAACGCTGCTCCGTCTTCCGCTCCTGTTGCCTATCAACAGGCCGTGCCGGTGGATCAAGCCATTATTGAGGAGGCTCAGCAGCGGGCTCAGCAGATGCTCCAGGAGGCCCAGGCGGCGGCCAATCAGATGCTGATGGAGTATCAGCAGCAGGCCCAGCAGATGATGGAGCAGGCCAATGCCCAGATACAGGCGGCTGCCGAGCAAGTTCAACGCCAGGCCCAGGAAATCGGGTTTCAACAGGGCTATGAGCAAGGCTTGCAGCAAGGAGCCATGGCTGCGCAGCAACAGGTCTACCAGCAGTTGGTAGAGAGTCGTGATATCTTCATTCAGGCCGTTCGCCAACGCCATCTCATGCTGGCCAGTGCCGAGCCCCAGTTGGCTCGGCTTTCCGTGAAGATCGCCGAGAAGTTGGTTGGCCAGGAACTCGAGCTTAACCCCGAGGCCATTCTGGGCATCGTGCGGGTAGCCCTGGCCGGCATCGGTGACCGCGAGGAAATCTCGATTCGTGTGAATCCGGCCGACTATGACCGAGTGGTAGCTCATCGATCGGACTATGAGAAGATGATCGACGGTCTCAAGAAGTTCCACGTCAGTGCTGATGCGGCGATCGACCCCGGAGGGTGTGCTATCGAAACCAACCTGGGCAATATCGATGCGCGCCTGAACACGCGCGTGGCTGCGCTTGTGCTGGGGGTCGATGAGCAGGCTCAACTGCACGAAAAAGAAATCACGGAGTCTGTCCAGGCCCTGAATCCGGAAGTTCCAGAAGTTCCCGAGCCCCAGTTTGAAGCTGCACCACAGCAGGAGGAGCAATAATGGATCTGGCCGTCGATCTCACTCGCTACGAGAAGATTTTGCCCCGAATCCCCACCGTGAAGATGCATGGGCGCGTCACCGCTGTCGTAGGATTGACCATCGAGTCCGAGGGGCCCGCCTGTCAGGTGGGTGAGATGGTCTATATCTACGACGTTCACGGGGGGAACCCAATCCGGGCCGAGGTCGTCGGCTTCAAGGGCAGCAAGGTTATGTCGATGCCACTTGGCGTGATGGGCGGCATCGGGCCGGGTTGCGAAGTGAGGGGCACTGGAAAACCGCTCTGCGTAAAGGTGGGACCCAAGATTTTGGGGCGAGTGCTGGATGGTCTCGGGGAGCCGATCGATGGTAAGGGGCCGCTGGAGTACGAGTGCGAGTATCCGATCTATAACGACCCTCCCAATCCCTTTACCCGCCCGCGAATCGAGCACGTCCTTCATCTGGGGGTTCGGGTACTCGATTCCATGCTCACCTTTGGAAAAGGTCAGCGCATGGGGATCTTTGCTGGCTCGGGCGTGGGTAAGTCAACCACCATGTCGATGATTGCGCGCGCCACCAAGGCCGACATTACGGTTCTTTCGCTGGTGGGAGAGCGCGGCCGCGAATTGCGAGACTTCCTCGAGCGCGACCTCGGAGAGGAGGGTCTGGCTCGCTCGGTGGTCACCGTCGCGACTTCGGATACTCCGGCTCTGGCGCGTATGAAGGCCGCCTATACTGGCACGGCCATCTCGGAGTATTTCCGCGATCAAGGCTACGACGTCATGCTGATGATGGACTCCGTCACTCGTTTCGCCATGGCCCAGCGCGAAGTGGGACTGGCCATCGGTGAGCCGCCGGCCACCAAGGGCTATACCCCCTCTTGTTTCGCCCTGCTGCCCAAGTTGATGGAGCGTGCTGGCACCTCGCCCACCGGTAGTATCACCGCGATGTATACGGTGCTCGTCGACGGCGATGATATGAATGAGCCCATCGCCGATACGGTCCGTGGTATTCTCGACGGCCACATCGTGCTTAACCGTAAGATTGCCCACAAGAACCAGTATCCCGCCGTGGACGTCCTTCAGTCTGTGTCGCGTTTGTTTACCGAGATTTGTAGCAAACAGCACCAGGAAGCGGCCAAGAAATTGCGTGCGGTTCTGGCCACCTATCAGGAGAACGAGGACCTGATCAACATCGGTGCTTACCAGCGCGGATCGAACCCCAAAGTTGACTACGCCATCGCAAAAATCGATGAGGTCAAAGGGTTTCTTAGTCAGGGAGTTTACGAGAAAGCGGGCTTCGACGAAACCATCAATCGACTGCTCGCTATGATGGGTTAGTTCGATGCCTCCAAAGCGCTTCCGATATCGTCTCGAGAAAGTTCTCGAGATGAAACTCCGCAAGGAGGAAGAGGAGAAGGAGAAGCTCGGCAAGCTCCGTCAGGAGCTAGAGCATGAGCGCCAGGTGAAGGCTCAGTTGGAGCAGCAACTGGAGAACGTGCATTTAGAACTGAAGACCAAACGCCTGAGCGGGATGCTCAATATCAACGAGTTGCGGTGGTTTCCCCAACATATCAAGAACTTAGAGGGGAAAATTAAATATCAGGAGTTGCGTATTCAAGAGCTTCTGATTAAGATCGAAGAGCAGACTCAGGCCCTGGCGAAAGCCATGCAGGAGCGCAAAGCGTACGAAAAGCACAAAGAACAGAGTCATCAGGCCTGGGTGGCCGAGGTTGAGGCCGAGGAAGCCCGACTGATCGACGAGTTGGCCACGATCAAGTTTGCCCGAATGTTAGCAACTCAATCAGAGGAACAGGCGTGAGCCAGAGAGGCAGGCAGAATGTCCGCGTTTGACCGTATCAGTTCGATTGAGAATCGGATTGCCCAGATGGATGCCCGACTGGAGGGAGGCAACTCGATTCAGAAAGCTTCGGGTGCGCCGGCGATTACCAGTGGTAAGGGCGCCGGTCATAACGGAGTGTCCTTTGAGAGTCTGGTGAATTCCCTCGCCGAGGAGAAGCGCTTCCAAGGTCCTTCATCCTCCTCATCTGCCTCTACCTGGAAAGGAGACTCCAAGGACTTCGATGGAATGATTGCCGATGCTTCCAAGAAGCACGGGGTTGACGAATCACTGATTCGGGCCGTCATTCGTCAGGAGTCTGCTTACAACCCCAAGGCCACCTCTCACTGCGGAGCGATGGGTCTGATGCAGTTGATGCCCGATACAGCCAAAGAATTAGGCTGCGCCGACGCCTATGACCCCTATCAGAACATCATGGGCGGCACCAAGTATCTCAAACAGTTGCTGGAACGTTTCGACGGCAACATGACGAAGGCCATCGCCGGGTACAATGCTGGTCCGGGTGCGGTGGAGCAATATGGGGGGCTCCCTCCCTACCGAGAAACTCAGGACTATGTCACGAAGGTCCTGGACAACTACCGCCACTATAAGGGAATGGGTGTCTGATACATGCTTGAGCAAAACGTTCTAAATACAGTTCTGGGGGCCACCGCCGGCGCCACCCGAGAGGATTCTCGTAACCGTGCCGACGCGGCCGACCCCTCGGCCTTTGGAGCTGCCCTGGAAGAAGCGAGTCGTTCCAAAGAGGGCGCAAAGTCCAACAAGGAAGAGAAGTCCGAGGCAAAATCTGAGGCCAAGGAAGCCCGCAAGAAAGAAGTCCGAGACCAGGAGGACGCCAAGCTCTCCAAGCACACCAAGGACGCCGCTGCGGCCATCCACTTAAAGAAGATGATGCACAAGAACACCGACACTCTATCTTTGGCCGAGAAGCAGGCGCTTCGTGTGGCTGAGTTTGCTGGTGAGAATCAGCAGCCGTTGGCCCGCCCCACCCCGTCCCCGGTCTCGGCCTCCACTCCTCAGCTTTCGGGGAAGGCCACGCGGGCTGAAGTGGCCGACAAGTCGCTCTCGCCCCAGGTGCGCAATGAGGCCGAAAGGGTGGACGCCCGCACCGCCGAGGCCGTGGAGCAGTTGCAGAAGCAGGAGCAGGGTCGTCCCGCTCCTGCCTCGTTGGAAGGGATGATAGCCAAAGAGGCCGATTTCGCCAGCGAACTGCAGAAAACTCAGCAGGTGAGTCGTTCTCAGGAGCGGCAGAGCGTGATTGACCAGATTTTGCAACAGATCGAAGTGCGCAATCTGGCCAACCGAACCGAGCTCAATCTCAAACTGAACCCTGAATACCTTGGGGAGCTCAAGGTAAAGCTGGTGCACACCGATGACGGAGTTCGGGCCGACTTTGAGACCAGTTCGAAACAAACCCGGGAGTTGCTGAGAGAGGGCGAGGAAGAGCTTAAGGCACAAGCGAATGCTAAAGGTGTTCGATTGCGTTCGGCTCGTTTTCGCCTGGTGGAGTCGCAAGACATGGCCGGGGAAGCGTAGGTCCAGTTCATAAATCGGCAATATGGCTGAAAATGATTAGTAACCTGTAACAATTACACTGAGAGTGTAGAGATAGAAAGTCCTGCGAGTCGGGTGAAGGAGGCTGGGAACCTAATGTTTGAGATGACGAATGCTTCAAATGCGCTAAGCCAAAATCAGGCGTCGATGAGTGTGTACTCGGAGAATATGCGCAATCAATTTACGCCGGGTTACAAGTGCGAGTCGATTCAGTTCAACGACGTGATGAGTTCTACGGTGCGCGGCGCGAAAAAGAAGACCACGCAGATTCAGTTTACTCAGGGTGAGATCTTCAAGACCCAGACCCCAACGAATCTCGCGATCAATGGTCAAGGCTTCTTCATGCTGAACGATGGCTTCAAGACCCACTATACGCGCGATGGCCGTTTCACCTTTCAGGAAGGTCAGTTGAAGACTTCGGACGGCAAGAACGTGATGGGCTTCCCCTTGGATTCACAGGGCAACATCGCGGGCGAGGCGGGTCCCATCAATCTTGCTCTTGATCCGAATACCAATCTCTACGGGGGCAAGTATACCGGCTTCCACTTCGACGAAACCGGCAAGCTCTATGGTGAATCCACCCAGGTAGACCCCGTCACCGGTGAGTCCACCAGCAGCAAGACGCCCATCGCGCAGGTGGCCCTTGCATCGTTCGCCAATGCGGGTTCGCTAAAGCGCTCTGGTACCACCAGTTTCGAATCTTCTGAGAACTCTGGCGATGCCGTTGTTGGTGTCGCCGGTCAGGGCGCGCTCGGCGGTGTGTGCGCAGGTAGTCTCGAGTTGTCCAATGTCGATTTCGCGCAGCAAGGCTTCGCGATGGTGATGATGAAGCAAACCTTCGAGTCGAATATGGCCTCGTTCCGAGCGATGGACAAGTTGACTCAGTCCGCTCTCGGTCTGGTTCGATAGTCACCTTTCAGTCGAGTTGGGGAGCCAGTCTTTCAGGCTGGCTCCTCGATTCTGTGACCGCTCGGGTCCGGGCCAGATTGAATTGGTGACAGGGAGTTTGTCATTTGCTAGAGAGTCCCAGTAGTTACGATCCTCTCCGTGGTTCGCGCCGCACCCAGGGCGCGAGCCCCTATGACTTTCGGCAAACGGTCAAGTTTACAGCGGATCAGAATCGTTTTCTCAACAAGCTGTCCTGTTCGTTCGCCGAGAACGCGGTCACCTTGCTCGCTCCTCTTCTCCAGGTGCGCTTCAACATGGAGTTGAAGCGTTTCCAGATTCGCGACTACGGCAACTACCTCAATCAGCTACGCGAACCTACGCCGTTGCTGGTGTTTCGCCTCGATGCTGACTGCCAGGCCTTTATTGATATCGACTTCGACCTCACTTTCGCGATCTTCGAAAAGCTGATGGGCGGAAGGGGTCTGCCCCCCAAGGACGATTCCAGAAACTATCTCACCGATCTCGAGCGTGCCATTCTGAAGCGTCCACTGGGGAGGATGCTGCAGGCTTACGGTACCGCTTGGAAAGAGTTCAAGCCTCTCGAACCCCAGTGGGAGAGTCTTGAGTTGAATCCTAATGCTTTCTATCTCTATCCGCCCGGCGAAAGCATGGTGGTTACGGCTTTTGATGTTGATGTGGGTCAGACCCAGGGCACGCTCAATGTCGTCGTTCCCTTCAACTATCTCAAGGCCAGCATACCCCGAAGTTCTTTCGACGAGTTCGTGCTGACCAAGACCTCCACCAATCTGACCACAAATCAGATCGCAGCGGTTTTGCCGGCAGTGACCGGCAAGCTGGGTTCTGCCAAAGTGCCAGTGGCCATGTCGTTGGGTCGGGCTGAGCTCCTGTTCCGCGACCTCCTTACGATTGAAGTTGGCGATACGATTCGCCTCGACACAGAGATTCGTGAGCCGCTTCGAATCAAGGTGAATGGAAAAACCAAGTTTCGGGGCTTCCCTGGCGTAAAGGAAGGCAAGATCGCGGCTCGCATCTCGCAGGTTCTTGAAGAAGGAGATGAAGATTTCGATGAGTGATGGACCTCGCGCAGTTCAATTTGGAGTCCTTGAGGGTGGATCCGCCGACATCAACCCCAACAGTATCGAATTGCTCAAGGATGTTGCCCTGGTTGTCCAGGCCGAGTTGGGAAAGACCAAGCGGTTGGTCCGGGATATCTTGAGGCTCCAGGTTGGTGCCGTGCTTGAACTCGAGAAAGAGGCTGGAGAGCCGGTCGACATCCTGGTTAATAACAAACGAATTGCCAAGGGCGACGTCGTTGAAATCGACGGTCGTTACGGCGTTCGCATCACCGAGATCATCAAGTAGGGGAGGCGCCTTGGATCCTTTTGCCGCACCTCGACGTCAAGGCCGAGAAGACCTTGCGATTATGTTGGACGTTCCCATGGTCGTCGAAGCCGAAATGGGGCGCTCGACGAAGACTGTGAACGACGTCCTCAAATTCGGAGAGGGAGTCGTCATCGAGTTTGAGCGTGAGGCCGGTGAGCCTGTCGAGTTGCTGGTAAATGGCACATTGATCGCTCGTGGCGAGGTCGTCGAGATCGAGGGCAACTACGGTGTCCGGATCACAGAAATCATGAAGGCGCTCTAAGCAGCATGGACCGCCCGGCGCAGCAGCGAGCCAACAGTCGTCACGCCCTGACGTTCGCGATCGTGAGTGCCTGTGTGCTGTTGTTGCCCGTGATTTATTCGCCAGTGAACTCTCAACCCATTACTCCGCTTGCTCGGGAAACAATCGTCTCGGCAAGTCCTGCTCCAACATCCCAAATCTCGAGCGCTGGCCCTATTGAATCGACCCCCCAACTGCAGCCCACGCCTGAAGTGTCGGTTGCCCCCGAGCCGACCTTCGATTTCGCTGCTCACCTCAGGCGTATGCTCCTGTCGCTCGTCTTCGTTATGGTGTTGATCGGCATTACGCTGAGGCTTTTTGGTCGCTACCTGCCGGGCGCAGCCGCCCGCCCCCGTTCGTTCATGAATGTCCTCGCTCGAGAGTCACTGGGGCCCCACCAGTCTCTGGCATTGGTGCAAGTCGGTCCTAAAGTGCTGCTGGTAGGTCTCACTGATCAAAGCATGACGACGCTCTGCGAGTTCTCCGAGGGCGAGCTAGCGGCTTTGCTTGCTCCGGCTGAAGAGTCACTGACTGCCGATCGGCCGGAGCCAACCAAGGTTTATGGCGATATCTTGCGGCACTATCTTTCCATTGTGCCGGGGATGGGGGTCAAGAAATGAAGCGCTGGCTGTGGGTGCTCTTGTTTGCTCTGGCCCTGGGTGCAATGGCCTGGGGCGAAGGTGCCTTCCCCAAGATTGAGCTTCCCAACGTCGTCATCAACGGTGAGAAAATGGGAGAGCGCGCCCAGGTTTCCACCTTCCTCCAGGTTGGGTTTGCGCTTACGACGTTGACATTGGCCCCCTATATTCTTGTGATGTGCACAGCCTTTATCCGCGTGACCATCACCATGTCGTTTCTACGTCAGGCCCTGGGAACTCAACAAGTTCCGCCAACTCAGGTATTGATGGGCCTGGGCCTGTTCATCACCTTCTATGTGATGGCGCCGGTTGGGGCCAAGATGAACAACAACGCGATTCAGCCTTATCTGGCAGGGAAAATCGACCAACCCAAGTTCATTGCCGAGTTCACAACCCCCCTGCGCAACTTTATGCTGGCTCAGACCCGGGACAAAGATCTGCAGCTCTTTGTTGGGCTGGGCAAGTTGAAGATCAAGAATCGCAACGACGTGCCTTTTTACGTGCTGTGCCCTTCGTTTGTCCTTTCGGAGATCAAGACATCGTTTCAAATCGGTTTCTTGCTCTACATCCCGTTCCTTGTGATTGATATGATCGTTTCCAGCGTGCTGATGGCCATGGGCATGTTCATGCTCTCACCCATGACGATTTCGCTTCCCTTCAAGTTGTTGATGTTCGTGATGATCGACGGTTGGCACCTGATCATTACGGGCCTGGTTAAGAGCTTCAACATTCCGCCCTGAGGAGGTTCGCCATGTTCGGTATGGAGTTCTTTACAGACGAATACATCATGGAGATCTCCAGTCAGGCCATGTATCTCATCCTGCTGCTGTCGGCTCCCATGCTCATGTCGGCTTTGGGAGTTGGTCTGGTGATTAGCATCTTGCAGGCGACCACTCAGATCCAGGAGCAGACTTTGTCGTTCGTTCCTAAGCTGTTGGCCACGTTTCTCTCCTGTCTCATCTGTGGCACCTGGATCGCGAACATGTGTGGTGGTTTCGCCACCAGAATCTTCAACGACATTGGCAGCATTGGTCCTCGTTGATGGGTGACGAAGTGATGATGGGTTGGGGGACGGCTTTGCTTGCCTTCGCTCGCATTGTCATGGTCTTCGTCCAGGCTCCGATCTGGGGGTCTCAGCACTTCAAGGCACCGATTAAGGTCGGTATGGCTGCCTCGGTGACTCTGTTGGCATTCCCTCACCTGACGGTTCCTGAGAACTTTCCGCTTGACATCAGGGGCTTCATCGTGGCCATCCTGACCCAGTTGGGCGTAGGTCTGGTGATCGGCTGGGTCTCCTTTCTCGTCATGGCCACAGCCCAGTTCGGCGGGGAGATGCTCGACGTGCAAATGGGACTCTCGGCGGCCGCTCAGGCTGACCCGTCCTCGCACGGCGCAGTTAACCTTCTTCGCCGCCTCCATTTCTACATCGCCATGCTCTTGTATCTGATGGCAAATGGGCACCACCAACTGTGGGAGGCGATTTTTTACAGTTTTGAGGTCATACCGTTAACTTATTTTCAAATGACAGAACTCCAGATTAACAGTATGATTGCACTGGCTGGAGATATCTATGTGATCGGGTTGCAGATTTCATCCCCCGCTGTGGGGGCGCTGTTTGTCGCTCAAATCGCTCTGGGATTGCTGGCGCGGGTGGCTCCTCAAATGAACGTGTTCATGTTGAGCTTCCCAATGAACCTGGCGGTTGGACTGATTCTCTTGACGGTCTCGTTGCCGAACATCATCTATCTGTTGGAACGACGGTTTGAAATCAACCTCGACCAACTTGACCAGGCGCTAAAGATGTTGCGCCCACCACGCTAGAAAGGAGGTAGCCCGTGTCTGACGATAGCGACAAAACCGAAGAGCCATCCGACCATAAACTCCAAGAGGCGCGCAAGAAGGGTCAGGTCCTGAAGTCTCAGGACGTGATTTCGACCTGCATCCTCTTCGCCTCTGGCTACCTGTTTCTGGCAACCTCGGGTTGGATGTACAAGAACATCACCGAGTATACCAAGTTCATGTGGGATTTGATTTCCCACCCGGCCCTGGACGACCGGCCACTCATCATGGAGATGGTCCGGTGGGCAACAACAGTGTTGATGAGCGTCCTGCCCATGCTGTTTGGCGTTTTTCTCATGGGCATTGTGGCCAACGTCTTCCAGATCAAGCTGCTCTTCACTTTCGAAACCATGAAGCCATCCTTGAGCAAGATCAATCCTATCGAGGGCTTCAAGAAGATTTTCGCCATCAAGTCGGTGATTGAACTCGTCAAGCAATTGCTGAAGCTCACAGTCATCGGTGTGCTCTGCTACAAAGCCGTGGCCTCGGACCTTCCGAGCTTTGCCATGGCTCCGATGTGGGACCTCGAATCTACCAAAGACTTTGTCACCGTCATTATCAAGCGCTGCCTTCAGTGGGTAGTGATGGGGAGCGTGGCTCTGGCCGGCCTCGATTACGCCTGGCAATACAAACAATTCATGAAACAGATGCGCATGAGTCACCAAGAGATGAAGGACGAGTATAAGGAGACCGAGGGCAATCCGCACGTTAAGGCCAAAATGCGGCAGATGATGCGGCAAGGGGCGCAGGGTCGAATGATGGAGGAAGTCCCGAACGCCAGTGCAGTCATCACCAATCCCACCCACATGGCCGTGGCGATTCGCTACAAGCCCGGCGAGGACCAGGTGCCCATGGTTGTGGCCAAAGGTGAGCGTGTCAAAGCGCAGCAGATCAAGGTGCTTGCTGAAGACCACGAGATTCCCATCATTGAGAACGTGGAGTTGGCCCGGGCACTCTTCGGGGCCTGCAAAGTGGGCCAGGCCATCCCAACCGAGCTATACAAAGCGGTAGCAGAGATTCTCGCTTACGTGATGAAGTTAAAGCGCAAGAAGCAACTCAAAATGAAGAGACGGAAGTAGAGGGACATCCATGGCACCACCACCAGGACCCGGCGGAGGGGTAGCACCCGACAATCCCTTAATGAAGTTGCTGAAGTTCTCGGACGTGCTGGTCGCGTTCGTCGTGCTCGGCATCATCATGATGCTCATCGTGCCCTTGCCGGCCTGGTTTCTCGACCTCCTGCTGGTGGTCAACATCGCAGGTTCGATCATCACCATCCTGATCTCGATCAACATTGAGGAGCCCCTCCAGTTCGCCGTGTTTCCCACCTTGCTGCTGGTCGCGACGCTGTTCCGCCTCGCCCTCGACGTCTCGGCGACGCGTATGATCTTGCTTCACGGGTACATCAAGGACCCCGTCACGAAAGCACCGATCGGTGCCGGCCACCTCATCCCCGCCTTCGGTGATGTCGTGGTCGGCGGCAACCTCATCGTCGGCTTCATCATGTTCTTGATCCTGATTCTCATCCAGATCATGGTTATCACCAACGGTGCCGAGCGTATCGCTCAGGTGGCCGCCCGCTTCACCCTCGACGCCATGCCTGGTAAGCAGATGGCCATCGACGCCGACCTGCATTCTGGCATCATCGATGCCGACACTGCCAAGCAGAAGCGCCGCAACATCGAGCGCGAGGCAGACTTCTACGGCTCCATGGACGGTGCCGGCAAGTTCGTCAAAGGTGACGCCATGGCCGCCATCGTCATCATGGTCGTGAACGTCGTGGGCGGCATTCTCATCGGCATCCTCTACCACAAAATGAGTGCCGTGGACGCCCTCAACACCTTCGCCATCCTCTCCATCGGTAACGGACTCATCACCACCCTACCGGCCTTCTTGATGTCCACCTCGATGGGCATGGTCGTATCCCGCGCGGCCTCGGACTCCAACCTCGGTATCGATATGGCCACCCAGATCACCGCTCAGCCCCAGGCACTCAAACTGGGTGCTGGTGCCATGTTCGGCCTGGCCGGTCTCGGTGCCGTCGGCCTCTTCGCCTTCCCGCCCTTGCCCTTCGCCGTGCTCGGTGCGGCCATGTTCTATGCCCAGCACGTGCTCACCAAAAAGACCGAGGTCGTGCAGGAAGTTCAGGAAGTCCAGCAACAAGAGCAGAAGAAGGCCGAGGCCAAAAAGCCCGAGAGCGTCGTGCAGCTCATGCAGGTCGACCCCATCTCTCTCGAGGTCGGCCGTGGCCTGCTGGGCCTGGTCGACCCCAACCAGGGTGCCAAGTTGCTCGAGCGCGTCACCTCCATTCGCCGCCACATCGCTCTCGAAATGGGCATCGTGGTGCCGGGCGTTCGCTTCCGTGACAACCTGCAGCTCAAGCCCAACGCCTACGTCATCAAAATCAAAGACATCGAAGTGGCCCAGGGCGAAGTGCAGGTCAACCAGTTCCTGGCCATCGGTCCCGAGGAGAAACTCAAGAACCTCCGTGGAACCAAAACCGTCGACCCCACCTACGGCATGCCGGGCGTGTGGATCTCGCCCGAGCAGCGTGGCGATGCCGAGCGCCTCGGCTGTATGATCTTCGACCCCGTCTCGGTGGTCGCCACCCAGCTCACCGAAGTGGTGCGTGCTCACGCCAACGACCTGCTCGGTCGTCAGGAAGTCCAGGCCCTGATCGACACCATCAAAAAGACCCACCCTGCGGTGGTCAAAGAAGTCATCCCCGACGCGCTCAGCCTCGGCGAAGTCCAGAAAGTCCTGCAAAACCTCGTCAAAGAGCGCGTGTCCATCCGCGACCTCGTCAGCATTCTCGAGACCATGGCCGACAACGTGCACATGACCAAGGACCCCGAAATGCTCACCGAGTTCGTGCGCGTATCGCTCTCGCGCACCATCTGCAAAGAGTACATGAACAACGAGGGCACCATCAACGTCATCACGCTCGACCCTCAAATCGAGCAAACCATCCAGGGCAGCATCCACCGCAGCGAGACCGGCAGCTTCCTGAACCTCGACCCCAACGTCGGTCAGGAAATCCTCCAGGCCATCGCGGCTCAGGTGCAGGTCTTGCAAGAGCGCGGCCTGCAGGCCGTGCTGCTCACCTCTCCGCCCGTGCGTCCGGCTCTGCGCAAACTCGTCGAGCGCAGCTTCCCCAACCTCGTCCTCCTCTCGTGGAACGAGATTGCGCCCAAGGTCAACGTCAACTCGGTTGCGATGGTCACCATGTAATGGGCGTGCTGGCCTCGGGCGAGTTCTTCGACGTCCCGTTCCTCATGCAACTCGTCAACGAGTGCCTGCACCTCATGCTCAAATGCGCCTGGCCCATGCTCATGGCGGCCATCATCGTGGGTATCGTCGTGGCCATGTTCCAGTCCGTCACCCAGGTCCAGGAGCAGACCCTCTCCTTCGTGCCCAAAATCGTGGCCACGTTCCTGTCCGTGGCCATGTATGGGCCCGAAATCTGCTACGACATCTCCATGTTCGCCGGCAAAGTGTTGAGCAACATCGCCAACATGGGCCCCCCTCAGCGCTAACCCCCCCACGCAGGAGCCACCCCCCCCATCGCCAACCCCCAACACCAACATGGACATCCTCAACCAGAAGCACATCCTCGTGGCCGACGGTGCCATGGGCACCCGCCTCCAGGCGCTCGTGGGCACCTCTCAGGCCTGCATCGACGGCCTCAACCTCGACCCCACCTTCCGCGAGATTGTAGCCCTCGTCCACCGCTCCTACCTCGAGGTTGGCGCCAACGTCCTCATCACCAACACCTACGGGGCCAACGCCGTCAAGCTCGGCCGCTACGCCCGCCAATCCCAGGTGCGGGCCATCAACCTCGAGGGTGCCCTCATCGCCCGCCGCTGCATCACCAGCCCCCAGCAGTACGTGGCCGGCTCGGTCGGCCCCCTGGAAATCTACTCCCTGCGTGACGACTACAGCGAAGAACAGCTCGAGCACATCTATCGCGAACAAATCCAGGCCCTGGTCGACGGCCAGGTCGACTTCCTCTTGCTCGAGACCTTCCAGGACCTCCACGAAGCCGCCATCGCCCTCAAAGTTGCCACCTCCACCAACGTCCCCGTAGCCCTCTCCGTGGGCGGCGTCCAGAACGGTCGCACCGGCACCGGGGCCGACGTGCGCGAATTCGCCCTGCTGGCCAGCCGCCTCGGGGCGGCCATGGTGGGGGCCAACTGCCGCGGCCCTTATGACATCCTCGACACCCTGCACATCCTCAGCGCCGTCACCTCCCTGCCGCTCCTGGCCCTGCCCAACGCCGGCTCGCCCGAAATCGACCGGGGCCGCGTGGCTTACAACGTCGACAGCCTCCAGTTCGGCCAGTATGCCCTCAAACTGGCTCGGGCCGGGGCCGCCATGATCGGGGGATGTTGTGGCACCGAGCCCTCCCACATCGAGCAGGTCGTGCGGGCCGTTAAAGACTTGCCCGCGCCGCCCCTGCGCAGCGTCAGCGAAGTGCGCATCTATCCCGTCGAGACCCCCAAACCCCCCGAGAAAACCAACCTCATCGACCAGATCTTCCAAAACGTCCCCACCGTGCTCAGCGTCGAACTGCGTCCCGGGCGCACCACCCCGCTCGAGGACTTCCTCGAATCCGGTCGCCACCTCGCCGCTCTCGGCGTGCACCTCTTCGACGTGCCCGACAACGCCGGGGCCAAAGTCACCGTCGACCCCATGCTCTCGGCCAGCCGCCTGCAGGCCGAAACCGGCATCCCCACCCTCGTGCACCTCTCCACCTCGCACCGCAACCTCGTGGCCACCCAGTCCTACCTGCTGGGCTGCTGGCATGCGGGCATCCAGGGCATCCTGGCCGTCACCGGCGACCATCCCAACGTCGGCGACCACGACAAATATGCCAGCCGCGTCAACGACCTCAAAAGCTCGGTCAACCTCATGGGGCTCATCGCCATGCTCAACCAGGGGCGACTCTTTAACGAAACCCCCTGCATCCCCACCAACTTCACCATCGGGGGCGGCTTCAACCCTGTGCGTGGCCTTACTGCCCAGGTCAAATGGCTGCAGCGCAAAATCGAGGCCGGGGCGCGCTTCATCTACACCCAGCCCGTCTACCGTGAAGAAGACGTCGACCGCATGCTCGAGGCCACCGCCCACCTCAGCGTGCCGATCCTGGTGGGCATCATGCCCCTGGTCAGCCGGCGCAACGCCGAGTTCTTCGCGGCCGGGCGCATCCCCGGCATCCTCATCCCGCCCGAAGTCTTGCAGCGCTACGAAGGCGTCGACGACCCCGAAGAGGGCAAAAAAATCGGCCTCGACCTCTGCTCCGACCTCATGCAGCGCATTCGCTCCAAAGTGCGCGGCTTTTACCTCCTGCCGCCCTTTGGCAAAGACCACCACACCCTCATCGGCCAGCTCATCGCCAACCTCGGGGAAAGGGGAACCCCACAACCAACCGAGAAAACCAGCCCATGCTAACTCGCCTCTACGAATTACCCGAACAACTTTCCGAAGCCGAGAGCCAGCAGCTCATGCAGGAAACCCTGCAGGCCTACGAAGAGCACATCGACCGCTTCCTTCCCCTCTACATCCGCGTTCTCGGCGAAGAAATGCTCGAATGGCGGGCCGAAGGATCGTACCTCATCTCTCCCAGCGGCAGGCGCTGGATGGACTGCCTCGGGGCCGGGGGCGTCTTTGGCCTCGGCTTTCGCCATCCCAAAGTCGTGGCTGCCATCCACAAACAGGCCGACCGCGTGGGCCTCTCCTCGCGCCTCTTCCTCAACCCCGTCACCGCGGCCCTGGCCAAAAAACTATGCTCCATCGCTCCTGAGGGCCTCGATCAAGTCTGGTTTGCCAACAGCGGTACCGAGTCGCTCGAAGCGGCCCTCAAACTCGCCCGCCTGGCCACCGGCCGTCCCGGCATCGTGGGCACCGAATTTGGCTACCACGGCATGTCCATCGCCACCCTGTCCATCTCGGGTCTCGAGGCCTGGCGCAAAGGCACCGAGCCGGCCGTGGGGGGCAGTGCCGTCATCCCCTTCAACGACATCGCCGCCGTCGAAAAAGCCGTCACCCGGCAAACGGCCGCCCTCGTGCTCGAACCCGTCCAGTGGGCCTCGGGCTGCGAAGTCGCCCGCACCGACTACCTCAAGGCCGTCAAAGACCACTGCCAGAAAGTCGGCGCCCTGCTCATCTTCGACGAAGTCCAGTGCGGCCTCGGTCGGGCCGGCACCCTTTGGGGCCACACCCCCATGGGCGTCATCCCCGACATGATGTGCGTCGGCAAAGTACTCTCGGGCGGCATGATGCCGCTGGCGGCCGTGCTCTACAACGCGCGCGTGCGCCAGGGCGAACAAGACCGTCCCCAGTTCAACAACTCCAGCTACGGCGGCAACCCCATGTCCTGTGCGGCTGGCTTGGCGGCCCTCGAAGTCCTCATCGACGACGGTCTCTTGCAGCGCGCCACCGAACTCGGCGATCGCCTCGGCCAGGCCCTCGACCACTGGGTGGAAAAGCATCCCAAGGCTCTCAAATCCCATCGGGGTGCCGGCCTCATGCGCTGCCTCGAGCTCAAGCAGCCGTCCATGGGCAGCGTCATGCAAGACTACGTTCGCGACCGCGGCGTCATCGTGGCTTCCATGATGCACATGCCCCAGTTCGTGCGCGTCTCTCCGCCCTTCACGGCCAGCGATGAAGAGTTCGACTTCTTCCTGCAGGCCGTCGAGCAATCGCTGGCCGAGCTGGCCAAAATGTCGCTCATGGACCTCATGCGCTACAACAACGACTTTGGCAAGAAAGCCCAGCAGGTCATCATGGATATGGTAGCAAGTTCATGAATGACCAAAGTTTGTTACAATTTGTTTACGACTGCATGTCTTTACACCCATCCACCCATGAGTGATACTCATACCAACAACAAATCCTAGTTTATCGGAGGTAACTCACAATGGCAGCAGGACAAGTAGGTGGAGCGAATGACGCGGCCCAGCTAGCCTCAATGCAGGCTCTGGACCAGCGGGAAGCTCGTTCGACGATGCTGAACACCGCTCTTCAGATGCGCAAGCTTCAGGCTCAGGACACTTCGAACGTTGAAAAACTTCGTAACTCCATCAACGACATCAACGTTGAAACCAACAAGAACCGCTTCGCCTCGTCCACCAAGGCCAACCAGACCATCAACGGTCTGCTCTAAGCCCCAACCGGACAGCGAAAAAGGGAGCGTCGCAAGACGCTCCCTTTTTTTGCTGTCTGTCCGAGAATTAACAACTCTCCGGCTGCCCCGGAAAACCACATGGCGTATACTCAAAAGGCCAATGGAGGAGATCTACAACCGATGAAGCCCCTCGACCTTCGCAGCATCCGCAACCTCAACGATGAAAGCCTCAAAACTCGCGCCACCACCCAGTTGGGCGCCGAGCTCAAAACGGCTGCCGGCAGCGGCGTTAGCAAAGAAGAAAAGCTCACCGCCGGCCAAAGCGATCAGGTCGACATCCAGAAGCCCGGCTCCTCGGCCCACACCAACAAGCCCGAGCCCCTCGACACCCCTGAGCCCCCTGCTCCCCAGCCGCCCTCCAGCGAGCCGCCCAGCGAGCCTCCTACGGAGCCTCCTACCGAGCCGCCCAGCCAGCCTCCTTACCAGCCCACCATCGAGTACACCGAGGCCGAGAAAGCCTTCCTCGAGCGCATGGAGAAGAAAGAAGAAGAGGTCGACATCTGGCGCCAGTTCTGGATGAAAGAATTCCAGCTCGAACAGGCCTCTCGCCGCGACCACTTCAAAAACTGGCTGCAGTACTACCTCTGGACTCAGGAAATGCAGGCCGACCTTGCCAACGAGCGCAAAATCCAGTCCACCAAATGGTCCGAAGCTATCGGGGCCATGCTGTAAGGAGCCATCATGAACATCAAGAACGTCGACGGCACGACCCCGGTTCAGGCGACCACCCCCGCCTTCCCCATCTTCCGGCCCATCCCGGGCATCACCACCGCCTCGAACGCGCCCGTGGTGCGCGATTCCTTTGGGCGTATCGTCCAGGAAAAAGAAATCACCTCGGTCGAGTTCAAGCCCCTCGACGAAGCCCGCAGCGACTTCAAAACCGCCCTGCGCGAGCTCAAGGCTCAAAACGAGGACGACCGTGCGGCCGTGCTTTCTATGGTCGACATGGTCAACCAGCGCGACGACCTCAGCTCGCGCCAGAAAGAGTACCTGCTCTGCCACGAAGTCATGGCCTACGGTGCCGAGAACGTCATGAAAATGACCGGCTGGGACAAAAAAGACCAGCCCTGGACGCCCGTCCAGCAGCAGCGCTTCGATGCCATCGGCAAAACCTTCTTTGCCGCCAAAGAACTCTCGGCCTCGCTCACCCCCAAGCTCGAGAAAGCCGACCCACCCGAGGCTCCCGTGCCCGCCCAGGCCCCGCCACAGCCCCCCGCACAAGAACCGACGCCCCCCGCCGAGCCCGCACCGCATCCCGATCCCCTCGTGCGCATGGCTCAAAAGCGCCGCAAACGTGCCGAAGAAATCTTCACCCAGTTCAAAGACTACATGTCCCAGGTTTCGGCCTGGCGCAAGGAAATCTGGAACATGCGTCAGGAGTCGGCCCTCAAAATCATCGGCCTCTACGGCAGCTACCTCGGCCAGGGCTGGCGTCGCCGCTAAACCCGCGGTAGGAGCCCTTCAAGCCTGCCTTGAAGGGCTTCGCCATGCAGCTCAACTTCGACCCCCGCATCAACTACGAGTGTGTCCAGTGTGGCAAAGGCTGCTTTACCGACTGGGGCATTGCCGTCAAGCCCGAAGAGGCCGAGCGCTTGAAGGACCATCCCCTTACCCTGCGGGTCATCGAGCAGCGCGGGGCTGCCTTCGAGCCTAAAGACTGCCAGCTGCAGATCTACAAAAACGCCGACAACCCCCGTTGTGGCTACCTCGAAGACGACAACCGCTGCTCCATCCATGCCCAGATCGGCTATGCCGCCAAGCCGCTCACCTGCAAAGAGTTCCCCTACATCCTCATCCAGGTGCCCACCGGCGAAACCCTGGTCAGCGCCAGCTACTACTGCACGGCCGTGGCCGAAGACGTCGGTCCGCCGCTTCAGGACAGTCTCCCCGTCGTCGAAGACCTCATCCAGGCCGGTGCGCGCGTCCTCAAGTTCAACGAGCACGTCCCCATGTTGCCGCGCATCCTCGTGCCCTACCGTTCGGTGGCCCAGTACGAGTCCGAGCTGCGCCAGCGCCTGACCAAAAAAGCTGCCGACTTCGTGCTTGAAGACGCCATCGTCGCGCTGGCCTCGGCTCTGGCCAGCCAGAGCCCCCCTGCGGCCGGCAACGAGCCCCTGCGCCTCTCCTCCAGCTTCCTCGGCATCACCTGGGACGACCCTGCCATCGTCAGCTCGCCGCTCGTGCCCGTCCTGCCCGCCTTCAAAGAAAACCTCGTCATGGGCCTGCTCAAGCCCTGCCTGCCCAGCCAGGACCGGGCCATGTGGCAGCGCCTCGACGCCGCCCTCAGCGCCGGCGAGCCGCTCGACCTGCCCGACTTCAACTGGCAGGGTCCTCTCAGCGACCTCCACGTGTGGGTCGAGCAGGGTGTGGCCCTCAAGTTCGAGGGCGAACTGAGCCGCTATCGCGACTCGCTGCTGTTCCGTAAAGAGTACCTCATCCAGGGCGGCGTCTTGCCCGGCCTCATCATGCTCTGGCTCGTGCCCCACCTCGTGCGCCTGCTCACCGGCCTGCAGGCCTTCAAAAACGAGCGCGAGCCCGAGCTACAGGATTACCACTGGGCCGTGGGTCGGGTGGAAACCCGGGTGGTGGGTCACACAACGGACGCGGCCCAGATTTTCATCCGGGCCGCTCAGCTCATGATGTCGATGACGGCCTAGCGCCTACATCATCGACGACGCGTCGAGGTACATCTCCTCGTACTTCTTCTGGCTGCTGTAGTTCAGCCGCAGCGCCTCGTTCAAATGATCATTGCCCTGGCGCACCAGTTCCAGCCCCTCGGCCAGCACCTCCGGGTCTTGCGACTCCACAAAACTGTGCATCCGGTTCAGCCCATCGTGATACAGCGTAATGCCCGTAAAGCCGGCTTCCAGCTCGGCCCGAAACTGCTCGATCGTCTGGGGCGGAATCTCAATCGCGCGAATGCTTTGCTCGCGCTCGTTCATCACACTGATGATGCCCTCCAGATACTCCGAGAACTGGTCTAGCGACCAATCGCCCGACTGCACCTTTTCGGCCGCCTCTTCCAGCTCTTTCACCCGATCGTTGATGTAGCTCGGTCCCGCATCTTCCTGCGGTCCCTGGGCGATCTTGGGCAGCTGAGCGCCACACTGCTCGCACGAAGTTCGGGCGTCGGCGTTCTGGTGACCACATTTTTGACAGATAATCAACGGCTTATACCTCGGTTCTGAACTGGGCGGGAACCCCCAAAATCTCAAGCCGGTTTCGGCTACTTCAAGCGGGATCCTTCTGGGGAAGGCTTGTTGCATTGGAGGTGTAAGCTAATCCCATGTTGCCCCACATGCTCCTCACCCTGCTGGTGCTGGTCCTGGTCACCGTGGCCCCGGCCCAGGCCCAGGGCCAGAACGAAAAAGCCCGCCAGCTCTTCGAAGAGCTCTTCACCCCGGCGGGACTGCTGCCCATTCAGGATCTCGTGGCCGAGGGCGACGAACTCAACGTCGAGGGCACCGGTGGCCACCTGGGCAAAACCCACAGCGCCAAGTATTTCTTCAAAGCTCCCAACCTCTTGCGTTTCGACCGCGTCGTCACCACCTCGCGCCTGCCTCTCGAGGGCCTGCTCCAGGTCACCGTCCGCGACGGCGACAGCTTCTACATCTTCGCCACCAGCAACTATCCTGGCAAAAGCGGCGCCGACCCCCAGATCCCGCCTGAATCCATCCCCTTCATGCTGGCCCGCTATCGCAAAGACGCCAGCCGCGAGTTCTACTACCTGGGGGCCGAACAATGGAAGGACCTCACCGTCCACCGCATCCAGATCCTCAACCCGGCCGACCCCGACTGGACGGCCGTCGTGTGGATCGACGCCCAGCGTCGCGTGCCCATCCAGTCGGAATACACCGTCCTGCCCGTCGACAAAGCCAAACCCTCCAAAAAGCGCCTCGTCTACAGCGACTTTCGCCAGCTGCCCGACGGCCGCTACTTCCCCTACCAAACCCAGATCTTCGTCGACGAAAAACTCACCTCCATGCGCGTCTACAAAGGCGTTCGGGTCAACGTCGGCCTGGACAAATCCCTCTTCCGCCCCATCCCCGAGCTCGAGCGTGTCCAGACCCGCTAGCGGCTCCTCCAAAAGGACGACCTGTCCAGACTGAAGAAAACCCTCCTCAAGGGGGGAATCATGAATATCCGCATCGTTCTCATCGCGCTTCTGCTGGCTCTGGCCGGCCCCGCCATCGCCCAGGGTCGGGGCACCCTGGTGGTCCACAACAGCACCGACGCCACTCTTCGCATCACCTTCTACCAGGACCAGCTAGCCGTGCGCACGGTCGAGGTCCAGCCGCAGACCAAGGGCGACTTCTACAACGCGCTGCCCATGGGCCGCCTCGATTTCGAAATCGTCGCTCCCCATTGCCGCCCCGTGGCCCGAACCAACAAAGTGCTCTGGGTTTCCGGCACTTCCGCCTACCCGCTCTACCTCTCGCCTCGCGACTTCGGCCGCTCGGTCATGTTCGACGCCGGCAGCTCGGCCCCGGCGGCCACCTCGGTGTCGCCCGTGGGCACCTGGATCTGGCCCTCCGGCGACCCGGTGCAGTTCCACGACAGCGGCTCCATCACCATTCGCGGCAACGCCGTGGCCAACTGGATCTGGGTCGACACCCACCAGTTCCGCATCCACTGGAACCACGGCTACACCGATCAGGCCGTCATCCAGGGTGACACCATGGTAGGAACCAGCTGGGCCAACGCGGCGCCCAACAAAAAACTGCGCCTGCAGGCCCAGCGAGCTCGCTGAAGCTCTGCTATACTGCCAGAATGAATCACTGGCGCAGAAGGGGCATGTCCATCGGCGGCGTCTTGCTGGCCATTTCCCTCATCGCCTTCCTGGGGGCCTCATTGGCCACCCTGTCCATCTCCAGCCAGGGCCTGCTCAGCCGCTCCGAGCGCGGCCTGCGTCTGCGCAACGCCGCCCGTTCGCTGGTCCAGCAGGCGGTGGCCAAAATCTTCCAGGCCAACCTGGCCGCCAACGAAACCTTCACCCTCAGCCGCAACGGCCTCACGGGCATCCTCACCTTCGACCCCTCCGTGGCCTCCCGCAACGGCATGCCCGTCTCGATCGACAACCTGCAGAACAGCGTTTCCGTCGAAGTCGGTGGCAGCCTCGTTCCGGCCGCCACCGCCCGGCTGATCGGCCGGGCCCAACAGGGCAGTCAGAGTGCCGAAGTCGAACTGCTCCTCTACATCCCCCCCTTCCCCTACGTGCTGGCCAGCAGCGGCCCGGTCGAGGCCAGAAGTGGAGTACTGGTGGGCGAGTTGCTCAGCTACCAGCTGCCCGATTCCGGTAGCCTGGCCGATGCCGTGCTCGGCCCCGCCGACGTCGGCTCCAACAGCAGCTCGTCTCAGGCCGTCCTGTTCGACGGTCGCAGCCGCATCACCGGCAACATCGAAACCCCGGGCGAGGTCGTGCTTGGCCCCCAGGTGGTCATCGAAGGCGAGGTTCGCGGGGGTTGGGGCGACGTGGCGGTGCCGCGGCTCAACCCCCAGGATTACGACCCCGTCGTGCGCGGCCTGGTCTTCACCCCTGTGCCGCCTCCCGGCGTGCCCCTCAGCGGCACCCACCGCCACACCGGCAACCTCGTGCTGCCCAGCCTCGACCTGCGCAACGCCTTCCTCTACGTCCAGGGTTCGCTCGAAGTTCAGGGTCGCCTCAAAGGCCAGGGGGTGGTGGTCACCACTGGCGACCTGCGGGTTGGGGGCGGCACCGATCTCACGGCCGGGTCGCTCGACCTTGCCCTGGTCTGCGGCCAGAACGCCATCCTGCGTGGCAGTTCGCCGGAAACCTCAGCCTTCCACGGCGTCGTCTATACCGGCGGCAGCCTCGACGCCCGCCAGGTGTCGGTAGTGGGTTCGGTGGTGGCCCACAGCCCGGTCACGCTCGAGCAGGCCGCCGTGCTGGAAAAACCGGCCGAAGCTCCCCCCAAAAGGGCGGTGCTCTTCAGCCAGTCCAACGGCTTCAAATTGGGCAGCTGGAGCGCCAAAGACCGTAACCCCGATTCCGTCCAGTCCTATACGGCCAATGACAATGCCACCGACTACATCATCAAGTTCGACGTCCAGCCCAACCCCAACGGTGGCCCGGCCGACTACAACTGGACCCTCGAGGTTCGTGGGCGCAACGGCGGCGTCGCAGCCAGCGACAGCGGCGACGACTACTCCAAGTTGCAGAAAACCCTGAAGGTCGGCATGCAGGCCCAGGGTGGCTCGCCTCTGCTTGCCGCGCTTGAGCTGGATGGCCTCTTCGATTCCCATTTTCGCAGCCAGCTGGCCCGGGCCCTCGACCACCTGGCCACGGCTCCCTCCGAGGGCAGCGAGCCGCCGATCAATCCCGCCCTCATTCTCTCCGACCTCAGCAACATCACCCGTCTGGCCGACCGCGTCCGGGTGCTCCAGTGGATCGAGCGTTGAAGCAGCGCGGCCTCAGCCTGGCCGAAGTCGTCATGTCCGTCTTTCTGCTCGGGCTCGTCATCGGCTGCGTCTTGAACCTGCTGCCCTACTCGCTGTTGCTCATCAGCCATGGCGAGGCCCGCTGGCAGGCCGTCCAGCTGGCCCAAGATGCGCTTGAACGCCAGGCGCGTCAGCCCTGGGCCAGCCTGCTCACGGCCCCGGCCAGCCACAGCCTCGTGCAACGTGGCTCCCGCCAGTTCACCCTCCAACAGGCCGCCCCCCAGCGCCTCTCGCCCTCGCTGCTTCACCTCGTGGTCACCGTCAGCTGGAGCGAGCAGGGCCAACAACGAAGCGTGAAAGAGGAGCTCGACGTTGCGGAACTGCACGGATAGAGGCGCCAGCCTGGCCGAGCTACTCATGGCCTGCGCCGTCAGCGCCCTGCTGGGGGTGGTGGTGCTGTCCATCTTGCTCCCCGGCATGCGCCATAGCCTCAGCCTGCGGGCTCGGGCCCACCTCAGCCAGGAAGCCATGCTGTTGCTCGATCGCCTGCAGCAGGACGTCCTTCCCTGCAGCCGCTCCACCATCGCCATCCTGCCCGACTCCAATGGCGACCTCTACCTGTCCCTACGCCAGCTGCACTCGGTCACCGGCTATCGCGGCCAGAACTGGTTCAGCTGGATCTTCTACCGCTGGAACTCGGGGCGCCTCTATCGCCTCGACGGACAATCCCCTCCGGTGGTGGGGCTGGCCCCGCCCAACCTGGCCATGCTCAAAGAGTTCTACAACAAAGCCCCTGGAAAAGCACTCGGACAGCACCTCAAAACCGTCCATTTCAAGCTCGAGCCCTCCAGCCCACTCATGCTGGTCCAGCTCACCTTTGAGGACCTCAGCCAGCCCAACCGGCCGGTGCAGCTCCAGGTCGAGCGCCTGCTGACGCCGCGCAACTCGCTGCGCAGCGGCATCTAAAGCGTCTGAATCACGATGGCACCCGGTTCCCAGACGGCAGACCCGAGGATGCGGGCGGGGCGTGAAAGCGCGAATGCACTTAGCGATGATATCCACGAATGATATACTGTTGGAACTGAATATCAAGGGAGAGTCGCATGCTCGTTTCCAAATGGGGCAACAGCCTTGCTGTGCGCTTGCCGAAGGATCTGGTGGACGAACTCGGATTACGCCCCGGCGACGAGTTACATGTGGTCAGCGCCAGCAAAACAATGCTATTCGTTGAAAAGGATCAGCGCCGCAAAAAAGCCCTCGACCGGCTTGCAGCGATGAACTGGAAGCTTCCTGAAGGCTACAGATTTGATCGCGAAGAGGCCAATGAGCGTTGACGGCCTTTTTTGACACCAACATCCTTCTCTACACGGTTTCAACCGACATTCCGCGACGTTTTCGACGCGATCCTGTCGCTGACCGAACAAACTCACAGCACAGCGTTCGTGTTCGCTCGCGACCATAACCTCGCTTTCTACGACGCGTTGATTGTCGCCGCAGCTATTGAAGGCGGCTGCGACACGCTCTGGTCCGAGGACATGCAGCATGGCCGCGTCATTGGCGGGTTAACGATCCGCAATCCCTTTCTAGAGAGCAGTAGTTGAACAGGCACTGCCTCGTCACCGATGCGCCAACGTTCGCTATCTCGTAATCCGGGGTTATGCGGTCGCACACCATGGGCGGCCTCGCTACACGAAGGACCTCTAAAGGGTCTGAATCAGGCTCATTGTGGGCAAGAAACCCGCCAGCACAAAGACTCCCACCAACAATCCCACCAGCAGAATCAGCAAAGGTTCCAGCAGGCCCATCATCCGCTCCACGGCCGAGTCGAAGTTCACCTCCAGCAGTTGCTCCAGGCCTTGCAGAGCCGCATCCAGGTTGCCCGCCTCTTCGCCCACCCTCACCATGGCCAGAAACGTCCCGTCCAACCGACCACTGTGGGCCAGCGCCTCGGCCAGCGTGCCCCCACCCAGCACCACCTCGCGAACCTCCCCCAGTCGGCTCAGCAGCTTGGGGTCGCCGCTCACCTTCAGGCTCTGTTCCAGAGCCGGCAGCAGCGACAGCCCGGCCCGCCCGCTCAGGCGCATGGCGCGGCATAACCTCAACTGACTCACCTGCAACAACAGCCCCCCCACCACCGGCCAGCCATAGGCGCTGCGGCGCAGCCTGCCTCCCAGCCCCCTCAGGCGGGCAACCCCCACCAGCAGAACCACCAACACTCCCCAGAAAACCGGCGATGACACCATGTGACACAGGCTCATCACCACTCGGGTCAGCAGCGGCAGTGCCACCCCCGCCCCGGCCAAAAATTCCAGCTGGCCGCGCAGCAGCAGGGGAGGGAAGGTCAGCGTGCCCAGCAGGCACAACATCAACACCAGGCCCGGGTAGACCAGCGCACTGCGCAGCCGCAGTTCCAGCGCGTGGGCTTTCTCACCCTGGGCCGCCAATTGCTCCAACACGCTCACCAAACGGCCCGACTGCTCCCCCGTGCGGGCCATTTCCACCTGAAAGGCGCTGAACACGCGGGGGTGGCTCTGCATCGCCTTCGACAGGGGACGCCCTTCCATCACGCGGCGTCCCAGGTCGGCCACCACCTCCGCCATGGCCGAATCGTCGCTGTGTCGGCCCAGGGTGGCAAACGCCTCGCCCAGCGGCACGCCCACGTTCATCATGGCGGCCAGCGAGCGCAAAAAAACAATCACCGAGCGCGCCCTGGGGGTTCTCTTCAGGGCCAGCGGGCGTTCTACCGCTCGTGCCTGCGGCAGCGCCCGGCGTCGGCTCGAGGCCGCACGCTCGGGCGGATGGAACCCGCGCTGCCCAAAAAGCGCCTCTTCCAACTGACGAGCGCAGGACACCAACCACTGAATATCCTCGTGCCCAAAAGCCGCCGAGCGCACCTTGCGGTCGGCATACAAAATAGCCGAAACTCTCTCTTCGGGGTGGAACAGCGGTGCCGAAACCACCGACAGAATATCGCTGACCTGCAAACTGAACGAATCCTTCAGCTCCGGGTGGCGGCGCGCATCGGCCGTCCATAACGGCGTGGCCTTGTCAAAGACCAGCGAAAACACCGTCAGGCTCACGGGCCCCCCGGTCAGCACATGATCGGGCTCCAGCCCGTAGCAGCCTTCTACCACCAGCCCCGCCCCCTTGGGGCGCGACAGAATCAGGGCCCGGTCCGGACGCAGCTCGGCCACCATGGCCTGCAGTGCCAGTTCCGTGGCCGAACTCACCGATATCCCTCCAGTGCCTGAAACAGCCACTGGGCGGCCTCTTCGCTGGTGGCAAAGCGGTCCTCGCGCCGCTTCTCCAGCATCCTCAACACCACCGCGTCCACCTCATCGGGCAGCCGGGGGTTATACTGGCTCGGCGGTTCCGGCTTTTGCGACACCTGGGCAAACAGCAGCTTCATAATGTCATCACCCTCAAACGGCAGCCGTCCGGCCAGCATCTGATAGACGATCATCCCCACCGCATACTGGTCGGTACGGGCATCAAACGGTTGGTCCTGAATTTGTTCCGGGGCCATATAGGCGGGCGTCCCCATGGCGGTGCCCGTGCGGGTCAACTTGCCCGACCCCTCGCCCCGCGCCAGACCAAAGTCCATCACCTTCAACACACCATTTTCGGTCAGCATCAAGTTCTCCGGCTTCAGATCGCGATGCACCACCCCGCGATTGTGGGCGTACACCAGCCCCGCCATCAGCCCTTCCAGAATGGCCTTCACGTCCTCGGGCGGCAGAATGGGTTGGGCGGCCAACTTCGCCGCCAGCGTCGTGCCGCGCACAAATTCCAGCACCAGATACACCCGCTCGTCGCGTTCCCCCCAGTCGATCAGGCGCACAATATTGGGATGGTCCAGGGTCCGACAAATGTCGATCTCGCGAAGAAAACGCCGGGTATACTCCTCCTCCTCGGCCAGCTTCCGGGCGATCACCTTGATGGCCACGGCTGCCTTCTCGTCCAGCGTGTCATAGGGCACGGCCCGATACACCGTAGCCATCCCTCCTTCGCCCAGCCGGTCCACCAGTTGATACTGGCCAAACCGTTCCGAAAACAGGCTGCCGATACTGTCCAACGCCACCGACTCCAGCAAGGTCCGGCGCATCTCTTCGGTGGCCGGGCGCCGCCTCACCAGCAGCATCCCCAGGGCCGCCAGCGCCACCCCACTCACCCCCAGCAGCGCCAGAGCCCAGGACGGCGGATGGCGTACCACATCGCCCAGCCCCACCCACAGATTCCGGGGCTTCAGCACCACCGGCTGGGCCACGCTCAGGCGCAAATTCTCCAGCGTATCGGCTCGCAGCAGCAGCCGAGCGGGCTCATGACCTTCCAAATGCAGCTGAAACTCGCCCACATTGGCGTGGTCCATCTGCTCAAACTCCAGCACCATGGGGGTCACGCCCACAGCATTGCCGGCCACGTCCTTCACCGTGGCGCCCGGAGGGCTGCTCCTCAACACCACCGGCTCGGCTCCGCCCCATCCAGCCAGAGCCAGCCACAGCATGCCCACCAGCCCAACCCTGTTCACCCCAACCTCCCAAGAAAAGCCCTGATCATCCGTTTCAACAGCCCAAACTCTCCACCTGCGCAGGCTACTTTACCAAAGCATGTCCAAAGTCGCCAACGGCCCCGAAACAAGTTCACATCCGGCCATGGATCCTCTACAGACACCGTGCCCTCCCGGCCCTTACACTGCCCCCAGCCCACAGGAAAGGAGCGGCCGAGGGAAACTCGTTCGACGGCCCGAAAACCACACCATGCTTCACGCGCAGGACGACGAACCAGACTACCCCTGTTCCGACGGAAAACCCATGGCAGAGTCCGACCTGCATCGCCAGCTGATGACCAACCTCATCGAGGCCCTGGCCGCCCATTTCCGGGGGCGCCAGGTCTATGTCAGCGGCAACCTGATGCTCTACTACGAGCGTGGCAATCCCAAAGCCAGCCTCTCTCCCGACGTGATGGTCACGCTCGACCATCCCCCCCATCCCCGCGAAATTTACAAATTATGGGAAGAGGGCAAGATGCCCGAATTTGTCATCGAGGTCACCTCGCGCACCACCCGCCGCAAAGACCTCCATCACAAAAAGGCCCTCTACGAAACCCTGGGAGTGCAGGAATACCTGCTGTTCGACCCCCGGGGCGACTACCTCGAGCCGCGTTTCCAAGTCTATCGCCGGGGCGGCTCCGGCTTCTTGCCCGTGCTGGTCCCGGCCGCCACCGGCTACACCAGCCCGGCCCTCCAACTCACCTTCCGACCCGTCGGCGACCAGCTGCGCATTTTCGACCCCCAGGGTCGCCTGCTCCCCACCCCCGCCGAACAGATAGCCCGCGCCGAACAAGAAGCAGCCCGCGCCGACCGCGCCGAAGCCGAAGTTCGCCGCCTGCGCGAGTTGCTCCAGCAACTCGACCCCCAGGGCTAGGCTGCCCTACAGCTTGCGTGCCAGCTCGGCAATGCGCTTCTCCAGGCGCGTTCGCGAGTCGCCGGAAAACCGATTCAGCTGCGCGCGGGCCCTTTCCAGCGCCTGACCGGCAGCCGCCTTGTCCCCCCTGGCCACCGCCACTTCCGCATCCCACAGCTCGTGCATCATCGGTTGCACCGACCAGCCACGGGCCCGAACCCTGAGGGCATCGGCCTGCTCCAGCCGCCCGGCGGCCAGGTGTCCCCGCAGCAACTCCTCGGCGCCGCTCACCATCGTGGCGCTCGGCACCACCCGTCCGCCCGGGTCACGGTGAATCTTTTCCCAATAGTCCAGCGCCTCGGCTTCCTTGCCCTGCAGCGCCAGGCAACGTCCACGCAGGTCCATCAAGCCTTTGGGTGGGGTAGGGAAGCGAGCCTCAAAGCGGCTCAGCTCTTCCAGCGCGGGGGCAAACTCCTTGCGGTCCAGCCGGCCTTTCACCCTTGCCTCGCAGGCCTTCAACAAGGTTTCGTTCGAGGCGGGCCCGGCGAGGATCTGATCCAGCACCGTATCGGCCTCGGCCTCCCGCTTCAGCTCGCGCAACCAGCGAACCTGTTGCATCCGACACTCATCCCGCTTCACCGGGCTCGCTTTGGGGTGGGCCGCCAACTGGCCCCAGCTGCGGGCAATTCCCTCGAGGTCCTTCTGCACGTAGAGCACCTCGATGCGCTTGTGGACGATCTTCTCGCTGAACACAAAGTTGTCGGCGCGCAGCCGGGCCGCCTCGTCCAGGTCGCCCAGGGCCCGGGCCGGTTGCTTGCGCTGCAGCTCGGCTTCGCTGGCCTTCAACCAGGCCTGCTCGCGCTGATCGGCCGGTGCCTGGGGCCGCTTGCCCAGCTCGCGCCGCAGGGCCTGGGCCCGGTCCACCGCCCCCACCTTCTCCAGCCCGTCAGCCCAGCGCAGCCGAACCATGGCCTGGCCCAGCTCCGTCTGGTAGTTGCGATATCCCAGGTGCGCCTGGCTCAGCCGGTCCAGCAGCGCCACCGCCACCCTGGCGTCAGGAATCTTCTCGGCCGCCAGCAGGGCCTGCCCCAGTTCCACCCCGGCTCGCCCCAGGTCTGCCTCAGCATAGGCCGCAGCCGCCTTCTCATAGGCTTCTGCCATGGGTTGGTTCAGCTTTGCATCCTTCTTCGCGTCCTGCAAATAGCTTACGGCCAGCTCGTGATAGGCCTCGCCACGAACTTGCGGACTGGCCTTGACAAAAGCCGTCACGTCTTCAAAATCCTTGCGCTGGCGCGTGCTGTAGGCCAGCTTCAGTGCCATACGGGCCCGATCGGCCTCGGGCGCCCCCACCAGGTCGCGTGCCTCGGTCAGGGCACGCGTCCGTTCCTTCTCCACCGAACTACGGCTCTCGCCGAAAGCCAGCACCGCCTGTTCCAGGGCCTGAAAGCGCAGGGACACATCCTGGCATTGCTGGGCCGCGGCCAGCCAGGCCTCCCCGGCCAGAGCCGCCTTGTCTTTCTGGCTCCAGGGGGTGGTCAGGCCACGAAGGCGCTCCGACTTGTGCTCGGCCATCAACTGTTCGGCCTTGCTCTTCCAACCCCCATAGTCGAGCCCCTCGGCCCCAACCAGCAAAACCTGCAGCAAAACAGCGGCAATGACAAGAGAACGTTTCACCCTGGCTGGTTCCATGTCGGTGGTCCAGACCCTCCGCAGCATCAACCGATCTGCAGATTTGGCGGACGTTCCTCCTCCACCCGCTCCAGGTTCAGCCCCATCTGTTCAGCCAGCTCCTCGGCCACCGCCTCGATCTGCTGCTGTTCCTCTGGGCAGGCGCTCGTCAGCAATACCAAGGGTCTGCCCGCCCACAGCCTGAGAAGGGTTCGGCGAGGCAGGCTCCCCACTGCCTTCACTTCGCAAAGCACCACCCGAACCTCATCAAATCGAGCCAGCGACTCAGCAAAGCGAGCCCGGTCATCGCCAAGGTCTACCCATCCCAGATTGCGCTCGCTAAAGTTGATCAGCAGTCGTTCGTCCATCGCCGACCGTTGTTTCCAGGCCACCAGACCCCGATAGCACCTCACCACACCGGGGGCCAACGCCAGCACCACGCAGGCCCAGCGGGTCAGGCTCAGCGGTGCGCCGAGCCAGTAGCTCCTGGCCAACTTCCAGTCCACCAGCCAGGCCAGCACGACCATCAACAACAGCCCCCAGAACACCCCGCGGCTCTTGCTGGCCAACTGCGATTCCCGCTCACTGGCGACTTCCACCAGCAGTCGTTCGGGCCTGGAGGCCAGCGCCTCTTCCAGCCCGGCCGGGGTAGACGGTGGCTGCGGCACATGGCCAAATCGCGATGGGGCCTGCCGGCCCGGGCGCGAGATCCACCACAGGGTAACCAGGCCCAGCCCGACAGCGGCCAGAAGATATACCAGTTCCGGTGACCCATAGACGGCAGAAAACTCAAATTGCCATCCGCCCTTCGACTTGCCACGGCCGGGCATCTTGTGCCACGTTCCCATGCCCAGCAGCGAGCCCACCGGCCAGAGCAGCGCAGGCAGACTGATCGCCGCCAGCCACACCACCAGCAGTAGAGAACAACCGATAGGTAGTGAAGACTTTTTCATACCACGCCATTTGTGACGACACCCCGGACGACCTCCGGCTCCATGCTTATGCGGCCCGGGCCCGATGGGAGTTGTCCTGGTCGCCCGGCCAGCCGAGGAACCAGTCCAGCCATTCGGCCACCTCCAGCCTGGCTTGCCGCCCCAGATAGCGGCCCTGGCGGTCAAGAAACACCAGTTTGTCGGGCGCAACACCCTCGATGCGCAGATGTCCATTGTGCAGATTGCGATGGCAGCTGGCGCACAGGGTGATCAGGTTGTCCGGCGTGGTGGTGCCGTGCTGGCAATAGAAGGTCAGGTGGTGCACCTGCAGATAGAGCTGATTGGGCCAGCCGGGACACTGACAGCGGTAGCCGTCGCGCCGCAGGATATGAATCCGTTGCCTGGGGGTCAGGTGACGGGCGCGGGGGTTGTTCCAGCAGGGCATTCCAGGGGCGATGTTCCGTGCGGAACGTTCTGCCAGTTCGGCCAGGGCCTCGTTCTGGCGTTGTTGGGCCAGTCGGTCTTGTTGAGCCTGGTGGCGGGCGGCTTCGAGGGCGGCGGTGTCCAGGGGCCTGCGCGAGAGGCGGCTGCCAGGTATTCCAGCGCCTCGCCCGGCGAAAGGATGCGGCTCGCCTCTTGGGACAGGCTCTGCATGGCTCGCTCCAGCAGAGCCATGGCGTCGGCGCTGGCCTGGATGCGCAGTTCGCTCTGGTGGCTGCGGGCGGCCATCTCGGAACTGCAGCTCAGAACCCCGACCATTGCTATACCCATTCTCAAAGTTCTGTCTTGATTGGCCGCCTTGTAGCCCGGCTTTACCATGGTTTGTACGGACAATACTTGCGAGAATTGGTCTAGATTTTTTTTGACTAAAGCTCGCACACAGCGATGCGAGTGCTTTTGTTGTAGTCCCAACCGGCGCAGGCCAGCGTGAACACCGCCGCGCCGGTCCAGGCAGCGGGACCTCCGGCCACCAGAGCGGCTCCGTTGAATCCTGCCGAACCCAGCCCCAGGCTACCCCCCACCACATCTCCCTCGGCCAGTTGAGAAAGAGCGGTATACCCCTGAATGCCCACTCCGGCGAGGCCGGCCTTGCCGATCAGCCCACGGGCTCCCAGGCCCGCCCCGGCCACCCCGCTCCAGCCCTTCTGCAGGGCCCCCGTGGCCCTCAGGGTCGAAGCCAGGTCGTAGGCAGCGTTACCGCTGTGCTTGATACCTCCGGCGGTGTAGCCGTGGGCGAAATCGTGAACCGCCAGGGCTCCCGACAAAGCCGCCGTGCCCACATTGACCCGGGCGGCAATCGGATTGTTGTGATGCAAAACCTCGTCCAGGCCGTGCCACACAGCGCTGCCGTGTCGCCGTGCGTGAACAGCAGCTTCGGCCACCGTCACAGCTCCCTCGCCTATGTGGCCCAACTTGCGCAGCTGAGCGCCGGACTTCGAGGTGTCGTGGAGGTCTTTGACCAGTTCTGGAGCCAGGACCTGGGGGCTCTCCCGTTCGATGCTCAGGGCCTGGGTCTCCGGGTTACGCCAAATGCTGAGTTTTTCACCCTGCCCATTGGTGATTTCAACACGCTCACTGGATTCGTAGCGACCATTGTGATAATGGGCGTTCTCCGAGTTCCGGGCAAGTTGAAGTCCCTGCGAATTCTGCTTCAAGAAGTCGGCAACCCGGGGGTCGTAACTGGCCGAACCCAGGAAGCTCTTCTCGAGTTGTTCCTTAACGTCCCCGGCATTGGCCCCCTCGCGGCTGCGTCGCACACTTTGGGCGCGTTCGGCGATCTGGCTGGACTTTGCGGCAGGAAAGTCGGCCAGGCGTTGCTCGACCGTGGTGACTTTCCAGTCGCCTTCGGTGGTGTTCCGCGTCACGATGGTGCTGTCTCGTAACCCTTGGAAAAAGACCTGAGAGTCCTCGCGACCGTCAGCCAGTTTCTGACGATAGTCCCAAGCGGTGGGTCCGTTCTCGGATCGAGTGGAGGTCAGGCTGCGACTGCCGTCGCCGCTGGTCATGACGCGACTGTAAGTGGTGTGAAAGGTGCCAGCCTGCTCACGCGTCGCTTCGACCAGTTCGGTCTTGATTTGGGATTCGTCGCCGAGCCTCTCCACCAGGTCCTGGGGATTTTCCTGGCCAAACTTGCCCAGCCCCGGGACGTCAGCGTCCGTATCCACTGTTCGGCGGCGGATTTCGTCGCGTTGCTGAACTTTCCCATCGCGGCTCAGGCTGGCCTCCTCCACCCGCCAACCGTCGGCAGTGCCCTGGCGCTGGCGCTGTTCGACCGACTTGTGGCTGACGACGGTCTCTTGAAAAGTGCTCCCGTCGTTGGCCCGGCTATGAAAAGTCTCGACTCGGCTCTCACCCCTCACGCTGCGTTGACCCTCACGAGTGGAGGCGAAGTCGGCTTCTCGGAAGCTCTCGCTGTAGCCCTCCGAGTTGCGCAGGCCCTGGGCCCAGCGCTCACGGGTTCCGCTCTCCTCTACAACATAGGCGACCGTGCCGTCGGCTCCAACCCGTGAGCTTTCCTCCAATCGCGAGGTAAGCTGACCGCTGGCATCCTTGTGCAACTCCAGGCGGCTCCGGCGGAGCCCCCCTTCGTCGAGGCGCTCTTCCCGCAACTGATGGTCGTGCACGTCGCCGTTCTTGAACTGATAGTTTTCGTGGGTTTCCTGCAGCGAGCCGCGGGTCTGACGCTGGCTGACTCGCTGGAAACTGTCGGTGGTCATTTCCTCGCGGCTGGTTTCGTATTGACCCCTTACCCCGTTGGTGGTGGTCTGGCTCTCGAACTTCTCGGTCTTGACGTTCTTCAGGCTGGAGTAACTCTGGCGGCCCTCGAGATCGGTGAGGCTGGTCGTCTCTTCCCGACCGTGTTCGAAGTTCTTCAGTTCGCGACGGTGGGTCCCCTGGTCGTCCACACGAGTGACGTTTTCCTGGACTAACTTGCCCTGAGAGTCGAAGTTTCGGGTTGCCTCCTGGCTCGTCTGGAGGATTTGATATTGGTGAACGACCTCTCGGCTGGACTCTTTTCGGCCTCCCGTGGCCGTTCGTTCCGAGGAACTCTCACGCAAGCTAACCGTTGCGCCGATTTCCTCCTTTACAGATTCCTGGTTCTTCTCGCCGGAGGTATCGCGGATTTGGTCTCGTGTGATGTTGCGGTCGCCCTCTCGAGTCTTGGAGTGCTTGTGCTCATAAAGGCTGCCGTCGGGTCGTTGGATCTTCAGGTCTTCTCTTGTGAAGTTCGCCTGTTTCTCTCGCTCGCTTCGGGTTTGCGTGCCGTCGGGACGCCGCTGTTCGACCACCTCGAAGTTTCCCTGGACACTCTCCTCGGTCTTGCGCGAGAAACTGCCATCCAGTTTCTGGTGATAGCTGCTCTGGAGCTTCTTGCCATCGACCACGGTCGTGCTGCTTCCCATCCGAGCCAGTTGCTGTTGCTGTCGCCAGATCACGGTCTCAGAGTTTTGCTGCGAACGATGGGTGACCACCGTGTCGCCGTCGTTGTTCTGGAAGATATGGCGCTGACCCGGCACTGCCTGGGTGGAGGGTTTGATCGCAGGTCTTTTGGACGTCTGCGCAACGGACTGGGGCAGCTGAGTCGAGATGGCCACGTTGCAAGCTCCTTGCTGAATCTGGACTCAGCCTAAGCTGGGAAGATTGTGGAGCGGTTGTGGGTCTCTCAAGGATTGTTAATATTTTGTTAACTGAGTCCGCCTGAGCCGAGGCACCCTGCTTGCTTTCCCTTTGCCCCAAAACCCCTCTATAGGAGCTCGTCCGCTCATCCTTTTGGGCGGCCATCTCGGAACTGCAGCACAGAACCCCGACCATCCAAGCCTTACTACGGGACCGGGCACAAGATGAACACAAGGGGGGCTACGATTTCCTACCATCTTCGCCCAAAAAAGCAAGAAGAGCGGTGGTGAACCACCGCTCTTCCCTGGCCAGGAGCGAATCTGTCTACTGAGCGACTTGCTGACCACTCAGGTCTTTGGACAGGGTGTATCCGCAGACCGTGCCTTTGTCGCGAGCCGGCAGGTCAAAGGTCCCCACAGCGGTGTCGAGCCGAACACTTCCATCGCGAACGAAGTTGGTGCGGTCGATGGATAGTTCACGCACTTCGTTGCCTTCCATCGCGTAGACGCGGAAAGCACTGTCGTAGCCCTGGAAGCCGGCGGGATCGAGATTGAAATTCTTCTGAGTGACCAGAAATACTTCGCCATCGTCGGTGTTGAGGCGGCCGGCCCGAAACGGCTCTTGATAGTCGACATTGGCAAGCGCGGCCAAATCTTTGGCTTGGCGCCCCGTCAGACCGAGTTCGCTCTTCAGGGCCTCAACGGAAACGCGCTTGAGGGGGGGCTTCTCGGGAGCCTGTTCCACCCGGTCCTGAGGATTGAAGAACGCCCCACGGGTGGTGTCCGAGCTCGAGGCGGCTCCGCGACGACCGTAGGTTGCCTGGGACGAAGAAAAACTCGTGTTGATCATGGTGGGACGCTCCTCCGATATCTATCTGTGGGCTCACAGTAAAGCCGGAGGCTGAATCGAACCTGAAAAGCTTCATCTCAACTTCAGGCAATCTGGAGTCGGTCTTCAGCCTGGTCGATGGTCAACACTTGCGAGCAGTTGATGAAGGCCGCTTTGGGCAAGCCTTGAGGTCTCATCGGACGTCGGTCCGAAGGTATGGGAGTTTCCAGTGCCCCGTCGAGCAATACAACGTGCTGAGGAAATGGGCATTGGTCGTCCTTGGTCCTGGCCTCGGGTTGGTCGCCGCCGATTTCGGTCTTCGGCTATTTGCGCCAGGGATCCAGGCCAATACTCAGCAGCTTTACTACCGGCACAACGTGGCTGGTCTCTCCCCTCGCTCGGAATTTCGCGTTGACGAGGCGGCGCAGCTGGCGGACGCTGTCGGCTCGCCTGCCGAGCAGCGCGGTGGGGTAGTGGACGGCGTAATCCCCTAACCCTGCTCGCTCCGCTCCCAGGGTAGATGTTGGTTCCAAACATCCGTTCCAGGGCTCCTTGGTCGCCCCGGGAACAGTTCACAGCCCGTTGACCCCCTCGCGGGTAACTCGTGCGGGACAGCCCATCACCTGAACATGATCGGGAATGTCGCCAGTCACCACCGCGCCCGCCGCCACAACACAGCCGCGGCCAATGCGCACCGTATTGCGCACCACCGCTCCCATGCCGATATAGGTCGAATCGCCGATATCGCAATGCCCCCCGATCACGGCTCCGGGCCCCAGGCTGCAAAATTCGCCGATCCGGGTGTGGTGACCCACCGAGGCATTGCGGTTCACCAAAACCTGCCGTTCCAATCGACTGTAAGCGCCGATGACCACGCCCGGAAAAATCACGCAGCCCGTCTCTACAGTGGTGCGAGAAGACACGCGCGAAAAGGGGTGAATCGCCGTGAAAAAAGGCATTCCGAGACGGTCAACCTGGTCCACAAAGCGTCTGCGGTGTACGGTGCCAAATCCCGACACTGCCATGTGACTGCTGGCCAGCGATTGCAAGTCCTCCAGGGCCCACACGGGGTAGCCCTCCAATACTGCAGGCGGAGGTTCCGCCGCTTCATTAAAGGCCAGGCCGGCCACGGTCACGCCGGGAATTTCAGAAACCACATCGGCCACTTCCAGTCCGAACGAGCGAATGTTCAGAACAATCACCTCAAGCATGCCGGCCCGTTCGCAGGGGAACCTCGTTCTCCTGGGAACACGGCTGCATGATGGTGGTGGCTGTTCACCCTTCAATTCGACTGTTGCGTGGTGAACGCCACCTGCTCACCGAGACCCTTGGCGAGCTTGGACATCCCGCCAGGGAAATGGCCGACGGCCAGGTTCCCCCGTGCTCGCTGCTCTGGCTGGTCGGCAACTGCCACTGGTATCCCAGTTTGCGAGCCAGCCTGCTGGCGATGCCCAAAGCTCAACGCCCCTTCACGGTGCTCTGGCACTACGAGCCCTTGCCGGTGTCTCGGGCTTCCGGCCTACCTCGCTACTGGATCACCTGGCAAGAAGTCAAGCGGGTGTTGCTTCGCCAGCAGTCCGTGTTCGCTCATCCCATGGTATGCACCCAAACCCTGTTGAAGTTCTGGCGTGCCGGAGGACTGGATCTGATCGCCACCACCAACTGCCTGCGTCAGGAGTATCTGCAAGAGCAGGGCATTCCCTCGGTCCTCGCGCCCCTGGGCTCGCATCCCAGCCTGGGGGGGTTGCTGGGCTTGCAGCGCGACATCGACGTCCTGCTCCTCGACGGCCTGTCGCTTCCCCGCCGCAAGAAGGCTGCTCAAGACCTGCTTCGGGCGGGCGTCCCACTGGACATCCGCGGCGGCTGGAACGATCCTCGCTACTGGGGCCAGGGCCGCAGCGAACTCATCAATCGCAGTCGCATCTTCCTCAATCTTCACAATGCCCCCGGCGACCTCAACGGCCTGCGCCTGCAGCTGGGCATGGTCAATGGTGCGCTGGTCATTTCCGAGCCCATGTATCGGCCTCATCCCTACGTGCCCGGCGTGCACTACGTCGAATCTTGCCTCAAGGACATGCCCGCACGTATTCGCCACTACCTGGGGGCGCCCGAAGAGGCACGGCGCATCGCTGAGGCCGGACACGCCCTGGTTACCCAACACATCACCTTTCGAGCCTCCGTGGAAAGGATTCTCGCCCAATGCCCTCTCTAGCACCCATTTTTTGGTCGGCGCCCCGCGCGGTGGGCCTGGCAAGCCCACAGGTTGCCGCGCTAAGCAGGTGTTCAGCCAGGCTCTTGCAGGGCCCCCTCAACCCCGGGTCGAACCGACGGCGATGGCCATCCCACCTCGCCCCGAACCCAGTTTCGAAGAAGACTATGACGACGGCGATCCCTATGCCTGTATGGCGGCCGGCGCTGCCGGAATTCCCTCAAAAATGGACGCCTACAAGGCCAAAATCCTGGCCTGCTACGGGCAGCCGCAGGAGAAACTCGACCGCTTCGTAACCGAAGACAAGGCCAGCGCTCTGGCGGGCCTTTGGGAGGTGTGGTATCAGCACCGCTTCCTCGAGCCGCTCAGCGACCAGGGCCCCGGCAACTGGGCCGCCGAACAGTCGGCCCGGCTGGGCAACCCCTCCCTCGTCGAATACGACCGCAAGCGACGCTAGCGCAGCGGAAAAAGCAGCGGCAGGCACAGCACCGACAGAAGCAACACCAGCAGTTGCAGGGGCAGGCCCACCTTGAGAAAATGGGAAAACCGGTATTGCCCGGGGCCCAGCACCAGCGTATTCACCGGCGAAGCGATCGGGGTCAGAAAGGCGGCCGAGGCCGCTACCGCCACCGCCATCAGATAAGCGTGGGGGCTCACCTGGGCCTGGGCAGCGGCCTGCAGGGCAATCGGGGTAATGACAATAGTGGTCGCTGTGTTGGAGATGAACTGGCTGAAGGTGCTGGTGATCACAAACAGCCCGGCCAGAATGGCCACGGGGCCAAAATCGCCCAGCACATACAGCAACGCCCGTGCCACCATCTCCACGCCGCCGGTTTTCTCCAGGGCCAGAGCCGTGGGCAAAATGAAGCACAGCGTCAGCAGGCTCGACCAGCTCATACTCCGATAAGCCTCTTCCGAAGTCAAACAGCCGGTCAGCAGGGCCAGGGCCGCCACCAACAACACCGCGATGGCCGAGGGCACCAGGTCGAACGACATCAGGATCAGCATCAGCAGCGTCAGCCCGATGGCCAGCCCGGCCTTCTCGCGGCGAAATCCTGTGGCCCGGTTGTCTTCGGGCATGCCCGTCACCACGAAGCTGCCGCGCTCGTGGTACAGGCCCTCCAGATTCTTCAGCGACCCCGCCACCAGCAGCGTGTCGCCGAACTTCAGGGGGATGCGGCTGGGCTCCTGAAGCAGCCTTCCCATGCGCCGCAGCGCCAGCACGTTCACCCGATAGCGCTCCTGAAAATGGCTGCTTTGCAGGGTCTTCCCGATCAGTCGCGAGCGAGGGGTCAGCAAAATTTCGGCAATACCGCCATGCTCAAGCCGTTCGGGGGGGCTGTCGGGCGGGTCAACGGGGGTCAGCTTCAGCTGATGAGCAAGGCTCTGCAGGCGCTCGGGTGTGCCGAAAAGGTGCAGGATCTGGTCGCTTTCAAAGGCGTGGTCCAGGGCCGGCTGCTGCAGCGGGGCCAGCGGCCCGGCCTGCACGCCCAGCAGGTTGACCCCATAGCGCGAGCGCATCTGCGACTCGGCCAGAGTTTGCCCAAGCAGCGATGAGCCAGGGTCCAGCCGACAGACCACCAGATGGTCGCTCAAGCGATACTCGCCGGCCAGCTGGCGGGTAGACAGGGCCGATTCCGGGTCTTCTGCAGGCGCCTGCCCCACCAGCATCGAGGCGCCCCAGCCGGCCATGTAGGCGATGGCCACCAGCAGAATCAGGGCGCCCATCGGCAGAAAACTGAAGAAACCGAAGGGGGGCAGATGTTGGGCCTTGAGTGCTTCCTGTACCACCAGGTTGGGAGCCGTGCCGACCAGCGTCAGCATGCCGCCGATCAAACAACCGTAGGCCAGCGGCAACAGCAGTCGCGAGGGCGAAAGCTGGTTGCGCCGGGCCACGCCCATCACCGCGGGAATCAGCACCGCGGCCGTGCCGGTCGAGCTCATAAAGGCCGACAGCAGGGCGGAAATCACCATCACCAGCGCCACCAGTCGAGCCTGGCTCTGGCCGCCCTTCTCTGCCATCCAGTCGCCCAGCGCGGCCGCCACGCCCGTGCGAAACAGCGCCCCGCTGATCACGAAGAGTGCGGCCAGCGTAACCACCACCTGGTTGGAAAAGCCCGAAAGGGCCTCCTGGGGGGTGAGAATCCCGCCGAAATACAGAGCCAGCAACGACAGCAGCGCCACCAACTCCAGGGCCAGAACGTCCCACAGAAACAGCAGCGTGGTCACCCCCAGCACGAGAAAAACGTAGCCGGCCTCAGAGATCGGCATCAATTCGAGGGGGCGATGTGGGCCTCGAAGAAAAGCTGACCGTTGTCTTCGCGTGGCAGAATCTGAAGCTGAATGGGCACGGCCTGGCCGTTCCCGTGCATGGCCTCCAGCTGCACCACCTGTCCCAGGCAGTGGGGCTGGCGGGTTTCCACATAGCGCCTCAGGCCGGCCTCGTGGAAAGGGCGGGCCCGGGGGGGCACAATCAGCTCGCCCAGCAACTGGCCCAGGGCCTGTTGCGGGCTATAGCCAAAAAGTTGTTGGGCCAGGGTAGACCAGCTGCACACCTTCCCCTGGTGGTCCATCACGACGGCCAGTTGCACTCGGGGGATTTCGAACCACAAAGCGGCCAACCTGCCTGGAAGGGCGGCTTCCGGGCCGGGGTGAATTCTCCGCCATGGTGCGGCTGGTTGTCATCTCGTTCATCACCGTGGTGCTCACCCTGGCGTCGGCCGGCTGGTTCTGGTCGAAAGATGCTCTCCAGTTACATCGCATCGGCCAACGCCAGCGCGCAGTAGCCGTATTGCAGAACAAAGAACCGCTGGAGTTGCTGGCTCTAAAAGGACGCGCCACCGAGCTCGATGACGAGCGCCTGCTGGGTCGTTACGCGGTGGACAAGGAAAAGGCGCTGCCCCAGCCCGCCCAGCCCCAGCGCCTCATGAATCTGCTGCAGCTGGCCTTTTGGGAATACGCTCAGGACGGGGCTTTCCCGCCCGACCATTTCGAACCCGAATTCGCGCTCCGTTGGGGCCGGCAAGTGGTGGTCTTCAGCCCGGCTTTGCGCACGCTCTACTGCAACGTGCCGGGGTGGGATTCTTGTTATTTCGAAGTGCCGGTGCAGCTCAGCCGTCAGATCGACCAGTGTCTGCG
>CAZYPN010000010.1:23237-43037 GCA_964649085.1 uncultured Burkholderiales bacterium | reverse complement strand
GCCGCCATCACCCCGAGCGAGGTAAACAGAACGCCCATTCCAACCAGGGCCCGCTGATGACCCGCCGCCGACTGGTGACGAAGATTGATAACCTGACGCTCGGCGTCCCAAACTTCCTGCTGAAGCTCAAAGCGGTCCATCGTCCAGGGCGAGTTCTTTTCCGCGCCGGGCAGGCCAGGCCGAGTGATGGATGGATTGGGAGGCAGGCTCTGAATCTTCATACCACAAAGCATAGACGGCAGGGGTGAAAAAATCCCGAAAGCAGCCCCTGGTCCACCGCCCCAGAATGTGCCGGTGCGCAGGGCGTCAACGGCGCCGAGTTGAAGTAACCCCGGTGAGCGACGAACTCGAACCTCTGCGACAAGTTCTCGATACCGTCGGCGGGCATTTGCAGGATTTGCGTGCCGAACAAAGCCAGACGGTTCAGGTGCTTTCTCAAACCGTCCAGGTGGCGGGTGAACTGCAACGCAACGTTGGCGAGCTTCAGCGCAACGTCGGCGAGCTTCAACGCAACGTTGGCGAGCTTCAGCGCAACATGGAGGAAATGCAAGCCTCCATGCAGCGGCTTCAGGCCCGGGCCGCCAACCAGGAAGCCACCATGATCGCCTTGGGCGGCAGCTTCGCCAGCATCGACCAGATTCTCACCCGCCTCTTTGCCGATAAGGTCGAGAACCAGGCTATCCTTCGCGGGCTCCAGCTTGAGAACCAGGAACTGAAGGGAACGCTCTCCGACCTCTTACGTCGGGTCGAGGCCCTGGAGCGTCGGGCCTCCTAGAGTATTCCCTCCAGTGGCGGTCCTGCAACCGCGAGCCAAGCGCAGCCTGAGGATAACCCGTCACGGGCATCGTCTCAATTCCGCAGCAAGGCCATAAGTGGCCCGGGGGGTCATTCCGGCGGCAGTTGAATCCGTGCTGGCGCGCTCGAGAGCCAACCATTGCCGGCAGCTGACGATCACTGCGGCCCCAAGTGCCCTCAGGACCTCTTTGCGAGCTCGTGCCGGGTAGTCTACACTTGGGCGATGAACGCATTGCAAGAAGACTGGATTTCGCCCGCCAGCTATCTGGCCCGAGAGCTGGAAGCAACGTCCAAGAGTGAATACGTCGGTGGCGTTGTCTATGCGATGTCGGGGGCCAAAAATCGCCATCACCGGATTGCGACGAACGCAACGGGTGCGTTGGTTTATCGCTTGCGAGGCCGCCGCTGCCAGGTTTTCAACTCGGACACCAAGGTTCGCGTCCAGCTGGCAACACACGTGCGCTTTTACTACCCCGACGCCATGGTTGTCTGCAATGCCAACCGCGACGAGGACGCTTTTCAAGATGCTCCCTCGGTTGTGATCGAGGTGCTTTCCAACAGTACCAGACGGACGGACGAAAGTGAGAAGAAAGACGCTTATCTCACGATCCCCACGCTTCAGGTGTATTTGTTGGTCGAGCAAAACGAAGCCCTGGTGGTGACTCTGCGCCGTACGGACCAGGGCTTTGTCCGGGAAAAGTATCAGGGAATGCAGGCCGTCATTCCTCTGCCAGAGATCGAGGCGGAGCTTCCTTTGGCAGAGCTTTACGATAGGGTGCGCTTCGGCCCCGAACCCGAGTAGGAACAAGAGGATCAGTCACTCTCCATCGGTCACTTCAGCCCAGCAAGGCCCCCTCAGCTGGGTCAAATGCGGAGTTACCATCGCATTCATGTCGGCAACGTGGCATTCCCGAAGGTTCGCAGGTTTTGTCTAAGGAAGGGCGTCGACCGAACTTGCTGAACTGCCGCGACACCGCTTGACGCAGGGACAGCTAAGCTAAGTCTTGCACCACATGAACAAATCGGAGGGGCTTTGGCGGAGTATTACGGGCATAGCGACAATCCCCATGGTCAGTGGCAACTTTTGCGGGACCACCTCCAGGGCGTGGCCCGACGAACTCAGGAGCATCTCAAAGGATGGCAGGGTCAGGCGGAAGGTGAGTTTTGTGGTCTGGCTCACGACCTGGGAAAGTATCCCGATTCGTTTCAGGACAGACTTCGAGGCATAGGTTCAGGTCTCGACCATTGGAGCGCTGGCGCGTTTCTTGCCTTGCAACAACATTTGTTGGCCTCGGCCTTCGCGATTTATGGCCATCACGTTGGCTTGCCCTGCAAGAGCCTGTTGCAAAAAAAGCAATTCAGCGACTTCGGGGTTAACCACCCAAACAATCTAAGGCTCACCACGGACCGTGTGGACGAGATTTTCCAGAGGATGGAAGACGACGGCGTTCGTCTTCCAACCGTAACGACCCCCATCCTCGATGGTACGCAAGGGGCTCTCGAGGGCATGTTGCAGGTTCGACGCCTCTTCTCCGCCCTAACAGATGCTGACTTTCTGGACACCGAAGAGCACATGCGAGCCGACGCGCGTCCCCCGGGTCGCCAGCTCGAGGTTCAAACGCTCTTGCCCCGCTTGGAAGAACATCTCGGCGAGTTGCGGAAGCACTGCCCTACGGCAGCTATGCTGGCCGTGCGCGAGCAGGTGCTGGCGGCCTGTCGTGAGGCCGCTAACAAGCCCCCCGGTGTATTCACCCTGGCCGCACCCACAGGCGCCGGGAAAACGCTGGCCATGCTTGCCTTTGCTCTGCACCATTGCAAGGTAAATGGCCTGCGCCGCATCATCACCGTCCTGCCCTTCCTCACCCTGATTGAACAAACTGTGGCGGTGTACCGTCGCGCCCTACGCCCCCACCCGGAAGACCTACTGGAGCACCACAGCCTCGCTGGCGAAGTCTACGATGATTGCGAGCAAACTTCGCGCCGCCTCCGGCTACTTACCGAGAATTGGGATGCCCCGATGGTTGTGACGACCTCGGTCCAGTTTCTAGAGTCCCTGTTCGCCCACAAGCCGTCGATTTGCCGGAAGTTACACCGGATCGCCGGCAGCGTCATCCTGCTAGACGAAGTCCAGACCATCCCGGTAGAGTTGGCCAAATACACTCTGGGAGCACTCACCGTGTTGGCTCAGCGGTGGGGTTGTACCATCCTCATGGCCACCGCCACCCAACCGGCTTTCGAGCACCTCAGTTCGGAGGTCGAGAAGCTGAAGTTGCCCCAATGGCGCCCCACGCCCATAGTTCCCGACACCGCCTCACTCTTCGCGGCCCTGCGCCGCACGAAGTATGAGTTTGTCCCTCCAGGCCAACCCCTGACCGATGACAACCTTGCCGATCGACTTCAATCCAACCCTCAGGCTCTGGTAGTGGTCAATCTCAAGCGCCAGGCCCGAAGTCTGTATGAAAAGCTGGTGCAACAAGGCAGACACGCACTTCACCTTTCCACCCGCAACTGTCCCAGCCATCGCTCCGAAATCCTGTCCAGGGCCCGCACTCGCCTCAAACAAGGGGCAGAGGTGGTGCTGGTCAGCACCCAATGCATCGAGGCCGGGGTGGACGTCGATTTTCCCCGCCTCTTCCGCGCTTATGCCCCCCTCGATTCGCTTGTTCAGGCAGCCGGACGTTGCAACCGAGAGGGCTTGCTCGATTCGGGCCTGGTCACCGTCTACCAACCCGAAGATGCCACCTTGCCCGGCAGCGCCTATCGCCAGGCAACCCAAAGAACCAGGGTGAAGCTGGAGTTGTGGTTGAACCAGAACCCCGCTTTCGACGACCCCTCCCAGCCTGATCAGGTCAGAGAGTATTTCGAAAGTCTCTATTCGATCGCCACGTTGACGCCAAAGGAATTGGATATTGCCATCAAGGACTACAGTTTTCCCGAGGTGCGCAAACACTATCGACTGATCGCCGAGGACACCATCAACATTTTGGTGCCCTACGCGCCAGAGATCCAATTGTATCAGCAACTCAAGGCAGAGGCCGAGTCCCAGGGCATCTCACGCTCTTGGATTCTTCGGGCACGGCCTATTACCGTATCGGAATTTCGTCCGAAGGAAAAGGCCCCTATCTTGGCATATTTACAGCCACTGCATTTTCGGGCCTGGCGTAGAGGTCCAAGGGTCGAGGTTCCCGACTGGTTCATTTATCTGGAACCCGGGCACTATCATCCGGAGTTGGGGCTGATTCCTCCGGTTGAAATGCCTGAATTCGTGATTTAGAGCAAGAAAAAAGGTTAACATGAGGAGGTGCCTTGAAAGGAAAAACTCATATTCTCAATGTCTGGGGCGACTTTGCCTGTTTTACTCGCCCTGAAGCCAAGATAGAACGCCTTAGCTACCCGGTGATCACACCGTCGGCAGCCCGGGGCATTTTCGACGCCATCTACTGGAAGCCCGATGAGTCGTTTTACTGGCAAGTCGAGCAAATCGAGGTCCTGAGCGCCCCCCGATTCATCGCCCTGCGGCGCAACGAGGTCAAGAACAAAATGGACCCCGAGGATACCATCCTGGCCTGGGCTCGGGGCTCAAGCGAGCCCGAACCTCTCTGGGCCGACGGGAACAAAGACATGTTGGGAACGGACCAAAAGGGCCGAACTCAAAGACAAACGATGGCACTGAAAGAGGTTCGCTACCGGCTTCACGCCTCCATGACCAGCCGCGAAAATCGTTCCTTAGCTTCCCAGGATGCTCAATTCGAGCGACGGGCCAGTTCCGGCAAGTGCGTCTATCAACCCTATTTTGGGTGCCGTGAGTTTCCATGTTTTTTCGAGCCTGCCACGGTGAGGGATGCGGGGCCGCCCATCTCCTTGGACCTGGATTTGGGGCTGATGCTCTACGATGTCTTTGCCCTGGACCGCAAGAACAATGCCCACAGCGGGCCATTGATCAGCCTATTTCACGCCCGGCTCAAGCAGGGGGTACTCGAGGTTCCCGCCTACGAAAGTGCCCAAGTTTTGAAGGGCCAGGAGGTTCGCTAACATGCTTCAACAGCTTGTAGAATTTGCCCAGGCGGCGGGCATCGCCTCCGAGCCTGGCTTTGCGGCCAAGAAGGTGCATTGGGCGATCAACGTCACCGGCCAGGGAACATTTCTGGCCATTGACGATCTGCGCGACGGCAAGGTTGGGCGCGAGTTTCCCAAGTGTCCTTTTTTAAGCCAATCGGAACTCATCGGCGGTGGTCCCGATAACCCACGCAGCCACTTCCTCAGTGAATCAGCCGAGTTGCTGCTCGTCTACACAAAGAAAGAGGAGACTGATCCCGTCAAAGTTCAAAAGCGCGTCAAAAAGCGGGCCTTCTTCTTGGATCTTCTCCGTCAAGCTGCATCGGCTGACCCGTCTCTCCAATACCTCTTGGGGGCCTTCCGCTTCCTGGAGAATGACTCAGAAGTGGAGCGTGCCAGAGACGAGTTGATTCGTCTCAAGGGTTCTCCTACGGACTCTATGGTCGTGTGCATTGACGAGAAGAATCCCCTGAACCGATCAGACTGGCAAGGTTGGTGGCGTACCTTCCGCACTTTGCTTCGAGAGCGCACCGGCGCAAAAGGGCCCCGTAAGGCCGGCAAAGAGGCCCTAGAAATGCGGGACCTCCTATCTGGTGACCTGGTCGAACCCGTGCCAACACACGACAAAATTAAGGGGCTGGCAGGTATTGGAGGTCTGGGCACTGGCGACTCGCTGATTAGCTTTGACAAGTCCGCTTTTCAATCGTACGGCCTGGAGCAGTCGTGTAATGCTCCGATGTCAGCCGAGTCGGCTGCCTGCTACGTTGCGGCTTTGAATCGCCTGGTCGATCAAGGCCAAAGACTGGGAAATACAAAAGTCTGTTATTGGTATTCCGGCAGCCCTGAGGAGGATCTCTTCGCCCTTTTGCTGGACCCCAATCCAGGCGAGTCTGGTGACTCGACCGATGTGAACCGTCTGATTCGTTCGATCCAGGAGGGCGTCCGGCCAAGCGAGATTCACGACCGTTACCACTGCCTGACCCTGTCGGGAAATTCGGGGCGGGTCATGGTGCGCGACTGGTATGAAGGGAGCTTTGGCCAGCTTCAGAAGGCCGTCATCGCCTGGTACGACGACCTTCGCATTGTGCGCAGGGACGGCCTGGGGGAGGCAGCGCCTCCAAAGTTTTTCGCGGTTCTGGCCAGCCTCTTTCGAGACTCTAAGGACATCCCCAGCCCCCTCATTCAGAGCCTGTTCCGTCAGGCCGCAACTCAGGAACCTATCCCTCTAAATCTTGTGGCACTGGCATTGGGGCGAGTGCGCAGCGACCTCGTATCGTCAGACCAACCAGCCTTCAACCACGCCCGTATGGGTCTAATCAAAGCCTATCACAATCGAAAGAATGGAGGACAATTCGTGCAATCTCATCTCTCCACAGAACATCCGGAGCCCGCTTACCATTGCGGTCGACTGGTGGCCCTCTTAGCCCGCCTGCAAGAGGCTGCCATTCCCAATGTCGGCGCTGGAGTCGTGCAACGGTTCTATGCAGCAACCAGCCAGACGCCTGCGCTGACTTTGGGACGACTCCTGGCAAATGCTCAGAACCATTTGGCTAAACTCTCGGGGGGCCTTGCCCACTATTTTGAAACAGGCATCGCCGAGATCTTGGGTCAGGTCGACGGCGGCTTTCCGCGGACGCTAACTCTAGAGCAGCAGAGCCTGTTTGCTCTGGGTTACTACCAGCAACTTGCCGATTTGACACGCGCGCGCGCTGAAAAATCAGCCCAGAGCAAGGCATCCAAAGCAGACAACAATCACCCTGGAGGACTCGATCTATGAATCTGAAAAACCGCTATGAATTCCTGTTCTTCTTCGACTGCCAGAACGGGAACCCCAATGGAGACCCGGATGCCGGTAATGCTCCCCGAATCGATCCCGAGGACCTGCACGGGTTGGTTTCGGATGTCGCCATCAAGCGCCGCATTCGAAACTATGTTCAGATCGCTCGCGATAATCAAATGCCGCACGCTATCTTTGTGGAGCACGCAACCAACCTCAACCGTGCCATTGCTCGTTCCCACGAGGAAACTGAAGGTGGGCTTGCCGCCAAGACCGATAAGGGCGGAGCCTCAAAGAACAAGGTTGAACTGGCCCGGAAGTGGATGTGTCGCAACTTTTATGATGTCCGAACCTTTGGCGCGGTCATGTCCACCGGCGCGAACGCCGGCCAGGTCCGAGGGCCCGTCCAAATAGCCTTTGCTCGCTCGCTCGAACCGGTACTACCGATGGATGTGGCCATTACTCGAATGGCAGTCGCGGATAAAGCCGGCGGTGCTCGCACGTCAGCAGAGTATGCCAAGTGGGAGGGTGAACAGGCAGAGGATGTCCTTCGCACGATGGGTCGTAAGTCCATCATTCCCTACGGTCTTTACGTCGCAAAGGGCTTTGTCAGCGCCCACCTGGCCGAGCAAACGGGCTTCAGCGAAGAGGACCTGTCGCTGCTGTGGGAGGCCCTACTCGGGATGTATGACCACGACCGTTCCGCCAGCAAAGGCTTCATGTCAGCACGCGCGCTCTACGTTTTCAAACACGTGGGCACCGACAGCGACCCGGTTCAGCGAGAACGACAGGCGAAGTTAGGCTGCGCCCCCGCCCACCGATTACTCGAGCTGGGTAGTGTGATTGACGTTACCAAAGTCGATCCGACTACGCCCGCCCGTGCCTTCACCGATTATCAGGTGCAGGTCTATCGCGATCGTCTGCCGGCTGGTGTGGAGCTGTTGGAGATGTAAGCGATGTCCGAACCAGAGTATGTCCCCTTGTCTTCCATCAATCAATACAGTTACTGCGCGCGTCGATGCGCATTGATTCACGTTGAGGGTGAGTTTGAGGAGAACCGCCATACTCTGGCCGGCACCCACCAACACCTTGGGGTGGACGTGGCAAGACACCGGATGAGCGAAGGGGTGAGGCTGGAGTTGGCAATGCCGGTCTGGTCCCACCGCCTTCGCATATCAGGTCGCTGCGATGTGGTCGAGTTCCACGATTCTGGCGAAATCGTGCCGGTTGAATACAAGCTGGGAAGACGCCATCGTTGGATCAACGATGATCTGCAGGTTGCTGCCCAGGCCCTGTGCCTTGAAGAAATGTTGGGTCGCCCGGTGCTGGCCGGTGCCATCTATCATCACAAGTCGCGTCGACTACGCAGAGTAGAGCTGGATGCCAGGCTCCGCCAGGAGACCGAAATGGTCATTAGCTGCATACACCAGCTTATCGAGGGCTGCCGACCATTGCCGCCTCCCACTGACCAAGTACAGCGTTGCGGCGAGTGTTCAATGCACGATATTTGTCAGCCCGAAATGTGGCGCGCCGTCCATGCCCCCCAGCAGGAAGGCTGAGTCCATGGTCTACCTCAATACCCTTTACATCGCCTCAGAGGATGTCTACCTGAATCTTGAAGGTGAAACCATCGTCGTGACGATCGGGGCAGAGCGGAGATTGCAGGTGCCGCTGCACCATTTGGAAAGCCTGGTCCTACTCGAGACGGTGCGGGTCAGCCCTCCGCTACTGATACGTTGCATGGATTCGGGAATTTCCGTGGTTTGGCTGCGCTACAATGGGCGATTCGGCGCCAGAATGGAGGGCCCCACCAGTGGTAATGTCCTGCTCAGGCTGGCCCAGTACACGGCTCACCAGAACCGCGAGATGAGCAGCGAACTGGCTCGAGAGTTTATTCGTGGGAAACTGGTCAACTGCCGCTCGGTTTTGGCCAGGGCTGCGCGCGAGTCCAGTCTTGACATCGCCAGAGAAAGCTGTCAGAAAGCGGGTCAACGAGTGGCCGATGCTCAATCAGCGCTGGATAGGCACCAGGACATAGACGAACTGAGAGGGCGAGAGGGGGAGGCCGCAGCGGCCTACTTTGGTGCCTTCAGCCACCTGATCAAACCTCAGCATCAAGCGGTCTTTCCCTTCCGAGTTCGCCAGAGACGGCCGCCGCCAGACCCGGTCAATGCGCTGCTTTCTTTCACTTACGCGTTGCTGTTGGCCGACTGCCGGGGCGCTTTGGAAACGGTCGGGCTTGATCCGCAGGTCGGCTTTCTACATGGCGTTCGCCCGGGCCGACCGGCGCTTGCTCTGGACTTGATGGAGGAATTTCGTCCGGTTCTTGCGGACCGCCTCGTGCTCACGTTGATCAACCGCGGACAGGTGAGTCGCTCAGATTTTGTGTTCAGGCCTGGGAAAAGCGTGGAGCTGGCTGAGCGGACACGAAAACTGGTCATCACGAGCTATCAGGAGCGCAAGAAGGAAGTGCTTCAACATCCGCTTTTGAAAGAGCCAGTTCCCATTGGGGTGCTTCCGCTGCTTCAGGCTCGGCTCCTGGCACGAAGAATTCGACGGGACATTGACCGATATCCGGCCTACCGACATCATTGACGGATGCGCAGTATCATCGTGACCTACGATGTACGAACCGAAGAGCGTGCTGGACAACGCCGCCTGAGAAAAGTCGCCAAGATTTGTGAGAGTTATGGCCAGAGGGTCCAGAAGTCCGTGTTCGAATGCCTTGTTGACGAGAAGACCTTTGAAGTTTTGGAGCGAAGGCTTCTAGAGGCCATTGACATGAGTGAAGATAGCCTGCGCATATACTGGGTCGCCAAACCCTTCGAGAGCAATGTACGTCAGTACGGCCAGGGCCGGAGCATTGATTTCAGTGGTCCGCTCGTTTTTTAACCGCGAACCTGCAGCAAGGACGAACTGCTCAAGACTTTCGCGGCTGTCGTTTGCAGCTTGTATTCCGTCGCTCCGCTTCGTCAGCCGCGTGCGGGCAAGTGTTTTTTTCAAGGATTCCACTCTGTTTCGCGAAATAGCCCCGCAGGATCACGAGCAGGCCGGGATCCTGAGGGGGGGGAGTCGCCCCGTTCTTCGGAGCGGGGCGTGGATTGAAACCCGACTTCGAGACAGAGCACGCTAAACAACACTGCGTCGCCCCGTTCTTCGGAGCGGGGCGTGGATTGAAACGCTCTGCCCAGGTCACAGCCACCCCCAGGACCGAGCCAGTCGCCCCGTTCTTCGGAGCGGGGCGTGGATTGAAACCCGACTGGGACGACGTGACCGACACCAATATCGTTGTCGCCCCGTTCTTCGGAGCGGGGCGTGGATTGAAACTGACCGCATGTTTCTCGACCGTGGCGAGCTTTACCGCGTCGCCCCGTTCTTCGGAGCGGGGCGTGGATTGAAACCTATGGGCGCTGGTGGTGACAAATGGATACATCCGTCGCCCCGTTCTTCGGAGCGGGGCGTGGATTGAAACGGATCCTGCCCCAATACGGCGGAGTCACCAACGCGTCGCCCCGTTCTTCGGAGCGGGGCGTGGATTGAAACAAATTCGCAATCCACACCGGCATGCGACGCCTTGAGTCGCCCCGTTCTTCGGAGCGGGGCGTGGATTGAAACGAGGGCTATGCCCGCGGCCTGCAGGAGGCCGGGGAGTCGCCCCGTTCTTCGGAGCGGGGCGTGGATTGAAACGACCTGACCGAAGCCGAGGCGAGCGCCCTCTGCGACGCGTCGCCCCGTTCTTCGGAGCGGGGCGTGGATTGAAACCACCGTGAAGAACGTGGGCCTGGTGCGATGAATGGTCGCCCCGTTCTTCGGAGCGGGGCGTGGATTGAAACTACTACACCAGTTCGGCGCGCAGCGAATCTATCAGCGGTCGCCCCGTTCTTCGGAGCGGGGCGTGGATTGAAACACTCGGAGCTTTTGCACACCAGCGGCCAGTGGATCCGCGGTCGCCCCGTTCTTCGGAGCGGGGCGTGGATTGAAACAACGAGGATGAGCGAGAGTATCGCCGATCGCGCTGTCGCCCCGTTCTTCGGAGCGGGGCGTGGATTGAAACTGCACCAGTCCGGTCCGGTTGCGGCTCTGGCGCTCGTGTCGCCCCGTTCTTCGGAGCGGGGCGTGGATTGAAACCACGGACCTTCGTGTCCAACCTACACTAACCCCTGCAGGTCGCCCCGTTCTTCGGAGCGGGGCGTGGATTGAAACTGCCGAGGACGACTACAACCTGGATCGATTGGCGAATGTCGCCCCGTTCTTCGGAGCGGGGCGTGGATTGAAACAAGGAGCCCTGCCAGGACCCTGGCCTATACCCTAGTGTCGCCCCGTTCTTCGGAGCGGGGCGTGGATTGAAACAAAAACGACACACTTGAGAAAAATTCAAGGTGGGGTCGCCCCGTTCTTCGGAGCGGGGCGTGGATTGAAACTGGCCTACCTACGAAGGCCGCTTTGTCCACCTGAGTCGCCCCGTTCTTCGGAGCGGGGCGTGGATTGAAACTGTTTGACGAGATCAACGGCCGCGCGACGGCCATCAGGGTCGCCCCGTTCTTCGGAGCGGGGCGTGGATTGAAACTGTGAAAATCGCGCTCACTGCAGCTGGCGGCGGAGTCGCCCCGTTCTTCGGAGCGGGGCGTGGATTGAAACAGGGGCGTGGTGGCCGGCGCGAGCTTGGACCAGGTCGCCCCGTTCTTCGGAGCGGGGCGTGGATTGAAACATAAGAGGACGCCGTGCGCACCGTGACTGAGCCGCGTCGCCCCGTTCTTCGGAGCGGGGCGTGGATTGAAACTGCCAGCTTGTAGGCGGCTTTGGGGTCGACTGCTCCGGTCGCCCCGTTCTTCGGAGCGGGGCGTGGATTGAAACTTCGCCCGGCTTCAGAGTGATTACGCGGCCCGGGTGTCGCCCCGTTCTTCGGAGCGGGGCGTGGATTGAAACCGCCAAAAATTTTGGGCCACAGACCTGAATTTACCTGAGTCGCCCCGTTCTTCGGAGCGGGGCGTGGATTGAAACCGCGGTCCGAACTTGGACTGGGCCTGGTGCGACGTCGCCCCGTTCTTCGGAGCGGGGCGTGGATTGAAACAGCTCCGAGTCGTCGCGGGGCAGGCCGCTGCGCCAGTCGCCCCGTTCTTCGGAGCGGGGCGTGGATTGAAACCTCCAACTTCGAAAACTTGCCGACCGAGTGAAACCGTCGCCCCGTTCTTCGGAGCGGGGCGTGGATTGAAACTGGAAAACGAAGAGGGCCTCCTCGAAATCCTCGCTCAGGTCGCCCCGTTCTTCGGAGCGGGGCGTGGATTGAAACTCCTCGGGACTGTCAGCGCTGAGCGCTTCTGCAAGGTCGCCCCGTTCTTCGGAGCGGGGCGTGGATTGAAACCGCGAAAGCCTGCATGGCGATCACCTGTGACAAGTCGCCCCGTTCTTCGGAGCGGGGCGTGGATTGAAACCGCGATCCTGGGGGCGTTTCCCCGTGGGGCGGGAGGAAGTCGCCCCGTTCTTCGGAGCGGGGCGTGGATTGAAACTTCGCGGGAATGTAGGGTGCGAAAATGGCGTCCAGGTCGCCCCGTTCTTCGGAGCGGGGCGTGGATTGAAACAGCCTTTAGCGCTGGCCTACCGTCCTCGCTCGTGTCGCCCCGTTCTTCGGAGCGGGGCGTGGATTGAAACGCTTCCCCTCGGCAAACGCGTCGTGGATCGCGAGTCGCCCCGTTCTTCGGAGCGGGGCGTGGATTGAAACTGTTGGGGAGAGAGCGAAACGCTTGTTTGGGAAGAGTCGCCCCGTTCTTCGGAGCGGGGCGTGGATTGAAACCCCCCGGGGGGACTTCACCTCGGCGGACCCGTGCTGGTCGCCCCGTTCTTCGGAGCGGGGCGTGGATTGAAACCTAACCTATCTAGCCCTGCTAGCCTGGTTCCCTCTGGGTCGCCCCGTTCTTCGGAGCGGGGCGTGGATTGAAACAGCCCATCTAAGCTCATGTTGCTACCCCCAATTGTGTCGCCCCGTTCTTCGGAGCGGGGCGTGGATTGAAACTGCCAACAAATGCTTCCTCCCTCAGCATCCTGGCGTCGCCCCGTTCTTCGGAGCGGGGCGTGGATTGAAACCCCGCTCCAATGCAGATCGTGCAGAATGTTCTCGCGTCGCCCCGTTCTTCGGAGCGGGGCGTGGATTGAAACCCCATGGCCATGGGCAGTAATCGCTGTGCTGTCTGCAATGTCGCCCCGTTCTTCGGAGCGGGGCGTGGATTGAAACGTGATCTTGACGACTACTGCACATGCGAGGGATTGTCGCCCCGTTCTTCGGAGCGGGGCGTGGATTGAAACAGCGAATTCTGACCCTGCAAGGCTTGCCAGGCAAGGTCGCCCCGTTCTTCGGAGCGGGGCGTGGATTGAAACTAACCAGACAAGCAGGAACAGTCTTAACATTCCCGGTCGCCCCGTTCTTCGGAGCGGGGCGTGGATTGAAACAGGATTTTAACCGCATACAGGGCAGGCTTAACCAGTCGCCCCGTTCTTCGGAGCGGGGCGTGGATTGAAACTACCTTAACGAGCATGCGCCTGAAGGGGCCCTTGCCAGGTCGCCCCGTTCTTCGGAGCGGGGCGTGGATTGAAACCTCTCTTTGCAGACAAGCTGGCTTAGACAACGAGTCGCCCCGTTCTTCGGAGCGGGGCGTGGATTGAAACCTGGCTACCTGCAGGAAATGCTGCAAGAGTACGCCGTCGCCCCGTTCTTCGGAGCGGGGCGTGGATTGAAACAGGCTTCCCTGCCCATTTCGCGACACCCAAGTTCTGGGTCGCCCCGTTCTTCGGAGCGGGGCGTGGATTGAAACTCCAATCCGATCCAGGATCGCCATGCCTTGCTCCGTCGCCCCGTTCTTCGGAGCGGGGCGTGGATTGAAACAATGAAACCCAGAATCAAGAACCGGAACAGCCTAGTCGCCCCGTTCTTCGGAGCGGGGCGTGGATTGAAACAGCCACGGACCTGTCTGGATTTGTTAGGATTCCTGTCGCCCCGTTCTTCGGAGCGGGGCGTGGATTGAAACATCGGCACTAGCTTGCAGGGGACGCCCGCGCCTAGTCGCCCCGTTCTTCGGAGCGGGGCGTGGATTGAAACACTGCCTGTAAGTTTTTAGTCTAATGTCGCAGGTCGCCCCGTTCTTCGGAGCGGGGCGTGGATTGAAACACCAGGTTGCAATCGGGAACGCCCTGCCTGCTAGGTCGCCCCGTTCTTCGGAGCGGGGCGTGGATTGAAACCCCGCTCCAATGCAGGTCGCGCAGGATCGATTCGCGTCGCCCCGTTCTTCGGAGCGGGGCGTGGATTGAAACCAATTAGGCCGGAAGGTCGCGAATTCGTAAGCCCGCCTGTCGCCCCGTTCTTCGGAGCGGGGCGTGGATTGAAACTCTCTGTGCAGGATGGTAAAGCGCTTACCATCGGTCGCCCCGTTCTTCGGAGCGGGGCGTGGATTGAAACCATACTCCAGGCCATGCAGACGACTGCCGAGGGCCGGTCGCCCCGTTCTTCGGAGCGGGGCGTGGATTGAAACGATGATTACTCGCTGTTCCGCCTGCCCGAATCCTGTCGCCCCGTTCTTCGGAGCGGGGCGTGGATTGAAACAGATGATCGGCATCGACATCCCCTACAACAGGGTGTCGCCCCGTTCTTCGGAGCGGGGCGTGGATTGAAACTGGGACGAAAGCGAGGAATGCAAAGGCCTGCCTGTCGCCCCGTTCTTCGGAGCGGGGCGTGGATTGAAACTTCGTGTATGGATCGTTGCGAAGAGGCCAGCGACTGGGTCGCCCCGTTCTTCGGAGCGGGGCGTGGATTGAAACGATGATTACTCGCTGTTCCGCCTGCCCGAATCCTGGTTGAGTCGCCCCGTTCTTCGGAGCGGGGCGTGGATTGAAACACGCAGAATCGACTCACGGAATTCCCTCCTGACGCAGCGAAGTCGCCCCGTTCTTCGGAGCGGGGCGTGGATTGAAACCTGTGTAAAGCGCCGTGACCAAACGACGGGACATGTCGCCCCGTTCTTCGGAGCGGGGCGTGGATTGAAACCTGGCGAAGTTGCGCCAGGAAGGGAGGGGCGCAGGGGTCGCCCCGTTCTTCGGAGCGGGGCGTGGATTGAAACCTCTTCTTAAGTGCCTCTCGGGCGGCAATTCTTGGTCGCCCCGTTCTTCGGAGCGGGGCGTGGATTGAAACTTCGCTGCTTTGCGCACAGCCTGCTCCTTGTGGGTGTCGCCCCGTTCTTCGGAGCGGGGCGTGGATTGAAACTTTGATCCTGCAGGCACAAGAATCCAACACGTCCAGGTCGCCCCGTTCTTCGGAGCGGGGCGTGGATTGAAACCACTACTTTGCACCGCAAAGTGGTCGCTGGCGCAGGTCGCCCCGTTCTTCGGAGCGGGGCGTGGATTGAAACCCCCATTTCCTGGCTATATTCCAGGCATGCTCAGCATCCCGGGTCGCCCCGTTCTTCGGAGCGGGGCGTGGATTGAAACTGCTGAGGACGATTACGAATTGGATAGACTTGCCAGTCGCCCCGTTCTTCGGAGCGGGGCGTGGATTGAAACGCAAGCTACACTGGCGTGAGGATCGCGTGCATAATGCAAGTCGCCCCGTTCTTCGGAGCGGGGCGTGGATTGAAACCGGTGGGGGATACTAGGGTATAGGCCAGGACCCTGGCAGGTCGCCCCGTTCTTCGGAGCGGGGCGTGGATTGAAACCGGTAGCCAAGTCGAGGATCGCGAAGTGCCGAAGTCGCCCCGTTCTTCGGAGCGGGGCGTGGATTGAAACCCCCATTTCCTGGCTATGTTCCAGCTGTGTTCGGGTCGCCCCGTTCTTCGGAGCGGGGCGTGGATTGAAACTCGCACCTTGCTCCAAGCCAATTCCAAGTCAGGCTTCAGTCGCCCCGTTCTTCGGAGCGGGGCGTGGATTGAAACGCACAGGAGGCCCGCTAACATGATCGCGAGCAACGTCGCCCCGTTCTTCGGAGCGGGGCGTGGATTGAAACCCCAGCCGGAACAAAAGTCTCGCAATGACATCACCGTCGCCCCGTTCTTCGGAGCGGGGCGTGGATTGAAACATCAAGATCGCGCAAGATCGCGAAGGCTCGTCCCGTCGCCCCGTTCTTCGGAGCGGGGCGTGGATTGAAACCATGCTCATTTGCCGACTCCTGCCAGCCGCTCGAAGTCGCCCCGTTCTTCGGAGCGGGGCGTGGATTGAAACTTTGATCCTGCTAGCGCACGAATCCAGAACGTCCAGTCGCCCCGTTCTTCGGAGCGGGGCGTGGATTGAAACTGGATAGAGTAGCCTTTGCCGGTGTCGGCCTCCAGTCGCCCCGTTCTTCGGAGCGGGGCGTGGATTGAAACCTCAGCAAATCCGAATCGGCGAATTTCGACAGTTTCGAGTCGCCCCGTTCTTCGGAGCGGGGCGTGGATTGAAACCCCAGGCCTGGCAGGCTGTGCGCAAAGCAGCGAAGTCGCCCCGTTCTTCGGAGCGGGGCGTGGATTGAAACAAATTCTTTGGCGCGGAAGGTCTCCGCGCCATGAAGTCGCCCCGTTCTTCGGAGCGGGGCGTGGATTGAAACATCAGTCATGTCCTAGAGGAACTGGGGAAACCCAGTCGCCCCGTTCTTCGGAGCGGGGCGTGGATTGAAACCTGGAATTCCTCTGTCTGATTCGCCATGCGATCCAGTCGCCCCGTTCTTCGGAGCGGGGCGTGGATTGAAACTTTGATCCTGCAGGCACAGGAATCCAACACGTCCAGGAGTCGCCCCGTTCTTCGGAGCGGGGCGTGGATTGAAACACTGCTCGTAGGCGCAGGCTACCCGTGCATGCTTGTGCCGAGTCGCCCCGTTCTTCGGAGCGGGGCGTGGATTGAAACACGCCCCAGGTAACCTGCGAGCATCCCTGGCGCGAGCGAGTCGCCCCGTTCTTCGGAGCGGGGCGTGGATTGAAACAAGCCGGAATATATCGACATGTTGATCGAGGTAAAGTCGCCCCGTTCTTCGGAGCGGGGCGTGGATTGAAACATCGGCACCGAGGCCGTGCAGCGGGTTGAGCCGAGTCGCCCCGTTCTTCGGAGCGGGGCGTGGATTGAAACACGATGACGTTGCACATCAGACAGGCGGCCAGCGGTCGCCCCGTTCTTCGGAGCGGGGCGTGGATTGAAACGGCGACGAGCAGACCGCTGACTGGCTACTGCCCGACGGGTCGCCCCGTTCTTCGGAGCGGGGCGTGGATTGAAACTAACCAGACAAGCAGAAACAGCCTTAACCTTCCGTCGCCCCGTTCTTCGGAGCGGGGCGTGGATTGAAACCCCTCCCTCGGCATCAACCCAGGTCGCACCACTGTCGCCCCGTTCTTCGGAGCGGGGCGTGGATTGAAACAGATGCCCCAGCACAAACCAGGCTACCTGTCAACAGGTCGCCCCGTTCTTCGGAGCGGGGCGTGGATTGAAACTCCTCAATTTCCTGCAACTTACGACAGAATTCGAGTCGCCCCGTTCTTCGGAGCGGGGCGTGGATTGAAACATAGTCGCCTGCAGCACAGGGCACGATCCCAGCATGTCGCCCCGTTCTTCGGAGCGGGGCGTGGATTGAAACCTCGCCCTACCTGATAGCGCCTACTCGTTGGCACGTCGCCCCGTTCTTCGGAGCGGGGCGTGGATTGAAACTTACGACCTTTGGGCCTTCGTGCGCACATGACCCCAGTCGCCCCGTTCTTCGGAGCGGGGCGTGGATTGAAACGATCCCTGCATCAGGCAAGACTGCCCACCAAGGCAAGTCGCCCCGTTCTTCGGAGCGGGGCGTGGATTGAAACAACGCCATGCAGGCTTTCGCGGACCTGCGCCAGGCGTCGCCCCGTTCTTCGGAGCGGGGCGTGGATTGAAACGCTACCAAGCCACATGGGTGGGCGCTGTGCCTGCGTCGCCCCGTTCTTCGGAGCGGGGCGTGGATTGAAACATCACTTCTGCGAGCATCGCTCCAACCATCTGAGTCGCCCCGTTCTTCGGAGCGGGGCGTGGATTGAAACCAATTTCCTCAAGCCTTTTGCAGAATTCGTGTTGGTCGCCCCGTTCTTCGGAGCGGGGCGTGGATTGAAACACCGTAAAAACCTTCACGGTATGCGGCGCGGAGTAGAGTCGCCCCGTTCTTCGGAGCGGGGCGTGGATTGAAACAACCTCTGGCAATGCCAGCGAGGAGGATTCCGCCAGTCGCCCCGTTCTTCGGAGCGGGGCGTGGATTGAAACTTAGGCCCTGTTGACAGGTAGCCTGGTTTGTGCTGGTCGCCCCGTTCTTCGGAGCGGGGCGTGGATTGAAACTGCCAGCTCCGAATGATGGCCACCCGGCGCCCGAGTCGCCCCGTTCTTCGGAGCGGGGCGTGGATTGAAACATCGTAATCCTCGGCGTTGAGTCGCAGCAGGCTCAGTCGCCCCGTTCTTCGGAGCGGGGCGTGGATTGAAACAGCGCGGCTCCGGGGGCAGGCATCGGCATCTGGGGTCGCCCCGTTCTTCGGAGCGGGGCGTGGATTGAAACCCCGAAGGGATGCTGTTTCAGGTGCCTGGACTGAAGTCGCCCCGTTCTTCGGAGCGGGGCGTGGATTGAAACACAACCTGCTGGGAATCCTGATGGATCAGCGCGTCGCCCCGTTCTTCGGAGCGGGGCGTGGATTGAAACCAGTGTGAGCAATGGACCCAGCAGCGGCTCGCAACGTCGCCCCGTTCTTCGGAGCGGGGCGTGGATTGAAACATTGCCACGCTCGTCCGAGAGCACGCTGCCGAGAGTCGCCCCGTTCTTCGGAGCGGGGCGTGGATTGAAACAGCTGCTGAGCAACCCAAGGGGGCTACCCCGCCGCGTCGCCCCGTTCTTCGGAGCGGGGCGTGGATTGAAACTACAGGTGTAAACGGGTGTGATAGGATGAGTCCAGTCGCCCCGTTCTTCGGAGCGGGGCGTGGATTGAAACCCCTTTAACCCCAACCAGTCGCCGGCGGTCCCGGCCCAGTCGCCCCGTTCTTCGGAGCGGGGCGTGGATTGAAACCCCGATTTTGAGGTGACGCGAACCGTCGCTGGCCGTGTCGCCCCGTTCTTCGGAGCGGGGCGTGGATTGAAACTCCTGTCGCAGGCAGTTCCTGGCCTTCTGGTCGGAGTCGCCCCGTTCTTCGGAGCGGGGCGTGGATTGAAACTGGCCAGCCCTGCTGTGGCCCCGCTCCCGAGGCTGAGAGTCGCCCCGTTCTTCGGAGCGGGGCGTGGATTGAAACCAGCTGCTTGCGCACGTCGCCCAGGATCAACTGGTCGCCCCGTTCTTCGGAGCGGGGCGTGGATTGAAACGACGATGATGCGCAGCCGCTGTTCGGCCTGTCGGACAAGTCGCCCCGTTCTTCGGAGCGGGGCGTGGATTGAAACAACCGCCTGGGACGGCGGCCGAAAAAAGAAACGAGTCGCCCCGTTCTTCGGAGCGGGGCGTGGATTGAAACCGGCGAGAATTTCATTCAATGGGCCGTTCGCCAGAGGTCGCCCCGTTCTTCGGAGCGGGGCGTGGATTGAAACCAGCTTATGGTAATTGCAAATGACGACATCCGGCATCCCAAGTCGCCCCGTTCTTCGGAGCGGGGCGTGGATTGAAACCCTTTCTTCCCGCCAACAACAGCATTGCGCAGAAGTCGCCCCGTTCTTCGGAGCGGGGCGTGGATTGAAACGACCTTGGGGCAGCTCCGCCGTCGGCGAGGAGGCCCGGTCGCCCCGTTCTTCGGAGCGGGGCGTGGATTGAAACTGACTGCACATGCGGCAAAGCCCATGGTGCTCGAGTCGCCCCGTTCTTCGGAGCGGGGCGTGGATTGAAACGTCAAGATGAAATCCGATTGCTCTATGTTTATGGATGTCGCCCCGTTCTTCGGAGCGGGGCGTGGATTGAAACATTCGAGCTGTTTTGGAGGCTGCATGAATTCTATGGTCGCCCCGTTCTTCGGAGCGGGGCGTGGATTGAAACCCCTGGCTATGCGGTCCATGGTGCGGGCACAGTGTCGCCCCGTTCTTCGGAGCGGGGCGTGGATTGAAACCTGCCACCCCGCACCCAGACGCAGCCGACACCGGTCGCCCCGTTCTTCGGAGCGGGGCGTGGATTGAAACTCGCCGCGCCTGCGCAGCAGGCTCCTGACGATGCGCGTCGCCCCGTTCTTCGGAGCGGGGCGTGGATTGAAAC
>CAZYPN010000010.1:0-23137 GCA_964649085.1 uncultured Burkholderiales bacterium | reverse complement strand
AGGCTCCTGACGATGCGCGTCGCCCCGTTCTTCGGAGCGGGGCGTGGATTGAAACCTCATCTGACAGTTCCAGTCCCTCCAGGATTGTCTGAGTCGCCCCGTTCTTCGGAGCGGGGCGTGGATTGAAACACGAGAATCAGTCCGGCAATCTCTTCCGACTCGGCAGTCGCCCCGTTCTTCGGAGCGGGGCGTGGATTGAAACTCCCCGGGCTCGACGAGATGATCGGCGGGGCGGGAGTCGCCCCGTTCTTCGGAGCGGGGCGTGGATTGAAACTCGCCGCGCCTGCGCAGCAGGCTCCTGACGATGCGCGTCGCCCCGTTCTTCGGAGCGGGGCGTGGATTGAAACTCCAAAGGAAAGGCTTTGCGGATGGCCATCGCCTGTCGCCCCGTTCTTCGGAGCGGGGCGTGGATTGAAACCTGCGCCGCCTACGCCCAGGGGCCGTGAGCTGGAGGTCGCCCCGTTCTTCGGAGCGGGGCGTGGATTGAAACAACAGCAAGGGCGGTATCGCTCACGGTGCCTCCTGTCGCCCCGTTCTTCGGAGCGGGGCGTGGATTGAAACAATTTGTCCGGGCCCACATCGCACAGACGGGCACCCGGGTCGCCCCGTTCTTCGGAGCGGGGCGTGGATTGAAACCATCCGTTGGTTCCACTCGGCTTCGCGCTCGTGTTGTCGCCCCGTTCTTCGGAGCGGGGCGTGGATTGAAACATCACCACCGGCTTCACCCAGCCAGCGGTGCCGCGGGTCGCCCCGTTCTTCGGAGCGGGGCGTGGATTGAAACAATTTGCAGAGCTGCGTGTTTCAGCGCACGCTCTTGTCGCCCCGTTCTTCGGAGCGGGGCGTGGATTGAAACCCTGATCGCCAAAACCATGCTCCTTGCTGAGCAGGTCGCCCCGTTCTTCGGAGCGGGGCGTGGATTGAAACACAGATGCTGCAACAGCAGAGGATTGCCGAGCAGGTCGCCCCGTTCTTCGGAGCGGGGCGTGGATTGAAACTGCGGCTCCTCGCTCACGGCAGCACCTCCAACCAGTCGCCCCGTTCTTCGGAGCGGGGCGTGGATTGAAACAAACTACACGATAAATATCAACGAAAAATCAAAGTCGCCCCGTTCTTCGGAGCGGGGCGTGGATTGAAACACGACGCCCAAGGGCCTGTGGATGCTGCGCCCGCGTCGCCCCGTTCTTCGGAGCGGGGCGTGGATTGAAACTTGAGGAGTTCGAACAGTGGCTCTTTGACTCCAGGAGTCGCCCCGTTCTTCGGAGCGGGGCGTGGATTGAAACAACCGAAGCGGCACCCGAGAGCGGGTGAGAACCAAGAAGTCGCCCCGTTCTTCGGAGCGGGGCGTGGATTGAAACGACCAGGCCGACCAGGTCGTGCACCGCCCAGGCCCTGGTCGCCCCGTTCTTCGGAGCGGGGCGTGGATTGAAACTCCAAGCTCGAGGCTGACGGCTTCATGCCCAAGTCGCCCCGTTCTTCGGAGCGGGGCGTGGATTGAAACACGCTCGCGATATGCACCTGCACCGAGGGCACGGCGTCGCCCCGTTCTTCGGAGCGGGGCGTGGATTGAAACGCGTGGCTATCGACGCAACACCGGGAGGCGTAGCGTCGCCCCGTTCTTCGGAGCGGGGCGTGGATTGAAACTTTGATGTAAGCCTGAATGGCGGAATAGGCCTGGTCGCCCCGTTCTTCGGAGCGGGGCGTGGATTGAAACCGCCGGCGGCCAGAGGAACTCTGGATCAACCCCTGTCGCCCCGTTCTTCGGAGCGGGGCGTGGATTGAAACGCCTGGGCCCTGACAATCAGGGATAAGGCCTTGGGACGTCGCCCCGTTCTTCGGAGCGGGGCGTGGATTGAAACTCTGGATGGTTGCGCCGATGATACTCGACTGCCACGTCGCCCCGTTCTTCGGAGCGGGGCGTGGATTGAAACTCCGGGGCCCTGCGAGGGCTGCGCAGGGACTTGGGTCGCCCCGTTCTTCGGAGCGGGGCGTGGATTGAAACCATTTTGACTGATCCATCCGGCCTTTGCGGCCTAGTCGCCCCGTTCTTCGGAGCGGGGCGTGGATTGAAACACCCAATCGATTGGCTATTCGCAAAAGCACAGCCGTCGCCCCGTTCTTCGGAGCGGGGCGTGGATTGAAACTCGTCTCGACCGCCGCCGGCGACGTCGATGCCCAGTCGCCCCGTTCTTCGGAGCGGGGCGTGGATTGAAACAATCAGAATCTTCTGGATTCCCTGCGAGCCTCGGTCGCCCCGTTCTTCGGAGCGGGGCGTGGATTGAAACCGACCAGGCGCTCGATTTGCTCCGCCAACTGGTAGTCGCCCCGTTCTTCGGAGCGGGGCGTGGATTGAAACAGGATCCAGGAAGAGCTGAACGACCTTCCGGGCTGGTCGCCCCGTTCTTCGGAGCGGGGCGTGGATTGAAACAAAAAACGCGACTCCCAGGAACAGGCAGGAGTCCGGGTCGCCCCGTTCTTCGGAGCGGGGCGTGGATTGAAACTTGGCCATCGTGGCCCCGTAGCGCACCAGCAGGGGTCGCCCCGTTCTTCGGAGCGGGGCGTGGATTGAAACAACCTCGACGCTCGGACGCTCGGAGGGCCAGTAGGTCGCCCCGTTCTTCGGAGCGGGGCGTGGATTGAAACGTCTCGGGCGTCGCGGCGGCGCCGCTTGGCCTCGTCGCCCCGTTCTTCGGAGCGGGGCGTGGATTGAAACTCGCTGCAAGGCCGCGGACCTGCTCGAGCCCGCCGGTCGCCCCGTTCTTCGGAGCGGGGCGTGGATTGAAACGATGGTTCGGCGATCGCGAGGACAACACCGATGGGTCGCCCCGTTCTTCGGAGCGGGGCGTGGATTGAAACGGCCAGGTGCCAGAGGTGAAGAGCGATGAGCCTCAGGTCGCCCCGTTCTTCGGAGCGGGGCGTGGATTGAAACGCCCAGGAGCGGGTAGAGGACACCCGAGCCGACCAGGTCGCCCCGTTCTTCGGAGCGGGGCGTGGATTGAAACAGCCTGGAGCAGCTGCTCGGCCCCTACCTCGGTGGTCGCCCCGTTCTTCGGAGCGGGGCGTGGATTGAAACGGTTACTACACGCGCACCCGAGTCCCGTATATCAAGTCGCCCCGTTCTTCGGAGCGGGGCGTGGATTGAAACCCCGCCGGGCACGCCATCCCGCTATCGGGGCAACCAGTCGCCCCGTTCTTCGGAGCGGGGCGTGGATTGAAACAACGGACTGGGGGAGGGGCAATGAGCTGGGACAAGTCGCCCCGTTCTTCGGAGCGGGGCGTGGATTGAAACAAACTCAAGGCCGCGGGATTCACCCTGGCCACCACGGGTCGCCCCGTTCTTCGGAGCGGGGCGTGGATTGAAACGGTCCAGCGCGATACGTGCCAGGCTCGGCCGGAGTCGCCCCGTTCTTCGGAGCGGGGCGTGGATTGAAACCGGAGCGGCAGCGAGGAAGAGCTCAACATTCGCAGTCGCCCCGTTCTTCGGAGCGGGGCGTGGATTGAAACGCCATGGGCTTGACGCCCCTGGTGTCGATGCTGAAGTCGCCCCGTTCTTCGGAGCGGGGCGTGGATTGAAACCAGTGTGAGCAATGGACCCAGCAGCGGCTCGCAAGTCGCCCCGTTCTTCGGAGCGGGGCGTGGATTGAAACTCACTGCAAGGCCGCGGACCTGCTCGAGCCCGCCGACGTCGCCCCGTTCTTCGGAGCGGGGCGTGGATTGAAACAACGCCCCGGTGCTTCCCTCGGAGACTTGCGAGCGAGTCGCCCCGTTCTTCGGAGCGGGGCGTGGATTGAAACCCATCCCACCCCCTCGAGGCCCTCAGTGCCACCCTCGTCGCCCCGTTCTTCGGAGCGGGGCGTGGATTGAAACTTGCTGGGAATCGGCGCCGTCGCCGGCGGGGCTAGTCGCCCCGTTCTTCGGAGCGGGGCGTGGATTGAAACTGATCTGAGCGGCATATTTGCCAGCCTTCTCGGTGTCGCCCCGTTCTTCGGAGCGGGGCGTGGATTGAAACAATCAGAATCTTCTGGATTCCCTGCGAGCCTCGGTCGCCCCGTTCTTCGGAGCGGGGCGTGGATTGAAACTCGCAGCAGCGTTCGGGACCGCGCTGATCCCGCGTCGCCCCGTTCTTCGGAGCGGGGCGTGGATTGAAACCGTCGCGTTCTTGATGGACACGCCTGGAAACGTAGTCGCCCCGTTCTTCGGAGCGGGGCGTGGATTGAAACAGCCAGGAAGCGAAATGCGCAAGCGATGGACTGCTCGGGTCGCCCCGTTCTTCGGAGCGGGGCGTGGATTGAAACTACTGGAGGCCAAGGGCCCTGAACGCGAGGCTATCGTCGCCCCGTTCTTCGGAGCGGGGCGTGGATTGAAACCGCCTGGGCGAGAGCCTGACGCGCGAGCGGGAGCGTCGCCCCGTTCTTCGGAGCGGGGCGTGGATTGAAACTCCCCGCAGACGGCACACTGTTGCATAATATCCTCGGTCGCCCCGTTCTTCGGAGCGGGGCGTGGATTGAAACCTACCAACCAGCTCAGCCGGCGCTGGCTATCGGCTACGGGTCGCCCCGTTCTTCGGAGCGGGGCGTGGATTGAAACTTCATCGTAGAGATGACCGGACCGGACAGCTTCCGTCGCCCCGTTCTTCGGAGCGGGGCGTGGATTGAAACACGCCACTTCTCCCCGGTGAGGACACTGATGCAAGTCGCCCCGTTCTTCGGAGCGGGGCGTGGATTGAAACTACCCGATAGGGCAGGCCGAGGCGTTTACCCACCGTCGCCCCGTTCTTCGGAGCGGGGCGTGGATTGAAACTCGATTTTGGAGTTTGATGATTCATCGCCACTCAGTCGCCCCGTTCTTCGGAGCGGGGCGTGGATTGAAACTCGTATGGGCTCAAGACATACGGTATAGTGCTACGTCGCCCCGTTCTTCGGAGCGGGGCGTGGATTGAAACTTCGACGCCCGAAATAGACGCCGAACTGTCCCCGGGTCGCCCCGTTCTTCGGAGCGGGGCGTGGATTGAAACTACACCGAACCCTATGTGGTGTCAGAATCCGACATGTCGCCCCGTTCTTCGGAGCGGGGCGTGGATTGAAACGCCACCCGGAAGCGGCTTCCCTCGACCCTCTGCCCGTCGCCCCGTTCTTCGGAGCGGGGCGTGGATTGAAACCATCCATCAGTGCTGATCGGCATTACGACACCGCGTCGCCCCGTTCTTCGGAGCGGGGCGTGGATTGAAACCCGGCGGAATGATGCTGATCTCGGCCCAGGTTCGCAGGTCGCCCCGTTCTTCGGAGCGGGGCGTGGATTGAAACACATAGCGGGAATGCTTCGACGGCTTCCACGCCATGTCGCCCCGTTCTTCGGAGCGGGGCGTGGATTGAAACCGCGCCTGCCAGAGGGGTCCTGCACCCTGCCAAAGGTCGCCCCGTTCTTCGGAGCGGGGCGTGGATTGAAACTGCGGCAAACCTGGCCCTGTGGAGGTAAAGATGGATGTCGCCCCGTTCTTCGGAGCGGGGCGTGGATTGAAACCCCACCGTTGCCCCCAGAACCTCCGCTGACGTCCAGGTCGCCCCGTTCTTCGGAGCGGGGCGTGGATTGAAACAATGTGCAACATAATCGCCCGCTCGCCGTAAATCGTCGCCCCGTTCTTCGGAGCGGGGCGTGGATTGAAACACATGTCCTGTCCCTCCATCATGCGACCTGCCAAGTCGCCCCGTTCTTCGGAGCGGGGCGTGGATTGAAACGTCGATCAACACGCGCTGGCCCGGGTAGAGGCCGAGTCGCCCCGTTCTTCGGAGTTTGGCCTGAGGCTTCGACAAACGGCGCCAAACTCAGGTTCTCGCGCTGCCACTCCATCCCGGATCCGAAACTTCCAAAAGCTGCAACAGGGCCGTCTCGAACGAAGCCAGGGCCGACAGGCAATCCTTGAGTGACTTCGCCCGCGCATCCTTCGAACCAAAGTAGAAGGTTGCCGCACCCAGGGCGTTGCCTCCTCCCAGCACCAGCGCTCCGGCCCAACTGCCCACCGCCAGGGCCGTGCCTGCCACGGTCAGCGACAGCGCCCCCAACCCGCGGCCCACATGGCTCCCTCGCTCGTCGGTCCGTCCACCGAGCGTGCCGCTCGCCGGGTGTTGCGCACCAGCTCCAAAACGGCGGGTAGGGCCTGCTGAAGGCGCTGCCTGGAACGCTCGCAGGGCACCACGGTCAGGCCGCTCGCATCCGAGGCCAGGTCCTGAGCCGACAGATACAGGGCCAGAGACAGCGGTTGCTCCGGCAGGTCCAGTTTTTCGCTGCAACAGATGGCGCCATCGCGGATCCAGTGACAGAACGAGGGCTCAAGCGCCAATACCTTCAGAGCCCGCGAACTGGCCGGGCCCAGGGTGCGCGTGTGGTAAAGCAGCTTGACGATCAATGGCACGCGTCCAAGGCTGGCGTCCCCGTCCACAAAGGCCTGTTGTCGAGTTTGGAATCGCTGCAAAAACCTGGAAAGCAGGTCACCCTCCTGGGGGCGGCTGGCAACCTCCCATTCCTTGCGGCCCGGCAGCAGTCCGGGCGGCACACTCAGCTCCGGGGTTTCGGCCTGGGAAAAGCAGGTTCCCGACGGCCAGCCCAGGCTCAACACCGTCGTCACCGTATGCTCCCGAGCCGCCTTGGGGTAGGCCGAAAGCCGGTCCAGCCTTAGCCCGTCAAAGCTCACCGGGATGGGCGCAGCCTCGGCGTGCTGCACCAATTCCAGGTATTCGTCCGCCGCCCGGCCCGCGCCGCGCGCCAGCCCCAAAAGGCGGCGACCGCGGTCGTCTTTGGGAAAGTCCACTTCCAGCCAGGCGTCGTCGCCGGTCTGGTGGTTGGCTGCCGCGGCCCGGGTCAACGTCTGTCCGTCCCAGCTCAATGTGTCTGCCTTGCAACTCAGTCGAAAGGGGCGCCCGTCGCCCACTCCAACAGAGCGCAGCGCCACTGCCAGGTGACCTATCGGGTCGCTCTCGAGGTTCACCCGACCCAAAGCGGCCAACAAAGCCTCAACCTCTACCCCACACCGCCTCACCAGAATGCGCGTCTGCCGCGACGACTGGCGAATCTCCAGTCGCTCGGCGCCGCTGCTCACCGCCCATTGCAGTATTTTCAGCAGCCAGGCGCTGGCGCGCGGCAACTGGCTCGCCCCCAGCTTCTCAAAAGCCGCTTCTGGCGACAGGCTGAACGCCCCCGAAGAATCCCAACGCCCCTCTTGAATGAGTTCATCGCTCACACTCTCCGGTTGCGTCTCCACTGGAATCGCTTTCTCTCGGCAACCCAATTCCCTTTCAGCAGATTCTCGGCTGCAAGCCTTTGGTGGGTTTTCCCGTGGCTACGCGGCCTGCCACTCGGCCAGCAATAGGCGAGCCTCGTCCAGGCTTCGCAGCCGGTCGTCCGGGTTGCGTTCCAGCAGCTGAGCCAGCTGCTGACGAACCCTGTCGGGTGCGGCCTCGGCGGCCAGCGGCCGAGCCACTTCCTCCAGCTGGCGAGCGAAGCGCACCACCACATGGTCCTCATCCCCCCACAGCGATTCGCCGGCCAGGGCCTCCCACAGCATCACGCCCAGGCTGTAGAAGTCGCTGCGCCAGTCCAGGCTCTCACCGGCGATCCCTTCGGGCGCCATAAACCCCGGGGTCCCCCGAATCGCGCTGCTCTGCTGGCCGTCCTGAAAGGAAATGCCAAAGTCCAGCAGTTTCACCCGGCCGCCGGGCAACAGCATCAGGTTCGAGGGCTTCAGGTCGCGGTGAACCCAGCCGGCTTCGTGAATATGGATCAGTGCTGACAAAATTTGACAGGCCACAGGGCCAACCGAACTCCACGACTGGCGGGTCGACCACACCCGGTCCAAAGGCACCCCCTCCACCATTTCCAGAATCAGGTAGGGCTGGTCATAATGCTCGCCCCAGTCCAGCAGTTTCACGATATTCTCGTGGCCTCGCCAGCCTCGATGCAGTTGGTGCAGTGCCCGGGCCTCATTAAGAAAGCGTCGCTTGCTGTCGGGGTCGAGGGCCATCCCTTCAAAGAGCAGCTTCACGGCCACCGCCTCGCCATGGTCCTGATGGCGGGCCTGAAACACCCGCCCCATGCCTCCCTGTCCCAGCAGTCGCTCCAGCTTGTAGTTGCCAACCATCACCCCGGGCCCCAGCTCGGCGTTGCGGCGTTGGCGTTCCTCGCGCCAGAACCGTCGGCGAGCGCCTATCAGCACAAGTCCCTGAGCCAGGCCCAGCGCCAGCAGCAGCAGCCCCAGGGCCAGCCCGGGAAAGTGGCGGGCCCAGTGCAGTGGCGCTCCCCACACAAAGTCCGGCCAGCGCGGCCGCAGCCGCGCCGAAACCACCCGCCCGCGCTGGGCCGGCGAAACCTCCAGCAGTTCCACATAGTAGCCCGGGGCCAGCAACTGAAAGCCTGCTGGCCCATCGATCTCCAGGTTCAGCGGGGTTTCCCCCAGGGGCACCAATTTGGTCTGGCCGCTCAGGGTTTTTCCGAGTTGCAAAGCGCCCAGGTCGGCCTTCACCTGAGCCACCGTCGCCCCCGCTGGGCGCGAAACAATCTGCACCTGGTGGCTTTCCGGATCGTCAATCCGGGGGGTTCTCCACCACTGAATTCCGCCACACAGCATGGCCAGACCCACGAGTATCGTGACTTTTTTCACGGCCGTGCGCTCGTAGCTGTGCCAAACTTCTAACGAATGCAACCAGGATGCCCCACAATTTCGCCCAAGTTCCTCGCCATGCGCATTCGGGGGTTCAGTATGGCGGAGGTCGTCTTCGCTTTTGCCCTCATCGGGCTGATCGCCGTCACCTTGCTGGGGGTCATTCCCGCCACACTTTCTGCTACCCGCGAGGCCGGCCATCGGGCCACTGCTCTGCGGCTGGCCGACGCCCACATCGAGCTGCTGGCCAGAACTTCCCCGGCCCTGGGAGTCCAACCTTCCCTCAAATCCAGCCTGAACGGCACCGAATATCTCCTCGAATCCAACATCCAGGCCGCCACTCCCGACGTTCCCATTTCCAACCAGAACAATCCCAATGCCAATACCACCTCGTTTTCCAATATCGATCCCCAACAGGCCCGGGTCATCGAGGTCAAGGTCAGCTGGACGGAACACCGCAAAACCCGCAGCCAGCGCGTCCGGAGGCAAATATTCGCCCGCCCGTAAAAGCTTTCACCTTGCTCGAAGTGCTCGTCGGCGGCGGGCTCGGTCTCTTGCTCCTGGGCCTCATGGCCGCCCTGCTGGTGCCTTCGGTGTCGCTTTTTCACCATCAATCAGGGCTGGCCGAAGCCCAACAGGTGGTCTGCGTGGTTTCCGATCGCATTCGTCAGGGGCTGTTGTCCACACTGCCCCAGACCATCGCCACCCACGCCGGCGGCACCAGCCTGAGTTGGCGGCCCGGAGACCCGCTCCAGCCCTTTTCGCCCACGGGCCAGCGCCAACTCCGGGGGCATTTTATAGTCTACTCCTGGAACGCCGCCCGCCAGGAAGTCAGTTTCACCCCCTGGTCCCCAGGGGGCTACGATTTCACCACCGTAGCGGCCCTCAGCAGCAGCCAGTTGCCCCCTCTGCCCACAGCCCAGACCCGCGTTCTGGGCCGCCACGTTACTCATTTTCACGTGTCTTTTCCCACTACATTCCCCCTGCAATTGGAAATCACCGTTTCGCCGCCCGGTCCCCGACGTCAGGCCAGCTGGTCGCTGCGCCAACAAATCATGCCAGCGGCCGACCTGGTGCCTGAATAGTTAACGAGGAGGTGCTATCTTTATGGCTGTGAAAACAAAACGCCCTTCCGGCATGTCCATGGCCTCGCTGCTGGTTCTCGTCGGCCTGCTGGCGGTGCTGGCCACCTCTATGGTGGCCCTCTTCACCACCAATTTGAATTTGCTCCAGGCTTCCAATAACGGCCAGCTGGCCTTAAGCGAGGCCGAGGCCGGGCTCAACCAGGTGTTGCTCAATCTCGCCTGCGACCCCGATTATGGCACCCACAACGAAAGTTTCCGCCGCAGCCTCCAGTCCGGCTTCTCCCCTCAAGAGTGCTACCACGAGGTGTCGTTCGACACGGGCCAGAGCCAGGTTCCCTGGAGCCTCAACGCCCGCAGCGGCAGCGCCACGGGCTATGGCGGTCGCCCCGTGGCCTCCGAAACCGTCCACGTCATTTCCACCGGCTATTGCCGCGGCCAGGTGCGCACGCTCGAAGCCATCGTGCGCCAGCCGCCCTTCAACTACGCGCTGGCCTGCGCCGGGCCTATTCATTCGGCCAATCCCCTGCGCGTCGAGGGCATCGACAGCCGCCAGGCCTACGTCCAGGGCAGCAGCAAGCCCCTGCCCGGCCATATCGTCAGCAACTCCCCCCAGGGCATTCAGGTGTCCGCCCTCAGCGGCGTCAGCAGCTACATTTCCGGTCAGGCCCGCTCCTCGGGCAGCGTCGACCTCGACCCCCAGGCCACCGTTCTGGGTGGCAAGCGCCCTCAGGCCGCGGCTCTGCCCTTACCCAGCATCAACGTCGCCTCCTTCGATCCCGTCGGCACGCCCGGTCTGCAGTCGCACACCTCGGCCACCGAGTCCTTGCAAACCGTGTCGGCCACTCACCGCTGCCCCCAGGACACCACCTTTTCCCAGCCGGTCGACTTTCAAAGCGGCCTCATGTACGTCTCCGGCAACGCCGTCTTCGAGCACGGCCTCAGCGGCAGCGGGGCGCTGATCGTCGATGGCGATCTCACCATCCGCGGAGCCGGAACCCAGTTGGTCGGCACCAGCAGTGTGGCCATCCTGGCCTCGGGTCGCATCACCATCGAGGGCGACCCCAACCAGACCGTCACCCCCACCGTCTCGGCCAACTTCATCAATGGCCTCGTCTACGGTGCCAAGGGGGTCGACCTCAGCAACATTACCGTGGCCGGCATCGTCCTCACCGACGATCCCCAGGCCGCCTCCCAGTTCGCCAACACCAACTTGATGTATGTGGCCGACGCGGCCTCCCTCAGCATCAACATCGCCCCCCAGGTCGATTCGGGGTCCTCCGACGGCCCCCCCATTTTCTACGGCAGTCTGGACGCCAACGGAAACTTCGTCCCCAGCGATCCTGCTCAGGCAAATGGCCAACTCTTTATCGGCATTCCCCCCGGGGCCGGGCCCGAGGTGTGGCAGCACGCCGTCACCAACCCGCCCGGAAACCAGTCCATTTCCGACTTCGTCAGTGCCAACCTGAACACGGCCTATCTGGGAAGTCTGAGGCACCAGGCCGCCGGCCTCGATCTGGCCGTTCCAGGCACGCCCGCAAACCGGATTGTTCACCTGGCCAACGGTCCTCTTATGCCTGCCAACCCCGCCGACACCCACTTTCCGGCTACCGGGAACAATCCACCCATGCCCCGCAGCCAGCTGAGGGACGAAATTCTTGCCTCCTTTTCTTCCTCAACCTCCGAAACCAGCGGTTGGACGGTGACCAATCCCGGCTCCACCTTCAAGCTCGACCTGAACAACTTCTTGCCGCGCAGCTCCACCCTCCGGGTCAGCGCGCTGTGCGTGCATTCCTCGCGGCTCTAATCGGTGTTCCCTGGGCGGGTCTGGCTCTGTTGGTTCCTGGCGCTGCTTTGCCTGGCTTTCCGCTTCGGCATCACGACCGATGCTCATCGTCGATTGGGCGGCGACCAGAGCAACGGCCTCACTCTGATTGCCTGGCCGGGCCAGCTGACCCCAACCCCCGGTGGCGCTCCCAGCCCCTATCACGTTTACCAAGAACCAGAGGTGGTCGTCTACCTGTCGGGCCAGAAGCGCCAGTTTGCCAACCCCGTCGCCAAGGGCGGACGTCAGGTGACCATCCTGTTCACCTCCGCCCCCCTCCAGGGGCTCTATCAAGCATCCCTCTGGCTGGGGCTGGGGTCCTTTCTCACCGGCCTGGTGCTGGCCCGCAGGCAAGTCCGCTCTCAGCCCCAGGTCGAGTCCCCGCCGGTTGAGGATCGGCTCGAAGAAGGGGGAACTTTCCGCGGCTATCACATCGAGCGCAAGCTGGGCCAGGGGGCCATGGGTGTGGTCTGGCTGGCCCACAAGGGGAAACAGTCGTTGGCCCTCAAGGTGCTCAACCCGGCGGCCGTCGACCCCGAGTTCCTGCCCCGCTTTCAGCGAGAGTACCAGCTGACCAGCAAGTTCCAACACCCCAGGCTGGTGGCCTGCCGCGATTTTGGCGAGGTCCGAGGCACCTTCTTTGTGGCCATGGACTACTATCCCGGGGGCACGCTGGGCGATCGGCTCAAGCAACAGCGGCCCGACTACCTTCAGGCCCTCAGCTGGGCCCGCGACATCGCCCAGGGTCTGGCCGAGGCCCACAAGCTCGGGGTGGTCCATCGCGACCTCAAGCCCGATAACGTGCTGCTCGACGCCCAGGGCCGACTGTCCATCGCCGACTTCGGACTGGCCCGGGGCGAAGACTCCAAAACCATCACGGTCACCGGCACGGCTCTGGGCACCCCCGCCTACATGTCTCCCGACGCCATCAAAGGCGAGCCTCCCACTCCGGCCAGCGACATGTACAGCTTTGGGGTCGTGCTCTTCGAGCTGTTGGAAGGCCAGTTGCCCTTTCCCCACCGCGAGGTCATGAAGCTGATCACCGCTCACATGTCGCACACGCCCCCCGAGCTACAGGCTTCGGTGCCCGATGTGCTCAAGCAACTGGTGTTCTTCCTGCTGTCCAAAGTGCCCCAAGAGCGGCCCACCGCCGAGCAGGCCCTGCAAGTCCTCACCTCCTGTCTGCAAGGGAAGTCCTGAAGCGATGCATTGGCTGGTTGTCGAAGACGAGCAGGGGCTGCGCTTCTGGCCCCCCCAACAGGTGGCCAGCCTCGCGCCCAGTTTTCTGCGCTGGCGGGTGGTCCACGCCGACGGACAGGTGGCTCATTGCACCCAGCCCCCTCCGCCCGGTCCCTGGGCCCCCCTGGGCCCGGCCTGGGTCCAGCCCTCGCTGCTGCGCCCGGCCCCGGGCGGCGGCTGGCTCGACCCTGCCCAATTCTGTCACCATGGCGAACTTCCCCAATTGCCCCCCTACCAGCCCCCCGACGACCCCTGGGTCGAGGGGCCCAACCTCCCGGCCAGCCACATTCTTGGCCTGTCCACAGCGGGCAAAGGCCGTTGCCTCTGGCACACCGACCACAATGAGGTGGCCAGCGACGAGCCCGTGGCCCGGGCGGCGGCCCGCCTGCCCCAACTGGTCCCGGTCAGCAGCCGACGCTGGCTCAACCCCGCCCGGCTCGGGCGCATTGTGCGGCTGGGTGGCTACCGCATCGAAATGGACAACGGCCTGCTCATGGCCACCCTCAAGCCCCAGGCCTGCCTCCAGCTGGTGCGCCAGCTCGGTCTCGACAACCCCGATCACCTGCTGCCCCATACGCCCGCCCTCTGGCGCGACGGGCTGCGCGACTATCCCGCGGAAATTGCCGAAGCCTCCGCAGAGCAGCTCAAAGCCTGGTTCCCCACCGCTCGTCGCCTGATCGCCAACCTCATCTTCCAGGTTCTGCGCTACCGTCAGCTGGGCATCCAGCGCGAATACGAAGACACCCATCGCGGCTTCTGGTACGAGCCCGTGGCCTCAACCCTGTATCGGGCCGGTTTCGTCGTCGACATTCGCGACCCCAGCGACCCGCTTCGCCAGCTCTACGAACGCATTCTCGAGCAGTTGGTGGGCGACGATCGCCTCTTCACCTACCGCCAGTTCGGCTTCCGCGACCTGGGCCAAAGGCACATCGGCGACCGCCGTCCCGAAGTGCTGTTGATGGTCGAAAAAGAGAGCCTGAGCCACTTTTTGCCCGAAATCCACCAGCGCTTCGGTATCAGCACGATCATCACCGGCGGCGCCCCCCGCCTCATCTACACCGAGTATCTGGCCGACGAGTTGCGGGCTCTGGGCAAGCCCATCCTCTTGCTGGCTTTCGTCGACTACGACCCGGCCGGTTGGGCCAATGCCGACGGATTAGAGCGCCAGCTGCGCCAGGCCGGTGTTCCCCTGGTGGGGCCGGTGCAGTTCGTGCTCCGGGCCCAGGACTTCACCCCTCGCGAATTAGAAATGAAAGCCCGGCCCTGCCCCACCCAGACCCCCCATCTCAAAACCCTCACCCGTAAATGGGTCGAGCGCACCGGCGGCATCGGCGGCAAGGCGCTGGCCATGTATTGCAACGTCTTCAAGCCCGTCCAGCGCGTGCTCGACCGGCTGGAAGAAATGCTGCGATGCTCTCCCTCCCGTGCGTTCTAGCCGCGTCGATGGGTAACGGCGCCCTGCTTCACCAGCTTCGCGGCCACGCGGTAGATATCGGGCACGTTGATGCGCTGATCGGGTCGGCGCTCGGCCACCCCAATGCGTATCAGGGCGCTCAGGAGGGCAGAATGAGTGTCCTGGTCGTTTTGGAACTCAATCGGGGCCAGTGAATCAAGCCGGGCGATGGTGTCCTCCACGTTCGATTCCTTCCAGCGCTTCACCAGTTCACTATCGTGGCAGGGGACCTTCATTTCGGCCAGCGGTCCCAGAGCCGGCTCAATCCAGGCGTAGTCCTCCGCCAACTGCTCCAGGCGCACTTGGGAAGCAGCCCGCAAACCGTCCTGCAGGCCCCGGTAAGAGAGGGGAGTGGGCGTCTCCGGCGGCGTTCGCTCAGCAGCCTCTCGGAAAGCCTCGAGGAACGTCCTGGGGGTCACGCTGCCGTGGGCGTCGGCTAGATGGCCGTGAATCCAACGATAGGTCCGGCCTTTTCGCGCGTTCTTGCCCATGTAGCGTCCGGCCAACTTCATGAACACCGATTCCTGGACCTCTTCGTTGTCCTGCAAGGGCGAGGCCAGCTTAGCCGGACTCCCCAACTCCACCAGGGAACCACTCGCCAGGCTTTGAAATTCCCTGCTGGCTAGGTCGTGGTTGGCCAGATACGAGAACAGCAGACCAAAGAGGTCCTTGCGCTCCCACTCGAGGCGCACCGAACTGGTCGTCAGCTTTGACGCGTCGGGAAAGTCCGTAAGAACTCGGTCCTTATACTGGTCGGGCCGAATGAATATTTTGGGTTTGATCGTCCGGAAAGAGCGTAGGCTCAGGCAGAGCTGCAGCAAAGCCTTCGTCCGTTTGCGGATGGTGTCCCAGTCGGAACCGACACGGTCCAGGGCGTCAAAAACGATGATGACCTTACGACCTTCTTGGAGCAGATGTTGGTCAGCCTCCCCCAAAAAATCTTCGATACTCTGAACATCCTCCCGCACAGCCTGAACCAAATCATCCCACTTTCGGGGCAGATCTTCGATCTCGACAGCTTGTTCCAAGCAGCGAAGAATCGTCCCATGCCAGATGTCCTTGGCCTCAAACCCCTTCCGTTGTAGCTCATCGAATACAGCCGGTGAGGGCGCGGTTTTGCTCCGCGGTGTGCCCCCAAATCCCAACTCAACCTTGCAGGCATCAAGGCCTAACTTCGGGTACACGCCGTGAAGCGTCGACCGAAGGTCATCATTCAGCAGGCAGCCGCACCAAAAGCTCTTGCCGGCTCCGCGGTCACCCACGACCAGAATGCGTGCCGGGTCCAGGGCGGCCTCGTGGCTTCTGGGGGCATAGACTTCGTCGGGTCGAGGTGGATTTACGGCGTCGTGAGATGGCGAGGGCGCGATCTGTCGAAGGCAATCTCGCAATAGTTGTCCCGATTCACTCACTATCCATCCGCTCCTCAATGCCCTGAGTCAGCGGTCCAAAGCTTTTGTCAAAGAGGTCCTGAGTCAGTTGATCCGCGTTAGAGAAAGGGTCGAACTCCAGGTAGTGGGCGTCGTGAAGCACCGGCCAGGCGAAGTGAGGAGAGGCTTCGTCGTCGAGGGAAAACTCAACTTCGTTGGAGCGGTAGATCGACCTCCGGCAAACGTCAAACAGCCGGTCGCGAAACAGCGTCCGTGCCTCCGCATTGGAAGAGGCCTTCGCATGCACCCACCTTAACCGCAGCACCCAGTCATCTTCGGGGTCCCGCGGGAAGCCGGCCAGATGAGAGAGCAGGAAATCGGCTGTAGCAAAAGTCTGGGGGGTGTCGATGCCGAAGAGCAGCACATCAGCCCCCAACCCCAAGATGGCCGCGGCGGTGGTTTCGTTAAGACCGGCCCGCGCATCGACCAATACCGCATCGTAGCTTTTCAGTTGACAGAGTTCACCGATCAGCTTTTGGGTGCGAACCAAAAATGACTGCGACTCGCCCTCTTCACAGGAGGTTTCAAGGTAGGTTCGAGCCAGCTTGGCCAGATAATTCTGGGGGTGCCTGGCCGACGCTTGCCCCGCGGCAGGAACCACATCGAGGACCCCCTTGTGCTGGGCGAAGTGACTCGAAGCCACCATGTCCTCCAGGAAGGTCGGGCCAAGTGTTGTCAGTCCGCCTTCGACATAGAAGTCCACGGCGCCGAATTCCGGCATCGCCGAGGGGTCGAGCAGCAGATGCCCCAGTCCGGGGGCTTCCAGGTCGAGGTCGAGTGCCAGCACTTTCTTGCCCTGCAGGGCCAGGTGTGTGGCCACCACGGCCAGCGCGGTCGAGCGCCCCACGCCCCCCTTGAGGCTGGCAAAGACAAAACGAGCCGGCTCACCAGCCTTCCAGCTCGGCTGGGGCGGGCGGTTCCAATCAGCGCCAACAATGCGACGGTCAATCAGGCTAAAGTCGATAGCCTGGCCTTCCCAGCGAAATGCCTGTATTACCGGGTTGGCGTCGGCAAGAATCCAATCGATGCCGGCACTGTCCGGCTTGCAGAAAGGCTGTTCGCCCACATAGGGCGCGAGGCGGGCTCGAAGGTCCGCTGGTTCTACAAGGTCGGCGCTGGAGATCAGTGCCAGTCGTCCCAGCGTGTCTCTCAAGACGATCTGACCGCGCAGGGCCTCGGGGCCCAGGGTCTCCACGATGCAGGTAGCGAAAGCCATCAGACTCTCGTCAAAGAACATTCCGGCCATCAGTAGAGAAGCGTCCCTATGGCTTCCTTGGCTTCATCCTTCCACTTAGCGACCCGTTTCGCATCCAGATACCCCGTTGTCAGATAACGCATCTTCGTGTCCCAGTGCTGCATAAAACTCGGCTTGGCCATCAGTCTGATCAATGCGGCAAAACTTCGTCCCTGGGCCACCCGAAGAGCGGTCTCACGCAGCGCTGGAAAGTGAAGGTAGAGAACCCGATCATTGTTTTCACCTCTTATGCCCTGCTTCATCAGGGCAGCTTTCACGGAACATTCGGCGGCAAAGCCAAAGTGGTAGCCCGCGTTGTCGTGGCGGCTCGCCGATTCCAGTCGAACTCCGTCATCATAGTGCCGCCTTGCGGCCGACGCCATGTCCTTTTGCTCGGGGCTCTTCATGCTGCAACGTTCTCGCCGCCCCCAGGGGCTCCTTCCCCCCTTGCAGGCTGCCATGGGCAGGCGACGAAATAGGCCGCGATGATCCCCTTCCAGCTCCACGATCGCCTGGAATTCTGGCACCCCCACGAGGTGGCCAGCCTCACCCCCGAATTCCAGGGTCGGGTTCGCGGCGTCCACCGCGACGGCCGGGTGGCCCACCGCCCCACCTGGCCCAGCGAAGGCCCCTGGGTGCCCTTGCAGCAAAGCCTGGTTCATCCCCACTGGCTGCGGGAAACGCCCCAGGGCTGGCAGGATCCGGCCGGTTTCCTGCTGGGCCAGGCACAACTGCTGCCGGTCGCTCTGCCCGAGCCCCTGCCCGAAATTCCTGGCCTGCCCTGCGCCCGGGCCAGCATCTACGGCCTCAAGGCCGAGGGTCAGAGCCACACCCTGCTGCTCACCGACGCCGGGCCGCACGTGTGGCGCAGCCTCAAGCCGGCCAGGGCGGCGGCCCGCCTGCCCGAAATGGTGCTGCTCAAAAAGGGCCTCTGGGCCAATCGGCTGCGCCTCATACAGGTGCGCCACAGCGCCAAGAACTACTTCCTCGATGTCGATAATGGTCACTGCTTCACCATCAGCCAGCAGGTCAAAGACCTGCCCGGCCGGCTGGGGTTGCCCAACCTGCTCTGGCTCGAGCCCCGCCGCCCCAAGCTCTACGGCAACTACCAACTGCGCGACTGGCCCTTCGAGCTGGCCGAATCCTCCGGGAAAGTGCTGCAGCAACACTTTTCCACCCCCCGCATGCTCATCGCCCACCTCGTCTGGCAGCGCTTTCGCTACATCCAGCAAGGCATCGACCGCCCCTGGGAACGGCGCTATCGAGATTTCTGGTATGAGGTGGTGGTGCCGGCCCTCTCCCGCTGCGGATTTCTAGGCAGTCACCGCAGCCAGCCCATGGAACACAACCCCTACTGCCGCCTGCTCTACGAGATTATGGACTACATGGTCGAAGACTGCGGCTTTTTCACCTTCACCGAGTTCGGCTTCGAAGAGCCGCGGCCCGACATGCGTCGAGTCGGGGCGGTGCGTCCCAACATCCTGCTGGTCGTAGAAAAAGAGAGCCTACACGACTACGGCCTGCGCCTGGCCGACGAGTTTGGCATCAGCCTGCGGCTGCTCGGCAGCCAGCCCCCGCTGAGCGGAACCGAGCACTTCGCCCGCGACCTGGCCGCCGCCGTGTCCGGTCCCATTCGGGTCATCGCCTACGTCGACTACGACCCCGGCGGCTGGATTGTGGGCAAAGCCATGGTCAAGCAGTTGCGCTTTTTCGGCCTGAGCCAGGTGCAGCCGGTCGAGTATCTCATTCGCGGCGATGCCTTTACCCCCGAGGAAAAGCGCCTCCACGCCCGCCCCTGTGCCATGAGCACCAAGATTTTGGCCAGCAAAACCCTGCGCTGGGTGGCCGAGAGCGGCGGCGTAGATGGCCTGCCCCTGGGCATCCACGCCGACCACGTCAGGCCCTACGAGCGGGTCCGCGAGCTTTTCGTCCGCTTACTGTGAACCGGGTAACTACAGCAGGCCCTTGCGTTCGGATAGTTGGAGTTCAGCCCCGAGAGCAACGCCGAGCTCCCCCTGATTGTCGGGGGATTAACATTCCTGTCAGCAGCGTGGCGCGTCTCCCCCCGGCCGGCCTCGCCAGCCCCTGCTGCTTCCGCTATACTGGCAACGGTATGCACATCACGCTGCTCAACGACATCCTTTTCAAAGTGGTCTTCGGCACCCAGCGCCATTCCGAGGCGCTGCGAGGCCTGCTCAACGCCATTCTCGGCCTGCAGGGTGTCGACCGCATCTCCGAAATCACGCTGCTCAACCCCCTCCGCGACAAAGAACGCCTGGAGGACAAAGGCACGGCCCTCGACGTCAAGGCCAGGGATGGCCACGGACGGGTCTACAACATCGAAGTGCAGGTCCAGGCCCAGATAGCCTACCGCGAGCGGTCGCTGTACTACGCGGCCAACATGATCAACGGCCAGATCGAGTCCGGACAAGACTATCGGCAACTGCGCAAGACCATCCACATCTCGCTGACCGACTTCGTCCTCTTCCCCGACTACGAAGACCTGCACAGCATCTACCGCTTGCACGACCTGCAGCACAACCTCACCCTGGGCGACCTGCTGGAGCTGCACTACATCGAGATCGCCAAATTCCGCAAAACTCAACTGGAGCAGCTGCACGACCCCCTTGAGCGCTGGCTCTACTTTCTCCGACAAGGAACCCACTACCAAGGAGTGTCCGAACTCCCCGAACCCCTGCAACAAGAAGAAGGGATGATCACCGCCATGGAAGCCACCCATAACGCCCTGTGTGACGACGAGGTCCGCTACGCCATTGAAGCCCGCCGTAAATGGGAACTAGACCGCAAAACCGAGATGAACGCCGCCGTCGAGGCCGCCGAGTCTCGGGGTCGGGCCGAGGGCAAGGCCGCGGGTAAGGCCGAGGGTAAGGCCGAGGGTAAGGCCGAGGGTAAGGCCGAGGGCCAGGCAGAGGCAGCCAAGAACATCGCCCGACAGCTGCTCGAACTGGGACAGTCCGAAGAAATGGTTTTCAAGGCCACGGGCCTGAAGCGCTCCGACCTGGAGTAGCCCCAGCGGACCTTTTGCAACAGCTTTGGGTCTGGGCCGCGGGTAGGGCGCTAGTCCGACGGTGGGCAAACGCCAGCTTTGCTGAATCGAGTTGGTCCTTCGCAGGGCCCAAGCCTGGCGCAGAGAAGGGCCTCGAATGCAAAAGATAGCCGCGCTTATCGCTTCTTGCTTGCTGCTTGGTTCCCAGTTGGCGAATGCCGAGGGCCTTGGCGACGAATTTAAGGCCGCCTTGAAGTCGCGCGACCGCGGCAAGATAGCCAAGCTTGCACGACAGGATTCCTCCCTGGTTAATCGTCCGTACCTAGACGGGGTTTGTTGCCTTTTCAGTGGGCCATCTTTCGAGAACAATTCGAACTGGCCGAGTGGCTCTTATCGCTAGGGGCTGACCCCAACGGGGTTAACCGCCAAGGGATGAACGCCTTCTTCTTCTCGACCTCGGTGGAAACTTGCGAGTTTCTGAAGCGCAAGGGCTGCCGGCTCGACTATCGGGACGAGGATGGCGCCACCATGCTCCACAGTTAGCCGGCGACCGAAGGCTCGAACCAGTGCGCTGGGCGGTGGCTCAGGGGCTCGACCCGAAAGCTCCCGATGAGCACGGCCAGACTTCCCTGCACCGCGCAGACAGTCTGGAAGTTGCCCGGTATCTTTTGGCCCAGGGCGTAGGGGTCAACGTCCAAGACGATGAGGGCAGTACGCCTTGGATGGAGGCGGCCAAAGGCCGAGAGCTGGAATTGGTCAAGTTCTACCTGGAACACGGCGCCGACACCAACTTGAGGGATGAGAAAGGCAGAACCTTGCTGCACTTGGCGGCCGCTTCCAACGATGCCGAGACGGTAAAAATGGTCCTGGCTGCCGGCCTTTCTGCCTCGGCCCAGGACGACGAGGGCAACACCCCGCTGCACTCTGTGGCTAAAGGTATCGAGGGTGGCGACGTTGTGGCTTTGTTGCTGGCCGCTGGTGGTCCGATTGAGGCGCTGAACGACCTCGGCCGAACGCCTTTGCACGAGGCTGCCGCAGCGCGCAACCCTGTGATGGCAAAAGCCCTATTGAAGGCGGGAGCCGCCGTCCAGGCTCAGGACCGCTTTTGTCGAAGCCCTCTGCATACAGCGGCAGCCGGCCAAAGGGTGTTCAACACGGTAAAAGCCGAAACTGCCATTGTTTACGTATTGATGGAGCACGGAGCCGACCCGGCCAGCCGCGACCAGCTGGGGGACACCCCGCGAGATACGGCGATTCGAAACCGTAACTGGGACTTTCTCGACGCCCTCAGCACGAGCCAGCGCAAGCGCGACGGCCTGGAGGATTGAAGCACGGTTTTGGAGTCGCCGGTTCTGAAAAATGGTCAGGATGAGAGCGCTCAGCCGTGGAGGTTGCCCGGCCGTGTCTACTTGGAATTCGGCACCTTGTCGGCCTGCAGAAGCGAGCCTGCGCTCTCGTCCAGAGCGTTCTTCCCAGTGAATTGAATGAAGGGCAAGAATCAGAGTAGCAATTCCGCTTTGAGCGGTTCACGCCAACAAGCCTCGGGCTCTGCCAGGGGTATCACGACTCTGGAAAGGGAATTGGGTTGGCAGGAGAAGTTGTACCTGTGGAGAGGCAACGGGAGAATCTGAGCGATGAACTCGTCCAGGAAGGGCGCCGGGTGTCTGCGGGGACGTTTCGTCTATCGCCGAAAGTGGCTCTTCAAAAGCTGGGCTCGAGTCAGTTGCCGCGCGCCAGTGCCTGGCTGCTGAAGGTATTGCAATGGGCGGTGAGCAGCGGCGCAGACCGACTGGATATTCGCCAGTCGTCGCGGCGGACGCGAATTCTGGTGAGTCGATGTCGGGTAGGTGTCGACTCTTTGTTGGACGCCTTGGGTCGGGCCAACCTCGAGGTCGGCCCGATAGGCCACTTGGCAGTGGCGCTGCGCTCCCTGCTTATCCCCTGGGCGAGGTCAAGTTTTAGCCATCAGGCCCAGCACGTCTGGAGTCCCTTGGTGAGCGTTTTTTCCCCTTTCTACAGTGTTTTTGGCGGGGAAATTCAATCTACGGGGACATTTACATCAGCGACGAGTCGGGGCGGTGCGTCCCGACATTCTTCTGGTGGTAGAAAAAGAGAGCCTCCACGTCAGCCCCTACGACCGCGTCCACCAGCTCTTTCTTCGCTTGCTATAAGAAACGCCCCCAGCCCCCAAATATGTCCCAACCTGTCATTTCAGGTGGGGATGCTCCCACTCATGGGGGTCTTTCCTTGACGAAACTCGACAGCCCCCCACCCATCCACTCCAGTGTCCGGTCTCACGCCATTCTTCGCTTTTCTGGTCTCTCCAGTCGGCCTTACCGTTCCACCCCACCTGAATGGGGGTCCCGGCAGGTGGGATCTTGAGTTCGGGAAAAACACTGGCGCGTCGAGCATCCTCCACGAAAAAGAAGCGCTTGTTGTCATAAAACTCTCTGCCATCTTTGCGAAACGGACCCTCGCGAAAAATCCGGTCCGGATTCATCGAGTCGGGGGCAAGTCGATAGTAGCGTTCGTTGTCTCTACCTCGGTCCAGCAAAAGGCGCCCGTCCTGGGTGCGCTCCCATAGGCCACTCCGACCCTCACACTTGCAGCTGTAGGTGCCGTCGGCGCGAGTCTCCAGAACTTCAGCCTGGGCGGCTTTCCGGTCGTGCCTTGTGGTCCTGAGCAGCTCGGACGGTCGCATACGGGCGTACAACAATTCAAGTTCAAGATAGTCTCCGGTCGGAATCACCCAGCAGCCTATCCAGGGTTCATACAAATCGCCTTTGGGTTCCGCTTCGGGAGGGGTGGTGACGATGGGTGGCGCCGCGGGATTGCTGCCTTGACGCACGGCGGTGATGATTTGCTGTCCACAGTAGTGCACCGAGAATTCATCACGTTCCATTCCGATAGCCAGATCCATAGCGGGTTCCTCGCCAAGCCTCAGGGTCATCCTGTAGAACCCTTCGTTCAGGCGCTGCCAGCGTCCAATGTCAACGTTTTCCATCAGGATACTGCCCGTCGGGTCGAACACCCAGGCCATCTCGCTTTTTTCCGGGAACCGCAGAGTTACGTGCCAGCGGCCAACGATCGCGTCTGTCATCATCGACCCATTACATCACGACGGCTCCGGCCCGGATGTAACCGCCAACACCGCTAGCGCAACGCCGGTTTGCGGCTGGCCTCAAAGTCGCTATACGAGCCCGTAAACGGACGCGGGGGCGAA
>CAZYPN010000009.1:144040-174623 GCA_964649085.1 uncultured Burkholderiales bacterium | reverse complement strand
CCACCTCGACGGGCGGGGCCTCGAGCACGATGGGCTCTTCTTCCACCACGGGCTCCACCTCGACGGGCGGGGCCTCGAGCACGATGGGCTCTTCTTCCACCATGGGCTCCACCTCGACGGGCGGGGCCTCGAGCGCGATGGGCTCTTCTTCGACCACGGGCTCCACCTCGACGGGCGGGGCCTCGAGCACGATGGGCTCTTCTTCAAAGAGCTCTGGAGCTGGAGTGACGATTTCTGTCTCGTCTGCGATCTCGGCCAGGTCGAGGTCGACATCGTCCAGATCGTCGAGGTCGAGGTCGTCGAGGTCGCTCAGATCGAAATCGATCGGTTCGCCGTCGTCCTCCTCGAGATCGAGGTCGCTGAAGTCAATGTCGTCCAGCTCGTCGGCTTCCAAATCGAGGCCTTCAAGGTCGACGTCCAGTTGGGTGGGGTCGGCCTCCAGTTCTTCATCATCGTCGAGGTATTCCAGCCCCTCGAGATCGACTTCTGGCTCCGCCTCAAGTTCGAGTCCCAGGTCCTCTTCGAGTTCTTCGTCGAGATCGTCCAGGAAGGGGTCGGCCAGCTCATCATCGACCAGTTCAGCCTCTTCCGGCTCCAACAGGTCGGCTGCCAACTCGTCTTCGTCGAAATCGAACTCGGCCAGGTCCTCCAGCCCTTCTTCCAGGTCCAGTCCCTCGAGGTCGAGATCCATGTCGAGGTCGGTGAGGTCGATATCCGACAGATCGAGGTCCTCGAGGGCCACATCGACGTCGAGTTCTTGATCGCCGATCTCCAGATTCTCAAGGTCTTGAAGGTCTTCATCGCTGAAAAGCGGTTCTTCGTCCGGTTCGATTGCCGGCAGGTCTTCAGCCGTAACCTCGGTAGGCCTCACCCTTGAGCCCAGCCATTCCAGGCGGCTGGGGGCCGGGCCTGGCCGTCGCCGGGTCGAGTCGGAAATCGGCTGGGTTCGAGCCAGCGAAAATCCAGGTGCTGGCGGACGCGGCGTTTCTCGTGAGGGAGCTTTCGGCCCCCTGCCGAGAGACAGGGGCGCGGGCGCAGAACTTGAGCGGCTCTTTCTCTCAACGCGAACCGAAAGCCAGGAGGCCGAATCGGCCGTCGAGGATGGGCGCTCTCTCGAGGTTGCGCTACGCAGAGTCGTAGCCGAGGGATCTCGGGAAGGTTGCCCGCTCTCGCGCGAACGGCGCTCGAGCGAGCGGCTGTAATAGTAGGGAGGATCCTCGTCGAACTCTTCGTCGCGGTAGTAGCGTGGTTCGGGTGTCCAGGAGCGCTCTTCACTGGAGCGATAGAATTTGGCAAAGTTGCGGGTGATGGCCTGTTCGGTGCTGGACCGGCCTTCCATCGAACCTTCTCGGCTGCGGCGACGTTCCGAATAGATTCCCGGGATTTCCACCGCCGAGGCGATCTGTCGCAGGATGCGCGCACGCTCCTGGTCGGCCTGGGCTATGAGCTGCTCGGTGAGTCGGGTCGAGCGGCCCTCACGGTGGCGGATTTCTTGCTCCTGCTTGAGTCCCTGGAGAACTTGCTCGACGTCAGCCAGACTTTCTCTCAGGTTCTGCAGGCGCAGCAGGGCCAGTCGGTCGGCAGCGTAGTCGACCAGTTCGCGCAAGCTTCCAGACTCGCGGCTGCGCCTGTGCAGGTCGGGTACATCAGAATGGGCCACTTCTTCAAACGAAGAAGCAGCCTGCCGCAGCCACCCGGGGATGTCTGAACCTTGATACTCCGACATATTTGAAACCATGTCACGAAGTCATCGCCCGATGACCTCGTTGGCTAGCGCCCACGCAATCGACGTGCTTCGATTCTCCTACCCCGCATCCCGATCAAAGAGAACGATCAAGGATGTGACTGCCCCCCTGACCCCGGCCTGAATTCGGATCGGCCCTCAGTACTTTGGGGACACGCACCTGGAATCAGGCTGAATCCAGGTCGCTGAACTCGTTGACGACTTCTCGAACCTGAACTTTTCGGGGACGACTCTGGACCTCTCGGTCCCGCCGCGGGGGCACTTCTCTGGAAACTGATTCTGCCCTGCGAACGGGTCGCTCCCCGCTGTAGAAGCGCTCGGAGCTGCTCCAGCCGCGACCGCGCTCGCGCATCCGGCGGCTCTCGTCCTCGGCGCGCACGGCCGCGTCAATGATATGGTGAAGCCGAACTCGCTCGGACTCGGCCAGACGGATAAAGTTCTGGATCAGGGCCAGCGGTCGCCCTTCTTCGGAGCGCCTGGATTCGTCTTCACGGAGGCCGCGAACAATGGCCTCAACGTCTTCAAGCGCCTCCTGAAGAGCCTCAAGTCGCAACGAAGCCAGACGATCCTGGGCCAGGCCCAGCAGTTCTTCCAGTCGACTTTCCTCTTCCACGCGGGCGTGGAAAGAGTTACTATTTTCCGCTTCGAGAAATAGCTCCTCGAGTGCCTCAGCCTCGGCTCTCAGTCGAGCAGCTAATTCGAAGGAGGACTCACGCATTCCCTCGATACCTTTCCCTGGTCAGCCTTCTTGGCTGACGGCAGGTGTCCGGCCATGATACGATAGGGTTCCTCGGGAACCTTCCTTAGAACAAAATTTCGTGTTCCCGGTCACAGACAGTGCAAGGATGATACAGATGTCAACTCAGCCCGAAGTCGAAATCTATACGTGGGCCACCTGCCCCTACTGCCTGCGAGCCAAGTCGCTGCTATCTTCAAAGCAGGTCGCCTTTCGCGAATACGCGATCGACGGAGATGAAGCGGCCCGAGAGGTGATGTCGCAAAGAGCTCAGGGGCGGCGTTCGCTGCCACAGATCTTTATCGCTGGCCAACACGTAGGCGGCTGCGACGACCTGCACGCGCTCGAGCAACAAGGGCAATTGGACCGCTTGCTGGGGCGATGATTTCGGGACCTCTGGTCTTTTTTGGGTTGTTGGGACTGTGTCCTCTGTCGGCACTGGTGGTGACCTACGGCTATGCCTATCGCAAACGCCTTCACGGAGCGCCCGGCAACAAACTTGAGGACGAGATGGTAACCCTGGCTGGCGTCCTCACCGGGCTATTTACCTTTGTGGCCTTCCTGACCTGGCCGGCTGCACCCCATCCTTGGTATCACATGCCCGGGTTCTCGTTGCTGGTAGGTTCTCTGATGTCCAACCCGGAAAGCGACCCCAATGCGGAGAGCCTGAGGGCGATACTGGGCCTCGTGCTCAGCGGGCTTTTGGCCTTGCTGGTTCGGCTGGTGGTGCCCTCGCTGAGCCGCAAGCTGGTTCGAGACGTGCCCCGTTACTGGCGACCCGAACCAAAGATCAAGCGCCGCTGAGGAAAGTATCCATGAGTCAAGTTTCATTGTTTCGCAAGTGGCGATCGGCCGCATTCTCCGAACTGGTGGGGCAGGAAGCCGTGGTGAAGACCCTGCGCAATGTGCTACAGGGCGGTTCCCCCGCACGGGCCTACCTGTTTTGCGGCCCGCGGGGCACGGGAAAGACCTCAACGGCTCGAATTTTTGCCAAGTCTCTCTGTTGCGAAGAGGGCCCAACCGTAGAGCCCTGCAACCGCTGCTCGATCTGCCGCGAGATCAATGCCGGCAGCTGCCTGGACGTTTTTGAAATCGACGCCGCCTCCAATACCCAGGTTGAAAAGATCCGCGACTTCATTGTGGACAAAGTCCATTTCGCTCCCGCTCGGGCGCGCTACAAAGTCTACATCATTGACGAAGTCCACAAGCTGTCCAGTTCATCGTTCAACGCCTTGCTCAAGACGCTCGAGGAGCCTCCGAGCCATGTGGTGTTTGTGCTGGCCACGACCCATCCTCACGAAATTCTTCCCACCATTCTGTCGCGCTGCCAGCGCTATGACTTCCGGGCTTTCTCTCTGTCTGAGGTCGAGCAGCATCTTCGCCATGTGGCGGCTCAGGAATCCATCGAGTTTGAAGGTCAGGCATGCAATCTGCTGGCACGCTCGGCCCAGGGGTCGATGCGAGATGCTCTGGTGTTGCTGGAGCAGGCCTATCACTACTGCGGTTCAACCATCACCGCTGAGGATGTTCAGCACATGCTGGGGTTGCTTCCCTACGAAGTGTTGGGCAACTGGGTCAGCCATCTGGTGGCGTCCAATGCCGCCGCCCTGCTCGGTAGCATCGAAGAGATGCATCGCAGCGGTCAGGATTTCGTCCGAGCGGTGGACATGTGGGTCGAACACCTGCGCTTGCTGATGTTGAGCAAGGTGGGCGCTGAGCAGGCCGGCCTGAGCGATCTGGGAGAAAGCTACCGGCTGGCTCTGGCCCAACAGGCCGAACAGTCGGCCCTGGGACAGATTTTGGGTTGGTTGAGGTCGGCCGTCGAGGTGCAGCAAACCATTCGAGAGGGGCGCCCGGCCCGTATCGCTCTGGAGTTGGCGCTGGTTGAGTTGTGCCAACGTCCGGCGGCTTCAGGGCCAACGGCCCCCCCACCTTTGCCTCCACCCGTGGCCGAAGTGCGCGGCCCGGTGCCGCCCAAGCCGGCAGCGCAACCCAGGCCTGTGGAGAAGTCGCCAGAACCTCAACGCGAGAGCCCACCCCCACAGCCGCCCCGCCCCGCCAAAGAGCAGCCGCCCCCGCCCGTTGAGCCCGTAACCCGCCGTGAGGCGCCGGAGGCACCGGCGAGCTCGCTGCGGCCCTTGACAAATGCTAAGGAGTTCTGGCCACGCTTGTTGCAGCAGGTGCGCCAAAGGGATATCCGGCTGCAGGCTGTGCTGGGGGATGCGCGTATCTGTGAATTCACGCCAGAATTGATACGCGTGTCGTTGCCGGCCTCTCATCAATGGCATCTGGAAGTGATCCAGAAGTCGATCCGACTGCTGGAAGAGGTAAGTGGCCAGTTAGTGCAAAGCAAGGTCCGCTTCGAGGCTTGCCTGGACGGCGGTCAGGCCGCTCCTCCACAAGAATTGGAGCACGAGACGCTGGTTAAGAAGGCCAGTGGCTTGTTCGGAGGTCGCATCCTGGATGCGGCGAATGACACCAACGCGAATTAGGAGCGCAGCCCCATGAGCGAAACCCCGAAAGTTCTGGTCGTCGATGACGATGAGCACATCCTCAGGTCTCTGAGTCAGTATCTCGAATTGGAAGACTTTCGGGTGATCAGCGCCTCCAGCGGTCCCGAGGCTCTTCGGTTGTTCGCCGAGGAGAAGCCCGACCTGCTGGTTTTGGATGTCATGATGCCCGGAATGGATGGATTTCAGGTTCTCGAGAGTCTGCGCAAAGATCCGGAAACGGCCCATGTCCCGGTCTTGATGCTGACCGCCAGGGATCAGCACAACGATATCGTCAAGGGCTATCAGATGGGGGCGACCTCTTATCTCGTCAAGCCCTTCAACCTGGATGAGCTGGTCGAAGCAATTCGCGAAGTCTATACCACCAAGCAGAGCGGATAGGAGTTGTTATGCAACGAGAGTTGATGCGCAAAATGCAGAAAATGCAGGAGAAGCTTACCGCTTCCATGGGTCAGATCACCGAAGAATTGGAAACGCTGACGGTAGAGGGCGTGGCCGGCCAGGGCATGGTCAAGGTGGTCGTAAACGGTCATCAGAGCGTGCTTTCGGTGAAGATCGACCCCAAGGTGGTCGACCCAGAGGATGTTGAAATGCTGGAAGATCTGGTGCTGACGGCTGTCAAAGACGGCATCGAAAAGTCCAAGGCGCTCTCGGGTGACCGGATGTCCAAATTGACACAGGGCCTGCCGATACCTCCCGGCATGTTCTAGTCGCGGACGCTTCGCGTGCCCGACTACCCCGAAGCCCTCGAGGAACTGGTCGAGTCGCTTCAGTTGCTGCCTACCATCGGTCCCAAGTCGGCCACTCGACTGGCTTTCTGGTTGATGGAAGCTCCCGAGTCGAAAGCGATTCGAATTTCGCAGGCCATTCGCGCTGCTCGCGAGAGAGTGGGGCACTGTCGACGTTGCTACAATTATTCCGAGCAACCCCTTTGCCCGGTCTGTCGGGACGCGCGCCGCGAGTCGGACAAGCTCTGCGTCGTTGTGCAACCCCGCGATATCCTGGCCCTGGAAAAGACGCGAGAGTATCGCGGCCTGTATCACGTTTTGGGCGGGTTGCTCTCGCCTCTGGAAGGTATCGGACCCGAGAAGGTTCGCCTGCGCGAGTTGTTCGAGCGCCTGGAGCGGGAACCCATTCAAGAGGTCATTCTTGCTCTCGACCCTACGGTTGCGGGCGAGGCTACCAGTCTCTATCTTTCGCGCCAGTTGCAGGGCCGAGTCAACCTTACCCGTTTGGCCCAGGGCTTGCCCGCCGGTGGCAACCTGGAATATACCGATGAAGTCACCCTGGGGCGGGCCCTTCGGGGACGAAGAAGGCTGGATGATTGAATGTTAGGAGGCAGAATGTCGGAGAAGAAGTCCCAAAGTGACTATCGCTTCACCCTTGGGCTGGTGCTGGGCACGCTGGTGGGTGCCAGCCTGGGCACGCTGCTGGCCCCGCAGAGTGGCTCGGATACCCGCAGCCAGCTGGCATTTCAATCGGAACGACTGCGCAAAAGGCTGCGTGAGCTTCGGGAGGTTTTGCCCGAGGTAGAAATCAGCCCGAACTGATGAAGGTCTTTGTTACAGGCGCCACCGGCTTTATCGGTCGTGAAATCGTGGCCCATCTGGTGCAAAGCGGGCATCAGGTCTGGGCCCTGTGCCGCAATCCCGCTGACCTCGACATCGAAGGGGTACAGAAAGTGCAGGGGGACATCCTGCACCCCAATCTTTGGGAAAACCACCTGCGTGAAACCGAAGCCTGCGTGCACTGCATCGGCATCTTGCGCGAGTTTCCCCATCGCGGCATGACCTTCGAGGCTCTCCACTATCAGGCCACGCTTGGCCTGGTCAGGGCTTGCGGCAAAGTCGGGGTGCAGCGCTATATCCATCTGAGTGCCAACGGGGTAGAGAAAACCCCCACCACCGAGTATATGCGCTCCAAGGCCAAGTCCGAGCAGGCTGTGCGCAGTTCCAGTTTGCAATGGACCATTTTGCGTCCATCGGTGGTCTATGGCGGCAGCCCCAGCCGGCCCAGCTTCGTTCAGTTGCTGAAAAAGCATTTGGCCCTGGCACCAGCGTTCCCCTATTTCGGCAAGGGTGACTATCGAATGGCCCCCGTCTCTACCTGGGAAATCGCTGAATCGGTGCGCAGGTGTCTGGAGGACCCCCAGACGGTCCAAAAAATCTTCCACCTGGGCGGTGAAGAAGTCTACACCTACAAAGCACTGCTCCACCTGTTGGTGGAGTCGGGCCAGCATCGCACCCGGCTCTTCCCTTTGCCGGCCTGGCTGATGGGCACGGCCGCCAGTTTGTTGGGTCAGTTCGAGTGGTTTCCCATGACTCGGGAAATGCTGCACATGCTGGTTCAGGGCAACGACCTTCCCGATCGGGCTTTGACCCAGCGTGACCTCAACGTGCCCGCCGTAAGCTTTCGTTCCTGGCTTCAGAATGGGCTCTTGCAGCCCCACTCTGGCGGGGCCCTCGAGGCTGCAACGGTTACTCGGGTGTTGAGCGAGGAGGAGTCAGCAGCAATTCCTGACTCTCCGTGAAGTTGCGCTGAAGCCCCTCCAGGACCACTTCGGCCGCGGCCAGCTCATCCAGGCGATTGAGTTGCTCGAGGCACTCTTCCCATAAAGTTCCCTGTTCGCCCTTGCGGGCGAAGCGTGTGGCCGCTGAAAAGGCCGCGGCTGCTTGCTCGAGCTGTCCGGAAGCTCGCAGCAGGTAACCCTGCTCACGCAGCGCCTGGCTGCGGATCGAAGCGTCTTTGTTACCATCGCCCAGGGCTTGTTGGACCTGGGTCAGGTGTTGCCAGGCCCCATCGAACTGGCCCTGGAGGCGTTCCAGGCGGCACAGCAAGACGTGAATCTGAGCTTGCTCTGAGGGATTGCCCTTGGGCTGAAGCATCAGGGCTGCTGCCTGCAAATCCTGGGCGGCCTCGGTGAGAAGGTTGCGTTCGAGCAGGGTTCGACCTCTCTCGATTCTGACTTTGAGCAAGGGTACGCGTTCGCCCAACTGAAGGAAGCGGTCCAGGGCCTGGCTCAGCAGATCGTGAGCCTGTTGATGGTCTCCCTGGGCTCGATGAGACAGCGCCAGATTGCTGAGGGCGAACGACAGGGCACGATAATTGCCAAAGCGGCTGCAGAGGTCGACATCGAGTTGATGAAATCGGATGGCTCTGGGAAAATCGCCAAGTTTCATGCACAGGTTGCCCAGGCGGCCATAAACGACGGCCAGCTCGGATTCGGCGCCCAGGCGTCGGCAAAGTCGTTCGGCTTTGTCGGTGAAGTGAAAGGCCTCGCTGCTTTTTCCCATGGCGGCGCAGGTCTGACCGAGCCCTTCATAACACTTGGCCACACCAATCCAGATTTGCAGCTGCCAGAAGCCCTTGAGGGCACGCTTCAGGTAGTCGAGGGCTGGATGGGGTTCGTTGAGTTCCTGGTGGAGCAGTCCGAGCAGCCTCCAGGCCTCGGCCTGGAAGCGGTTCAGACCGATCGAGCCTTCGACCAGACTCAGCCAGACATCCTCGGCTTCAGCAAAGCGTTGCAGTCGAAACAGGACTTTCCCGCGCTCGATATCCACTTCGTCGCACGGTGTTTGCGGCAGCACCTCCAGGGCGCCTTCCAGGTCTCCGGCTCGCGTCAGCCAACGGGCCTTTTCCAGCCTCCAGGCCTGCTCGTGCAGCTGGATCCCCTCCATCTGGCGTGCTTGTTCAAGGCAGCTGAGGGCCTGATCTTGCTCTCCGTATTCGCCCTTCAGTTGAGCATCAAAAATCAGTGCCCGAGCCAGCAAACCCGGGTGGCTCCAGCGGCCTCGTCGGCACAGCAGTGTGTCGAGTTCTTCGGTGGCCTGGTCCCAGCGCTGCAGCTGGACCATTTGATGCACCCGCCACAGGCGAATCAGGGCCTTCTGCTCGGCCATCTGTTCATCGTCGAGCCCCTGGTCCAGGCGCAGCAGCCAGTGGGCCGCGAGGTCCAGGGCACGGCTATAGTCCAGGCGTTCCAGGCTGTCCTGAATCACGGCCCAAAATTCTGAACAGACTTGCCTCAACTGGGGTTGGGTCAGGACAATCGGCAGATCCAAATCAGGCCTCAAAAAGGTTGCAAAGCGTCGTTGGAAAACTCATGATGTATCTATGCCTAGTTGTTCAGCAGCACGCGACCTCCTTGTAGGGGCGGGTTTTCTTCCTCGGTGACCGGGCAGCGCTGGCCCCTGTTGGCTCGGGAGTGGCGGCTGTTCTGCCAGCCCTCTGGCAAGCACGGCTATCCGGGCTTGTTCTGGGCTTCGCTGGCGCTGGCTTTGCCTTTGCTGTACCAGGCCGTGGTGGCCTATGGCATCGAGCCCGGCTTCGATGCTTCGATCGCTTATCGGTTGTGTGCCTACTGGCTGATCTGGTTAACCTGTCTGCGGGCCTGTATGAACAGCGCTGCCAGCATGGCCCACGAGATGGAGCATCATTCCCTCTCGCTTGTGCGGCAGCTTCCGCGTTCCGGAGGGCTTTGGGGAGTGCTGGGCAGCAAGGCCCTGCTGGTGGCCTTTCCACTGGTCCTGGAATGGTTGGGGTTCGGCCTGCTCACGCTGTTGCTCTGCGGGCTGGGGGTATTGTCTCCCGAGCAGTTGAGCTGGCGATATCCGCTGGTGGCGGCCTGTTCCTCGGCGTTTTTCATCGCCCTGGGGCTCTGGATCGGCGCCGGCCTCGGTGAGTCGGACCGGGCCGCCAACAATGCCCGGGTGGCGGTGGTCATGTCGCTGGTGGGCTGGGCTCTGCTGGAGCAGGTGCTGAAAGGGCCGATTTTGCTGATCGGCGCTCTGATCTACGTCGCTCTGGTTCTGCGCTCCACGCCCCGAGTCGCTTCGGCCTTCCAGGGCGGGGTGGTCAGTCTGGTGTTGTTGCTTCTACTGCCGCAGTTTTACCTGCTCGGCGACCTCCAATTGGCCCAGTTGAGCCCTCTGGCTGCGGCGCTGCGCCCCGAGCTGGCCCAGGACAACTGCTTGCTGTATGTGGTTGCAGCCCTGTTGATCACGGGGTTCAACTATCGAAAACTGCGGAGCCTGTAGCCCGTGGCTCTAGGACCCGGCCTGCCCGAGCCTTCTGCCCGAGGCGAGAAGCGGCTCACGGATCAGGCCGTCTTTTTGGGCGACTGGGGGCGCACCGGACGGGCTCAGCAATCGGCTCCCACCAGTTCCGGAAAGTCTCGCTTTCGTGAGGTTTTGGACGAAGAGGCTGACGACGAAGAGGAGCTCTCCGGGCCTTCGGCCGATTCCAAAGCGGAACCGGGCGTGGAGCAGCAAGGGGAAAGCTCTTCGGGCCCCACTTCAGCCAGCGATGCTCAGTTGGAAAGCAATCAAAAGGATGCCGAGCGACAGAGCCGTCGCGGTGGCGAGGATGAGGCCGAGAAAGCCAGCGGCAGCCACTGGCGTGGTCCCCACCCGGCCATGGGTCTGGCGATGCTGCCCCTACCTCAGCAGCTGCAGGCTCAGCTGATCGAAAAGCAGGGCAAGGCCCAGGGGCAGAAAGATGCGTGCGGCGGAAAAAGCTCTGTGGATGGGCCGAATATGGTGGATAGTGCGCTGCTGCAGGCCCTGCGCCAGGCCGGCCTGGGTCAGCCGTTGACGGGTTTCGACGATCCTCGTTTGCGTCCTCAGCCTCACCTGGACGAAACCTGGAGCCGCCAGGATTTTCCCGGAGGAAGCGTGATTCGCTGGGATGGCGGAACGGCGAGGCAGGTGCTGCGCTGGACGCCGAAGGAGTCCCTTTTGGAAACCGTCGGGGGAGGCCTGCGGCAGGTCATTCAAAAGCTCGGCGACGAGGTGCATTCCCAGACGACTCCCTGGGAGGAGGGGCGTGGCTTCGAGGTCACGCCCGAGCAACTCAAGTTGGGTCGGCCCACTTCTCGGTAACGGCGATCAGCGCTTCCACCAGTTGTTCGAGTTGCTCCTGGTCTCGATAGTGAAGTTCGATTTTTCCCTTGGATCGGGCCGTCGGTCGGATCTTCACCGAAGCGTTCAGTTGTTCAGAAAGCTGGCGTTGGAGCTCCTCCCAGTCGGCGGCCAGCTGGAGGCGCTTGAACTGCAGGCTGCCTTTCTGTTTCTCCAACCGATTGCGCACCCAGAGCTCGGCCTGGCGCACCGATAGTTGAGCTTTCTGGAACTCCTTCCAGGCCAACAACTGGTCGCGCACCCTGGGTAGCGGCATCAGGGCTCGGGCGTGACCCGCGCTGAGCACTCCGGTTTCCAATTCGGCCTGGATTTCCGAAGGCAAACTCAGCAGCCTCAGGCTGTTGGCCACCGTAGGACGGCTGCATCCGAGCCGTCGCGCCAGTTCTTCCTGGGTGAGGCGATGCTCGCGTAGCAAAAACTGGAAGGCTTTGGCCTCTTCTACGGGGTTGAGGTCATGGCGTTGCAGGTTCTCGATCAGAGCCACTTCCAGCAGGTTTTGAGGAGCGAACTCGCGGATCAGGGCAGGAATTTTCTCCAGACCTGCCAGTTGCGAGGCTCGCCAGCGGCGCTCTCCGACCACCAGGCGGTAACCTTCGGATTCACGGGTCACCACCACGGGTTGGATCACGCCGTGAAGACGAATGGAGGCCGCCAGTTCTTCCAGTTTTGCCTGGTCGAATCGGCTGCGCGGCTGGAGCGGATTGGCCCGCACTTGCTGGATCGGTAAGTAGGTCAAGGCCTCCACGCCCGGGCATTCTTGCCCCGACCGGGGAACTCATCTCGCCGGGCAGAAGTTGTCCCCTCCGCATGATTCGTCTAGTTTTGGAGGCATATATGAAACGTTCCCTTGCAGGTCAATCCCAGCTTCGAGCTGTGGCCATTGGAGGGATTACGGGTGCGCTCCTCACCGGCGTCATCCAGGTGGGGCTGGTGCAGATTCCAGCCCCACGACCGCCCGTTGCCAGGGCTGACTCTCAGCAAAAGATTCGCCAGGAGCTGGGCACCTTTGCGCGCCTGGCAAAAGACCTGAAGCCCTCGGTGGTCAACATCGCGGTGGAAAAGGTGGAAGAACAGCCGGACTTCTCGTTCTTCAACTTTCCGTTCGAGTTCGATTCACCTCAAGGAAAGCGCTTCAAGCCGCGCTCGCGGGGTCAGGGGTCGGGGGTGATCATCTCTTCCGACGGATACATTCTGACCAACAACCACGTGGTCGAGGGCGTGAAAACGGCGAAAGTGACCTTTTCCGATGGCAGCGAACTGGAGGCTACGGTGGTGGGCACCGATCCCAAAACCGACCTGGCCTTGATCCGGGTGAAGAGCGCCCGGCCGTTGCCGGCCGCTCAGCTGGGCGACTCGGATCAACTGGAGGTTGGTGACTGGGTAATGGCTATCGGCAATCCCTTTGGCCTGGAGGCCACCGTTACGGTGGGTGTGCTCAGCGGCAAGGGTAGGGTGATTGGAGCCGGCCCCTACGATAACTTCTTGCAGACCGACGCTTCGATCAACCCTGGCAATAGCGGTGGGCCTCTCTTCAATACGCAGGGACAGGTGGTGGGCATCAATACCGCCATCATTCCGAACGGTCAGGGAATCGGCTTTTCGATTCCCGTGAACATGGCTCGCGACATCGCTCAGCAGCTCAAGACTCAGGGGAGGGTCGTGCGCGGCTTCCTGGGGGTTGGAGTGCAGCCGCTGTCGTCCAAACTCAAGCAGGCCCTGGGCATTCCCAAAGAGGTTCAGGGGGCTCTGGTGGCCAGTCTGGTGTCCTCGGGACCGGCCCTGAAGGCTGGAGTGAAGGTGCAGGACATCATTACCTCGGTCAATGGCAAAGCCGTGCGTTCCGACCGTGAGTTGCTGGCCGAGATCGCGCGCACTCCCGTGGGACAGAAGGCCGAGTTGCAGATCTGGCGCCAGGGCAAGGCCACCCGTCTGAGCGTGCCGGTGGTGGAGAGGCCCGACGAGCGGGTCAGTCAGTCGGCCTCGACCTCGGAGCAGCCCTCGGACCAGGCACTGGGTCTGGCCATTCAGCCTTCTGAAGGGGCTGACGGCGTGGTGGTGGTGGGAGTAGCCCGCAACAGCCCGGCCGCCGAAGCGGGCATCCGCCCCGGCGACGTCATCCGCCGCGTGAACCAGCGCGAGGTGCGCGATCCGCAGGACTTCGTCAGCGCGGTGCGGGGCTCGGGCAGCGAGGCGCTAGCACTGCTGATCGACCGTAACGGTCAGACAGTGTTCGTGACGCTCGAGAGCTAAGGGCTAGACCAATTCTCGTAAGTATTGTCCGCACAAACCCTGATCGGTATCGGCAAACAAAACAGCCTCGGGGGCGTTGGTTGCCACCGAGGCTGGTTCTGGTTCGCAAGTTGAGCGGCAGTCCGCTCAGTTCGCTACACTGCTTTTGCAAACCCTTACCAGGTAAGGACTTGCTGTTGGTCGGGGCGAGAGGATTTGAACCTCCGGCCTCTTCGTCCCGAACGAAGCGCGCTACCAGGCTGCGCCACGCCCCGAAGAACAGGCTCGATTATAGCACAGGGGCCGATCGTGTCAATCAGAAGTGTCAGGCAAATTGGACTTCGAGGCGCAGTCCCACCCGGTGGGAGGCTTCGGGGGTGCGGGCCTCCACCGTAACCATCAGTGCGTTTTCCGACAGTTGCTCGAACTTCAGGCTGCCTTCGGGGCCCAGGAACGCCTCTTTGCGGGGGGGTTGGGTGCCGGCCTGAATCACTACCTGGCCGCTATCGATTTTGAGCTGATGCGGGGTGGTCTGGCCTGAGGGGGTAAAGTGAATCTCGTTGCTCTCGAAGCTGTGAACGGTGGCCTGGGGTAGCAAGGCTTTGAGGCGCGTCAGGCATTCGCTGCAGAAGAAGTTCACCCGACTCTGGGGGTCTTTGGGTACCGCCGCTGTCAGGCCCAGTCGGTAGTTTTGATAGGTGAAGAAAAGAATAAAGCTGATCGTCAGCAGGGTGAGCGTCTCGAACATAAGGGACCCTTCCCCCCTAATCTCGGGAATCAAACCCCCCGGATGGCGAGAGGGCCAGGGCCCTCGGGGAAGAACAAAAAGCCCATGGAAATCGGCCCGATCCATCCATTCAAGTCGTTCAGTCCCCTCAAGGCGGCCAAGCCTTCCGCCGGTCCTACGCCCGAGCCCCGCGACGGCGTCGTGCTGGGTCCGCCCCGCGAGGATCAGCGAGCCGCGGCGCCGGCCAGTCCCTCCGGGCCGCCGCGGTCGGCGCTGGTGGCCACAGCCCTGATCGGAGCTTTGGGTTCCATGGCTCAGCTCTTCATGATGGCCTCTCCAGCAGCGGCCGAACCTGTCCAGCAGGTCCAGACCCAGGTGCAGGCGCCAGCCGCAGCCGACATTCTGGCTGACCTCACCACCCAGGTCGTCAGCCAGAGTCGCCAGGGCGAAATGCTGAACAGCACGCGAATGGTCAAGCAGGACGATTATCCCGGGCTGCACACGCCCGGGCTACAGCGCGGTGCGCAGGCTCAGCCGCGTATCGAGGGGGCCCCCAATTTTCGCGAAGTCCCGGGCGGGCAAACCTACGGCGTGGCCCAACCCACCGTGCAGGGTTTGCGCAGCGTGCTCACCCGGCTGGAAGCCGGCCCCGGCTCCGAGAGTCCGCCGGTTGTCTGGACGTCGCTGCGCGAAGAGCCGGTCGTGTACATTCAGGGCACTTCGTACACGCTACGCAGCTTTCAACAGCCCTTTGCCAACCTTGAGGCCACCGGAATCAGCGCTGGCGAGGTAGAGCAGCAGGAGGTCCAGCTCAAGCAGGAGGTGGAGAAGGAGGCCCAGCGCTACGGTGGGCGTTTCCTTGTTCACGTGGAGAATCCCGACGGGAGCGTGGTGGGCAAGTGGCTTGAAATCAAGCCCGGAGACATTCAGACGCCGGCCGAGGTGTTCGCTCAGGTTCAGTCGGAGGGCTATCGGCTCGACTATCAGCGACTGCCCATCACCGATGAGAAAGCCCCTGAGAACAAGGATTTTGACGCACTGGTAGAGCGCTTGCGTCAGTCGAGCCCGGACAGCAAGTTGGTTTTCAATTGCCACGCGGGTAGGGGGCGTACAACGACGGGAATCGTCATCGGTCAGCTGTTTCGCAACCAGCAGTCCAGGGTTCGACCCGAAGCCGAGAATGTGGCGGGCAACCGCTACGAACAGGGCAACTTCAAGGTGATCCTGGAACTGCTCGAGAGCCTGAAGGACGGCAGTTCTTCCAAGCGCGCCCTCGACAGCGTGATTGATCAGTCGGGCGCTGTGCAAAACCTGCGTACGGCCATCGCCCGCTTGAAGGAGAAGTCGGAAGGGCGCGATCCTCACCAGGCTCACGAGAGCCTCGCGCGCGGCAAGGACTACCTTCACCGCTACTACAAGCTGATCGCTTTCGAGAATTACCTTGAGGAAATGGGCCCCCAGGGTTTTCCCCAGAACTTTTCAGAGTGGCTGAAGCAGCACCCCGAACTGGATATCAATGCTGAGAAACTGGAACTGGTGTTCAATGCCCTGCAGGGGCAGTCTACTTCGCTAGCGTGACAGCTCCACCCGCACGTTGTTGACGATCAACTCCAGGGCCTCTTCAACCACGCGGGTTTCCGGGTGGCGCACCATCAGGTAGCCCTCGCCCTCGTAGGTTACCCCGGCCGATTGCCCTGGAGTGGGCTCTTTCCACTCGACCAGCAACCCTTCCAGGCGGCGCATCACATAGTCCCAGCCGTGGACGCTTTTGACGTAGCCCCCGCCGATGCCCCGCACAAAGGCCGTTCCTACGGCGTACTTGCGTTGGGGAGGCGGATTGAACCGATCGAAGATCATCAGTCGGCTCCACTCCACATAGAGATCGAAATCATTGGCCCAGTTCATGCTGGTGAAGATTTGCGAACCCGGGGGACGACAGCCCACTTCGCCGATGGCCAGCGAGCCATCGCGCCGACGGAACCATTCCATGTGGCTGAAACCATTGACCATGCCCAGCACTTCCAGAGCCCGACACCCCACCTGGCGGATGTCGTCATACATGGGGTCGTCGATGTCGCGAGGCACCACCATGCGCCACTGGATCCAGGGATTGCGCATCACGTCCAGGGGAGTTGGATGATAGCGGGTCAGCGAGTGCCAGAGATGCTGGCCGGCTACGGTGGCTGTCTCGAACGAGTGCTCGTCGCCGGTCACGAATTCTTCCACCTGCAGCGGGTGCCCCCAACTGGGCGGGCGAACCGCCAGCAAACTCTCAAGGTCGGCCAGGTTTTCCACCCGGTAGGTCGACTGTGAAGCCGCGCCGTCGACCGGCTTGACGCACACCGGAAAGCCAACCTTCTCAACAAATTCCAGCGCCTGTTCAGGAGATACGGCGGCCACCGATCGGGCGCACGGCAGTCCATAGCTGCGCAGCCGTTCTTTCATGCGAGATTTGTCGCGAAAGTTGAGAACGACGTCGGGCAACATGCCTTCGATGTCCAACCGCGAGCGCACCTGGGATACCGGCACCTGTACCTGCTCGTTGTAGCTGAAGATGCGGGCGATGGGTCCGTGCTGCTCGATCAGGCCTCGGGCCGCCCAGCAGAGCTCTTCGTCGTGAGTAGAGTTCTGCACTCTCCAGTGAAAGACCCGAGAGCGGATCTCAGGGCTGAGGTTTTCCAGTGGGTCTTGAGAGATGATCGCCACGCGGACTCCAAAGTTGAGCATGGCATGCAAGAAGAGCTCTACATCGCCGCGCAAGAACGGCACCACAAACGCTATCAACATGGTCGCCGAGGTTTGCCTGGACTTTAGAAAACCCTGCTACAGGTCGACCTGCGAACGCACCAGGGGGTGATCGCTGACGACGGTGCCGTCGGCCTGACGCACCCACTCCGAGGAGAACTGTTGGGGGGCGTTGCTGACGATCCAATCCAGTCGGTCGGCCTGGGTTTGCAGCCCAGCGAGCCGGCTCAGGTGGCGCACCACCGGATGATGTTGCTGGTCGACCCGGGCATTCAGATCGCCACCGCCAATGACCAGCCGCTCTGGCCTCTGGTTGATTTCAGACTGAAGCGCCGAACCCAGCACTTGGGCAGCCTGCTGTTGCTGCTCCTCGGAATAGGCTCCCGTGAGGTGATGGGTGTTCCAGATCAGGGCCTGGTCTCCGTTGGGAAGCTCGACTTCCAGCATTTGAAGGTTACGGGGTTCTCCCGGGCCGCCCCCCTGACGCACCCAGCCCTTAAGCGTGTCCCAGGCCTGGCCCGGTTGCTCGCCCGTGGTAAAGACGATGTGCTCCTCTTTCACCTGGATGTCGGGGTTGAGCAGAATCATATTGCCCTGCACCGGAGTGGTGGCGGCATAGTAGCCCTGCATTCCGAGGCGCTCGGCCAGATCGTTCACCTGATTGGGGGCGACCTCTTGAAGGAGGATGACGTCCGCATCTTCGCTTTTCAGCTGTTCGATCATCGTATCCAGTTGAGGACGGGCTCCGCTGCTGTCCTGACTGAGCCCGTGGTGCAGATTCCAGGAGACCAGTTGGACTTGATCGGCGGCGGTGGAGTTCCGGCTGTCGGGGGGGGCCTTCACTACCTGGTGGCTTTGGTTCTGCCAGCTCGACAGCGTATCGACCAGGTGGGCCGGGGCCTGGAGGTAGCGCCAGGCGGTGGCGCTCGGCGTGGCCAGCGACTCGGGCACACAGAGTTGAACCTGGGCGGTGTTGCACAACGGTAGGTGGCTTCCGGCATAAGTGCCGAGCAGGCCAAGCGCGGTGAGGCCCAGCATACCCCCGGCAAGCCAGGCCTCTCGACCCGTGGTCGCCGGGCCCTCCTCAGGAGCCTCAGGCGGTTCCGGAGCGGGTGGCATCGGGGGGCGACCCCGCGAGGGGGAGCCCAAGGGGCTGAGCTGGCGCAACGACACTTCCACCCAGACAGACTACTGGCGGATGGAAAAAGCCGGATGAAAGGCCGGCTGTGATTGTGACTATTTTGTGACGGCCAGAGCGGCCTGGGCAGCCCACTTGCTGCCCAGATGGCTGCCCGCCAGACCGCCTACCAGCAGTCCAACGGTGCCGCCGATGGGGCCAGCCAGCGAGTAGCCCGCCTGGGTCAGGGCCAGCGGGGCGGCGAACCCGCCCACCGTGCCGCCGACGGCTCCGGCCACCGTGGCCAGGGTTTGTCGAGCGGCGCTTGCCTCTTGCTCGCGGGCCAGTTGCAATCCTCGTTGCCCGCCCAGAGCGGCGGCCGAGGCCACGCCCAACCAGGGGTGGTGAGGGGCCATGGCCATACCTACGCCTGCTCCGGCATTGAGCAACCCGCTGGCGATGGCCGAACCGTCGCCGCGGGTGATACCCGAAATGGCTTCGCTACCGCCCCCGATGGCCAGGTTGGCCACGGCGATCTGGCGGGCCATCTCAAGGCCGAAACGGGCCATGGGGAATTTCTCGAACTGGCGCCCGATGAACTTGCCGGTTTCGCGGAACGATTCCTGGTCGACCAGTTTCTCCAGCAGGTGGGGCTGCTCGCGCGCCTGCATGTCGCGGAATTTTTCCGAACTGACGCGTTCCAGGCTGCGCGGTTCGGTATGATACACCTTGTAGGTCTCGGCGAAATCCTCGGAGGCGTTGGTTTCGGCGTAGTCGCTGATGTGCGGAGCCTGTCCATAGATGTCGGTGGAGCTTCCGTTCTGACGGGAAACCATGGAAAACATGCCGGCCTTGTAGTCGACCGAGTGACCCACCTCGTGGACGACCGTTTCGTTAAACTGCACCGGATTGGTCATGTCGTATCCGCCGGCATTGATGCGAATGGCTCCCACGGCCACCCGGTTGACCCCCAAGTAGTTGGGCCCTTGCGAGAAGGAGGGGTCGACCTGAATCGAGATCGGTCTTACGGCATCTTGCATGGGCAGGCTGTCGAGCGCCTTCCACACCGCCGCCTGTTGCTCCGGGGTGCCGGTCACGGTGGGATAGATAAACTTGGGAACGGCCGAGGTAGCATAGCCGAGGTCGGCCAACCGGGCCAGCGCACCCTGGCCTGCCGAAGCCGGTTTCTGAGGAGGGCTTGGAGGGGGGGTCTCAGGTCCCTGCGGCGACGGCGCCTGGCGCTGGGGCTGGAGACGTTGGGGCACCTGAGTGCGTAGGGCGCTGACCTGCATGAGACCTCCTGAAAAATAGCTGAAACTCCACTCACACTATCTTCCTGAGAGTTCAGAGGATGTTACCGATTGTTTGACAGATTCAGTACTGTGGGAGTTCCGCAGAAAGTGGCGAAGGGTACTTAACTTTCCGGCGCCTGGCGGGAAATAGTAGGCAAGATAGACATCGTGGAGAGGGTACCGAGTCGATGAGTTTTGAACTGCCCCCCGTAGATATGGGAGTTTCCGGTCGAGTTGAGACCAACTTCGATCAGGCCGAGCAAAAGCTGCACAAGGCCCGCAAGAACCGCAAGGCGCGTAAAAAGATCAAGCCCGAGCACTTTGAAAGCATTCGCCAGGGCAAAGGCAACTCGGTGCCGGCTACCCGCAGTGGGACCCAGGCCCACCAGGGCGCCAACGATACCTTCATGCGTACGGCTGAACAGCGCAAAATGGGGGATCGGCTTAAAGACTTCAGCGTAGGCAAGAGCGACCAGCTCTCGGGCGACGTCATCAAGGTTGCCGGTGCCTACAGCCCGCCGGGCGTTCCCAATTTCAGTATCGGAAACATTTCCGACAACAAGGACATCAACGGTTTGATGGGGATGTTCACCACCTCTCAGGGCAACCAGGGCACGTTGATGCAGGGGTTGCAGTCGGTGGGTCGCGAGCAGGCCACCCAGATGGGTCAGAACACCCAGATCGGTCAGATGGTTCAGAAGTTTGGCAAGGCCGAGAAGATGTTCGGAATGAAAGAGCAGGCTTTCAATGCCAAGGAAATGCTCTTCAAAGGACTTTCTTCGACCTTTAACGGCATTGCTACGGCGATGCAAGCCGCTGGAACGGCTCTGACTTCCGCCGCCACGGCGGTTGATGCGGCGGCTTCGGCATGCGCCGCCATTCCTTATGTGGGTCCGGCCATTTCGGCCGTGCTTCGCGGTGTTTCGGCGATGCTGAAAGGTATTGCCAAGATGCTTCAGGGCATCGGCAAGCAGATGCAGGGCATGGCGAAAACCATGGATGGCAAGGCCAAGGCCTGCAATGTTCAGAAGACTGCAATGAAGACTCAGAAGCTGGCAGCGCAGGCGAAGAAGGTGGCCAATCAGGCCAGCCTCAAGCAAGGTCAGGAACGCCTGTCCAAGATCGTCGAAGCTCGCAATAACATCCAGCAGGCTCTGGGCAAGAACATCAGCGATCAGCAAAATCTGGCTCAGCGTCTCAACGAGTTGGGTCGCAACGTGAATATGCAGGGTGGCGGTGGCGCCGGTGGTCCGGGTGGTCCCGGAGGGCCCGGCGGTCGCAACGACAATGCCATGCGCGCGATGATGGCAATGGGTGTGGCCGGCCAGGCCATGCAGTCGATCCAGACGATGGCGATGATGAATCAGGGGGTTCAGCCCCTGCCCAACCTGGGGGGCGGCAGCCCCGTGCCGATGCCTTCCTTCGGTGGCGGCGGCAACTTCGGTGGCGGCGGCAACTTTGGCGGCGGTGGCAACTTCGGCGGAGGTGGTAACTTCGGCGGAGGTGGTAACTTCGGCGGTGGGGGAAGAGGTTTTGCTCCGGGCGGCGGCGGCAACGTGGCGCCCATGAACTTCTCGCCGGCCCCGATGAATTTCTCGCCGGCTCCGATGAACTTCAGCGCGCCCCGCAACTTCAGTCCGGGCCCCGTGAATTTCTCTCCCGGGCCGGTGAATATGTCGCCTGGACCGGCCAACTTCAATCCCGGACCTTCCCAACTACAGGGCGGTCCACCCCAGCCTCCGACGGGCAATCGTGGCTCCGAGCCGGGTCGTCCCGGAGAGGGCCGACGCCCGGGCGAGCCGGTGCGCCCCGGAGAAGAAGGCCGTGGTCGACGTGCGGAAGAGCGGCGCGACCGGAAGGCAGAGCGCAAGGAAGACAAGCGCACGCCCGAGCAGAAGCGGGCCGACGAGCGTCGCAAGGCCGAGCAGCAGAAGAAGGCTCAGCAGCGCAAACAGGCTCAACAGGCACGGCGCGGCCAGGCCGGGGGTGCTGCTCGTGGAATGGGCGGTGGTCGCGAAGCCGGACGCGGAGGCAATGCCAGCGAGGTTCGCCTCAACTACGAATCGCAGTTGGCCTCGCTGTCGGCTGATATTCAGGCGATGAAAGAGGCTCAGGGCGAGCGAAAAGAGCGAGGACTGGGAGGTCGTGAAGGCCGAGAGGGTCTGGGATTGGGCCGTGACGGCCGGCCGGGAGGTCCGGGCAACCAGCCTGGTCAGCTCGGGCGAACCCCCGCTTTGGGCAACCAGAACCCGACGGGCACGCCGAATCCAGCCGCAAGGCAGAATCCTGTTGTGGCCCAAAACCCGGTCACTCCGGGTCGCACCTCGTCACCGGTATCGGTTCCTACCCCAGGTCCCGTCGCCAGCCCCGCGCCGGTCGCTCGGGGTGGCGGCCCTGTGGCCAACGTGGGACGAGGCGGTGGAGGCAACATCGCTTCGACAGGTGGTCGCGGGGGTGGAGCCTCCCTGGGCGGTGGAGCCTCTTTAGGCGGTGGCGCATCCCTGGGCGGTGGTGCCGCTCTGGGTGGCACCACCGGACCCAGTGGAAACACGGGTAAGGCCACCGTCAATGCCGGCGGCAATACGCTGGAAGACAAGCAGCGGGCACTCTCCGACTTCTATGCCCAGATTGCCGAGGAGGGTGTTGAAATCAGCGGTGACGTTGAGTCCAAGGCCCGTCAGGCTCTGAAGGGCTCGAACTTCGAACCCAGCCGCCAGATTACCATCGCTCAGGGCGAAGGTGGCGGTGGTCTGGGCGGAAGCGGCATCGGCGGTGGCGGCATCGGCGGACCCGGTGGCTTCGAAGGCGCTGGAGGCGGTCGAGGGGGCCGCGGAGAGGGCCTGCCTGGAAACCGCGAGGGCGGAGATTTGCGCGAGCAACAGCCGCCCCAGCTGGCACAGCAGAGCCGGCAGGCTCCTGAGGGCCCTGCCCCTGAAGTGGACTTCGGCGGAGGCGGCGACCTTCCGGGTAACGATCGCCTGGCCTGAGTTCGAAACAATGAAAGAGGGCCTCTTCGGGGGCCCTCTTTCATTTGTGCCGAGAAAAAACTCAGGCCCCGGATTTAGCGGGGCCTGAGGGATAAAGTACCTGGTCGAGAACGAAGCATGTTTTCCATTTCTGGAGGCTGCCCTGGGGTCTTGGCCCGTGGGACCCGCCTCCTAAACCGTTGCAGTTTGTTCGTCTCCGGTCCTCCATCCTTGAACCGACGTCCGCGGCGTAGCGGCACTCGTTACGATTCCATAATAACTTCTAGAGTGGAAAAAGGGAAGTGATCCGGATCACTGAATTGGAGTTTTTCTTTCGAAACCGGTTCTCAAAGTAACCCGGGAAGGACTCGATGGTCGTGGTCAATCTAGAGCAACTGCCGGCGGGCAGCAGTCCCGAGTTCCCCAAGCAGCCCGCTTACACGCTGTATGGCGGGGCCCATCGCTACAAGGCCGAGACCCCCCTGAAGATGATTCAATTGGCCCGGCAGTGGATGAAGGACTATCCCTGGCTCTCCGACACGCTGCGGCGGCGCGTGGAACAGAGGCTGGCCCGGGGGCTCGAGGATTTTCGCGTCGACTTTGAAGACGGGCTGGGACCTCGAAGCTCCGAGGAGGAAGATCGACTGGCCGAGGCCGTGGGCGAATCCATGCCCCAGGCCGATCAGGTGGCTCGGATCGGAGTTCGGCTCAAGCCGATCACTCGCGAGTGGGCTCCCCGGGCTCTTCGAACTCTGCATCTGGTGGTGCGCAACTGGAAGGTGTGGCCCCGAGAGTTTCGCCTTACGCTGCCCAAGGTCGAGCATCCCGACCAGGTGCGCTGGCTGATTCAGCATCTCGAGCCCCTCGAGCGCGATCGCGGAGCGCTGGCCTTGGAACTCATGATCGAGAGCCCGACGGGGCTGCGCAATTTGCCCAATCTTTTGCAGGCTGGCGGCCCCCGCTGCAAGGCCGTACACTTTGGCCCCTTCGATTTTCTGGCCAGTTGCGGAATCACCCAGGCCGAACTTCACCACCCTGTGAATCAACAGGCACGTTCGGAGTTGCTCATGCGAGTTGCCGGGCGCGGCCTTGAACTGGCCGACGGTCCAACGCCTCATTTGCCGCTTCCGCCCCACCCTTCGCCTCGCCCCCAGCAGGTCAGCGAGAATCATCAGGCGGTTCGCTCGGCCTGGGAACTGCATCGCGATCAGGTGCTGCAGTCACGCAGGTTGGGATATCCTCAGAGCTGGTTGCTGCATCCCGCCCAACTCGTCAGTCTTTATGCGGCACTGATCGCCGAGTGCGAGCAGCAAATGGCACCCGCGCTGGACCGTTTGTCAGCTTACTGGGCGGCCCGCGGCGCCCCCACGGCCACGGCGGGTGCCTTTGACGATCGGGCTACGGCCCGACTTTGGGTGCGGGTCGTGCAGCAGGCTATCGACCTGGAGATGGTGGATCCCGAGGAAGTTCTACTGCGCCTTCCCGGTCACTGGTCACAAGTTTAACCTCTTAGAGGTTTGAAGCTCGACATTTTTGCCCATCCTTACCGGATGGAAGTGCGCCCGAGCGCGTACTCCAAGGTCAGCTCCGAGGGCTGACCGACCATTACCGGCTGGATGGCTGCTCGCCTTCAGCGGGGAAGTTGAAGGAAATAAGAGTGAAGAAGTTTCGAAGATTTCTCGCTCTGGTTGTGCTCCTGGCCGTCAGCCTGATGACGTTGGCCATCGCGGAGGACAAGACAGAGATCGCCATCGACTCTGCCCGGAATACAGCGATTAAGTTCAAGTCTTCCGAGCGCGCCGACGGTGTAAATGGCACGTTCGAAGTGAAGGGCGACATCGTCAAGGGGCTGATTGCGGCCGTTGCCGACTTGAAGTTCGATGCCGAGACTGCCAAACAGATGGGAGATGCCCAGGGCAATCTCTTCTACAATCTGGCCAATGAGATGGAGTTGGTGGGGAACCTCGACGTTCCGGTGCCCTCGGACGGCAATGATCTGAGCAAACTCCAGGGCAACCTCGAGTCGGTGATGACCGAGTCGAATGCCTATGCCAAAGGTGGCTTCAACGTGGAAGGCAAGTCGGCCACCGAGGCTCCCACGGTGAACGTTGATTTTACGGCAAAGAGTGACTCCAAGGCCTTCGATGGCAAAGTCAACTTTGATGTGACCTCTGCAGACATGGGCGAAGTGCCGTTCAAGTCGCTGGATTTTACCATCAGTGAGCCCGATGACTCGACGACTCTGGCCATTGAGGTCAAGGTGCCCACCTCCTCACCGATGGCGGGCCAGCTCAAGCAAATGGGACAGAATCCCGACCAGGTGAAGAGCGGCATCACCCAGCAATTGGGCCGTGCTGGCATTCAGGTCGAGAGCGTCGAACTCGGAGAGTACAAAGAAGAGGGCGGCAACGCCTCGGTCAAGCTCTCCATCAAGATGAAGGAATGGCGCAACCTCGTGAAGAGTGGCGTCGGTATGATGGGCGGCGGTCGTTTCGACGTCGCCAAGCTCTCGGAGTCGGTGAACAAGTTGCTCGAAGCCAAATTCGAGAACATCAACTTCAAGCTCGATGCCGAAGGCAAGTCGCTGAAGGGCCAGCTGACCGGTAAGGTTCAGAACATCCGTCAGTTCCTGCTCGGCTACTACGAATTGACCGCGCTGATCACTGAGGCACAGCTCAAGGATCAGGGCGACAGTGACGACCCCGGCAAACGCTTCATGCTGGCCTATCAGGCCGTGGCCATGGAAGAAGCCAAAAAGGGCGTGCAGGCCATGCTCGACTCCGACATGGGCTTCGACCTGAAAGGTAAGGTCAATGTGAAGTCGGCTGGCGAGGACAAGAAGACGGTCAGCGCCAGTGGCGACCTCGACATGAGCTTCAGCAACTTTAAAGCCTACATCGCCAAGGCCAATGAAGCCGGCATTCCGGTGGGCAAGAACACCGCCATCAAGCTGCAGGCCGGCATGTCCGGGCAGTCGCGGGTGACGGGCACTCTCTACGCCTACAGCGATGCGGCTTTCGTCAACTACTACAAGCGCCTGTTGCTGGCTACGGCTCGTCAGGCCGGGGCTTCTCCCGAAGCCATGGCGACGGCGGAGAAGATCGAGTTCAAAACTTCGGCCGGCAGCCTGGCTCTCAACAAAGAGGGCCTGAAAGGCTCGAGCTACCTGGAGAGCTCCGATCTGACCCCGGCGGCCAAAGCCGTGTTGACGGCAGCCTCGAATAACAAGCTGCAGGGCGATCTGAGCGGCTTTGCGGTGACTGGCAAAGGTGAAGGCGAGAAGATGAACATCGACGGTGCTATCTACTTCGCCAAGTTCATGGAGGGCAAGTCGGCGGCCGATATCAAATCGACCCTTGGCATGTCCGACGCTACGGTCAATGAAAAGGCCAAGCCCGAAGAGGTAGTTCTGGTGGCCGTAAGCAAGCCCGAAGTGGCCATGCCCGAGGCGCTGAAGCCGGTGGCTCAAGACGGCAAGAAGCTGATCTCTTCGCCGATGGCCGCAGTGGGCGGAGCCCTCGGCGGTGGCAAGGGTGGCAGCGGTGGTTTGCTGGCACTGGGCGGACTGGCCGTTCTCGGCCTTGTCGGCGTCGGCATGATGGCGGGCAAGAAGAAGAGCTAAGCTTTTTCAAACCCGATCTCGCAAAGAGTCTGGCCCTCGGGCCAGACTCTTTGCATTTGGCGGGGCGGCCAACGGTCTTCCAGGAGGGCGAGCAGGCAGGGGCGCGAAACCGCCTCCATGCAGTGGCACTCGGCGCTTTCACAGCAAGCTTCTCTGGAAGCCGCAGTCAACGAATGCCTGGACAAGTTGGCCGAAGCCTCCCGGCCGATCCACCTGGCTCTTGTCTTCGTGCAGTCGTCGTTCTGTCCCAACCTGGAAGACGTCAGCGGTCGGCTGCGAAAGGCTCTGGCCCCGGAAGTGCTGCTGGGGTGCAGTGGGGGTGGCGTCATTGGCGAGGCGCTGGAGGTTGAGCACGCACCGGCTCTGGCCGTTCTGGCAGGACACCTTCCAGAGGTGGAACTCCAGGCATTCTATTTGCAAGATGACGATCTTCCCAGTCAGGATGCCCCACCCGAGGCCTGGCACGAGTGTCTGGGGGTGTCTCCAGAGGTCAACCCGGGCTTCGTTCTGCTGGCCGACCCCTTCGACTTTGAACTGGAGAGCCTGTTGCGCGGTCTGGACTACGCTTACCCTCGGGCTTCGAAGGTGGGCGGGTTGGCCAGCGATTCTCGACAGCCGGGGGGGAATCGGTTGCTGCTGAATCACCAGAGCTACAGCCGTGGACTGGTCGGACTGGCATTGAGTGGCAACTGTCACCTGGAAGCCGTGGTGGCTCAGGGGTGCCGTGCCATTGGACCCAGCCTCACCGTGACTCGGGGCGAGCGCAACCTGATCTACGAAATCGACGGTCGGCCACCGCTGGAAATCCTTCAGCAGTTGGTGAAAAGTCTTGATCGCCGCGATCGAAAGCTGGCTGAGAGTTCCTTGTTTCTGGGCTTTGCCAGCAAGCCGGAGGTAACTCCCGCTGCGATTCTCGGCAATGCTCCCCGAGGTGACGCAGAGTATTTGATTCGAAACCTGATAGGAGTCGACGCCCGCAAGGGCTCTTTGGTGGTGGGCTGTCAGGTGCGCTCGGGCCAGTCGATTCGCTTTCACCTGAGGGACGCTGCCGCCTCGGCCCAGGACTTGAAGGTGCAACTCGAGCGCTATTCGGGTACCCCGGCCGCGGCTTTGCTCTTTTCGTGCCTGGGGCGTGGAGAACATCTCTACCGCCGGCCGCACCACGATGCACAGGAGTTTCATCGCCACTTTCCTCAGGCAGCCCTGGGAGGCTTTTTTTGCAATGGCGAGATCGGACCGGTGGGGCAAACCACCTATCTGCACGCCTATACCTCAAGTTTCGCCATGATTCGGCCGGCTCAGGTATGAGTTCGCCGCCGCCAGACTACCTGGAGCCTGGCACGGTGCTGTCCGGCCGATATCGCATCGAATCGGTGTTGGGCAAGGGTGGGATGGGTGCGGTCTATCTGGCTCGGATCCTGGCTTTGGGAGATAAGCCTGTGGCCCTCAAGGAGATGCGCATCCAGGCCAGCAACGACAAGGCCCAGGAGGCGGCCGTGGCTCAGTTTCGCCAGGAAGCCCGTTTTCTGGCGAATTTAGAACACCCTAACCTCGTGCAGGTCAGCGATTTTTTCCACGAGGACGGCCGTTACTATCTGGTGATGGCCTACGTGAAGGGGCAAACGCTGGGAGAAATGCTGCAGGCCCGGCGCGGGGCTTTTCCGGTGCACAAGGTGTTGCACTGGGCCTCGCAACTGGCTGGCGTATTGGGCTATCTCCACTCCCAAGATCCCCCGATCCTCTTTCGAGATTTGAAGCCCAGCAATATCATGCTCGACCAGGCCGGCACGGTTCGATTGATCGACTTTGGTATCGCCCGATCGTTTCACGCCGAAGGCGTGACCGCCACCTTTTTACAAGGAATGGGGTCGGCCGGTTATTCCCCGATGGAGCAATATCAAGGTGCAGGCGGCACGGATCCGCGTTCGGACATTTACGCGCTGGGCGCAACCATGTTTCATCTGTTGACCAACCGAGTGCCTCCCAGTCCTGTAGAGTTGGTGGCCGAAGGCGGTGAAATGCCCTCGATGCGCCGTTGGAACCCGACCCTTCCGGTGCAACTCGACAAGATCGTGCTCAAGATGATGGCCCTTCGCAAGGACGAGCGTTATCAAAGTATGGCTGAGGTTGCCCGGTTGTTTGAACAGGTTGAGCAATCTCTTGAGGAGGTCGAAGAAACCGTGAGCCTCGCTTCGGTTCCCAGCGCCTCGGTGGCCACGGTGCCGGTCTCGGCGGCTGTGCCCCCCCACCCGCTGCGAACCACCAGCAGCGGAGACAAAGCCATGTGGCTGGTGGCGGGAACTTTGAGTGCTGCGGCCACGGCCCTGCTGGCCTGGATGTTCCTGCAGTCGCGGACGCCGGTGGCCCCCACCAGGGCCAGTCCCAGCGCAACTCCACAGGCATTCCGCTCAGACTGGTTTCGTTCGGTCCCTGATCTGGGCAAGTACAGCCCTGACCATGCGACAAATTCTGGCCCTGGCCCTGGCCGGCCTCGCACTCACCGCCTGCAGTGCTCCCCCTCCGGCGCCCAACCCTACCGCCACAGGAGCTTCTACTCCTGTGTCTCAGGCCAGTTCCAAGTTACGTCCTGATAACCTGGTAACCGAGACCGGGAAAGCGATCTTCAAGACCCGCAAGGGGAAGAAGTGGCTTATGGAGGCGTTCAAGGTGAAGTACGCCGACGGCCAACAGGTGGCCCGTCTGGAAAGCGTAGATTGGACCTTGTCGGACGACCGCGGCAAACCCGTGATGAGAATCCAGGCGCCGCGCGCCACCTATTCCATTTCCAAAGAACGCGTTGAATTCAATGGCAAGGTGGTGGCCCATCGCTACGCTACCAACGACCTCATCGTAGCCAATCATATGGTGTGGAACGCCAACGACGGTCGATTGGTTGGCAGCCGAGGAGTTCGTTGGACTCGTGGGGAGACTACCGTTCGAGGAGACCGGGCTATCACCACCGACAAACTGGAGCATATCGTTGTTGAAGGCAATGTTCGGGTGACCACCCGGCTCGAGGGAGATCCACTTGATCCGGGCGTCTAAGCTGGCCAAGGTGTACCAGAAACGGCGCGTGGTCGACGAAGTGGATCTGCAGGTGGAGCCGGGCGAAGTGGTGGGACTGCTCGGTTCAAACGGCGCTGGGAAAACCACGACGTTTACAATGATCGTAGGGTTGGTGAAACCGACCTCGGGCGAGATTTTCCTCGACGACAAGAGCATCGGCCACCTTCCTCTGCACCGGCGAGCACGCCTGGGAATCAGCTATCTGGCCCAGGAGGCTTCGGCCTTTCGTGGACTCAGCGTGCAGGACAATTTGCGCCTCGTGCTTCAGGAGCGCGGCACCCACGGAAAACTGCAGCGTCAGCGCGTGGACGAACTGCTGGAAGAATTTGGACTGCATGAGAGACGGAAGAATCTGGCCATTTCGCTGTCCGGAGGCGAGCGGCGTCGACTGGAGATCGCCCGGGCTCTGGCCTTCCATCCTCAGTATCTCTTACTGGATGAGCCCTTTACCGGGATCGACCCCATTCAGGTGGCCGAGATTCAGGACATCGTGCGCCGACTCAAGGGCAGAGGACTGGGCGTGCTGATCACCGACCACAACGTGCGCGAGACACTGGCTATCACCGACCGAGCCTACATTATCCGGGACGGGCGCATTCTGGTGTCGGGAGATGCTCGAAGCATCGCAGCCAGCCCTATCGCCCGCAAGTATTATCTGGGCGAACGCTATCAGACGGGATTTGAAGCGGTAGCCCCATGAGCATCCTTTTTCGCCTGGTTGCCCGCGAAATGATGGGCCCCTTTTTCTTCGGCCTTGGTGCCTTCACTATCTTGTTCTTTTCGGTAGAAACTCTGAGCGGCGTGGCTCGCATGGTGCTCGAGAGTAAGTTGGGCATGGGGGTCATCCTGGAATACATGCTCAATCGGCTGCCCCAGGTCATCATTTTCACCTGTCCGATGGCGGTGCTCCTGGCGGGTTTGACCTCTTTCGGACGACTTTCCGGTGATTCCGAACTGACCGCCCTCAAGGCCGCCGGGATCTCTTTCATGCGGATCGCCACCCCGGCCCTGCTGTTGTGCGCCTTGATCAGCGGCATCAATCTGTGGATCAACGAAGAGGTTGTGCCCGCCTCGATGAAGCGGGCCTACGACATCGTTTTCGAAACTCAGAAGCGAGACCCGTTCCAGTATTCTTTGCTGACGGCCCCCCGCTTGTTGCAGAACGGCGAAACTCAGATGCTCTACTCGGCCGGCTTCGACCTCGAAAAGAAGAAGCTCTATGGGGTGTATTTGCACTATTTTCTGGGGCAGGTGCGGCGCCGCGAGATTTTTGCCGAGGAAGCCGAGTGGAACGGCAGCCTGTGGGTGTTGAAGAACATGCGCATCACGGTCTTTGACGAGCGCCAGGACCCGGTGCAGGAAGTCGTGGCGGACTCTACCTGGACGCCCATGCAGCCGGGAGAGTCGCCGGCCGACCCCACCACCCTGGTGCGCCGGGAGTATCGGCCCGAGGAACTCTCGCGCAGCGAGTTGGCAGCGCGTCTGGCGCTGCTGCCCGTGGGCAACTCCGAGCAGGCACGCAAGCGCAATCGCTACGAGGTCATGTTTCATCAGAAGCTGGCCCTGCCCTGGACCTCGCTGATCTTCGGGGCTTTCGCCATCCCCCTTGGAGTGCGCCCCCAGCGCTCGAGCCGCAGCATCGGCATCGGGCTTTCGCTGCTGTTCATTCTGATTTACTACGTGCTGATGACGGTGGGTATGATTCTGGGTGAGTCGGGCAAGATGTCGGCCCACCTCGGAGCCTGGCTGCCGAACCTGATCTTTGGCACCATGGGGCTGTTCCTGCTCGTCGACGCCACGCGCAAGTAGTCCCTTCCGTCCCCCTCTCTAGAGGGGAATCCTTAGTGCTCCACACCCCCTTCCGTCCCCCTCTCTAGAGGGGAATCCTTAGTGCTCCACACCCCCTTCCGT
>CAZYPN010000009.1:0-143940 GCA_964649085.1 uncultured Burkholderiales bacterium | reverse complement strand
CTAGAGGGGAATCCTTAGTGCTCCACACCCCCTTCCGTCCCCCTCTCTAGAGGGGGAGACTGTGTGGAAGCCGTAAGTTGTAGCTATGGGATCCTGGGTGTGGCTCCGTGCAACGGCCATCTACCTCCTGGTGGCTCTGCTGGCGGGGGGCATTGCCTATCTGGGCAATCATCTGGGTCGGCAGATCGGCAAGAAGCGCATGTCGATTTTGGGAATGCGCCCGCGCCACACGTCCAATTTCATCACGGTGGTCACGGGTTCGCTGATCGCTATCTCTACGCTGAGTCTTTTTGCCATTTTTTCCGAGTCCGTACGGGGCGTCATCGTGGGCATTGAGCAGTCCAAGCAAGAGCTCAAGCGGCTGCAAAAAGAGATCGATGTGGTTCGGCGCCAGCGCGACCAGAGCCGGGTTGTCTGGGGCGTTGGTCAACCTATCTTGCAAGGCACGCTCCAGCCGGGAGTGCCCACCGAGCAGCAGCGAGAGCGTATTATGGGGGTTTTGGACCTGGCCAATGCGCTTTCGGTGCAGCGCAACAACGACATTGCCCGCGAGAAGCGCGAGCCACTGCTCGACCCCAGTACCCAGTTGCTGGTATGGAGTGAGGACGAACTGCTGGCGCTGGCCAACAAAATGGTCGATGAACCGGCTGTGGTGGGCGTCAGAATTCTGGCCGACCACAACTGCCTGTATAAGGACATGGTGAAGGTGCGCCTGGAAACCTTGCAGGTCAATCGACTCTTCCGCGAGGGCGACGTGGTGGCCACCCACTCGGTTCAGCCCGAGAACCCGGAATTGTTGAGGGAGTGGTATGCCTTCCTGGACGAGGTGCGCGAGGCCGCCCTGCGGCGGGGGATGATCGAGATCAACAATAGCCTTGGTGGTGGCCTCTCTTCTCAGGACTTCGATCGGTTAATTCAAGACATCAAACGTTTACAGGGCCCTGGTAAACTGGTGGCTGTGGCCAAGTTCGACCTCTATGAGACCAGTTCACTGGCGATTCGTATCGAGGTGCGCCCGGCGGGGAGCGCGCGCTGATGCTGCTGGCTGTGGATCCGGGACGTCGCAAGTGTGGGGTGGCGGTGGTGCAAGAAAGCGGCGAGTGCCTGTATCGAGCCATCGTAGAACGGGAAGAACTGCTGCCTACCTTGCGACAATACCTGGATCGCTGGCCCATTGCCCACCTGCTGGTGGGAGGGGCCACCGGGTCGAAGCTGGTCGTTCAGGAGTTGCGCGCGCTGGGGCGTGAGGTCACCGTGGTCAACGAGTTTCGCACCAGTGAACGGGCTCGAGGGCGTTATTTTCGCGATCATCCACCGCGAGGGCTGTGGAGGCTGGTGCCGCTGGGACTGCAGGTGCCACCCGTGGCCATCGACGACTACGCGGCCTTGATTATGGCCGAAGACTATCTCGACGGGAAGAGAAAGGAGCAGCCGTGAAACGTGTCCTGGTAGTGGCCCTGTGGGCCTTGCTGATGACCTGGGTAGTACTGGGTCAGGCTATGACCCCCAAGAATCTCACCCTGTGTGGAACCGTGGTGACCGGCGTCGACCCCAAGGAGGGCAACCAGGTGGGGCTCGGAGAGCCCCTGGGAGGCGTGGAGATCGAGGTGCAGGGCACCGAGTTCAAAACCACCTCCAATGCCAACGGCTTTTTTGTGTTTGAAGACCTTCCCGACGGCGTCTACACTCTTTTGTGCCGCAAATCGGGTTACCCGGTCGTCACCCAGCGGGTGCGGGTGGCCTATGCCGGAATGGCGGCGCGGTGCCAGATCCTGATGAACCCGGCGGGCGCATCTTTTGTGGGTGGCACCGCCGTGACTTCGGGCACCGTCTATGTGGCCTATAGCGAGCGCTCCAAGACCGAAAACAACATGGAACTGACGCCCCACAAGAACATCCATCAAATGGTGCTGGCCGCTGGTGGCGACGTGCACCAACTTTGGGGCAACATGATGAACTACGATTTGCCCAAAATGCCCAAAGGTCCCGAGGGTTTGCACCTGATGAATCCGGTGACCAACTACAGCAACTGTCTGATGGTTTATCCTCCCGACAAACCCGACCGTTCGACCTTTGTGCCGATGCAGCTCAAGCCTTACTGGCTTTGTTTCAATCAGCCGGGAACGATTCTTTACTGCGCCGGCTCGGTTCCTATGGTGCAGGTCTTCGACGCGGCCCGCAATAACGCGCTGCTGAGGAACATTCCCACACCCGGAGGGGTGACGGACCTGAAGCTCAGCCCTGACGGTCGCTATTTGCTGGTGAGCTGTCTGGGCCAGAAGCCCGGAGTGATGCTGATCGACACCGTGAGCAACGTGCCGGCGGGCTTTTTGCCCACCGATGCTCCGCCGTTCTCGGCCGTTATGGCCGGGCCCAGGGTCTTCGTTTGCACGGGTGATTCGCGCAGCGGAGAGGTCATCGCCCTCGATGCTGCTACCGGAACCAAAGTGGGTCGTTGCAAAGTGGGCACCAAACCCACTTCGCTGGCCGTTACGCCCGACTTCACCCGGGTGTTTGCGGCCTGTTCGGGCAACTCGTGTGTATCGGTGGTCGACACCCTGAGCGTAACCGAGGTGGGACGCATTCCGGTGGGAGTCGAGCCTCTGCGACTGGCCATCAGCCCCGACGGCACGCGTTGCTTTGTGAGCAACAAGCAATCGGATACGGTCTCGGTGATCGACGTGACCCAGGGTGGTGTGATCAACACCACCACCGTAGGTAAACGCCCCATCGGGGTGGTCTTTTCCGGTGACGGACGCAAGGCCTATGTGGCCTGCAAGGACTCGGCCGTGGTCATGACGCTCGACGGACGCAGCGGCAACATCCAGCACACCACCTTGCCCATGCCCAATTCGGTGCCCTACGGTCTGGCCGTGAAGCCATAAAGGAACCGCCAACTCGGCGATAGAGAGCCCCTGATACCAGGGGCTCTCTATCTTTTTGGGAGTTTGTGAAAATTCCACCAGGGGTAAAGCGCTACGACGTCCATCGAACCACAGAACGAGGTCCATCCATGCTAGGCTTACTGAAAAAGCTCTTCGACGCCAACGAGAAAGAAGTCAAGAAAATTCTCAAGGTTGTCGAGAAGATCAACGCTTTCGAACCCTCGATTGCTCCGCTCAGCGATGAGCAACTTAAAGCAAAGACCCCCCAGTTTCGAGAGCGCCTGGCCAAAGGAGAGACCCTCGACGACCTGCTGCCCGAGGCCTACGCGGTGGCCCGCGAAGCCGCCAAGAGGGTGCGCAACGAGCGCCACTATGACGTGCAGCTGGTCGGCTCGATCGTCTTGCATCAGGGTCGCATCGCCGAGATGAAAACCGGTGAAGGCAAAACCCTGGTGGCCACCGCTCCTATGTATTTGAACGGGCTGGCTGGCAACGGTTGTCATCTGGTAACGGCCAATGATTATCTGGCCAAGCGCGACGGCATGCTGATGGGCCGAATTTACGACTTCTTGGGACTGACCACCGGGATCATCAACCACGACAGCGCCTTTCTGTTCGACGCCTCGGCTCACGACGGCCCTCACGGCGACCCGGTTCGCCCGTGCAGTCGTCAGGAGGCCTATCGCGCCGACATTACCTACGGAACCAACAACGAATACGGTTTCGACTATCTGCGTGACAACATGGTCTGGCAGATGGAAGACAAGGTGCAGCGGGGTCACCACTTCGCTATCGTAGACGAAGTCGACTCGATTCTGATCGACGAAGCCCGAACGCCGTTGATCATTTCGGGCCGGGGCAGCGGCACCAATGCCAACTACGAGAAGTTCGCTCAGATCGCCCGTCAGTTGACGAGAGACGAGCACTTCACGGTCGATGAGAAGTCGAAGAATGCCCCGCTCAACGAAGAAGGCGTGGCCAGGGTCGAGGAAATCCTGGGGATTCGCAACCTCTATGATATGGAGAACGTCGAGGCGGCCCACCTGATTTCCAACGCGTTGCGGGCCACCTATTGCTATCGCAACGAAGTGGAGTATGTGATTCGCGACGACGAGATCGTCATCGTCGACGAGTTTACGGGGCGCCTGATGTTCGGGCGTCGCTACTCCGACGGGTTGCACCAGGCCATCGAAGCCAAAGAGGGCGTGAAGATTCGCCAGGAGGACCAAACCCTGGCCTCGATCACCTTCCAGAACTACTTTAAGCTCTACAAGAAGCTGGCTGGAATGACAGGCACGGCCGCTACCGAGGAAAAGGAGTTTCGCGAGATTTACGGGGTGGACGTCATCGTCATCCCCACCCATCGCCCCATTGCCCGTAAAGATCAGTCGGACATTGTCTACAAGGACGAGCCGCTTAAGTTCAAGGCGGTATGCGAAGAGATCGTCGAAATGCACAAACTCGGACGTCCCGTGCTGGTGGGTAGCCGATCTATCGAAAAATCGGAAACCCTGTCACGAATGCTCAAGGAGAAGGGCGTTCCCCACAATGTTCTGAACGCCAAGTATCACGAGCAAGAGGCTCAGATCATCGCCCAGGCGGGCCGCCTCGGCGGGGTAACCATCGCCACCAATATGGCCGGCCGTGGTGTGGACATTATTCTGGGTGGCAATCCTCCCGATGCCGAGCAGGCCGCAAAAGTACGCCAGCTGGGTGGGCTGCACATCATCGGGACCGAGCGCCACGAGTCGCGCCGCATCGATAACCAGCTGCGCGGCCGCTCGGGTCGCCAGGGCGACCCCGGTTCCAGCCGCTTCTTCGTTTCTTTGGATGACGAGCTGATGAGGCTCTTTGGCTCCGACCGCATCAAGAACGTCATGGAATGGCTCAAGGTGGACGACGAGCCCATCGAGAGCGGCATGGTGAGCCGGGGCATTGAGAATGCCCAGCAGAAGGTCGAAAGCTATCACTTCGACATCCGCAAGTCGGTGCTGCGTTACGACGACACGATGAACCAGCAACGCAAGGTGATCTACGAGCAGCGCGATCGGATTCTGCGCGGCGATGATCTGCGTCCGCAAATTCTCCACTTCGTTACCCAGCTGGCCGAAGACTGGGTGCGCACCTACTGCTCGCAGGAGGTTCTGCCCGAAGAGTGGGAGACAGAGGCCCTGTGGGACGCCATTTTGGATGTGCTGGCTCTGCCCGAGGAATACACCCTGGAGAAGCTGCTCGAGGTGCCTCGCCCCCAGATGGCGGCGCGCATTGTGGAGTGGGCCGAGAAGTATTATGAGCTCAAGGAGGCTCTGCTCGGTCACGAGACCATGCGCTCGTTCGAGAAATGGGTGCTGCTGCAGACACTGGACAGCAAGTGGATCGACCACCTGCAATCGATCGATATGCTGCGTGAGGGTATCGGCTTGCGTGGCTACGGGCAGAAAGATCCGCAGATCGAGTTCATCAAGGAAGCCTTCGAGATGTTCGAGGGCCTCAAGCACCGCATCATGGAAGACACCGTTCGTCTGCTGTTCAAGCTCGAGGTGAGCCGAGAAGAGGATATTCCTCAAGAAGGCGTGATTCAGGAAGCCCACGAACAGGGGGCCCCGGTTCTCGAGGAGGCAGCTCCGCTGAACCGCCGTGCTGCTCGCTCCAAGATGAGTCGCAACGACGCCTGCTGGTGCGGCAGCGGTAAGAAGTGGAAGAAGTGCCACTACCCGGAAGAAGGATAAATGATGCTGATCGCGGCCAACTACCAAGCCCAGATCGCTGACAGTCGCGCCCGGATGCTCCGGATGCGCGACTATCTTTGACCTGGAACGCTCTACTCAGAAAGTTTCGGAACTCGAGTCGATGTTGTCTGCTCCCGATGTATGGAGTCAGCCCAACGTCGCTCGTAAACTCAATCAAGAACTCAGTTATCATCAGGGATTGCTCAGCTCGTGGAAGCAGCTCGAGGACCAGATCAACGAGCTTGAAATGTTCCTTGAGATGGTCGATGAGCACAACGCGGGCGAGGTCAAGGAGCTGGAGAACAGCTCCAAGTCTCTCGAGCAGGTGCTGGAGCGCCTTGAAACCACAGCTCTGCTCTCGGGAGAGATGGATGCTTCTCCCTGCATGGTCACCGTGCACTCGGGAGCCGGCGGCACCGACGCCCAGGATTGGGCCGAGATGCTGCTGCGAATGTATCTGCGCTGGGCCGAACGTTCGGGGTTTCAGGTAGAACTGGCCGATTCGTCGCCTGGCGAGGAAGCCGGCATTCACTCGGCAACTTTTTTTCTTACGGGACCCATGCCCTATGGCATGATGCGTTCCGAGCGAGGTGTGCACCGATTGGTGAGGATCTCTCCGTTCGATCAGGCCCGACGCCGTCACACCGCCTTTGCCAAGGTAGATGTGTTGCCCGAGATCGAGGATGCCGAGGTGGAGATTCGCACGGAAGACCTCAAGGTGGATACCTTTCGCTCGTCGGGTGCGGGCGGCCAGCACGTCAACAAAACCGAGTCGGCCATTCGTATCACCCACGTGCCTTCAGGTATCGTGGTGAGCTGTCAAACCGAACGCTCGCAGGTATCCAATCGACTGACCGCCATGCGCATGCTCAAGGCCAAGCTGTATGAGCAACAGCAGTTAGAGCGTCAACAAAGGCTGGCCAACATCCGTGGCGACAACCGCGATGCGGCCTGGGGCAACCAGATCCGCAGTTACGTGCTTCACCCTTATACCCAGGTGAAAGATCGTCGCACGGGTCTGGCCGTGACCGATGTTCAGGGTGTGCTCGACGGAGACTTGAATCGTTTTATTCGCGGTTATCTCGAGGCCTGCGCTCGCCTGGGTCGAGAGCCAGAACCGGCAGATCTGCTCAGTGACAACGACTAGCCAGCAAGAGCGTGAAAAATTTTCTCACTCTTGAAAGAAGGAAGATTTGTTCGAGACGAAAATCTCGCTAGCAACCTGGCAGATATGAATAATCTTCAGGCGGAGGTCGAGGAAGTTTCCACGACGTCCCTCTGAAGAGCGACTCAGATGCTCGGAAAGTTTTTGCCACAACCGAATAAGCTTGACTTGGTTCAGGGGAAGCGCAGTGCTCCCGGCCGGGGACGGGGCGTAGATTTTTACTAAGTGTAAAGATCACGATTACAGGTTTACAAGTTTTGAGGTTTGTGGTAAGCAAGGGTTTGTCTAATCGCGGGTTGCGACTTCGAGGCTACTTGATGAGGAAACCTTGGAAGGCTCAGCCGGAACCCTCTGAGTCAGGTCTGCGATTAGCCAGGCAAACAATAAGCCTGTCTGGGATCACCAGACATGAACTAAGGAGATAGAACGGTAATGAAAAAACGCGTTCTGACATTCGTAGCCGCCGGCATGATGCTCTCGGCTGCGATGCCGGCAGCAGCCGCTCCGCTCTTCCCGGATGTGAAAGATGACCACTGGGCCAAGGATGCGGTCGCCAAACTGGCCGCCCAAGGTCTGCTCGAGGGTTATCCGGACGGCACCTTCAAAGGTGACCGCGCCGCCACCCGTTGGGAAGTAGCGATGATCGTCGCCCGCTTGCTCGCCAAAATGGAGCAAGCCCACGCCACCTTCGCCACCAAGGCGGAGTTGGATGAAGTTCGCAAGCTCGCGAACGCCCTGAAAGAAGAGCTGGACGCCCTCGGTGTTCGGGTCACCAATCTCGAAGAGAACGTAAGTCGCCTCGACAAGCGCGTCTCCGAGTTGGAGCGCATCACCTTCTACGGTTATGTCGACACCCGCGCCTCGATGAGCACCTTCAGCAACTCGGGCCGCAATGACAACAGCAATAACATTGCTCCCAATGCGGTGCCCTCTTTCGTGCCCTTCGTGGACTATAACAGCGCTGTGGGTTCGACCCGCGGTGCTTCTCTGACCCCCTGGAACGAAGGCGTGATGCCGGTGGTCGACTATCGTAATGGTCGTCCCCTGCTCAACGGCGTGGGCTTCACCGCCCGGGCCGTGCTTGGTCTGCGCGTTCGCGTGTCGGAAGACATCGACGCCGGTGCCGAGTTCAGCGCCTTCACCAGTCAGGGCAACCAGTTCATCGATGCCTACTGGGGCGTAACCGCTCCCTGGCAGAGCAACCAGTTCACCGGCAATGTCGGCAGCGCTGGTGGCAACTCACTGGCCAATGCTCCCTTCTCGCGGATGACCCTGGACAGCTTCTGGGTGGTGCACAACCCCAGCCAGACCAAGCTCGTCCTCGGTGCTTTCCAGGAAACCAACATGGACAACCTGTTCTATGCTGGCGCCTGGAACCCGGCCGTTTACGGTCCCCGCTCGCTGGGTGGCTTCGGCTTCAACGTGAGCGGCAAGGTTGACGTTTCCGATACGGGCGTCTTCCGCTGGGAAGCTCTGGGAACTCGTCTCCCGGATGCCAGTGCCTATGACACCTTCCTGTTGGGCGCGGACGTAGAGTTCGAGTTCGACGGCGGCTCGGTCAAGGCCAACTATGCTCGCGTGAACCAGGATGTGGGTCAGCAGGGCGCGGGTGCCCGTCTCGTCGGTCTCGATACCGGCGCCGGCAACACCTCGTTCCTGAACGGCTTCAACAGCACGGGCACCTTTGGTAATCAGGGTGGCCTTGGTTTCAACAGCCAGCTCAACGTCTCGACCCCGGCCCTGGCCTGGGTCAACCCTCCCGGACACTTCTTCGGCCAGGGCAACGCGGCCAACACGCGCGGTGGTATCGGTAGCACCAATGATACCCGTCCCATCGTAAATGGCTCTGCAAATCCGTTCGTCCCCGGCAATGATTTGTTCGGTGGCGGACTTGGCCCGCAGGGCATGAGCATGTATGGCATCAGCGCCAACTATAAGTGGGACCTCAGCGGTGGAGACACTCAGATCTACATCGCTGGCAACTATGGTCATACCGACTATAAGCCCAACCAGAACAGCTCGTTCCAGGTTGGTGGTGACGCTTATCGCTTCGAAGTGGGTGCCAACCTGCTCGACGGCGACCTGGACCTGGGCCTGCAGTATGTCCACGTTGAACCCACCTATGACCCGTTCGTGCTCCAGCTCGGCGGCCTCGGTGGTGGTTTGGCTCCCTTCAATGGGCCCAACTTCAACCAGTATCAGGGTCTCTACAGCCTGCACGACACCAATGTGTATCCGCACAACCGCAAAGGCTTCCGTTTCAACGGTCAATACCGTTTCAACGAGCGCCGCGGTTTGGTGTGGGCCAAAGTCGGCATCCTGGATCAGGTGCGCACCTCGCTGTATGACGTTCGGTTCTCCACCAACAGTCTTGCACCGGGTCTGCCCAACGCTCCGGTTCTCGGCTTCCGCCCCGGCTTCATGGACCCCGTGTTCCGTGGCTATGCTGCCCAGAACGTCTACGGTCTGCAGTCGGCCAACGCCTTCGACGTCAACCTCAACCCGCTTGAGGACCGTCGCGGCGAGCAGGTCAACTGGGGCGTAGGTGCCAGCTACAAGTTCGATGATCCTCGGGTCAAGATCGAACTGGGCTACGAGCGCAACGAGTTCCGTCGTGGTTCGAACCTGTCCGCCATCAACGGCGGCAGCCAGAACCGCGTGGATATCAACACCGGCAACCTGCACGGCCAGGTCAACTGGGAAGCCAGTGACAAGTGGACGCTGCGCGCTGGTGCTGATTACACCACCATCGACGGTCACTACGATCCCGCCGGCCGCTACAACGGCTTCGCGGTGGCAACCGGAAGCACCACGTTCAACAACCTGGACTCCACCCAGTTGAGCCCGTTCATCGGCTTCGACTACGATGTGAGCGCCAACACCCAGTGGAACATGGACTTCCGCTACTACACCACCACCTCGGGGGCCAACATCCCCGCAACCGAGCCCGGCAACGTCCTCGCTCGGGCCGGTGGCAGCGCCAACCCGTTCGAGTGGAACGGCTGGCAGGTGTCCACCCAGTTCAAGGTCAAGTTCTAATCTAGAACTGGCCCTGAAGGGTTAAGCAGAGAGACCCGGAGTAATCCGGGTCTCTTTGTTTCTGTGTGCGAGAAGGTGCGGCGCTGTGCCAGAACTTCTCCCTTTGGGAAATTTGTGAAATTGGTCTTCAGTCTTGGAGGAATGCATGGGGGGTAGTCGAAAGGCGACCGGCTTCCTGCGCCAGATGTCTGTATTCGTCATCACATAATAGAGTAGCGCAGTTGAATGTGGAGGGTTTGGGATGTTGCGTCGACGATTAGCTTTCGCGCTGGGTGGTGTTCTGCTGGCAACGCAGACCGCTTTGGGGGCCCCTCTGTTCCCCGACGTGAAGGATGAGCATTGGGCCAAAGACGCGGTTGCGAAGTTGGCTGCACAAGGATTACTCGAAGGATACCCGGATGGTACCTTCAAAGGCGACCGCGCGGCTTCGCGCTGGGAAGTTGCCATGATTGTTGCCCGCTTGCTGGCCAAAATGGAGCAGGCCCACGCCACGTTCGCCACCAAGAGCGAACTGGATGAAGTGCGCAAGCTGGCGGCTGCGCTGAAAGACGAGCTCGATGCTCTGGGCGTTCGTGTGACCAACCTGGAAGAGAGCGTGGGTCGTCTCGACCAGCGGGTTACCGAACTCGAGCGCATCACCTTCTATGGCTATGTGGACACCCGCATGAGCAGCATCAATATCGGGCGCAACGGTGGCCTGAATGCGGCACTGGCTTTCCCCAGCGGGATCCAGCTGGTCGACTACAATGCGGCGGCCGGTAGCTCGGTCGGTGCGGGCGGTGTGCTGCCCGGTGTGACGGGCTTTGCGCTGCCTCGCCAGAACAACCCGTTCACCACCGGTGTGTTGACCACGTTAAACTGGCGAACGGGTCGTCCGCTCGTCAACGGAACGGGCTTCACCAGCCGGGCCGTGCTGGGTTTGCGCCTCAACATCTCGGATGACTTCGAGGGTGGCGCTGAATTCTCGGCCTTCACCAGCCAGGGCAATCAGATCGTGGATGCCTACTACGGCGCCAACGCTCCCTACCTGGCCAGCCCCTTCACCGGCATTCTGGCGGCCAATCAGGGCAACGGCAACTTTGCCAATACCCCCTACAGCCGAATGGTGCTGGACAACTTCTGGGTGAAGCATAAGCCGAGTAACACCAAGTTGATTCTGGGTGCTTTCACCGAGCACGGATTTGACTCCAGCGTGTTCTCGGGTCCCATCAACCCCAACGAGTTCGGCCCCGAACATTTGCCGAACTTCGGTGTGCAGTTGACGGGCGAGCACGAGTTTGATGAAGACACCAAGCTCTTCTGGGAAGTCATGGGAACCCGTTTGCCCGACGGCAACATCGGCACGCTTCCTACCCTGGCAGGCAACGGCGAAGGCTATCACAGCGTGGCCTTCGGTGGCAACGTCAAGCTCAACTTCCACGACGAGCGCGGTCACGTCAAGCTCAACCTGCTTCGTCTGACCCAGAGCCAGTTGAACAATGGTCCCCGCTTGGTGGGCCTCAACGTGGTGCCCAACGTCAACTTGCTGGCCACCTGGGTGAATCCTAACGGATTCTACTCCAACCAGATCGGCGTTCAGAATGCGTTGGGCTGGGCGACCACCAGCGACAAGCGTCCCATTCCGATGCTACCCAACTTGCCGGGCCTCGACGGTTCGCTGGCCAACGCCTTTGCGGCAGGCCTGGTGGGGCCCAACACCCCCAACGTCGGTGGTATCGGACCGCAGGACCAGACCACCTACGGGATGTCGGCCTCCTACAAGTGGGATGACAACGAATACGAGCCCCGTATCTATGGCGAATTCGCCCACTCGGAATACAAGCCCAATCAGAACTCCAGCTACAGCGCTGGAGGTAACGCCTTCAAAGTGGGCGCAGGAGCCTTCTTCTTCGACAAGTCGGTCGAAGTTGATCTCCACTATCTGCGGGTCGACCCGACCTTCGACCCGTTCATTCTGCAGACCCCGACGGTGGGTGGCCTGGGTAACCCGATGTTCCACACGCCCGACTTCTACTTCATCAACAACCTGCAGCCGATTCACGGGGTGAAAGAACTGCCGCACAACCGCACGGGTATCCGGGCCAAGTTGACCTACAAGTTCAACCCCACCGGCCGCGTGACGTTCGAGTATGGCAATTTGAATCAGACCCGCACTTCGTTGCAGGACGTTCGTTTCAGCACCAGCTCCATCGCTCCCGGCACCCCCAACACGCCGGTTCTGGGCTTCAAGCCGGGTTTCATCGAGACCCTGTTCAACCAGTTCAACATTGGCACGTTCGCGGCAGCGGGTGGAAATGCGTTTGCGATTCCGCTCGAGAACCCGCGCGGCAATGTCGAGAACCTGTATGTGTCGGCTGGTCACAAGTGGCTGTTGGAAGAGGATAAGAACAACCGGGGCGTGTTGCTTTCGGGTGGTATCAAAACCCTCCACTTCAACCGCAACAGCAACATGTCGAGGATTCGTCCCGGCCCCATCGGACTGGCCGCTGAGAACCAGAACCGGGTCGACCTGGCCTTCACGGGCTGGCACCTCGGCGTGGACTACGATGTGACCGAGGATTTCACGGCCAAGGCCGGTTATACTCAGGTGGACATCTTTGGTCACTTCGATCCACTGGGCGTGAATAACGCCTTTGCGGTGGCTGCCGGAACGGCCAACTACAACAACATCGACATCAGCCAGAAGTGGCCGGATATCGGTTTCGAGTGGCGTCTGGATGACAATATGACCTGGAACTTCGAGGGTCGTTACTATATGTTTGACGATCGCATTCCCAGCCGGGTGTTCACCACTCCCGCCGTGCCCAACCTGAATGTGAACGCCGGTCCAACCATCGCTCACCCGTTCAGTTGGAGTGGTTTCCACCTGAACACCCAGTTCATGGTCAAGTTCTAACGTCCCTTAGCGGTTCGTGAACGAGAGCCTCGCCGTACGGCGGGGCTCTCTTCACGTCCTGCCGGTTTCGGGGGAAGGCGAAGGTGGGAGGTCGAAGCAGCCGGAGTCCATGAAGAATTTGTTTTCCAAGATTCGGGCTTTCTTACTTGGCCAGGAGGTTCTCGAGCGCGAGCGGCGCCGAGCTGTGCGTATTCCATGTCGCTTCAAGGCCGGTGTTCAAGGACTGGGCGCGCCCGTTAGTGTGGTAAATATCTCGGCGCTGGGGATGCGCATCGAGTCGATGAGCCCTTTGAAAAAAGGTCAAACGGTTACCGTCGAGGGTCGCGAGCATGCCGGCCAGTCCTTAACGGCCGAGGTGATCTGGACGGCAAAGCGTCAGGACCAACATCTTTCGGGCCTGATGTTTACCGGTTCCAATGAGGAGAAAGCTCGTTCCTGGATGCGCACCGCTCTGGACAAGTTGGGCCTCCATCAGGGTCGAGCCCGAGAGCGTCGAGCGCACGTGCGGGTTCCCACCGAGGATATCTGCTATTTGTGCAATCGGGCTGGGGATCGGCTGAGTGAGGGCATGTTGCGCAATCTGGGTTTGGGAGGTGCGCTGTTCGTCAGCGAGGTTCAGGTGGCGCCCAACACCGGCGTGCGCATCCAGTGTGAAACGGTGGGTCGACCTCGTCTCGACGAAGTGGGAACCGTGAGAAGCTGCCGCAAAGACACACGCCAGCAGAAGTTTCTCGTCGGGGTCGAGTTCGAGAAAACCGGCAGCGATCCGGTTCGAAAGTTTCTCAAAACCCTCAGCCGCTGAAGGTAAGACATTTAGACCCGTTGGTTTATGCCGGTCGACAACAGTAGAAAACTACCGTCTGGCAAGGGCCTGCCTGGGCACAACCTCCTGCTAGGAGGTGAATCGTGAAGCGACGTGCCTTTACCCTGATCGAGTTGATGATCGTGGTGGCCATGGTAGCCCTGATTGCGGCGGTGCTGGTGCCGAACTTCCTCCGAGCCCGCGAGCGCGCCAGAAATCGACACCTGCCGCCGGCCCCCGCCGATAGGGTTGGAGCGCTGTCGCCCCCAGCCCTCACCGCACCGCTGGCGCACATCGAATCGCTGCACAGTCAGATGCGCTTGCGTGGATGGTCGTCTCGGGTGGGCATGGATGTCGTCAATCGCTATCGTCTGGAAGTGCTCTGTCAGTTCGAGCTCTCGGCCGAGGGCGGGCGCGAGTTGCGGGTGCCTTTTCCTCGCCTCAGCGAGGAAGCCAGCAATGTAGCGGTCGAGGTGGAAACCCCCCAGGGGCGCCAGCCCCATCGCGCCTGGCAGGTAAGCCCCTGGGGCCTGGTGATTCAGGCCCCGGCTGGAAATTGTCGAATGTGGGTGCGCTATCTGGCCCAGGGGAAAGACCAGATGCTGATGGATCTGCCGCCCGCGCCCAGGCGGGAGAATCTACGACTGGAACTTTCCATCGAGCCGGGTTTGGAAGCGATTCTGGCCCAGAGCAGCCTGCAGCCCACAAGCGGCTCCTCGAGTGGCTGGGTGTGGGAATTTCGCAATCTGGTTTCCGACTCGCCGCTGGTTCTCGAGCTTCCCATTTCTCATAGCCTGATGGGTAAGGTGTTCACGCTCTGTCGCCTCGCCGGCGGTGCCGTTTTCCTCTTCGGCCTCGGGTTCTGGTATCTGGGCGAGCTCTACCGACCCGGACAGCTTTCGGCCTTCGGTTGGGGCCACTTTCTCATGCTGGCCCTTAATTACTGCGTGTTTTTCCCCGTGCTGGCCGTGCTCAGCCTCAGCCAGGAGTTGCCGCTGAGCCAGGCGCTGCCCGCCACCACCCTGGTATCCCTGCCGCTGCTCACGCTACACGTATGGCGCTCGGTGGACCTGCGATTCGCATTGCTCTGCAATCTGCCGTGGGCGCTGGCCACTCTGGCGGTGGTCGTGGGTGGAGTGTTTGTGGAGAACTTCCGCGACATTCTCTTCGTTTCCGGAGGTGTATTGGCCATCGCCTTTGTCACGCTGACGTTTCCGCGCTGGAGGCAGCATCGCCTGGATTGGCAGCGCCAGCTGGAGCTGCAGCTGTGTCAGCGCGTGGAAGAGCAGTGGTTGCAGGTCGAAGCCTGTGGCGACCCGACTGCGTGGGAGGTGCCTGAGGACGCGTCGGGCCTCGAGAGTGCTCGCCGCCGTTGGCGCACGGCTCGCCAACTTCGGCTGCGAGCCCAATCGCTGGGTGAAGCCCGGCAGCTGCTCTACTCCGAGGTGCTCTATGCCTCGCGCAATGTGGACAGCTGGTTGGCCGAGCATGCATGTTGGATGGAAGAGCACCGGCCCAGGCTGCCCTCAACGGTGGTCGGACGCATTGAAGAACAGCACTGCCCGCACTGCGGGGCCCGACAGGGTGCGAATGCCAGCTACTGTTCTCAGTGCGGCAGTGCCTGCGCGCGTCGCCTGCACTGCTCGTGCGGCACCCAGGGGTGGGTTCCGGCCCTGGTGCCGGGTTGGCAACATTGTCCGGGCTGCGGTTCATGATTTTTTCAGAGCGCGCTTAGAAAATAGCGCTATGGACGAGCGTATGCCCAACTGCCGACAGTGCGAGCATTTCCACGTTACCTGGGACAACGCGGCCCCGGTGGGCTGCAAGAAGTTTGGCTTCAAGTGTCGCCAGATGCCGAGCCTGGAAGTGCTGGCCACCACTGGCAAACAGTGTATTTTCTTCGAGGCCAAGGCAGCCCCCGGAGGCCAGCCGATGTTTCGCCCGCCCCAGCTGCTTCCTGATCACTGCTCGTTTTCGATTATGGGCTGACCCCAGCAAGGGGTTTCCGACTGTAGGTAGGGCCGAGAATTGCGGGTGGCTTCAGGCACGGCCCTGGGGTCGAGAGCCCGGGTCAGCAGGTCGTTCAGTCGATCCAGATGGGCCCGGTCTTCCCAGTTGGCGGCTCGGGAACGGGCTTTTTGAATGTGAGCCCGGGTTTCCTTGAGTTGAAGGTGGGCGACGGCGCCCCAGTCCCTGGGGCTCTGGCGCAAGTTCAGCATCTCGCGCATCCAGACCATCTGTAGGGCGCGCCGTTGGGCCGAGAACTGGACCTTGGGCGCGGCCAGTTCGGACCAGAGGAACTCTCGGATTTCCTGCAGGTAGGCCGCCGGAGAGTAGCTGCTCGGGCCGCCGATTTCCACTTGCTGCTGCAGGTTCTCCAGTCGCTTGGAATACAGCAGGTCGGCCAGTTGCCAGCCGGGCAGGTTTTGAATTCGGCTGAGGATGTCCGGGCTCAGGCGCTGTCGCACTTCCGGGGGAATCATCCAGTCGTGAACCTGCAGGCCCTGCTCCAGCAAAAAGCGCAGAGCTCGCTGCTGCTTGGCCTTGGGCAACGCTTCAAAGCTGTGGCCGCTCTGGCCAGCGTGCTTCTGGCGTGACCAGGTGCCACCGATCAATGCGCTCACGTGGGCCATTTCACGCCGATATTGGGAAAGCATTTGTTCCCACATCCAGGCCAGATCGTCGTAGGGTTCGCCGTACTGGCTGGTGGCATTGACGAGCAGCCCGGCCACCCGCTGCAAGTTCTTCATGCCCAGGCGGGTGGCTTCTACCGGATCGGCGTCGCCCACCGCTTCGGTTTGCTCGGTAGGGTCGTCGCCGTAGCGAGAGGTGGAGAAGCGCAGCCAGGGCACCTGGTCTTGTTGGCGCGCCCAGCGGTCCAGTTGCTCGCGTTCGGCCTCGGGCGTGCTGGCCTGAGGAATGGGCGCATAGCCCCAGTGGATCGAGAATTTGTCATAGGGCCCGATTTTGGGAATCAAGTCGGCAGGGTCGATGCCATCTTCGGGTTGGGCCACGTAGTTGAAGCGACTGTAGTCCATCAGCGTGGGCGTATGACCCATGGTTTTGACCCACTCTCGATCGCGCACCTTTTCCAGTGGATACATGGCGCTGGCTTTCATGTTGTGGGGCAGCCCCAAGGAGTGACCGACCTCGTGGGTGACGACCATGGCCAGCAACTCGCCCAGCAGATCGTCGGGCAGCGGCAGGCGTCGGCAGCGCGGATCGAGCGGCCCCACCTGCACGAAATACCAGCTGCGCAGCAGGTCGAGCACATTGTGGAACATGTGAATGTCGGCGTCGAGAATTTCGCCGCTGCGAGGGTCGCAAATCGAGGGGCCAAAGGCGTTGCGGATCTGCGAGGGCAGCCAGCGAATCACCGAGTAACGGGCATCCTCGGGGCTCCAGTTGGGGTCGGTCGGTGCCTCCAGGGCTACGATGCCGTTGCGAAATCCGGCTTCTTCAAAGGCAACCTGCCAGGCCTCAACCCCCTTCTTGATATAGGGAACCCAGACTTTGGGGGTGGCCGGGTCGATGTAAAAGGTGATGGGCTTGACGGGTTCGGAAAGGCTGGCGGAAGGATCTTTCTTTTCCAGGCGCCAGCGCTTGATGAACTGTTGGCGCTTTACCCGATCGGGCGACTTGTCAAAGTTGTATTGACCAATGGTGAAATAGCCTACGCGCAGGTCCTCGAGTCGGGGCCGCATGGGCTGCTCGGGCAGGGCTACCATACTGAAGTGCATGCGCACGGTGGCGCTACCGGGCTCCATCTGGGGTCCAAAGGAAAAGGAAAAGCTGGAGGTCGGCTCGGGAAAGCGCGTAAACGTCAGGGTGGATTCCACCTCGATATTGCTCGGATAGGCATGGGCCGAATCCAGAAAACAGCGTTCCTTGTCGAAGGCTTTGGCGCCCAGAAAAGTCTTGGGGCTGAATTCGGGCGAGTCCGAGAGGAACATTTTGCTGACCTCGATCACCGGACTTTTGTCGGGTGCCTCGGCCTCGACGGGAAAGGCGAAAAGGATGGCGTTGTTGTTGGCCGCCTCTACTCCGCGCCGCAGCGGGCTGCCGGGCTCGGCCCAGAGCCGATAGTCGATATCTTCGAGCAGCACCCGCCGGTCGCGCCGCACCCAGCGCACCACCCGCTCGTCGATGGCGTCGCCCCCATAGCCCACAAAGGCTTTGGTGCGCGCGATCTGGGTGACCAGCAAGAACTCTTTGCCCAGAGCTGTCGGGGGAATTTCGTAGTAGAGTTTCTCGTCGCGACGATGAAGCTTGAAGATGCCGCTCTGGGTGCGGACGCTGGAGTTGACCACCGAGTCATAGGGCTTGATCTCGGTGGGCTTGTCCTGGGCACCCGCCGCGGCGGAGAAAAAGAGCAGGGCGAGTAGGGCTTGCTGGCGCATCGGGCCTGCTTCCCGAGTGCCCCGCGGAAATCCCGTTACTCAGCTCTTTCCTCCCATGTAGCGCCAGATCGATTCGGCCAGCTCGCGTCCATCCCCGGCCACCATCGGAGCCACGCCTCGGGCCTCCACCTCCTGGCGATGTTGCTGCCAGGTTTGCCTCAAGCTCAGGCCCGCAACGCAGCGTATGGGCTTGTGTTCGGCGAGCGATACGGCGAAGGCATGGGTGGTGGTGGTCAGCCAGCTGCCGTCGACGAATTCGCTGCAGAAATCGAGTTGTGAACCGCAGATCAGCCCCAGGTAGTGAACCGCCCAGGCGTCCTGGTCGGGGTGGCTGAAGCCGCGTAATACCCAACCGGGCATGGCTTTACAGGTAAGCGACTGCAGGCGACGGAAGCCCAGCTCGGCCAGCGCCTCATCCACCTGCTGGCAGGTGCCAGGGTGCATGGCCTCGATCCAGCCTCCCCCGGGGGCGATCCAGCGCAGGTGGGTAAACTGAGTAAAGAGCCCGGGAACGCAGTTGACGGCCTGGGCCAGTTGTTGACGCCATGGATTGGGGTCGAACACGGTTCTGGTTTCGCTGTGCGCGCCGGAAACTCCCGGAGGAGATCGCAAGGGGGAAGGGAAGCCTGGCGAAGATTTCTCAATTTCAGGAGGCTCCTTTGCAAGCTCCCTTCGGTCGGATGGTTACCGCCATGGTGACGCCCTTTGATGACAACCTGGAGGTCGACCTGGGTCGCAGCCGCGAGCTGGCGCAGCGCCTTGTCGCCCAGGGCAATGACAGCCTGGTGGTGTGCGGCACCACGGGTGAGAGCCCCACCCTGAGCAAGGACGAGAAAAAGAGCCTGTTTCGAGCGGTCCGGGAGGCTTTGCCCCCGGCCCACAAAGTGATCGCCGGCACCGGGAGTAACGACACCCGGGCCACCATCGAATTGTCGAGGGCGGCGGCCGATTGCGGTGCCGATGGCCTGCTGCTGGTGAGCCCGTATTACAACAAGCCGACCCAGGACATGCAACGGCGCCACTTCCTGGAAGTGGCCGAGGCCACCACGCTGCCCATTATGCTCTACAACATTCCAGGGCGAACGGGGGTAGAGATCAGCCCGGAAACCCTGGTGCGTCTGGCCGAGCATCCGCGTATTGTGGCCGTCAAGCAGAGCTTGCCCGACGTCGACCCGGTCAGCGATCTGGCTGCGCGGGTGGCGCGAACTGCCGGGGCCTCGATGGTGAACTATAGCGGCGACGATACCCATACCCTTTCCATTCTCTCGGCGGGGGGCGTGGGCGTGGTCAGCGTTTCGGGTCATCTGGTGGGTCCCCAGATGAAGCAGATGATCGAAGCCTTCGAGGCCGGCCGTGTCGAGGAAGCTCGCCAGCTTCACCTGCGGCTCTTTCCGCTGATGAAGGGCCTGTTTACCACCACCAACCCGGTGTTGGTCAAGGCCGGTCTCAAGCTGGTGGGATTTCCGGTGGGTGGGTTGCGCCCTCCCATCTATGCGGCCAGCCTGGCTGAAGAAGAATTTTTGCGGCCTCTGCTGGCCGATCTGGGCCTGCTCTGAAACGACAGGCCTGGCTGCTGGGCAGTCCGGTAGAGCATTCTCGCTCGCCGCTGCTGCATCGCGCGGCCTATGGCCAGCTGGGCAAGGACTGGGATTACCAGTTACGCCGTACCGAGCGACCCGAACTGGAGGGCGTGCTGGCCGAGCTGGCCAGCCCCGATTTATTGGGCATCAACCTCACCCTGCCTCTCAAGGAGGACGGGCTGCGCTTGGCCGCTTCGGCCACGCCCGAGGCCCGCGAGATCGGAGCTGCCAACTGCTTGCGCTGGGGGTCTCGAGGCTGGGAGGCTCATAACTCCGATGCCCGGGGCTGGCTAGACAGCTGGGACAGCGAGATTCATCAGTCCCTGGAAGGGCGTAAAGCACTGGTGCTGGGGGCGGGAGGAGCCTGTCGAGCGGTGCTCTGGGCTCTGCGCTCGCGGAACGTCGGCTCGCTGGTGCTGCTGGCTCGCAATCCTGATAAGGCCGCGGCTTTGCTTGGCCCCGGCGAACGTCAGGCGGCCTTCAGTGCCCAGGCTTTACAGGCCGAACTGGAGCCAGAAACGGTCCTTGTGCAGACCACCCCTGTGGGCATGTGGCCTCGCGTTGACGAGCTGCCCTTGAGCTGGCCCGACAAGGTTCCTTCGGGCTGTGTGGCCTGCGATTTGATTTACAATCCGGCCCCCACGCTCTGGCTTGGCCAGGCTCAGCAGCGCGGCCTGAAAACGCTGGATGGTAGGGGCATGCTGGTTCATCAGGCTCTGGGTGCCATCGAGTGGTGGACGGGGTTGCGAGGCCGGGCCCAAGGGCTGGTAGAGCTGCTCAGGTGACGTCGAGAATGCCGCCGATCGTTTCGCGAACCTTGAAGCGCACCCCGACCACCTCGTGAATCTTGCGGGCTGCAGTCAGCGGGGTCAGATGAGTGGTGTCGAGGCGAACCCCCACCTTGTTGTAGACGGCGGCGCGCTCTTCCAGCAGTCGGGTCACCCGCTCGCGAACCTCGTCCTGATTCTGGCCTTTCAACAGGGGTCGCTTGTCGGTTCGTTGCAAGCGGTCGATCAGGTCGTCTTGCTGGGTATACAGGCAAATCAGCAGACCGGAACGCTCGAAGGCCTCGAAGATCTTGGGATTGAGGATGGTGCCTCCGCCGGTGGCCACCACCCGGTTGTTGACCGAGGCTAGGTCGAGGGCCACCTCTTCTTCGCTCGCCCGGAAGACCTGCTCGCCCTTTTCGGCAAAGATTTCGGCCACGCTTTGACGGAATCGTTTCTCGATTTCCTGGTCGACATCGACAAACTTACGTCCCATGAGGCGGGCCAGTTCACGACCAATCGTCGTTTTGCCGGTGCCCATAAAGCCCACCAGATACACATTATGTCGGGAGGTCCGCCCCGCTGCCATAGAGCAAATTTTCGTCCTACCCCGAGGGAATCCTCGACGGCTCAGGAAAACTTGAGGTCGCCAGCGCATGTCCATCCATTTTGTTGAAGGTTCACTCGGTCAACTGGCCTCTCACCTGAAGGGGCTTCGCTGGGTGCCCATCAGCGACTCGAACGTGGCCCGGTTGTTGCCCACGGACTGGCCCCCTGCTATCGTCGTGCCAGCCGGCGAGTCGAGCAAGTCGCTGGAGACCACTCGAGAACTCTACGCCCAACTGGCCGAGCGTGGGGTGGATCGACAGACCCGGCTGGTAGCCGTAGGCGGCGGAGTGGTGGGGGACCTGGTGGGGTTTGTGGCAGCCACCTATTTGAGGGGGGTGCCCCTGGTGCAGGTACCCACCAGCCTGGTAGCGATGGTCGACTCGAGCCTGGGTGGCAAAGTGGGAGTCGACCTGCCGGCTGGAAAGAATCTGGTGGGCGCCTTCTACTTGCCGGAGCTGCACTTTCTGGACACCTGCCTGCTGGAAAGCCTGCCGCCCCGAGAGTGGAACGCAGGCATGGCCGAGGTATTGAAGCACGCCCTGCTCGACGGGCCCGATCACTGGCAGCGGCTGGAGTCGCTAAGCTACCCTCTGACAGCGGAGCAGCGGCGTCAGCTGGTATTGGAGTCGCGACGCGTCAAGCAGCATATTGTCGATCAGGACCCCCGCGAAGAAGGCATTCGTGCTTTTTTGAATCTGGGCCATACCCTGGCGCACGCCATCGAGTCGGCTCAGGGCTATCAAGGTTGGAATCACGGAGAGGCCGTCGGCTTTGGGCTTAGGGCGGCATTGCGCCTCAGTCAGCGACGGTTGGGTCTTGATCCCCTGTGGGAGGAGCGCCTGTGCCACCAGTTGCGTCGCTATGCTTTGCCCGAGCAGCGCCCCCCCCTCGGTCTCGACCCGTTGCTTCCTTATCTGGCTCGCGACAAGAAGAATCGTGACGGCCAGCTGCGTTTCGTATTGCTGCGCGAGCCCGGTCGGGCCGAAGTGGTTTCCGGCATTGATTCGGCTGAACTTCAAGAACTGTGGGAGGAGTTGCCATGAGAGCTCTGGTGTTGAACGGCCCCAACTTGAACTTGCTCGGTCAGAGGGAAACGGGCATTTACGGCTCTACCAGCTATGAGGATCTGGTGGAGATGTGTCGCGACTGGGGCAGCCAGTTGGGCCTGCTGGTCGAGTGTCGTCAGAGCAACCACGAAGGGCAGCTGATCGATTGGTTGCACGAGGCCCGAGCCTTCGGTTTCGTGGTGCTCAACGCCGGAGCCTACACCCACACCTCGGTGGCCCTGCGCGACGCGGTGGCGGCTCTCAGCGTGCCCGTGCTCGAGGTGCATTTGAGCAACGTCTTCGCTCGCGAGAGCTTTCGTCACCACAGCTATTTGAGCCCTGTGTGTCGTGGGGTGATCTGCGGTCTGGGGCCGCTGGGCTATCGCCTGGCCCTGCAGGCTGGCGCCACTCTGGCCCAGGGCCAGCCGTGAGCAGCGTTCTCGAGGTCGAAGGTCTGTGCAAGAGCTACGGACGTCTCAAGGCGCTCGACGAAGTCACCCTTGAGGTGCCGTCGGGTACGGTCTTCGGAGTGCTTGGACCCAACGGTTCCGGAAAGACCACCCTGTTGGGAATTGTGCTCGACGTGTTGCGTGCCGACCAGGGGCGCTATCGCTGGTTTGGCCAGCCACCCGCTGCCGAACTGCGCCGACGCATTGGCACTTTGCTCGAAACTCCGAACTTCTACCCCTATCTGACGGGCGCCCAGAATTTGGAAATCACGGCTGCCCTGCGGGGCTGCGGCCGCGCAAGCATTGGCGAGGTGTTGGGGCAGGTCGGTCTGAAGGACCACCCTCAGCTGCCTTTTGGCAAGTATTCACTGGGAATGAAACAACGGCTGGCGATTGGAGCCAGCCTGTTGGGCGATCCCGAGGTGCTGGTGCTGGACGAACCGACCAACGGGCTCGACCCGGCGGGAATCTCCGAAGTTCGAGAGTTGATTTTGCGCTGCCAGCGGCGCGGACGTACGGTGTTTTTGGCCAGCCACCTGCTCGACGAGGTCGAGAAAGTCTGCAGCCACGTGGCCATCCTGAAAAAAGGTCGCTTGCTGGCGGCCGGTCCACTCGATCAGGTGCTGCGTCAGGATCCTCGGCTCGAGGTGGCGGTCGACGAACCGGATCGCCTGGCCGAGCTGCTGAAGAGCCAGCGCCCTCAGCTGCGGGTCGAGCGCCGCGGCGCCCGGCTGCTGCTGCTTGGTACTGCTGAGGAGCTGGAGCCGGCCAGCTTCAACCGCTGGTGTTTTCAGCAAGGCATCGCACTGAGCCACCTGTGCTTGAAGCAGCCCACCCTGGAAAGTCGATTTTTGGAGCTTACCGATGCGTGAATTGCAGGCCGAGTGGCACAAACTGAAGTTGTATCGCCCGGTGTGGGTGTTGCTCGGCCTCTACGCCGTGAGTTTGGTCGGGTTGGTTTTTCTGGGTGTTCGCGTTGAGCAGGCCGTCATCGCCAAGGCTGGCAACGCCGCCGGAGTGTTGCAGCTCAACCATCCCTTTGGCTTTCCCAAGGTGTGGCAGACCGTTGCCTACCTGGCCAGCTACCTCCAGTTCCTGCCCACGCTGGTGATCATCTTGCTGGTGTCCAACGAATTTCAGTTTCGCACCCACCGACAGAATCTGCTCGACGGTGCCAGCCGTGGGGGATTTTTTCTCACCAAGGTGTTGCTGACGCTCTTGTTGTCGCTCTGTTGCACGCTTTTTACCGCTGTGGTTGCGGGCGCCGCCGGGCTCTACCTGGGCGGGTCCTTCGCCCTGAAGGAACTGGCTCCACTGGGAGCTTTCTTGATACAAACCTGCCTTTACACCGCCTTCGGGCTGGGCTTGAGCTTCGCCATTCGCCGCTCGGCCCTGGCGATGGCAGGTTTCTTGCTGTATTCTACGGTGCTGGAGAATGTTGGGTCGCTGCTGGTCGAACGAGCCTGGACCGGGGCCGGCAAGTTTCTGCCCCTGCAAACGGTGCACGGGTTGCTGCCCTTTCCATTTCTGCGGCAGATGACCGAGCAAATCATGCCCTCGGCGCCGGTTTCTCAATTGCTCACGGGGGCGGTGCTCTGGTGGGCGGTGCTGGTGGGGCTGGCCTGGTGGCGTTTTGCCAGGGAAGACCTATAGCGAGTCGACGCGCTGCTGAAGCGCCTCGGTTTCTTGCTGCATCGACTTGAGCCAGGAACGCACCTCTTCCAGTTCGGCGCGCGGTGCGAGCGGCTGTTGTCGACGTCTTTCCCATTCCAACCAGCCTTCCAGCACGGGCATCATTTCCGAGCGTGAAAGGGCCTGATGGGGAGTCATACCGGCCGAAAACAGTCCGCGCTCTCGCAAGGTGTGAACCGCGTCCTGGGCCCAGCCGGGCACCTGAGGGGTAAGCAGGGGCTCGGCTCCCAACGAGCCGCAGCAAGCGGCCAGCAGGAACAGGCGCATATACCACATCCAGAGAGGCTTCTAGGGAAGTAGGCGGCTTCCTCGAAACCGCTCGGATGGAACAGAGCACGTTTCTTTGGGACCGCTATTCCGAGCTGGAAAAGCTGGGAGAGGGCGGCATGGGGGAAGTGCTGAAAGCACGTGACATCGGGCTCGAGCGCGAGGTGGCCATCAAGCGCCCCCGAGGTGATGCCAGTGAAGAGAGCATGCGACGCTTTCTGCTTGAAGCCCGCGCCACCGGCGCTCTGGAGCACCCCAATATCCCGCCGATCTACGAAATGGGCAAGGACGAACAGGGCCAGCCTTATTTTGCGCTCAAGCTGATTCGCGGACAGAGCCTGGCCCAGCTCATTGAACGACTCAGGGCTGGCGAACGGGAGTTGCACGAACAGTTCCCTTTCCAGCGCCGCTTGCGACTGTTCGTCAAGGTGTGTGAAGCCGTGGCCTATGCCCATGACAAGGGTTTCGTGCATCGCGATATCAAGCCCGAGAACATCATGGTAGGGGAGTTCGGCGAGGTGTTCCTGGTCGACTGGGGCCTGGTCAAGCAGGACAGCCCTGAGCGCGCACCGGGCGAAACGGTCGAGGGCCAGTTCGCCGGAACGCCCATGTACGCCGCGCCCGAGCAGATCACCGGTCAATCTCAAGGGCCTTCCTGTGATATCTATGGGTTGGGCGCCACGCTGTACGAATGGCTCAGCCTGGAAACGCCCTTTCCCAAGGGGAACGTGCGCCTGCTCCTGGCCGATGTGCTGACCAAAGAGCCCAAGGACCCGGTGTTTTTCTATCATCCTGTCCAGGGCCGGATTCCCGTGGAAATGACCCGTTTGGTACGGAAGGCGATGGCCAAAGAACCCGCCCGGCGCTACGCCTCGGTGCGAGAACTATTGGAGGCAGCTCAGGATCTGCTCGACGGCGAGGTGGCGCCGATCTGCCCCTGCACAACGGTCAAATTCGGCTTTCATCACGTGACTCAATGGATTGATAATTATCCCGTGCTGGTCTTCCTCGTGCTGGCCTGGTTGCTGTACCCGTTGTATTCCCTGATGATGTTTTTCTGGTCCCGAGTCAGCTTTTCAGGATGAAGGCCGAGTCCTGAGCGCGTCCCTCATCCACGTGAACCAGGCCACGATAGGGCCGAGCCTGCCCCCAGCGGTCTCCCACCACGACTTCCCCTCGTTGCTCTACGTAGTAGGCGTGGCCTGAGCCAAAGACCACCGCCCGAGGATGCTGGGGAACCTGGTCGATCGGAATGAATTCAACCTCGCCGCTGAGCCCCAGGTATTGAGGCACCTGGTGCGTGTTTTCACCGTTGTTCAGGCTGAGTAAGGCCTGTCCATAGCTCTGGGCTCCTTCGTGCCCTTGGGCCCAGGCGCGTTTGGCCATGGCGGCATAACCCAAAGTGGCCAACGCCCGCGCTTCAGGCGAGCTGCCCTGAAACTTGGCGGCCGTAGCGGCTGCTTCCAGTTCGCCCGGACTGATGCTCAGTTCGAACCCGTCGCGCATCTCCAGATGGTATGAACCGTCGAGCCAATCGGCGCTGGAAAAAATCGACGGCCCGAATTCAGCCAGAGCGATTTTCAGCATGGCGGTCGAAGCACAGTTGCCCCGATAGGTTTGGAAGAAGCTGCCCACCCAGTCGAGGTCGGCGCCGAATCCGGGTTGCAGGGCTCGCCTCAGGGCCTGCTCCTGAGCAACGTCGAACTGTCGCCCCTCTTCAGGCAGTGGCGCATAGGCGATTTCCTGCAGATCCTCGGCGGACACCTGGTCATCGCGTCGGTGACCAAAGGACAACCCGGGATGAGGGTCGGCGGCTACGTCCAGTGCGTTGAAGTAGTTGCGGTTCGAAGTCAGAAGATCGGCCGCCTGCTGGACGGAATCGGGTGAATTGGGCTGCTGGAGAACGGTTTGCAGGTCGCCCCAAGTAAAGAAATCCTCGCCTTCTCCCACCTCGGCCAGGTAGTCAAATACCGTGCTGGAGCCCAGCGGTTGGTGCAATTGCTGAGCGACCTCGAAAAAATTCCCAAAGTCTCCCCCCTGTTCGTAAAGCCATGCCTGGCCCAGGTCTTGCTGGCTGATGAGACCGTCGACGCGATGGCTGTCCTCGGCGGCGACGTCGAGGCTGCGAAACAAGATGGGATCGGCCAGCAGTGCCTGAGCACTGTGCCGCACAGGTTCAGCCAGAGTTTCGTCCCTGGCCACTCGATGAAGATCCTGATAGCTCACCAGGCCATCCTGGTGGCCCCGGATTGGGGCATCAAAGGAATCGAAATGCTCTTGCATCGTCTCCATGAGCTGTTGGCGACTACCGCCCTGGTCACCGGCATAACCTTGTAGTTGCTCGACCAGCTGTTGAGCTGGGGCAGGGGCTTGAATGACCTGCTGGACCAGAGCCTGACCCGCCGGGGTGGCCAACGCTCCTGCCAGTGTTGAGGCTCCGAGTAACGCCCCCAGGGCCACGGCCTTCCAGTTGCGCTGGGGTGTCTCGGCGGGCTCGAAGCGGTCGGTTGCCTGCAGTCTGGGCGACGGGGTTGGGCCGGGCGAGACACTGCGTAGGGGGCTGAGGCGGGTCAGCTTTGAAATCGTCACGTCCATTTCCTGATCATGACGAACGGCAGCCAAAGCCGGATGAAATCCAACGGGACTTTTGTTGCCTTTTGGGTTATTCTTTGCTGCATGGCGGCCGGATTTCTCAATATTCTCAAACCCCCGGGGATGACGTCTCACGATGTGGTGGCGGTCATTCGCCGCCGCCTGCCCAGGGGACTCAAGGTGGGCCATTTGGGAACACTGGATCCGGCCGCTGCGGGCGTGCTGCCGCTGGCGGTGGGTTGGGCCACCCGCCTGATTTCTCACCTTCCCGACCCGCCCAAGGCCTATCTGGCTGAGGTTCAGTTCGGGGTGCGCAGCGACAGCCACGACGCCGAGGGCGTCCAGACCCCAGGCGGGCCGTTGCCGCAGCGTTTCGAGCCCTTGTTGCGGGCGCAACTGGAGGGATTCAGCGGGACGATTTTGCAGGTGCCCCCTCAGGTATCGGCATTGCGCCAGAACGGACAGCGCGGCTACGAGAGGGCGCGTCGAGGCGAAGCCTTCGAGTTGCCGGCGCGCCCGGCAACCTATCACGAGATCCGCTACCTGGGGACGCAAGGTGAGCGAGTTCGGCTGCGCGTGGCCTGTGGCCCGGGCACCTATATTCGAGCCCTGGCTCGCGACCTGGGCGAAGCCCTGGGTTGCGGGGCCATCCTGAGCTTTTTATTACGGCTCCAAAGCGGACCCTTTCACCTGCCCGAGGCCCATTGTCTTGAGGAACTCGAGCGCCCGCTAGAGGCTTTGTTGCCATGGGATTGGCCCCTGGGTAACGTTGCCCGCTACAGGCTGGAACAGTGGCCCCCACCGGCTCAGGGCTCCGACGGCCTGGCCCTGCATGCCCGCGGCGCGGCCCTGTATCGCGGTGGCCAGCGCCTCTGGGCACGGGAGGGGGTTGCTGATGGGGCTGCGACTTAAACGTCAGTTGCTCGGCCTCTGCCTCTTTCTCATGGTGATGTCATTGGGCGCGTTGACTTACTTTCACCTTACTCTGTCGGCCCAGGACAGCCTGATTCGCAGCGATCTGGCCGGGCGGCGCACGGCGGAGTTATGTGCCCAGCAGGTTCAGGTCTTTCTGTCGACTTCGGCCGACCCCGATGATCTGGTTGGGGCTTTCGCGTCCCATCGCTCGAGCAAGTTGCTCGACAGCCTTCGCAGTAATAACGACCTGTTGCAGTTCGACGTCTTCACTCTGGAAGGGGTGCGTCTGCTGGGTACCGGCATGACCCATGACGATGGACTCAGCCTGCAGGCTGCTTTGCACTGCCTGCGCGAACAAGGTGAGGTCTACAGCGAAATTTGGGGCCATCGTAACGAGAAAGCCGAGCCTTTGATCACGCTGCAGCCTTTTTATCGCGGACGGGTGGTGCACCACAGCTATCACCCCCTGAAGGGCGAACAGGGCCGCCTGCAGGGGGCAGTGCATCTGGCCGTGCTGTTGCCCAAGGCTCCCCTGCGTATCAACATGATCGTGCTGGGCTACTGCACGGTGGCGGCCATCTTCCTGGTCAGCTCCATGCTGGCCATCTACCTGTGGGCCGAATTCGCCCTCGATCGCCCATTGCGAGGATTGAATGCCTCGCTGGAGCAACTGCGGGCCCTGGACCCAACCGGCACACGCCCGGACCAGCTGCCTCAGCCCAACGAGTTGTCCGACGCAGCTCGAGCGCTCAACCATGTGACCCTCGACCTGGTGAAGTATCAACGGGAGTTGCAACAGAAAACGGTCTCTCTCGAGCAGGCACTGGAGAACTATCGCCTGCTCAACGAAGAGTTGGAGCAGAAGGTCTCGGAAAAGACCCTGCAGATGCGCGAGTTTTTTTCCCTGGTGACCCACGATCTGCGCATTCCTCTGGCGGCGGTGGCCGGCTACACGGAACTGCTTTCCAACCCCCGAGCGGGCTCGCTGAGCGAAAAGCAGGTTCGCTATCTGCAGCATATTCATCAGGCCAACGGCTCGGCTCAGGACCTCGTGCGCAACCTGTTGGAGGCCATGAAATACGAGTTTGGCCAGCCACGCCTGGAGCTCGAGGCCTTTGACCTGAGAGTGCTGGTCGAAGAGATTCAGACCCAGCTGAGTCCCGAGGGCAAGCCCATCGAAATGTACGCCCAGGTCGAGCAGGATTGGACCTGTTGGGGCGACCGGGCGCGTTTAGGACGGGTGTTTTCCAACCTGTTGAGCAATGCTCTTCATCACGCGGGCCATGCGCGGGTCGATCTGGAGCTGAACGCCGAAAGGATTGCCGTGACCGTCAGCGACAACGGGCCGGGAATCGCGCCCGAAGATCTTCCCGGGCTGTTTGAAAAGTTCAAGGGCAGCGAGGCTTCGGGTTTGGGCCTGGGGCTCTACATTGTGAAACGAATTCTGGCCGACCACGGCCAGGAGATCCACGTGCACAGCCAGCTGGGCCAGGGCACCAGGTTTCAATTCGAACTGTCCCGACACGAAAGGAGTAACTCTTGATTCGAATCGTGGTGGCAGATGACGTCCCGGTGTTTCGCGAGATGGTGATCGACGCCATCGAACTCGAAGACGATTTGACCGTGGTGGGTCAGGCCAGCAACGGCCTCGAGGCCGTCGAAGCCTGCCAACAACAGCGCCCGGACGTGATCATTCTCGATGTCGAAATGCCCCGCATGGACGGAGTGCAGGCCACCCGGGAAATCGTAGCCCATTGTCCCGATACTCGAGTGGTGATTTTGACCGCTTTTGAAGACGACGGGCTGATCATGCAGCTGATCCAGGCGGGAGCTACCGGCTACCTGCTCAAGGAGTCGAAAGTCGATCAGGTCATTCGTGCTATTCGCGTGGCCTTCGGCGGCGAATCGCTGATCGATCCCAAGGTGGCTCAGAAAATCTTGCGCATGATGCTCAACCTGCGCCCTGCGGCTCCTGCCAACACAGGGCCCCGCTGCGAAGACGAGCAGGTGCGCAAGTTGGACCAGTTGACCCAACGCGAGCGCGAAGTGCTGGCCGAAATTGGGCGAGGCAAGAACAATAAGGAACTGGCCGAGCTCTTTCAGATCAGTCCACCTACGGTAAAGACCCACGTGGGGCGCATCATGCAGAAGCTGGAAGTTCGCGATCGGGTCGAGCTGGTCTTGCTGGCTGTTCAGGCCGGGCTGGTCGAGGCGGGCTGAGTCGTTTCCAGGGAAAACCCGAACTGCGCGCCTCCCTGGGGAAGGTTGGCAACGCGAACCTCTCCCCCCATGGCCTCGGCGATCTGGCGGACGATCCACAGTCCCAGACCGGTGCCGCGCACGGCCGACTGAGGTTCGGCGCGAAAATAGCTGTCGAAGAGATGTTCCAGGCTCTCGGGGGGCACGCCCGGGCCCTGATCGCTGACTTCTATCCAGCATCGAGACGAGTTCGCCGGTTGGGAAACTCCCACGGTGATGGTGCCGGCCCCGTATTTTACGGCGTTCTCCACCAGATTGCCCAGCATCTGGCTCAGTCGCATGGCGTCGGCTCGCACCCACAGTTCGGCGGGCACTTGATTGATAAAGCGATACTGGGCCCGTTTGCGTTCACTCAGGCTGGCCTCCATCTGGGCCAGTTCCTTGCTGACCAGGTCGGACAGGGCCACGCTTTGCCAGCGCAGCGTCAACGACCGACCCTGCTGCAACGTGGCCGCATCCAGATAGTCTTCAACCAGGCGTCGCGCCCTTTGCAGCGAGACCTCCATGTCGGACAGCAGATCTTTGGGGGGTGGACGGTCCTGCATCCGGGTCAGCAAGGCCAGGCCATTCTGCAGGGCCGTGAGGGGGCCTTTGAGGTCGTGGGAGGCGATGGAAACGAAGGCCGCCATGGCGTTCTTCCAAACTTCCATCTCGCGGGCCCGCACTTCTTCCGAGTGTTGCAGGCGCAGGGCCTCCTCGCGGTCGGCCACCAGCTTGGCATTTTCGATGCAGATGGCGGCCTGACTGGCCAGCGAAGGCAACACCTCTCGGCACCAGGGACTAAAGCGGTTGATAATGCGGCTGTCCAGATAGAGCACTCCCAACATGCGATCGCCCACCACCAGCGGTTCGCAGAGAATCGAGCGCAGGCCGAACATCTCGACGCTGTGGGAGGGGTTGGGTTCCTTGAGAGCGTCGAAGGAATGATGCGAGTTGCCCTTGTGAAGCACTTTGAGAATGGCCGTACGGCTGGGGGAGAAGTCGTCGTCTAGCAACTCCTCGGCCTGCATCTTGTAGGCGGCTCGTACCTTCAGTCGTTGTTCCAGGGGCACACTCTCGTCGCCCTCCAGCAGAATGAGATATCCCCGCTCGGCCTTCATCATTTCTACGGCCTGATTGAGAATGTGCTGGAGCAGCTGGTCCAGATCGAGCACACCGGTGATGGACCGGGTGACCTCGAGCAGGCGCAGAATCGGATCGACAGTGGACGACATTATGGGCAACTTGGTTGAAGAATCTTCACCTCCTACCGCTTGCGTAGAATTCCTGTGTGCCCCGGCTCTGGTAGGGGTAAGTAGAAGCGATGATGATGCCCGAAGTTCTTGCTCCTGCCGGCAGCGCCGAAGCCCTGCAGGCCGCGCTCGAGGCCGGAGCCGACGCGGTCTATTTCGGCCTGGACGAAGGCTTTAACGCTCGGGCTCGAGCGGCCAACTTTCCCGTGCAGCAGTTGCCCGACATCGTGGCCCGCATTCACCGGCACCGGGCCCGCGCCTATCTGGCCCTGAACACGCTGGTTTTTGAAAGCGAGCTGGAGGCGGTGACCGATATTGTGCGCGCGGCCGCGCTGGCCGGGGTCGACGCCCTCATCGTGCAGGACCCGGCCGTTTGCGGGTTGGCGCGCCAGCTGTGTCCCGAACTCGAGCTCCATGCCAGCACCCAGATGACCATTTCCAGCCCTGAAGGAGCGGCTCTGGCTCGAGAGTGGGGGGTGAGTCGAGTGGTGTTGCCCCGTGAACTCTCGCTGGCCGAGATTGAAAAATTTGTGGCTCATAATCCGGGCGTCGAGATCGAGGTGTTTATCGCCGGGGCTTTGTGCATGTCCTGGAGCGGTCAATGCCTCAGCAGCGAGACCTGGGGCGGGCGCTCGGCCAATCGGGGTCAGTGCGCCCAGGCCTGTCGCCACCCCTATGACCTGGTGGTCGACGGGCAGCGGCGCGATCTGGGCCCCCTGAAGTATTTGCTCAGTCCCCAGGATCTGGGGGGCTTTCCCTACATTCAGCGCCTCATGGAGCTGGGAGTGCACACCCTCAAAATCGAGGGGCGCCAGAAGGATGCCGACTACGTTTTTCAAGCCGTTCGGGCGGTGCGGCAATGGATTGAGGCGGCCCGGGGCGAGGCCAACCCCGAGAGCCTGCGGTCGTCGTTGCGAGACCTCAGCCTTACCTACTCCCGCGGGTTGTCTCCCGGCTTTTTCGAGGGCAGCGATCATCAGAGCCTGGTGCAGGGACGTCATCCCCGCCATCAGGGTCTGTTGTTGGGGCAGTTGTTGCGCCGGTCCGGGGCGCGCTGCTGGCTACGACCGGCCCCTGAAGCCCCGCCTGCGGTGCCCGGCATGGGTGTGGTCTTTCGTGGTCCTCGGCATCAGTTGCAGGAAGAGGAGGTCGGCGGGTCTGTCTATGGCGTCGAGCAAGAAGGCGACCTGCTGGTTCTGGAGTTCGGCCATCGCGGTCCCAGGCTTCAAGACCTTGCTGTGGGCGACGAGATCTGGGTGACGAGTCATCCCGAGGCCCGCCGCAAAGCGGCCCCGCCCCGCCGTCGCTGGCCACTGACGCTGCGGATTCTGGGAGAAGCAGGCCAGCCCCTCGAGGTTCAGGCTCGTTGGCAGCACGGCCAGGCTCGGGTTCATTCCAACCACGTGCTGCAGCTGGCCCGCAGCGGCGGTTTGGACCAGCAGCTCCTGCTGGAAAAGCTCGGCGCCTGGGGGGAAAGTGATTTCGAAGTCGACAGGCTCGATGTCGAGGGTTTGCAACCCGGGTTGTTCCTGCCGGTCTCTGAGCTCAAGCGACTGCGCCAGCAGTTGCAGCCGCTGCTGGAGCAGCAACTACAGCAGCTGGGCCGGAAGGCGCTCGTGGAGATCCCCGTGAGCGCAGTCACCCTCCCGGTTCAGCAGCCCGGGCCCCTGGTGCTGGAGCCGTTGGTTCGCACCCCCGAGCAGTTGCGCGCCGTAATTGCTGCTGCGGGCGAGGCCAACAGCATGATTCGGGGCTGCACGTTGGACTGGATGGAGTTGGTGGGGCTCAATGGGGCCGTTTCCCTGACCCGAGAGGCGGGACTCAAGGTGGGGCTGGCCACCGTTCGAGTGCAAAAGCCCGGCGAGGAGTGTTATGACCGCCGCCTGGAGGGACTGCAGCCCGATTGGGTGCTGGCCCGCCATTGGGGGGCCGTACATCATTTTTCCCGGGGTCCCCGGCGTCCGGCTGAGGTTCACGGCGACTTTTCGTTGAACGTCACCAACTCCCATACCGCGCGTCGTCTGATCGAGCTGGGGCTGAACTCGGTAACATTGGCCCACGACCTGGATCGGGTCCAGGTGGGTCACCTGCTTCAGGCTTTCCCACCCGGCTATCTGGGCATTACGGCCCACCACCATATCGCCACCTTCCACACCGAGCACTGCACCTACTCGCATTTGTTGAGCCAGGGTCGCGACTATCGCAGCTGTGGACGGCCGTGCGAAAAGCACTTGCTCGAGCTGGAGGACCGCAAGGGCCTGCGCCATCCCGTGATCGTCGACGTGGGCTGTCGCAACACGGTGTTCAATGCTCAAGCTCAAACCTGCCTCAGCCTGATACCCGGACTTGTGAGAGCCGGGCTGGGCAGGCTGCGCCTGGAATTTGTGCGAGAAAGTTATGAGGAAGTGCTGCAGGTGCTGCGCACCTATCAGGCGCTACTGCGGGGTGAAATCGACATTGCCACCGCTCGCCAGCAGGTGGCGGCACACGAACAGTTCGGAGTGAGCCTGGGCACGATGGCTGTCTTGAAGAGCTAGCTTCGAGCGCGGACCTTGCCGATCAGTTCTTCCAATTCGCCGAAGGTCTGAAGTCCCTCGACCTCTTTCTGGTCGAGGGTCACGTTGAGCATATCCTCGAGTTGGATCACCAGTTCGGCCATCGAGATCGAATCCAGGCCGAGATCGGCCAGGGGACGGTCGGCGGTGATGGGGCCGACATCCTTGGTGGACACCTGGGCCAGGGCCTGCTGGCAGTGGGCTACAAATTCTGGGTCTAAGCTTCGTTCACTCACAGTGAGTACCTCCGGGGCGCCGCCTTTCGTTCCTGGGGCAAGGTGTCCTTGTGGAACTCTCGAAACTGCTCAGGTGAGAGGTTGTTGGATGACCCCGCTGCGGTGGCTGGGGCTGGTGCTGTTGAGCCTGGCCTTGAGCAGCTACACGATTGATGTCGAGTGCTTGACGCAGCAAGGTCACTGTCACAACTATCTCTTCAGCCAGCAGTATTCCGACTGCGTCAGTCCGCTGGTGGCGGTGCGTCCTGTGGGCGCGGCTCCGCTTCCGGTGGTGCTGGTGCCCTTCAACCCTCCGATTCAGGCTCCGTTGGGGCCCGAACAGAAGCCGTTGCCTCTCAGCCCCGGTTGGGCTTGCCCCTTGCCCTGGGTTTCCACGGCCTATCGTCACCTGCGGGGTCCTCCTCTCTACTCCTGATCGAATCCATCTTATTCGTCAGGAGGCCACCTATGCGTCCCGTGGTGGGAACTTTGGTTCTCCTGAGCCTTCGGTTGTGGTGTCAGGAGTTGCCACCCATGCCCAGTCCCCAGCAAGCCATGCACCGTGCCGCCTCGAGCGTGCCTTCGGTGCAGGCTGCCCGGGCGCTCTGGGAGTCGGCTCAGGGGTACGCTCGATCCATTGGCAGTCAACCCAATCCCGTGTTGCGTCTTTCCGGCGTCAGCGGCGCTTCACCCGAAGAGTCGAACGCTCTGGTATTCCGCTTTGAAGTTGCGGGTCAGCCGGGCCTGCGCGAGGAATCGGCTTTGCACGAGGCCGACGCCCGCCAGGCCGAGCTTCAGGCCGAGCGACGTCTGGTGGCTCTACGCACCGGCCTGGCCTACTATACCCTGTGGGAACGTCAGCAGCTGCTATTCAACCTGCAGGCCAGAACCCGGCTGGCCGAGCAGCTCGAACGCAGCGCCTGGAGGCGATTCAGTGTTGGCGAGATCTCGAAGAATCAGCATCTGCGCAGCCAGCTGGAATTGGCCCGGTCGCAGGCCGAGCTGGCGGGCCTCGAACAAGAGGTAGAGCAGGCGCGTGGCCTGCTGAATTTGTGGTTGGGGTTGCCCGTGGCTCAGCATTGGGCGGTGGAGCCCGGTCAGGATGCTCTTCCTCAGCCGCCGGCGTGCCCGGTAAGCGAGCCCGAGGTCGAGCGGGCCGAAGCCGGCCTGGACGTGCTGCCCGAGGTGAAGGCCCTGGAACAAGAGTCCAGGGCCCAGGAGGTGCTGGCTGAACTGGCCCGACGCGGCAATAGCCCCGATCTTTCGCTACAGATCTACCGCAGCCGACTGGCCTTTAGCGATGTGCAGGGCGTGCAGCTGACCCTTTCTATTCCCCTTTGGGATTGGGGACAGGTGGCGGCGGAAACGGCACGCCGCGAAGGCTTGGCCCGGGCCGCCCAGGCCAGAATCGGCGAGCGCCAACTTCAACTGCGCCAACAATATGTCTCGGCCTATCAGCGTTTTCTCGCTGCCAGCCGACGGCTGGAGATTCTGGCCGAGCAGGCCCGCAATTTTGGCAAGTTGGCCCAGGACGCCCGCCGGGCCTACGATGCCAACTTGATGACCCTTTTGGAGGTGTTCGACGTCCAGCAGTCCTTCAGTCGGGCTGTCCAGGACTACATCACCGCTCAGTCTGAGCGCTCGCGGGCGCTGCTCGAGCTGGGAGCCCTTCGTCCCGAAGGTTTTTTTGAGGAGGTGTCCCGTGAGCCTTAGGTTTTTGCTTCCCGTTCTCTGGTTGCTGTGGGCCGGGTGCACTCCAGCTCCGGGGCCAACGGCCACGCCCGGCCACAGCCACGACCACGCCGGACACGATCATGCCGGGCATGAAGAGCACGACGAGGGGGAACACGCCGAGGGAGAGGTGGAGCTCAGCGACGAGCAGCGTCGGCTGGTCGATCTGAAGGTCGCGGTGGTCGGCTGGCGCTGGGTTCAACCGGAGGTTACGCTGCCGGCTACGCTGGTGGGCGACCCCGACCTGGAAGTCAAGGTTCCCGCCAGAAGTGCGGGGGTGGTGGCCGAGTGCTGGGTGCGCACCGGCGATCACGTGTTGCCGGGCCAGTTGCTGGCCGCTATCGAGAGTGTCGAGGTGGCCCAGCTCCAGGCAACCTATCGCACACAGCTGCTGGATAGCGAGCTGGCCCAGAGCAACCTGCAGCGGCGGCGCCAGCTGGCCCGGCTCGGCGATACGGTGCGCCGACCTTACGAGGAAGCTCAGAAAGAACTGGCCCAGGCCCGGGCAACCTGCCAGGCGGCTGAGGCCGCCCTTCAACTGGCCCGTCAGAAGCATCGTCGATTGGAAGAATTGTTGAACGACGGGATCGCTTCGTTGCAGCAGGTGGAAGAAGCCAGAGCCCAGCTGCGCGAGGCCCAGGCTCGTCGCGAGCAGGCTCGACTCGAGCTGCAGGTGGGGCAAACCCACTATCAGCGCGAGGCTCGTCTGCAAAAAAGCGGACTGGTGGCCGATGGCGAGAGCTTTCAGGCCCAACAAGAATTCCGCCGCAGTCAGAGTCAGGCCCAGGCTACCCGCGACCTGCTGTTGAGTTTTGGGGCCGAGCCCGACGGCCGCAGCGGGTTGACGAGGATTCACAGCCCTCGGGCTGGCGTGGTGCTGGAGCGCCTCAAGGCACCGGGCGAAAGGGTGGAGGCCGGTGAAGCCGTGTTCTCTTTGCTGGATCCAAGTCGCCTGTGGGCCTGGGTTGATCTGCCCGAGTCGGAAGTGGAAAAGGTGACCCTGGGCAGCCGGGCATTGCTCAAGGTGAAGGCCTACCCCGAGAGCGAGTTTTGGGGTCGGGTCAGCTTTATTGCGCCGGTGGCCGATCCCGATACCAAGAAGATCCGGGCCCGCCTCGAGTTGGACAATAACGAACTGAAGCTGCGTCCGAATATGTTCGCTCAGGTAACGCTCAATCGAGGTAAGGGCCGCAAGATGCTGGCCGTGCCTGTCAGCAGTCTGGCTCGAGTGGAGAATCAGGATGTTGTCTATATTGAGGAAGAGTCCGGACACTACCATCGTCGTCCGGTGAAATTGGGCGAGTTGCAGGGCTTCTGGGCTGAGATTCTTCAGGGCCTGAAGCCCGGTGAGAAGGTGGTGTCTCGGGGCACAGCCTCGCTTCAGGCCGAGGATCTCAAAGCCGGCATGGGCGACGGGGGGCATTCCCACTGATGTTTGAGCGCGTTCTGGCTTTTTCCATCCGCCAGCGCAGGTTGATTGTCCTTCTGGCCGTGTTGTTGTCGTTGGCGGGTGTGCAGGCCCTTCGTCTGTTGCCCATCGATGCCGTTCCCGACATCACCAACAATCAGGTAACGCTCAACGTGTTTTGCTCGGGGCTGGCGCCCGAGGAGGTGGAAAAGCAGGTCACCTATCCCATTGAGACGGCCCTGGCCGGGCTTCCCAGTCTGCGCCACACCCGCAGTCTTTCGCGCAATGAGTTCGCCCAGGTGACGGCCGTGTTTGAAGATCGGGCCGACCTGTATTTTGTGCGCCGGCTGGTTCAAGAGCGCCTTGAGGAGGTACGCGACCGCCTGCCGGCCGGGGTGGAACCTCGTTTGGGGCCCATCAGCACGGGCCTGGGAGAGGTCTTGATGTGGGTGGTGGAGCTCAAGCATCCCGACCAACCCCTGAAGTTGCCTTCCGGTCGAGTGATGACCACGGCCGAGGAGAAGGCCATGGCCTTGCGCGAGATTCAGGATTGGCAGATTCGCCCCCAGCTTCGCACGGTGCCGGGCCTGGCCGATGTCGATCAGATCGGAGGCTATCAGCGCCAGTTCGTGGTCGAGCCCGACCCGGCTCGCTTGTCGGCGCTGGGGCTCAGTCTGGACACCCTGGTGGCCGAGTTGGAGCGCAACAACCAGAACCTCGGAGCCGGATTTATCGAGGTTCGCGGCCAGGCCCTTACGGTTCGAGTTCAGGGGCGATTGTCCAACGAGCGAGAGATCGAGCAGGTGGTCGTCGGCGAAAGGCACGGCATTCCCCTGCGCATCTCTGACGTCGCCCACGTGCGTCTGGGCAGCGAGCTGCGCTCGGGATCGGCCACCCAGAACGGTTCGGAGGTTGTGATCGGAACCGCCTTGATGCGCATCGGGGAGAACAGCCGCGTGGTGGCTCAGGCCGTCGAGCGCCGCCTTCAAGAGTTGCAGCCGAGCCTGCCCGAGGGTGTGCGCGTGCGAGTGGTACTGAACCGCTTGCAACTCGTTGACGCCACCATCGCCACCGTGCGGGCCAATCTTTTCGAGGGTGCGGTGCTGGTGATCGCCGTGCTCTTCGCGATCCTGGGCAACTTTCGGGCGGCCTGCATCGTGGCGCTGGCCATTCCCATCTCTATGCTGCTGACCGCTATCGGCATGTTGGGTCTGGGAGTCAGTGGGAATCTGATGAGCCTGGGCGCCATCGACTTCGGATTGATCGTTGATGGTTCGGTGATCATCGTGGAGAATTCCCTGCGCGTGCTGGCCGAAGAGCAGCGGCGGTTGGGCCGCCCGCTGCAGCGCGAGGAGCGGCTGAAAGCCGTCTACGCCGCCAGTTGCAGCGTGCGGAATGCCACTGCTTTTGGCGAGGCTATCATCATTCTGGTCTATGTACCCATCCTGTTTCTCACCGGGATTGAGGGCAAAATGTTTCAGCCGATGGCGCTAACCGTCATTCTGGCACTGAGCGCCGCCTTTGTGCTCAGCCTGACGCTGATTCCCGCCCTGGTGGCCCTTGGTTTAACGGGCTCGGTGGCGGACCGTGAGGTGCCTGTGTTGCCCCGGCTCCGAGCCGGCTATCTGCGAGTGCTGAAGTGGAACGTGCGGCGGCCTGTTCCCTTGCTCTCCCTTTCGCTGGCGGCGCTGTTGCTGGCGGTGGCGGTATTCCCCCATTTGGGCCAGGAGTTTGTGCCCACCCTGGACGAGAAAAACCTGGCCATGCACGCCATTCGTCCACCGGGAACCGGCATTGAAGAATCGACACGCCTGCAGCAAATCGTCGAGAAGTTGGTGCTGGAAGTGCCCGGTGTCGAGCGCGTCTTTTCCAAGACCGGCACGGCCGACCTGGCCTCCGATCCAATGCCACCGAATGTTTCCGATACCTTCATCATGCTCAAACCCGGAGGGCAGAGCAAGGCTCACCTGATCGAGGCCCTGGAGGCCAGGGTTCGACTGTTGCCGGGACACGAGTTCGAGTTTACCCAACCGATCCAGATGCGCTTCAACGAACTGATCTCGGGCGTGCGCAGCGATGTGGCCGTCAAGATTTTTGGCGAGGACTTTGGCCAGATTCAGGAACTGGCCGGACGCGTGGCCGAAGCCTTGCGACAGGTTCCGGGTGCCAAAGACGTACGTGTGGAGCAACTCCAGGGGTTGCCCACCCTGGAAGTCGACCCCGACCGCGAGGTTCTGGGACGGCTCGGACTCGACCTCGACGGACTGGGCCAGGAAGTCGCCACCGCTATTCGGGGTCGAGAATCGGGCTTTATCCTCGAGGGCGACCGCCGATTTCCGGTGGTGACAAGGCTTCCCTCGGAAATGCGAACCGATCTCGAGGCCCTGCGAGACCTGCCGATCCAGCTGCCGGGTCAACCTGCCGGAACGGTGGACGAGAACCCCTATCGTTTTGTACCGCTGCGCCAGCTGGCGCGGGTGGAGCTGAAAACGGGTTTGCAGCAGGTCAGCCGCGAGAACGGCATGCGCCGCATTGTGGTGCAGGCCAATGTGCGAGGTCGCGACCTGGGGGGGTTCGTCGAGGAGGCACACGAGCGAGTCTCCCCCCTGATTCGCTCGAAGTCCGGCATCTTTGTGGTCTGGGGCGGGCAGTATGAGAACCTGCTCGAGGCCAATCGACGTCTGAAGCTGGTGATTCCCATTTGCCTGTTCTTGATTTTGGGGCTGCTCTACGGCAGCTTTGCCTCGCTTTCGTTGGCCGTTCTGGTCTTTGTCGGGGTGCCTCTGGCCCTGCCCGGAGGTGTGCTGGCTCTGTGGCTGAGGGCCATGCCCTTCTCGGTGTCGGCGGCCGTAGGCTTCATTGCCTTGAGTGGAGTGGCTGTGCTCAACGGGCTGGTACTGGTCAGCTTTATCGAGGAATGTCGCCAGCGCGATATGGGTCTGGACGAGGCTCTGGAGCACGCCTGCTCGCTGCGCTTTCGGCCCATTCTGATGACCGGCCTCGTGGCGGCACTGGGCTTCCTGCCGATGGCGCTGAGCCAGGGTACTGGAGCGGAGGTTCAGCGTCCTTTGGCCACCGTGGTGATCGGCGGTCTCACCACGACGACTCCGCTGGTACTGTTGGTACTGCCCATTCTGTATCGCTTTCGAGCCCGCGGCTTTCAGGGTCGCCTCTTGACCGGAAAGAAGTCGGAGGGATAAGAAGATTGCCTGGCCCCGGGCCTCCGGGAAAACTTATCCAGACGGCAACAACTCGTTTACATCTTTCCAGCTGCCTCCAGGGTGTCGAACCGTATTCTGCATTCAAGACATACGTCGAACACAAAGCCAGGAGGACAGAACATTGGCTGGAGACGCCGCAATCCGAAACATCAGAAATGCTACCGAGGGAGTCAAGTTCCTCAAGACCAAAGGTATCCAGGAGCAGCAGTCGGCTCCCAAGTTGCAGCAGGCTGAGCCCAAGGGACCCGAGGCCATTCAGCAGGCCGTTCAGGAGTTGCTGAAAGGTCAACAGGCCGGCGGTGCCGGTGGCGGTGCTCAGGCTGGCGGCTCGGGCGGTGCTGGAGCCTCCCCGGTAGGCGGCGCAAAAGCCGGTGGGTCCGCTGGTGGCTGCTCGGGCTGCGGCAAGGGCGGTTGCGGCGGTGGCTGCGGCGGGCAGTGCGGTCGCTGCTGCGGAGCCGGCGGCAACTGCGTCAACGGCAACTGCTGCCCCCCGGCCAACAACACGGCTCAGAACGGCCAGATCAACGTCAATGGCGACGGCAACACGATTAACATCTACAACGGCAAAGTCGGCGAGGCCACCAAGGACGCCGGTGTAAGCGAAGACAAGAAGGTGGGCGAGGCTGGCGAGGCCGGAACCGACAATGCGGCCAAGGATGCCGCCGGTTCCGAAGGCACCCCCGACACCTCCAACACCGAAGAAGTCCAGGCCAGCGGTGAGTCGACCGACTCGCAGGGTGCCGGCGACGCCAGCTCGGAAGGCGCCGGCGACAGCGCCGATGTGTCCTCGGCCGAGCCCGCGGGCGACGCCGGAGGCGCCGCTGAGGCCGCTGCCCCCGAGCCCGTGGCTGAGGCCGGTGGCGCCGAGTCGGCCGGTGCCGATGCCGGTCCGCCCCCCGAGCCCGCCGCGGCCGGCTAACCTCAAAGTCCTCCAGGTCGGGGGCCCTCCCCGGAGGGCCCCCGACCCCGTTTCTCAACGGTCGGGATTACAGAGTAACCCGCCTCCACCCAAGAGACCCCAGTGTGAGCGAAGCTGAAGGAGAAAGACCATGCACTTGATTGAGAACCTGATGTCGAATTTCGAAGTCGCCGTCGCCGCCGGACCCACGGTGCAGCCCCCCCAGAATCTCACCGAACTCCGCGCCCATCTTCGCGACGCCTGCCAGAGCCGCTCGGCCTACCCCGACCTGGCCTTCTACTGCGACTGGTATTCCGGTTACCTGACCCGGGTTCACGCCCAGGAAAACGGGCACATGTGCAAGACTCGCGGCCAGGCTCGCCGCATGTGGGCCGAACAGAGCCTGATCTATCAGGATATGATTCACACCCTCAAGCAGCTCTCGCAGCTGATCCCGCGTCGTAAGTGGGATGCCATCATCGAATCCACCGATAGCTTCTACGAGCTGCTGGAAGAATTCAATGAGGCCATCCACCAGATGGAAGATTGGACCCGCTCGGAAGAGCCCCGCTGCCTGAAGTGCGGTTGGAACGGCAACACCGGTCATTGCCCCCACTGCCATGTGCACACTTTGCTGCCGGTGCGCAATTTCGCCACCCACATCAACCACTATGTGGAGCTGGGACCGCGCCAGAGCAAGGTGTTCGAGGTGCTGATGGGCGTGCTCGAGGGCACCCGCGACGTGGGCGCACTGCGCAACCCTCTGCAAGCTCTCGAGGATCACTACCGCAGCAGCGCCGAGAAGTTGATGCAGATGGGCGAAGGCGCCGTGCTCGATAAGGTGCTGCATCAGGTCGAGTCGGGACTGGCCGGGATTGAAGAAATGAAGCGGGTCTACACGCGCTACGACGCTCAACACCTGGAAGACGGCTGGGCCATGCTCTTCGCCGCCGAGCGCGGCATGGAACAGGCCACTCCTTCGGGTGCCCGAGCCGTGGCCGCGGCCTACGAAATTTTGACCGAGGACCAGGTCACCCTGACCAATGAATAGGTTCTGAAGCGGGGGGCGAGGAAGGGTTGAGGGTGCTGATTCCCATCGGCGACGAGACCCCGACTCGCACCACCCCCTGGGTGAACTACATCCTGATCGCCGCCAACTGCGGCGTTTTCCTGTACGCCCTTTACCACGGGTTATCGGAAACCTGGATTTTGAAGTTCGGCCACCGGGCTGTGCACCACGGTGGCTGGACATTGTTGACCTCGATGTTCCTGCACGCCGGATGGCTTCACCTGGCCGGCAATATGTGGTTTCTCTGGATCACAGGTGACAACGTGGAAGATCGGCTGGGACACCTGGGTTATCTGGCCTTCTATCTTTTGGCCGGTGTCTCTGCCAGTCTGGCTCAGGACCGCTTCATGCAGGGTTCGCTGCAGCACATTCCTTCGGTAGGGGCCTCGGGGGCCATCGCGGCCGTCATGGGCGCCTATCTCTGCCTGATTCCCAAAGGCAAGATTCGGCTGGGCTGCTTTGTCTGGCTGTTTCCCCCGATCATGCTGTTCAGCTTTGCACTGCCGGCCTTTGTAACCATCGGCTTCTGGTTCTGGGAGCAAAGCCAGGCCCATCTGTTTCAGGTGGTGCACGGGGTTACCAGTCCGGTGGGCTATGCCGCCCATTGCGCCGGCTTTCTCTTCGGCGCGATCTGGGTCATGCTGCTGGCCCTGACGGGCCAGGTGCGCTGTGACTGGATGTCTCGACGAGGCCGCGCGGACTAGGAGGGCGGCTGAAAACCTGTTGTTCCGTCGCGGCAAAGCCGCTTCTCCACAAGATTTCCTATCGTCGCCGTCATGCTGGCGCTAGTTGGGGAAAAGGCGCAGTCGCAAGAGGGTCCAGAGGCCTTTGAAGCCGTCGCGGGCGCGGATCTTTTTGCCTTGCTGGTGACTGCGGGCTTCGTAACGAATCGGCAGTTCTTCGATGGCGCGGCCGCTGCGCAGCAGGCGGGCGCTGATTTCGGCTTCGAGCTCAAAGCCCTTCGACTGTAACTGGCGTGACAGCCAGAGCGCCGTTTCCCGGTTGAAAATCTTGTAGCAGGTATAGCAATCGGTCAGCTGACTTCCATAGAGCAGGTTGGTGAAGCCCGTCAGAATGCGATTGCCCAGGCCTTGAAGTGCCACCATGCCGCGAGCCTGACCGCGAAACCGCGAGCCGTAGACCACCAGCGTGCGTCCCTCCAGAATAGGGGAGACCAGTTGACCGAGCTGATCCGGGTCGTACTCCAGGTCAGCATCTTGAATCGCTATGATGTCGCCTTTGGCATACTTCAGGCCCACGCGCACCGCCACTCCCTTGCCGAAGTTGAGCACGGAAAAGTGAATTTTCACGGCTGGATGGTCCTGATATCGGCGCAGCAACTCGCTGGTTCCATCGGTCGATCCGTCGTCGACCACGATCAGTTCGCGCTCTAAACCCTCGGGCAAAGGAATGCTCAGGGCTCGATCCACGACCTCTACCAGGCTGCTGACTTCGTTGAAAACGGGAATAATAATGCTCAGAAGCATGGGCCGCGGCTTCGGGGGGGGAAGAATCAAACCTGCCTCTCTAGAGGTGCACTCCTCGGCAGAGGAGTAGTAAGCCCGTCAATCCGACTCTGGAGGTAGTGATGAAACGTTCCCTTTTGGCGGCCGTCCTCGGCTGTGGACTCTTGATTTCAGGCTGTGGAGACGACGAAAACGCGTTTTTCGGCAATCCGTTTGTGGAGCCGTTCTTGCTTGAATTCGTCAATGCGCCGGGCTTTGGTCAGCCTAACGTCGTTCTGGCGGCTTCGGAAGTGCAGTTCCAGGATGCCAACAATCAGATTCTCCCCATATCCAACGTGCCGATCACGGTGTCGCTGGCCACCAACCCCACCGGAGCCACCCTGAGCGGCACGCTGGTGGGCGACCTCATCAATGGCAGCGTGACGTTCAATAATCTGCAACTCGATCGCAAAGGAACGTTCATCCTGAGGGCCACCTCGCCCGGTCTCAACGAGGCGTTGAGCACGGCCATTACGATCGGCGGCGGTGTGCCCAACTTTGCGGCGCCGACCACCGTGAACCTGGGCGTAACGATGTTGCTGCTCGACAGCGGCGATTTCAATAACGACGGTAATCTGGACATCGTGGCGACCAATTTCGACAACACCCAGCTGTCTTTGCTGCTCGGCGATGGCCTGGGCGGCTTTGCCGTGTCGGTCATCGACATCGTGGGGGCACCCACCGACGTCGCCACCGGTGACCTGAATGGCGATGGCTTTCTGGACATCATCGTGCCCGAGCAAAATCAGGATCGACTGGCGGTGCTGCTGGGCAATGGTAATGGAACCTTCGATGCCCCCGTCTTCCAGGTCGTGGGTGACAACCCCCAGTTTGTCGGCCTGGCCGATTTTAACGGGGACGGCATTCTCGACGCGGTCAATAGCAACATCGGTTCGGGCACGATGACCTTCAGTCGAGGAGTGGGTGACGGAACCTTTAATCCTGCCGTTCCTTTCACGCTGGATTCAGGCAATGCCAATTCGGCGGCGGCGCTGGGCATTGGCGACTTCAATGGAGATGGCAACCTGGACGTGGCCGTCAGCGATCTCACTACCGACGAGGTGAATCTGTTCCGCGGCAACGGCGCCGGTAACTTCCTGGCTCCCACCACTGCGGCTACCGGGGTTTTCCCCCGCGGCATTGGAGTGGCCGACTTCAACGAGGACGGCATCGCCGACGTGGCCGTGGCCAATCGGGGTGTGGACGGCGATGCGGGCAACGATTCGGTTACGGTGCTCTTTGGCGCCGTGGGCGGAACCTTTGTGGCCGGGCCCACTCTGGTGGCCGAGGACCGACCCAACGCCGTACGGTGCCTGGATGTTAACGGCGACGGCAACCAGGACATCGCCATCACGAACTCCGGTGCGGGCAGCAACAGCGTGCTGATCTATCTGGGTCAGGGCGACGGAACCTTCAGTGCTCCGCTGGACATTCCCAGCAATGGCACGGCTCCCACCGGCCTTGAAGTGGCCGACTTTAACAACGACACTCTGCTCGACTTCGTGGTGGGCAACAACAACTCGCTGCAGGTCAGCGTGTTCCTGCAAACCCAATAGGCCTACAGGCTCAGGTCGGCTATAACCAGCCGATGGTCCATGAATTTCGGGGCTGCCGCATTGCGGTAGCCCCGAAACGTGAGCGGGGGTTGGGCCATGATGTAGTCGATACGCAGGCCGGGGATGGGCCCCTGGTAGGTGAACCCCAGGCCGCTGCCGGCCTGGCAGAACCCGTCGCGCAACAGGGCGGTCAACCGGCCATAGGCATAGGAAGTCGGGGTGTCGTTCAAATCGCCGCAGAGCAGCACCGGAAAGGGGCTCTGGGCCACGGCTTCGGCCACTCGCTCGGCCTGTTGGGGTCGAACCGAGGCACCCGAGATCAGCCTTTTTAGCTTGCTGCCTCTCAGTTTCAGGCCGTAGGATTCCAGGTGCAGGTTGAAGACTCGCAGGGTGGCCTTGGGGCATTGCAGGTCTGCCCAGCAATACAGATTTTGAGAGTCGGGAAATTTCTCCATGGCATATCCCAAGATGGGATAGCGACTGAAGACGGCCGTGCCGTGATTTTTGTCAAAACGATAGCGCAGGCCCAGTTGTTGCTGCAGGATGGCGTCGAAACGTTGGTTGTTCTCGGCGGAGTCGGTAGAGTATTCTTGCAGACAGATCACGTCGGGCTTCAGTTCGAGCAACAATGGTTTCACGGCGTCTTGATTTTTCACGACGGGGCCGGCGAAATCGCCTTCAAAGTAGTTGCAGTTCATCGATACCACTCGCAGGTTGCCCCGATGTTGGGGGTGCCAGCCGACCCAGCGCGGAGCCAGCCAGAACCCCAGCAGGAGCCAGGGGACCAGCGCCAGAGCGGCCTTGGGCCAGCGCCACGCCCAGCCCAAGGCCAGCAGCGCCACCGCCGCGAAAAAGAACGGGGCTGCGATAGACATCAGGCCGGGCAACCAGTGGCAGCTGTGCCCGGCCAGAGATTGGCCCAACCCCCAGAGGTAGACCAGCGAGATGAGCCAGAGCTGGATCCGGGGCACTAGCGAATGATCAGGGTGTCCAGGGCGCGCTTCATGGCGTCGAGGTCTTCTTTGCCACGGTAGAGGAAGCGACCGTCGGCGCCGATCATCATCCAGCAGTTGGCGTCGCTGCCGCCATATTGATTTACCGAAACCTGGCCTTGGGGATCGACCACAATGTGGTCAGCCCGGGGAGCGAACTCGGCCACAAAGTTGGCCCCGGCCGGGGGCGTGGCATAGACCAGCAGGTTCCACACCGGAACTTTCGCCTTGTTGGCCATCTCCCACAATTGACCGTCGAGAGGCACCCGCTTGCGACAGCCGTCGCAGCCGATGGCCGTCAGGGTAAAAATGGCCGGTCCGTTGCCGGAAAAGCTCTCCTGTTGGCCATTGAGAGTGCTGAGCTGGAAGGGCACGGCGCGTTCGGGAAACCCGACCGCAGAGCTGGCCTGGGCCGTAGGCCGGGGTGTTGAAGACGACTCGGGTTGGCGCTGATAAGCGGAGAAGGCAGCCCCCAGGCCGATCATGGATGCCAGAATGAGGAGATCGCTGAGTCGGTTACCGCGCATTTCGTCATCTTCGCCACCGCAGGCCAGAGTCCGCTACATCCTCAGGGTTCGGCCGCCGTCTACGCAGAGCATCTGGCCCGTTACGAAGGGAGCCGACACCAGGTAGCCCACCGCCTCGGCAATGTCTTCGGCACAGCCGATGCGCTGCAGCGGAATGGGTGTCGCCAGTTTTTCGGCCGCTTCGGGAGGGGCCCCGGCCGGTGGCAGGGCGGCTCCCGGCGATACGGCATTCACCCGAACTTCGGGGGCCAGTTGCAGGGCCAGGCTCTGGGTTAGTGTCCAGAGGCCGCCCTTGGAAACGCAGTAGGGCAGATGCCGAGCCAGGGGACGCTGGGCGTAAATGTCCACGATGTTCACGATGCAGCCCTGGTGGTGGCGCAGAGTGTTTTCCAGGTGAAGGGTGGTGAGCAGCGGCGCCTTCAGGTTCAAATTGAGGAACTCGTCCCAGTGCTGCAGCGATTCTTGCAGGCTGGGCGTGGGGTAAAAGATGGCGGCGCTGTTGATCAGGGCATCAACGCGCGAAAAGCTTTCCAGAACAGCCTTACACATCGATTCGACCTGGTCGGCCTGGGAAAGGTCAGCCTGAAACAGGGCACCCCGACGTCCCAGAGCTTCTACTTGCTCGAGGGTGTCCTGGGCGGGCTGCTGTGAGCCTCGGTAGTGCAGGGCCAGGTCATATCCCTGGCGGGCGAGCTGGAGGGCGATGGCTTTCCCCAGGCGGATGCCGGAGCCGGTTACCAGAGCAACTTTGTTCATCGGACCCCTTTCCTTCACAGGCTCGAGCCCTCCTGGGAGGGCCTCAAGGGCAGGGCCTCAAACTAGGCCAGATGTCTGCTCCACAAGAGGACCTGCAGCGTTTGCGCCAGCGCGTGGCCGATCTGGATCGAGAAATTCTGGAGAAGGTGGCCGAGCGGCTTCAGACCAGCCGCCAGATCGGCGAGGCGAAACGCCGAGCTCAGTTGCCCCTGCGCGACTTTCGCGTAGAAGCTCAGGTTATGCAGCGCGGTAGAGACCTGGCTCGCAACCTGGGCTTTGACCCCAGCCTGGCCGAGTCGGTTCTCGAATCGTTGATCGAGGCGGCGGTACGAACTCAGGCCGAAGACCAGGTGGTCACCAGCCCCCAGGGTCTGCGGCGCATTTTGCTGGTGGGTTCCGAAGGGCGCATGGGTCGCTGGTTGCGGCGCTTTTTGCTGGGCCAGGGACATCAGGTCGAGGGCTTCGATCTGACCGGTGACCCCGAGTTCTCGCAACTGGCCGAGGCTCGTCAACAGCCTTTTGAGCTGGTCTTTCTGTGCACTCCGCTGGCCATGCTGCCCGAGTCGCTGGAGCAGTGCCTGGGTTGGCCGGGAAATCCCGTGGTTTGCGACATCGGGTCGCTGAAAAGCCACCTCGTCCAGCCTTTGCGTCGGGCCGCTGCTCAGGGATATCGGGTCACCAGTCTGCACCCCATGTTCGCCCCTGGAACGGTGGTTCTCACCGGGCGCACCGTACTGGTCTGCGACGCCGGCGACTCTGAGGCCACCGATCTGGCCTGCAGTTTGTTCCGAGATACCGCCGTCAGCCTGTGTCCCATCGGATTAGAAGATCACGATCGAGTCATGGTTGCCCTGCTGGGCTTGAGCCACACGGTCAATTTGCTCTTTGGCCAGGCCCTGAGTCGCCTGGGGGTGGGCTTTGCCGAGCTTGGGCCGATTGCCAGCACCACCTTTTCCAAGCAGGCTCGAACGGCCGCTGAGGTGGCGGCAGAAAACCCCGAACTCTATCATCAAATTCAATCGCTGAACCAGCACACGCCTCAGGTCTACGACGCCCTGGAAGCTTCTTTGCAAGCCTTGCGCGCGGCCGCTACCGAGGCAGATTCTTCGGCCTTTCTGGGCCTCATGGAAGGCTGTCGGAGCTACTTCTTCCCCAGCGCCTAGTGGTTAGTGTTCGGGACCGCCTTCGCCCGAGGCGGCCTGTTTGCGCGACTGGCGTACCGAGTGAACGACTTTGCCCGTGAGGAATACCCCGGCAGCCACGATGGCCGGGATGCCGCCGCCCGCTGCAGCCGCAATGAGGGCACCGCCCAGACCGATGCCCAGGGCACCCTTGGTGATTTTGGCGCCGTCTTTGGCCTTGATTCCTTTGATGACCTGATTGGCACCCAGGCCAACGTCAATGGCCCCGTGAACCACACCCAGGGGGGTCAGCACACTCTTTGCAGCCGAGGCCACGGTGGTGAGAATTTCGCTGCCGTGAATCAGGTGTCCGGCCATGTTCACGCCAGCGGCCACGCTGCGCGTGCCCACCAGCGTGGAGTTCAAGCCTTCAATGGCGTGCTCGGCATCTTTGTGCTGGATGCCTTCTTTCATGGTTTTCACGCCGGTGTGGAGCAGCACGGCGCCCAGAGCGCCCGAGCCCGCTGCCAGTGCCCCCGTAAGGCCAGCCGCCAGGCCGCTCATGGCGTGGCCGGCTGCCTCGCTGCTGTGAGATACGACCTCGTGGTGGACCTCGGAGGTGGCGTGCTTGCCAGAAACGGTCAGATTGAGCGCTTCCTGGACGGCTTCCCCTTTTGCGCTCAGCACCTCGCCCGCGGCATGAGTTTTGGCGGCGACAAGGTCGTGGGCGGCGTGTTCGGCCCCCTCAATGCCCAGGTGCCCACCCAGCAGGCCGTGCTTTTCTTTGCCCTTGGGACCGTGGCCCGCCTCGGGCTCCTGGGCGTCTTTGGCCAGCTTGGCCAGAAAACCGTCGATATTGCTGTTGTATACGGGCACTTCGGGCGCCGACCCGAAGTCGAGCATCGCAATGGGAACCTTGGACTGTTCCGACTGGCGTTGCTCGCGAGCGATGACCGTGGAGATATCGGCTTTGGCGTCGAGCCGCAGCTGTTCTTCGGCAGCCAGCATGCTCTCGACCATCTCGGCCATTTCGCCCGTAGCCTCGCGCAACGGCTTCTTCTCTACCGTGGGAAGGGCCGAAAGCTGCACTCCGTCCTGGGGAACCGCAGGCTCCTGGGCAACGGGCGCTGCAGGCGCTGTCTTTTGGGGGGTGGTGGGAAGGCCCTGGAGCGGGGTGAGCGACAAATTCGTGTTGATCATGTCTTCTACTTAAATCCCACAAATCGTCAGCCGGGTCAAGCCTTGTGTAGGATTTCCAACACTCTGTCCAGCTGGCTCAGGTTGTCCAGGCAGGCGTCTGGCAGAGACTCTTCCAGAGCCGGTCGGCTCCAGCTGCCGGTGGCCACGGCCAGTGCCCGACCCCCCAGAGCTCGGGCCACCGCCACATCTTTGGGGGTATCGCCCACGATCCAGATGTCGCTCAGTGCATAGTCCTCTTGATAGTGGCGTCGGGCGCGCTCGAGCGCCACCGGACCCAGTCGGTTGCGGTCGGCGCAGTCGGAGCCGAAGGCGCCGACGGGAAAGGTGGGGTTGAGTTCAAAAAGATCGAGCTTGAGCCGGGCCGTGACCTCAAGATTGCCGGTGAGCACTCCCAAATGGAATCGCTGGTCCTGGGCAAGGTGATCCAGCAGTTCCTGAACGCCTGGCTCGAGTCGGGAACGGCTGGGGTCGAGCTCTTCGGCCAGCAGCGGCGGGTAGGCTTCGAGAATCTCGCGTTCGTAGCCGGGCCACAGCGAGGGAGGAATACCCTGGGTTTTCAGTAGTTCGCGCACAATATTGGGGTCGGTTTGGCCGTCGGGCATGACCTGGTCTTCGCGTACCACTCCCAGGACATCCAGCAAAGCACGACGCAGCGCCCGCATGCCCGCCCCGTCGGTACGCATCAGGGTGCAGTCGATATCGAAAAGAATCAGGCGGGTCGAACGCACCCGCTGCCCCAATTCTGTGCGAGCGACTCGCAGAGGGTGAAAGGTTCCAACACGGGAAACCCCTGCTCTCGAGCCCGTTGGCGTTCGATTTCGGTGTTGTAGCCCCAGCCCGCCAGGCCACAGGCCACGCCCAACGGGGCTACCTGGAGAAGATTGTCGACCAGATCGTCGATGAAGAACACCTGGGCGGGCTCGACCCCCAGTTCCTGGAACAGCTGACGCATCTGCTCGCCCTTGTGCAGCCCCGATTCTTTGCCCCAAATCTTGAACTCCAGTCCGGCCGACTGCAGCAACTGGCGGGCCGATTCGCGGTCTTTGGTGGTGCAGATGGCGATCTCGGCAAACTGTTCGCGCAGCCTGGGAAGCTGCTGCAGAAAGGAAGGATAGGCCTGTTGATAGGAGCACCATTCGTCCCAGTGCTGCTCGCGGCACTCCTCGCGCAGACGGTAGAATTCTCGAGCAAACTCATGGCATTCCTCGGCCTTCTGTTGCTGGAGTCGCCCGAACTCCTGGTGGTCGAAGTGGGTGAGGTCGCGGTCGGGGTCGGCCATGGCCAGTTGCAGCACCAGCAAGAAATCGCCCCCGGTGCGCACCAACCAGCGCCCCCGGCGAAAGCAGGCCTCGAGGTCTGAACAGGGCAGACCGTACAGGTTCTGATAGGCTCGGCGTGCCATCACAAAGCACTCGCCCACGCTGTCCCAGATCACGCCGTCGAAATCCAGCGCCAACACTCGTTTCATAGCGCGATCACCTGGGCTGCCTTTTGCAGCCGACGCAGACACACTTCGGGGCCCAACAACTGCATCATGTCAAAGAGGCCCGGGCCTCCCCCCACCCCCGAAAGGGCCAGCCTGACCGGGTGAATCAGGGCCGCCGCACCCTGCCCCTGACTTTCGCACAGCGAGCGCAGCGCGGCTTCGAGTTCGCCGGCTTGCCAGTTGCCGGTGAGTTCGCCCAGCCGTTGAGCGTAGGCCAGCACCAGGGCGTTGGTTTCGGCTTTCCAACGCTTCTTCAGCGTGGCCTCGTCATAGCTTGTAGGGTCGTGAAAGAAATAGCGGGCCGGCTCCACGAAGTCGGGCAGCAAGGTACAGCGCTGCTTCATCAGGCCCACCACCTTCACCAGGTAATCGCGAGGGGGAACCGCCTCGCCGGCGCGTTCGAACCAGGGGGGCAGCAGGTCGGCGATGGCCTCGTCGCTCATGCGGAAGAGATGCTGCTGGTTGATATGGCGCAGCTTGTCGAAGTCGAAAGCGGCCGGTGAGGGTTGCACTCTCTCCAGGGAAAAGACTTTGCCCATCTCTTCCAGCGTCCAAAACTCCTGATTGTCTCCGTTGCTCCAGCCCAGCAAGGCCAGGAAGTTGAGCAGCCCGGAGGCCAGATAGCCCTGCTCGCGGTAGGCGTCGACCGACACATCACCGTCGCGTTTCGAGAGCTTCTTTCCCTGCATATTGACCACCAGGGGCAGGTGGGCAAAGCGCGGCGGGCTCCAGCCCAGGAATTGATAGAGCAGCAGGTGCTTGGGGGTAGAACTCAGCCATTCCTCGCCGCGAATCACGTGGGTGATGTCCATGAGGTGATCGTCGACCACTGCTGCCAGATGGTAGGTGGGAAAACCGTCCGATTTGAGCAGCACCTGATCGTCGACCTGGGTGGCGTCGAAGCGAATCGATCCGCGCACAAGGTCGTCAAACTCGACGGCGCCCTCCAGGGGGGCTTTGAGGCGAATGACGTGGGCCTCGCCGGCCTCGGCTCGGCGCCGGGCTTCAGCGGGGTCGAAGTCGCGATAGCGCCGGTCGTAGCCACCGCGCCCCTGGGCATCGCGCATGGCCGCCAGTTCTTCGGCGGTGGCGAAGCAGCGGTAGGCCAGACCTGCCTCTAGCAGCTGGTCGGCATACTGGCGGTAGATGGGCAGGCGCTGGCTCTGCACATAAGGTCCGTGGTCGCCCTCGGGTTGGCAGCCCACCCCTTCATCGGGGGAGATGCCCGCCCAGCTCAGGCAGTCGAGAATGTTTTCCACAGCGCCTTCGACGAGGCGGCTGCGATCGGTGTCCTCGATGCGCAACAGAAACTTGCCCCCGTGGCGTCGCACCAAAAGATAATTGTAGAGCGCCGTACGCAGCCCGCCGACATGCAGAAAGCCGGTGGGACTGGGGGCGAAGCGGACTCGAACCATAACTACTCCTTGTCAGACAGGAACTGGATGTTGTTCTAGCAACTTTGTCAGGGCCGACTCGGCCAGGCCAGCGCTGGCCCCGTGAACCAGCAGGCGATGGGCCAGGGCCGGCAGGGCCATGGCCTGGATATCATCGGGAATGACGTAGCTGCGTCCCTGCAGGGCAGCCCAGGCCTGGCTGGAGCGAAAGAGCGCCAGCGAACCTCGAGGGCTGGCGCCCAGGCGCAGGCCGGGTTGCTGACGCGTGGCCTGGACGAAGGTGACCAGATATTCGCGAAGTCGTTCTTCGACGCGCACCTGCTGCAGCTGTTGACGAAGCTCGATCAGTTTGGGGCCCGCCAGGATGGGCTCGAGTTGCTGCAAGACCCCGTCGCTGGCATGGGTCTCGAGCATGGCGATTTCCGAGCCGAGGTCGGGGTAGCCCATCTTGATTTTGAGGAGAAACCGGTCGAGTTGGGCTTCGGGCAGGGGAAAAGTGCCCTCGAACTCGATCGAGTTCTGGGTGGCCAGCACCAGAAAAGGCCGGGGCATGGCGTAGCTCTGGCCATCCACGGTGACCTGACGCTCTTCCATGCACTCCAGCAGAGCCGATTGGGTTTTGGGGGTAGCCCGGTTGATTTCGTCGCAAAGCACGATCTGGTGGTGTACCGGGCCGGGTCGGAATTGAAATTCACCTTTGCCGGGGTGGAAAATGCTGACCCCCACCAGGTCGCTGGGTAACAGGTCGGGCGTGCACTGCACCCGGGCAAAGCTGCAATCGAGACTGCGAGCCACCGCCCGGCTGAGCATGGTCTTGCCCACGCCAGGAACGTCTTCAAGCAGGATGTGCCCTTCACAGAGCAGCGCCACGGCCACGAGAAGCACCGCCGAACGTTTGCCGAGAATCACCTTCTCGACGTTGGCGGTGAGTTTTTCCCCAAATTCCTGAATGGAAGCGGGCAAGCTAACGACCCAGAGACAGGTCCCGCAGGGGAGCGCTGGTCGAATTGTCCCCCGGCTGGTAGGTCTGGATCAGGGCCTCACTGCCCGGATAGGCGTGCAGGTCGATGTTGATCACCCGCCCGCCGTGGGCGATGACCGGTCGGCCGTCGTGAGGCAGCGGGGTGTGCCCCACCACCAGGCCCTCGACGGCCATGCCGCCGAGCATTTCGTCGATCTCTTCGGAGGTGAAGGGAGCCGTACGAGAACCGGTGCAATAGTCAAAGCCCCAAACCTTGCGGCTCCAGAGAAAGGCTTCTTTGGCTCGCCGGTAGCCCGATTCGGGCAAAGTGGCAATCTCTTCAATGGGACGCCAGAACTCGCGATAGTCGGGCACGGTGTGGGCGAAAAGACGATTGTTGACAACCACGCCCAGACGCAGGTACTGGCGCAGGAACTGACCCATGTCGCCGTCCATCTCGGCCTTCCAGCGAGCCAGGCCCTCGTATCCCAGAATGGTGGCCTGGCCGCCTTGAACGTACCAGTTGAGGAACTTCAATACGCGTTCCACCTGACCGGGCCCAAGCCCCAGGGCCTGAATGGCGTGCTTTACCTGGATGCTGTGGCCCATCGAGCTGAGAAACTCGTCGAGTTTGTCGACCTCGAGAAACGAGAAAATCTGGTGAGCTTCCAGCATCATCTCGTCGTGGTTGCCCAGGATGGTGTAGAGCTGGCTTTCGAAACCGGGCACGGTAGCGCGCAGCGTTTCCAATTCTCGGTGCAGCGAGAAGAGCATTTCAAGAATTTTACGCGAGCCCCTGGGCCATTCGTCTTCTGGACCCTCAAGTGGCTCGTTGCGCCAGTCGACATAGTCGCCGATCAGAATGAGATCGACCTGAGTTTGCTCGGGGTTCCACGCACGGGTTCCGGGCAGCAGCAGATTCGACTCATTGAGGAGCCTCTCCAGGCGATAATAATCTCCGTGTAAATCGCCGATGGCGACAAGTGTTCTCATAGGTTTGTTGGCCACCGGGGAGGGCTCACCGCTCGGCTCTCCACCCTCTACGACCTCCGTCGTGCTGTCCATTCTGAATGCTGATTCTCCTTGATGCTTCGAGCCGGGCATCCTTCTGTTACATAATGGAAACTTCCTTGCGACTCAGGGAGGATCGTCAAAGGGTATTGCATCACTGTTAAAATCAGGTGTTGCCTCCTGTAGCCGAAGAAGTGGGTCGGCCTGGAATCCCCAACGGGCATTCCAGCGTTCCCTATGCAGTTGCAGAGGAGAGTCGGAAGACAGAACGATGACCAGCCCGGTACCTCTGAGGCCGGTCTGGTGGGGAAATACCGCCGCCAGCGTGGCCCGGTCGCGGTCGTAGGTCTGGCTGCGGCGGTGCAGGTTGGAAGCCACCACGCCGCCGGGGTTCAGATGCCGGAGCACCTGTTGATAGAACCCGCGAGTGCGCAGGGGCTCGGGTATCTCCAGGCCGTCGAAAGCGTCGAGAACGATCAGATCGTAACTCTCCGAGCAAGCTTCCAGGTAGGCGCGACCGTCTTGAACCAGGCTACGCGACCGACCACCCACGGGAAATCGGAAGAACTGACGGGCAACCCGTTCGATTTCGGGGTCGAGCTCCAGGCTGTCCACCTGAAGTTCGGGGTAGACCTCCAGCAGGGCCTTGGAGAGACTGCCGCCGCCCAGGCCGACGACCAGGGCTCGCCGCAGCTCTCCAGGGTAGAGTGAGGCCACCAGTTGCAGTCGGCTGTACTGGTGCAGCAGGTGAGCCGGGCGCCGCATGTCGCAGCGGGATTCTTCGACGAACTGAGCCCCCTGGCGCACCCGCAGAATGCGTTCGTGGCCCTGCTGGGCAACCTGAATTTCGTTATAGGGGGACTTGCGGCGCAGCAAGATCCGTTCTTGTTGGCTCCAGGCATAACCGACGCCGACCCAAAGTAGCAGAACTCCAGACCAGAGAACGAGTCGCCATTCCATGCAGGCTCTTTGCGTAAACAAGGCAAAGGACTCCTGCATGCGTTCCTTTGCTTTCGCTTGCTGGATGGGGGCCGCCCTGGCGCTGGGGGGGCCGGCCTCGTCGCAACCCGAAGAGAATATCCGGGTTTACAACAACACCCGCAGCCGCCTTGAAGTGCATCGCAATTACCAGTGGTGGTGCTACATGGACCCGGGCGAGTTCAAGTCGCTTTCGGTGCCGTGGGGAGAGACGCAGACCTTCGATTTTTTTCGCTTCGTGGGAGGCAGTTCAGCCATGACCTACCGCGTGCAACTGTGGCTGGATCGGTTTCGGGAATACGAGTACATCTATGTGGAGGAGAAGGACGTCCCGTGAAAATTGCGGGGGGGAATCCCTGGCTGAGGGCGAGTGGTTTTCACAGCGGACCCACGCCTTCCCGGTCGTCGTCTGGCGAAGTCTGCGATGTCTCGGACCTCGTGGCCCTGGGCCCGGGCGGGGGGCCATTGCGCAGTTCGGCCTCAATGCCGGGATGGCTGGCCGACTATGAGCGGGCTCTGGGGGTTGGTGCCGAGGCGTTGGCTTTAAGACGCGAGGCTTTGCGTGAAGAGGGGCCCATGATGCTCTATCGGATGTTCCCTCAGTTGTTTCGCGAAGACCTCCAGGGGCCTTATCGGCAACTGGCTCAGTTGCTGCCCGGTCCGGCTCCAAGGCTATGGTTGGCGGGCGATGCCCACGTAGGCAACTTTGGAACCGTGCGCAAGGCCTCGGGTGAAGTGGTCTGGACGCTCAACGACTTCGACCAGGGCGGCAAGGGCAGGGCCGACTACGACCTGTGCCGAGCAGGGGCCAGTCTGGCCTTGCTTGGACGCATGGAGGGTTGGTCCGAGGAAGAATCCGAGCGGGTAGTGTCGGCCCTGGGGCGCCATTACGCTCGAAGCATTCGCGAATTCGCCCAAGACAGCCCGTCCTCCAGCCTGAGCGTCAAAGCTTCGGAGGCCCGCGAGCCGGTGCTGAAGCTGATTCAAAAGGCGGAGAAAAAGACCCAGGCCGACTTGCTTTCGAAATGGGCCACCCTGGGGTCGGAGGGATATCGCCTTCAGTTCGATGACCGGCTGCGAGAGTTGAACCCCAGCCAGCGCAAGCACCTGGACGCTTTGCTCAAGAAGTTCGATTTGAAGGGGGCTCGCATCCTCGACCGGGGAGTGCGTCTCGATGCCGGTGGCAGTTCCATGGGTTTGGAGCGGTTCTATTTGCTGGCGCAGAAAGGCCAGCAAGAGTTACCCTGGCTGCTTGAGGTCAAGCACGTGTTGCCCAGCGCCTTGCTGGCCGATTCGCCCGAGCCGAGCGGTTGCGACGCCGAAAAGCTGAGGTCCAGTTTCAAGCAGTTGGGGGCCCCGAAAGATCCCTGGATGGACATTGCCCGCGATCGCGACGGGGTGTATCTCTTGCGCGAACGCCAGTCGGCCAAGGATTCGCTGAAGCTCGGAAAACTGTCGCTGGACGAGGCCGAGAACGTGGCCCGCCACATGGGCAGGTTGCTCGCCCAGGCCCACGCCACGCAGGGCAAGGCCGGAGAACTCAAAGACTGGATTGGCGATCGTAGCCCCCAATTGCAGACGGCCCTGGCCGAGTTCAGCCGGGTGTATGCCGGGCAGGTGGTGCAGGACCATCAAGCCCTGAGCGACTAGGGTAGAGGCAATTTCAGAAATTCTTCAGGCCCCGGGGGTAGATTGAAGCTACCATGAACGCCGAGGACGATCGCAAGCCCCAACTGCCCGCGGCCCTGCCCGAACCCGAGTGCACCGATGCTCAGGCCTGGTTGGATTGGGCCTGGACCTTCGCCTGATCCACCTCGCGTAGGTGGGGCGGTAGGGGCAACTCCAACGGGCGTGCACCCTTGAGTCCGCCGATTTCGTAAATGCACACCGGGTCGTCGACGCCCTTCACCTTGACCCTCAGGTGACCATCGACTCGGGCCTGGCCCTTCAGTTCGCGCAGCGTTCTCTCGGAAATCAGCACCTGGTTGCCCAAGGTGAAGGACTGGATGCGGGCGGTGATGTTCACCGGGCTTCCCACCACGCCGTATTTCATGCGCGAGGTACAGCCGATATTGCCCACCACGACCTCGCCGGTGTTGACGGCAATTCCTTGCTGCATTTCGGTCATGCCCAGCCCCCGGCTCTCTTCGTTGAACTCTTGCATGGCCAGTTGCATGTCCAGGGCGCAGGCCACCGCGCGGCGGGCGTGGTCGGCCACGGGCAAGGGGGCGCCAAAGATCACCAGGATGGCGTCGCCGATGAACTCGTCGATGGTGCCGCCATGGCGCTCGATGACCTCGGTCATGCGTCCCAGATAGCGATTGAGTAGAGCCACGATTTGTTCGGGGCTCGAGCGCTCCGACATGGGGGTAAAGCCCCGCAAGTCGCTCATCAAGATGCTGACTTCGCGCAGCTCTCCGCCCAATTTGAGGCCCTCGGGGTGCTCCAACACCTGCTCGGCCACTTGATCGGTGACATACTGGCCGAGGACGCCACGGATGAACTGGTTGCGACGCTCCAGTTGACGATTGATCTCGACAATTTCCTGTTGCAGGTGGAGCACGTCGAGCAGATTGACCTCGTTCTGGGCCCACTGGGCCAGGTCGAGAAAGGCTTTCACTTCCTGGTCTGAGACCGGTCGGCTGTGGAAGTCCATGACGCAGAAAGTGCCGATGTTGAAGCCGTCGGGCGTCGACAGGGGCTGGCCCATGTAGAAGCGGATCTTCGGCCCGCCCACCACGTTGGGGTTGTCGGCAAAGCGTGGCTCCTGTAGCGTGTCGGGACAGATGATGGGCTCGGACGAAAGAATGGTATGAGCACAAATCGAGTCGCGGCGAGACACCTCGCAAACGTCCATGCCGCATTTCGACTTGTACCACTGGCGGTCGGAATCCATGAAGGCGACATAGGCGATTGAAACGCCCAGGTAGCGGGCGGCCAACCGCGAGATTCGGTCAAAACGCTCTTCGGGGGGCGTGTCCAACAGGTTGCGGGCATAGAGCGCGGCCAGTCGCTCTTTTTCGTTCAAGGGAAGGTCGGCTACGGGCATGGTGACTCCACCTGAGCGCTTTGCATTGTGCGATCGATTTCGCTGGACTTCTCAATGGCGCTTTTCAGACTGTCCCAGCCCGAGAGAAACGCCTTGACGACTTCGGGGTCGAACTGGCTGCCGGCGCTGCGTTCGATTTCGCTGCGGGCCTCGTCCAGGCTCAGAGCCTTGCGGTAGGGGCGATCCTGGGTCATGGCGTCGAAGGCGTCGGCCACTGCAATGATGCGGGCCCAGAGCGGAATGGACTGCCCCGAGAGCCCGTCGGGATAGCCTTTGCCGTCCCAGCGCTCGTGGTGATGACGCACCCCCAGCAGGGCCTGTTCCATGAGCTGGATGTTGGCCAGCATATCAGCGCCAATGGATACGTGCGCCTGTAGCTGCAGCTGTTCGTCTTTGGAAAGCGCCCCAACCTTATGCAGCAGCGTTTCGGCCACCCCGATTTTGCCGATGTCGTGCAGCAGCAGACTGAGTTGGAAATCGCGATTGTCGGGCAGGGTAGGGTCGATGCGTCGAGCCACCTCGTTGGCGCACAGGATGACTCTTTCCACGTGAGAGCCACGATGAGTTCCGCGCAAATCGATCTGCTGCATCAAGGCCGTCAGGGTTTCCAGGAAAGTGCTTTCCATGGCCCGATACTGGTCTTCCAGATGGCGTCGGCGCACTCGCTCGGCTTCCAAGGCGGCATAGAGCTCCCGCGAGTAGTCGAAAAGCCTGCCCGGGTCTTCGCTGCGATATCGCTCGAGATGCTCAGGGCTGACCGGGCTGAATTCCGCGATGTGCACGTCGGGGGGCTGCAGGGGGAACCAGACGCGGACCTCGGTGCCCTTGCCCAGTTCGCCGGCCAGAGTGATGCGGCCATTATGAGATTCAACAATGTGTCGCGTGATGGCCAGGCCCAGACCGATGCCCTCTACCCGGCGCGTCAGTACCTCGTGGGCCTGGTAGAAAGGAAGAAATACCCGCTCTCGCTGTTCTTGAGAGATGCCCACACCGGTGTCGACCACGGTGAGCTGTAACCCGCTGGAGTCCTCCTGAAGCGACACCTCGACTTCGCCGCCTTCGACATTGTGTTGAATGGCATTGCGTATGAGGTGAGTAATGGCTTCACGAAGTCGGGGCTGATCGCCCAGCATAAGCGGCAGCGAGGGGGGAATGGAGATCAAGACCTGCAGGCCCCGTTTGACGGCCGAGGGTTCGAGCTCGCGCACGACCGAGTGGACGATGGAACCCAGGTCAGCCGGTTTCAATTCGAACGGAGCCACTCCGTTGCGCACCGCGTGATAGGAAAGCAACTCCTGGATCAGCCCCTCCATGCGCTGGGTGGCAGCGCCCAGGTTCTGAGCCACTCCTGAGAGCTTCTCTTCCTTGGACCCGGCGGGAGCATCGCGCAGCATGCGCTGAAGGATGTGTGAGCTGGCCTTGATGGCTGTGAGCGGCGTGCGCAGCTCATGGCTGACCAGCGCCAGGAACATGTCCTTCATCTTCTCAAACTCTTGCAGCCTGGCGTGTGCCTCTTTGAGCTGCTGACCCTTGCGTTCATCTTCGCGACGCAGCTGGGCCAGATGGCGCGCATACTGCAGCAGCTGCTGGCGCTCCAGGTCGTGCAGCGGACGGGCCTCGAGGGGGGTGCCTTCGGGGCCGAGCAGCTGACTTACGCAGCGCAGCAGGTTCATGGGGGTCAGGGGCTTCTCCAGCACCTCGTCGCTTTCGATCTGCAGGTGCTCGTGGGCGCTGAGACCGGGGGGTACCAACACCACTCGACGGGAGCCCGGCGAGGCCTCGGCCAGAGATTTGAGAAGCGTGGGGTCAGAACGGGTCAGGTCGTAGTCGATCAGAGCCACGTTCACGGGGTGCTGGCGCACTCGTTGCAGCACCTCTTCGGGAATGCTGGCATCGACCACTTCCAGTTCGGGATTGGCCAGGGCACTGAACACGATACGCCGCGTCAGAGCGTCGCCGTCGGCAATAAGGATGACTTTCACGACGCAAGCGAGTTCTACCCTCGCGCCAGGGGTCCTTGCACCGTCGGGGTCAGGGTTTGGCCGGGGCGGCCTCGACTTCGACGGTAAACAGATGCTCGGCGTCCTTCTCGTGCATATCGACGCTGGCCTTTTCGCCCGGAGTCACGAGGATCGAAGAGGTACGCTGCAACTTGAGGCCCTCTTTGCGACAGCGCATAAACATCGTCAGCAAGATGCCGTCGGGCTGGTTGCCGCTGCTGTAGTGCCAGCGGGGCTGCAGTCCGAATTCCAGGTCGATTTCTTCCATCTCTACCCGAATGTTCTGCTTTTCCCCCGGCTCCATGCGCGCGTCGAAGGGCTGCTCGTAGGGGGTTTCCCCCACTTTCCCTTTTAGAATGCCCTTGAGCTGCAACGGCAGTTCGTCGGCCCCAAGGGGAAAGCAGAGAAGAGCCAACAACAGAAAGATACGAACCATCCAGGGGGCTTTTTCAGCTGGGGGAGTCATCCCTGCCTGGGTCGGTCTCGCGCAGCAGTTCCTGCAACTTGGGGTGGGCGTCTTCGGCGCGGGCGCTGCCGATCACCAGTCCCACCGCGGCCAGATTGACGAGCATGGCGCTGCCGCCGTAGGTGCAAAAAGGCAGCGGAATCCCCACCACGGGTGCCATGCCTACCGTCATCGACAGGTTGACCAACCCCTGAAAGCCCAGCAGCGTGCATACACCGCAGCAAAATAAGGCATCGAATCGGTCGCGACAGCGGGCGGCCACGCTGAGCAGCTGGATGCCCAGCAGACTGGCCAACAACAACAGGCCCCACGAACCCAACAGCCCCAGCTCTTCGCCGATCACCGAGAAGATGAAGTCCGTCCAGTTTTCGGGCACGAATCCGTTCTGACTCAAACTGCCCTGAAACAGCCCCTGGCCCACCCAGTGTCCCGAACCGATAGCCAGCTGCGACTGGGTAATGTGGTAACCCAGGCCGCGGGGGTCGGTTTCGGGATGAAGAAAGATCAGCAGGCGGTTCTTCTGGTATTCGTGCAGCACAAAGGGAGCCAGGCTGAGACCGCCAGCCACCAGACTGAAGAGGCCCAGGGCGGGAGCACCTGCTACCCAACTCATGCCGAAGAAGATCGAGCCCAGCACCAGGGCTGTGCCCAGGTCGGGCTGCTTGGCCACGCAGCCAAAAAGCACGGCCGTAAAGCTGCCTGCCAGCAAAAACCGACCCCATCCCGCTTGTTGCCTGCCCTGGTAGGTCCAGGCCAGCGCCAGAATCAGGGCCAGTTTGGCGAACTCCGAGGGCTGCCAGGACCCCAAAGGTCCCAGACTGAGCCAGCGTTGCGAGCCGTTGACGGTTTGTCCCACGCCGGGCAGCAAGACCAGCACCAGGGCCAGCGCACAGGCGGCGTAGAAAGGCAGAGCCAGACGCCGCAGATCGAGCGGGCGGGCTCGCGAGGCCAGCGACATCAGGCCCAGCCCCAGCACGATGTGTCCCAGTTGTTTGGACCCCTGGCCTTGCCAGCCTCCGGCCGAAAGGCAGGCCAGCCAGCCTACCGTCAACAGGCCCATCAGGGTGGGAATAATGGTTCTTGGATTCATCGAATCCCCTGACTGGGCCCATAGAGATAGTCGTAGATCGTTCGGGCTACCGGAGCACAGCGGCTTCCCCCGTAGCCTCCGGATTTCTCCAGAAAAACCACCACCACAATTTCGGGCCGGTCATAGGGGGCAAAAGAGACGAACCAGGTGTGGTTGCGTCCGTGGCGGTTTTCACTGCTGGGGCTGTTTTCCACCGTGCCGGTCTTGCCCGCCACCTGCACATAGGGGCTGTTGGCCGCCCCGCCGGTTCCGTAGAGCACGGCGCCCCGCATCCCCTGACGCACGGCACTCCAATGACGGGAATCGATTTTCAGGCGCCGTTCGGGCTTGAATCCGGGCCGAGCCATGACCCTGCCCTGGTAGGACAGGATCTTGTTGACGAGGTGAGGGCGAACCACCTTGCCCCCGTTGGCTACCGCAGCGGTGACCACGGCCATTTGCAGCGGCGTGACCAGCATGTAGCCCTGGCCGATGGAGAGGTTGACGGTGTCGCCTTCGTACCATTTGTCGCCCAGATTCTTCCATTTCCAGGAGGCGTCGGGGAAAATGCCTCCCGACTCGCCAGGAAGGTCGATGCGAGTCGGCGACCCCAGGCCCATGAGTCGGGCGTGTTCGGCCAGTCTTTGGATGCCCAGCTGCACTCCCAGCATGTAGTAGACTACGTCGCAAGAGTGGGCCAGCGAGCCCTCGAAGCCGATGGAACCGTGGCCGGAAGTGACAAAGCAGTTGGCACCGGCATAGTTGCCGCCGCAGTAGAAAACTGTTCCCGGAGTGCACAGCCTGTGGCGCAATGAGGCGCTGCTGGTTACCAGCTTGAAGGTCGACCCGGGCGAGGCAAGGGTCTGGATGGCCCGGTGCAGCAGCGGCAGACCGGGTTGGTTGAGCAGGCGGGCATATTCCTTCTCGGTGATGCCTCGGGCAAAGGGGCGCGGATCATACTGAGGCAGGCTGACCAGGGCGCGTACCGAGCCGGTTTGGGCCTCCATGACGACCACCGAACCACCGCTGAGTTCCTGGTTGGTTTCCCGCAGTTCCTTCAGCATGCTGGCCAGGGCGCCCTCGGCCACCTTCTGCAGTTCCCAATCGAGAGCCAGGTGCAGGTCGCAGCCGGGTTTGGGAGGGCGCAGTTCGGTGACTTTCACCGTGCGCCCCAGGGCGTCGATCGACACCTTGGACACGCCCTTCGAGCCACGCAACCAGCGGTCATAGGTGCGTTCGAGCCCATCTTTCCCCAGGCGGTCCAGGGCCATGTAGCCCAGCGGACGCAGCCGCTTGAGTTCTTCTGCGGTGATTTCGCCCATGTAACCCAGGCTGTGGCAGGCATGCATGCCTCCGACGAAGCGGCGGCGTTCGCGGATCTTTAACTGCAGGCCCTTCATTTGAGCCACCACTCGAGTGGTGGCCACCACCTGGGCGGTTTTGAGTGAACGGGCAAAAACAAAGGGCTCCAACGGGGCCGTCTTGAGGATGGCCTGCAAACGGGACTTCAATTTCTTCGGGCTTTGCCCGGTGGCCATCGCCAGGGTACGCAGACTGGTGGCATCGCGAGGGACTTCGGCGGGAATGCCCTCGAGCTGGAACTCGGGCTCATTGGTCACCAACAGTTGACCTCGCCGATCCCAGATGCGTCCGCGGGGGGCGTCGCGGTAGTCGGTGAATACCGAATTGGACTGAGCCTTGCCCAGCAATCGATGGTGCTCGAGGATCTGCAACTGGTACATACGGGCCCCCAGGGCCACCACCATGAGGCCCGCCAACCCGGTGAGCATGGCCAGGCGACGTTTGCCTTGAAGACCGAGTCCGCTTTCTTCCGAAATCACCACTCTCGCCAGGGGAACAGAAAGCTTGTGACCCAGAACAGCCCGGCACTCCAGAGGGCCCAGCTCCACCAGCACACCAGCACGGTTTGCACCACCAGCGCCGGTGAATAACCGCTCAAGCCTACCTGCAGCAGCAGAGCCAGGGCGCTGAGGCTGAGCCCCACCACGGCCCGCTGGCTGGCGCTGAGCACCGGACGCTTCTCCACCAGGTAGCCGGCCAGACATCCCACCAAGAGGGGGGGGAGCAGCAGACTGGGCAACAACAGGCCGGCCGGAACGGCCGACCAGAGTCCAGCCCAAAATCCGGTCAAGCTTGCGCCCAGCAGTCCGTAGCGCCAGGCCGCCAGCAGCACCAGTCCCAGGCTGATGGGTCCGTAGAGGCCCGAGCAGAGCACGGCCAGCAGCGGGAAGACAGCCGTCAGGAAAAGACTCATCGCAGCACCATCACCTCGGACAGATCGTCCAGTTTGAGGTGGGGTACGACCGCCGCGGTGAGAAAGCTGGAGTCGTTACTGCGAGTGAGGTGCTCGATGCGCCCCACCGGCAGGCCACGCGGATACTGGCCATCCTGGCCGCTGGTCACCACCGAGTCGCCGGCCTTTACGCCGCAGTCGGGGTCGAGATACTTCATCTCCATCGTGCCCAGGCCCCGGCCCATGACCACGCCACCGGCCTTGCGCTGGGGAAGGGTGGCGGCGATGACCGAGGCCGGGTCGAGCACCAGGCGAACTCGACAGGAATGCTGGTCGACCTGCACCACCTTGCCCAGCAGACCCTGTTCGGCCATCACCAGGCTTCCCACTTTGACGCCCTGGGCCTGGCCGACGTCGAGACGCACGCCCGACAGCCAGTTGTGCGGATCCCGGCTGACCAGGCGAGCCAGAATGCCGCCAGACACTCCCTTGGAGGACATCTCACGCCGACCCAGCCAGCGCCAAAGGCGCTGGTTCTCGGCCTTGATGCGCTGCAGTTGGCGCTGCTCTTCGCGGTTGAGAACCTGGCTGGGCTTCGAGTCGCTCTGGCCGGCCGCCAGACCGGCCGTGACCACCCCGCTGACGGGGCCCAGCCAGGGGTCAGGGGCTCCCAGTTTGAGCGCGTGGGCCGAGGCCGCCGAGAGGAACAGGCTGGAGGCCAGCAGGGCCAGGGCGGCGGTCCATCCCAGCGAGGTGCGCTGGGCCACCAGATTCTTGGGTGAATAGTCATCGTTGGGCTGGCTCACCTGGCTGAAGAGCGCCTTGCGCAGCGTGGCCGACTTGAGAATGGTTTGCAGTCCGCGTGCGGTGCAGCCCTGGGGCTGTTCGGGCAGACAGACGGTCAGACCCGTGGCGTTGCGCAGGGCCTGACTGAAACCGAAGAGCAGACCAGACCCGCCGGTCAGATGGATGCCGCTGTCCTGGATGTCGTCGACCCAGGCCACGGGAATCCGTGCCAGGAATTGCTTGACGAGGTCGACCCACTGGTGGTGAAAGGGCTCGACCACAGGGAACAGCTCTCCGGCTTTGAGGGTAACCCTGAGCGGGGCTCCGCTCTCGAGATGTCGACCGCTGACGGGCAATTCGCTCTCCGAGCTGCAGTTGCACAGCTCTTGTTTGAGACGCTCGGCATCCTGGCGATGGATCAGCAACTGGTAGGTGCGGCGCACATATTCCTGGATCGACTCGTCGACGTGGTCGCCGGCGACTTCGCCACACTCTACCGCCAGACAGGCCCCCAGGGCCAGAACGCCCACCTCGCAGCGTCCGGCTCCGATGTGCAGCACCATGTGGCAGCGCGGGCGCAGGATGTCCAGCCCAGCGCCTACGGCTGAAGCGATCAACTCGCTGGTCAGGGCGATGTGACGGGCTCCGACAGCCCGACCCAGGGCTTCCCAGGTTTCTCGTTCCAGGGCTGTGGGCTGGGCGCCGATGGCCAGCAGCAGGCGAGGGGCTGTGCCCCAGTGGCCGCGGCGCAAGGCCTGCTCGAGCAGCAGTTTCGCCCCGTGGGGATCGTGGACAGCGCCTCCGCGCATCGGTTGGTGAATGCTGACCCCCTCGGGCTCACGTCCTTCCAGAGCGCGGGCGGCCTCGCCCTGGGCCACGCAGCGCTGCTTCTGGTTGAAGGCCAGCATGGCCGGAAACGTCTGGCTCTTCATCAATCCGGTAACCGATACGCTGGAGCCGCCCACGGACACGGCGGCGTCGAAGCCTGGGGCTTCCATCCAGGTGCGTATCCCTGCCCAGGAAAAACGCTGAGCCCAACTGTTTTGAGCCGGCAGCGCCAGGGGGCTGCGACCCTCCATACTTTCACTGTAGAGCATCGACTCGTCCTCCTATGGTTCCAGGGCCAGCTCGGGGCGCACCCGGAGGGCTCCCATCACGGCGCATTCGATGGGTCGACTGGCGCGTTGTACCGGCAGGTCGACCTGGGCTTTCAGGTAGGGCTCGAGGCCCTGAAGGTAGGCTCCACCGCCCGACAAGGTCAGGCCTTGCTGCAAGACGGCTTCGGCCATCAAGGGGGGCATCGCGTCGAGCACCCCGCGAATCAACTCGACCAGGCGTTGCATGGGCTCGAGCAGGGCTCGGCCCAGGCTGCTTTGGGGAACATCGCGATAAATGGGCAGGCCGCTGGACAACTGTCGCCCACGAACTTCCAGGGTTTCCTCGCGCCAGTCGGGCTCCCAGCAGCTGACCTGATGTTTGAGTCGGCGGGCCGTGTTCAGGCTGACTTCCAGGCCGTGCTCCTGATACAGGCAGCGTTGCAGGGCCTGTTCCAGGTCGTCGCCACCCCAGCGGATGCATCGCCGCAGCACCACATCGGCGGCCACCAGAGCCATCTCCGAAGTGGTTGCGCCGATGTCGACCACGGCCACGGCGGGTTCTCCCACGCTGCTGCCCCAGGCCACGGCCACCGGCATCTGTACCACTGAAACCCTGAGAAAGCCCACTTCCTTCAGCAATTCGGCCCACTGCTTGCGCTCCAGGGGCGAGGCAACGCTGGGCAGCACCAGTCGGGCTACGGGGCGATTCCAGAGGCGCAACCCCTGGCGTCGTAGCATCTGGCGCAGCTGTTCTTGCACAGCCCCAGGTGAGGCAAGGTGGGCCTGGGTCACGGGTTGAAAAACTCTCACGCGCTCGGGAGCCCTCTGCATCACAGGTACAGCCACCTGGCCCACGGCAATCGCCTGGGGCAAGCTGCGGCAATCGGCTACCACGGTGGGTTCACATAGAATGTCGGCCTTGCCGGCCACAGCCACGCGGGTTTGATACGATCCAACGTCCAACGCAATCAGCATAAGGACCTCCCGCATGTTGAATTTCATTCACATGCATGTCCCCCTGCTGTTTAAGAACAAAAGTTCGTACCGACGCAGGGGTGCAGGCTCTGTCCTCGACACGCCAAAGTGGGTGTTGTGGAAATGTATGAAGGTCCCGACCGTATCGAATTTTCTCCCCGTCTGGGCAGGCCTATCCGGATGGGAAGCTGGGATCAGCTCTCGGTGTCCGACCGGCAGCGGGTCTTGGAAGCTTTGCAGCAGCGCGATGAAGAGCGCTTCGCTGCCTATTGGGGCTATCTTCACTTTGGCTTGCAACTGATGGCTGGAATGGCCCTGGAGTGGGGCCGCTCCTGGCAGCAACAAGGGGGAAGTGAGGGTCACGTGCAGGCTTTGCAGGCGCTACAACAGCCGGCGCCTGAGGACGAGCCTCTGCAATTGCCACCCGTCGAGCTGGCTCTTGAGCTTGCGCGTCAGGGTGATTGGACCGGAGCCCGCCAGATCGTGCTCGACACCTGGAGCACAGCTCGCGGCTGGCACGATTTCTGGTTTCGCTATTCTTGGGCGGTGATGAGCTGGTTGCTGGAGAGGCGCGGCCAGGATGAGCTTGAGCAGGTGATTGAGCGCGTGCTGACGAGTTCGTCGTTTTACGAGCCTTCCTGGCAACAAACCGCCGGCTTGAGCCAGGAGGAGCTGGCGGTGATGTTGGCCGAGCACCTTCGTCTGCATTTCTCGGGGCAGGACGGCGAGGTGGTGATCTGCGACGAGGGAGATCGCTTGCGACTGCATCTAGAGCCCTGCGGAAGCGGCGGGCGTATGCGTCAGCAATCACAGGATCCGAAGTCTTTTCGTCTGATGCCCCAGGCCTCGCCGTTCACCTGGGGGCGCAGCGACGAGGTGCCAGCCTACTGCGCTCATTGTGCCCTGAATGAACTCGAGTCGCGGCGACGTCTGGGGGTGGTTCGCTGGAACACTGACTTTCAGCCCGACCCGCAGCGAGCCTGCGGTTGGGTGTTGCCCAAGCGCCTACAGGGAGCGCAGTAGCACCTGAGCTTCCTGGTTGGCGGGGTCGAGCTGCAGCGAGATTTTGAGCTCTTGCCTGGCTTCCTCAATTCGCCCCTGGTGGGCCAGCGAGTAGGCCAGACCGGAATGAGTTTGCGACTCTTCAGGCTGTCGGGCCAGGCTGGCCCGAAAGAGTCGCTCGGCGCACACCAGGCGCTGCTGCTCCATGGCCACTCGGGCCACGTAGTGCAGCCGGATGGCCCGGCGCTGTTGCACATTGGGCTGGAAGACGAAGGCGGCCAGCTTGCTGTCTCGGTATAGCTTGCGATAGCAGTGCGGGCGCCGCTCAAAATAGTCGGCCAGGGGATAGTGGATATAGGTGGGTCCCAGCACGATCAGTCCGGCCCGCTCGCTCTCTAACCAGTAGAGCCAGCCGCAATCCTTCTGGAAAATAGCGTCCGGTGCCAGCATGGCCACGGGTTGGCCGGTGTGAAAGGCGACCACGGTCCAGTCGGATACGGTGCGACTGTTGGCGGGGCGCTGGGCGTCGAATTGACGCAGCATGGGGCCGGGGTCGGTGCGCGCGGGTTGGTGTTGCGAGACCGCCCCCAGGGCCGCCAGCAAAAACCACAGGCCAACCCCGAGCAGTCGCAGGCCCCGCCAGGGTAGGCGGCGCAGGCACTCGCTAAGGCCGACGATGAGGAAGGGCAGCACGGGAATGGCGTATCGCGGCAGGAAGAATCCCCAATTGGCGAGCAGGGCCAGGTAGAGGCAGGTCCACCAGAAAGCTCCACGCTGAGATGGTAGTCGCCATAAACCCCACAGGGCTGCCGCCAGGGCCAGACCGCCCAGCCACCAGTAGGGGCACGGCCAGGCCCCGAGCAGTGTGGAGCCGTAGACACGAGGGAGGTAGGTGGCGTTGGTCAACAGGATACTGCCGTGTTCGCGGCCTGATTTGCCCGAGCCGGAGGCGAGCACAAACCAGCCAATGCTTAACAAGTGGGGTCCGGCTCCCAGCAGGATACCCAGCATGCAACTGAAGAGGCTGGCGGGGCGCCAGTTGCGTAGTCGGGTAAGGGCGATGGTTGGAGCCACCAGCAGTCCAACCAGGCGGGCGTAGTAGCACAGTGAGGCAGCCATTCCGAATAGAAAAGCCTGAAGCGGAGCTGGACTCGAGAGCTGCTGCAGTCGCAGCAGGCAAAGCACCAGCGTCAGCAAGCAGGTGCACTCGCTCATGGCCGTGCTGCTGGTGTAGAGCCAGAACGGATTGAGAGCCAGGATCAGCAGGGCCAACCGTCGCGTTCCCGGAGACAGGGGCTTCCACAGTTTCCAGAGCAACACCAGGACGATCAGGCCCAGGCCAACATTGAGCAGTCGATAGACCTGGGGATGGTGGGGAAACAGGGCGATCAGGGGTGCCAGCAGGAGCGGGTAGAGAATTTGAAACTGGCTGCCGGCCGGCGCATCCCAGCGCGCCAGGTCGAGATAGGGTAGCCCCTGCAACAACGAGCTCGAGAGCGCCCAATACGAGACATCGTCGTTGAAGTCGCCAAAGCGATATACCTGCCAGATCGGGAACATGGCCACTAGAAAGCAGGCCGCACAGAGCCAGAGCCAGTGCTTGAAAACTAAGGACGTTGACATAAGACCTGGTATTGAGCTCCCAGAGGGAAACGGGCCAGATAGGGCTCGAGGAAGCGGAAGGCCCGCAACAGGTGGGGGAAGATGAAGAGAAATCTCAGCTGCGCATGGTGAAACCCGCACTCCGTGAGCAGGTGCCGCGCTTCGGGTGGACTCAGCGTGATGGCGTCACGGTCGAAGGGAATACGGCTCATGACCCAGCGGGTGCCCGGATTCCACGGGTTGTTCTCCCAGAACGCCAGCCAGCCGCCGGGAACCAGCGATTGCCAGATGTAGCTCAGGGCTTGCGAACGCTGAGCGGGCGGAATGTGATGGAAAACGCCGTTGCAAAAGGCCAGATCAAAGCGCGGCGCGGGCTCCCGGTCGAGGGAGTTTTCATAGACAACTCCTCGCCCTGGGTTGCGCTCTCGGGCCACTTCCAACGAGCGATCGGAGACATCGACTCCCACTACCTCTTGGGCTTCGAACATCTCTTGCAGGAGGGGAGTTGAGGTGCCGGTACCACATCCAAAATCAAGAATGCTCTTGGGATAGAAGTGACGGGCGTCGAGCTGGCTCTTCAGCCAGCGGATCCGACCTCGGGCGAAATATTCTTTGCGTTCGCCTGAAAGCGATAACCCCCGGTGGAGTGCATCGTCGTACTGCTCTGCCCAGGCAGAGAACTGATCTCGGCCCGAACTCATTTCCGCTTCATACCGAGGATGCTGCTGAAGAAACTGGAACACATCGTTTGGAAGCCGAGCGCAGTCAGCGTAAATCCGGGGATCACCCAGCGCATGGTGGTCACGTAGTCGAGCCTGCCCCAACCGCTGCGGTACCAAAGATATACGGCCCAACTTAGCAACAGCAGCCCCAGAGCCATGGAAAGGGCCGAGGCCAACAGGCCTCGCTCCAGGTTCATGACGGCAAAGAGGCGGTCGAGGCGGGGTTCCTCGGGGATCAGCCGTTCGCTGACGGCGAACTGCTTGGTGAGGATCCAGAAGACGCAGGATTGCACCCCGCAGAGAATCGCCAGACTGGCGAAGAGCAGCGTGTGCAGGTCGAACGTGATACGGCCGATGGTGAGCCCGGGCATGGCGACAAGGTAGCCGAGCAAGCCAAAACCGATCAGGGCCAGCCCCGGAATCATGAAGAGCCATTGAGGGCTGTACATCAAAAAGAACCGCAGCGTGCGCCAGCCGTCGCGGAAGGTGCGCAGGTGGGGCGGATGGCTTTTGCGCCCGTCGGGATGAAGCGTGATCGGCACTTCGCGGATGCGAGCCTGGAAGAGACTGGCTTTGATGATCATCTCGGTAGCGAATTCCATACCGGTGCAACGCTGATCCAGGCGCAGATACAGGTCTTTGGTGAAGCCACGGAGGCCGCAGTAGACATCGTGAATCGGAGCCCGAAACCAGCTTCGCACCAGCTGAGTAAAGAGCGGGTTGCCCAGCCAGCGATGCAGGAACGGCATGGCTCCCGGCAGCACGCGCCCGCCACCCCGGGGAAGGCGACAGCCCTGGACCAGTTCGGCTCCCTGGCGCAGTTCGTGGACGAATTTGCCCAGTTCGAGAAAATCATAGCTGTCGTCAGCATCGCCCATAATGATGAAGCGCCCTCTGGCCTCGGAAATGCCGCCCATCAGGGCGCTTCCATAGCCCCGCGCGGGCACTTCTATGACTCGGGCTCCTAAACGTCGGGCGATATCCTGGGAACCGTCGGTACTGCCGTTATCGGCAACGACGATTTCCGCTTCGATGGACAGTTCGGCGATGGCTCGTTGGGCCTTCTCGATACAGACCGCCAGGGTGTCGGCTTCGTTCAAGCAAGGCATGACGACGCTGAGTTCCACCTCGCCAACTTACCCACGCCAAAGGGGGTCTCCTGCAGTGGGCCGTCAGGGGGTCCTGGGCAGCACTCGGAACGAGTGCAGGAAACGGTCGTTCTCCTGGGCCAGGGGGGCCTCACTGCGAGCGTCGACGACGTACAGTCGGAACTGCTCCAGGCGCAGCAGGGCCCGCCCCAGGTAACTGTCACCCACGCGATAGCGCAGGCTGCGCGTGGAGCGATCGATCACCTGGCACTCTTGCAGTTCGCCCTGACAACTGGAAAGCAGGCTCTGGCAGGCTTCCTGAAAGATGCGTTCGCGCCCCCCCAGCAGCGCTAGCTTGGGCAGGTCGGTGTAGCTTACGGTAAGGTAGCGACCCTTGAGTCGATCCAGGTAGATGACGGTCGAAATCGCGCCCAAAGGCGACTCGCTGGACTCGATCGAGCGCTCGGCAGCCGGAGTCAGATCGGCAACGAAGCGGCCTTCCGGGCAAGTGAAGGGCTCGCCCCAGCCGAGGGAGCCCAGGAGCAGCAACCAGAGGACCAGTCTCATGACCACCTCCTGGTAGATAAATTCGACACCTGAAGCCACTTCCTGCAGGCAACATCCCATGAAAAAAGGCCCCCGCCGCAGCGGAGGCCTCTTCCTTTGGGTTGTTCAGGAGATGGAAATGGACTAGAAGTCCATGTCCATACCACCCATGCCACCCATTCCGCCCATGCCACCCATACCGGGCATGCCGCCACCGGCGGGTCCGCCTTCGTCTTTGGCGGGCTTTTCGGTGACCATCGCTTCGGTGGTCAGCACCATGCTGGCGATCGACACAGCGTTTTGCAGGGCCGAGCGGGTCACTTTCAGGGGGTCGACGATGCCTTCTTTGATCATGTCGACGTACTTCTCGTTCAGGGCATCATAGCCCTGACCGGCCGGCAACGTCTTGATCTTCTCGACCACCACGCCACCTTCAACGCCCGCGTTGAAAGCGATCTGGCGAGCCGGTTCGAGCATGGCGGTGCGCAGAATATCGACGCCCACCATTTCGTCGTGGCTCAGGCCCTTCACGCTGTCGAGAGCCGACACGGCATTCACGAGGGCGGTTCCGCCTCCGGGAATGATGCCTTCCTCGATGGCGGCGCGGGTAGCCGAAAGAGCATCCTCGATGCGGTGCTTCTTCTCCTTGAGTTCGGTTTCGGTGGCAGCACCCACGCGGATGACGGCCACGCCGCCGACCAGCTTGGCGAGGCGCTCCTGCAGCTTCTCGCGGTCGTAGTCGGAGTCGGTGTTCTCGATCTGGTGACGGATCTGGTCAATGCGGCCCTTGATGTCGGACTCGCTGCCCTTGCCCTCCACAATGGTGGTCTCGTCCTTGGTGATTTGCACCTTGGTTGCCCGGCCCAGCATGTCGATCGACATTTTGTCGAGCTTGATACCGAGTTCGTCAGAGACCACCTGGCCACCGGTGAGGATGGCGATGTCTTTGAGCATCTCTTTGCGACGATCGCCAAAGCCAGGGGCTTTGACAGCACAGGTGTGCAGTGCGCCGCGCAGGCGATTGACGACCAGCGTGGCCAGGGCTTCCCCTTCAACGTCTTCGGCGATGATCAGCAGAGGCTTTTGCATCTGCAGAACCCGCTCAAGCAGGGGCAGCATTTCCTGAAGGTTGCCGATCTTCTTCTCGGTGATGAGAATGAAGGGGTCCTGAAGGACGGCTTCCATGCGCTCGGAGTCAGTCACGAAATAGGGCGAGATGTAGCCTTTGTCGAACTGCATCCCTTCCACGTGCTCGATTTCCGTCTTCATGGTTTTGGCTTCTTCAACCGTGATCACACCGTCTTTGCCCACCTTGGCGATGGCGTCGGCGATGAGATCGCCAATGGTGGTGTCATTGTTGGCCGAAATGCTGGCTACCTGGGCGATGGCCTGGCTGCCTTCCACCTTGACCGCTGACTTGCGCATGGCCTCAACCACGGCCTCCAGGCCCTGGTCCATACCCCGCTTCATGAAGATGGGGTTCACGCCAGCTGCGACGTTTTTCAAGCCGGCCTTGATAATGGCCTGGGCCAACACCGTGGCGGTGGTGGTGCCGTCGCCAGCGATATCGTTGGTCTTGGAAGCCACTTCGCGCACCAGTTGGGCGCCCATGTTTTCGAACGGATCCGAGACCTCGATCTCTTTGGCTACGGTCACTCCGTCCTTGGTGATGGTGGGCGAGCCGAACTTCTTCTCCAGCACCACGTTACGACCACGCGGCCCTAGCGTAACCTTGACCGCATTGGCCAGGATGTCGGTGCCGCGCTCGAGAGCCTTACGGGCGTTCATATCATATTTGAGCATTTTTGCTGCCATGGGTTCCTCCAGGTGGGCTATCGGTAGATGCCCAGCACTTCGCTTTCTTTTAGAATCAGGTAGGTTTCACCGTCGATCTTGATTTCGGTACCGGAGTATTTGCCAAACAAGATCTTGTCTCCGACTTTGACTTCGGTCGCAACCAGAGTTCCGTTGTCGAGCATCCGGCCCGGTCCGGCAGCCAGAACGTTGCCCGTAAGGGGCTTCTCCTGAGCGCTGTCCGGCAGGTAAATCCCGCTGGCGGTCTTTTCCTCTTTTTCGGTTGCCTGTACCACGAGGCGGTCGCCCAGTGGCTGAATCTGCAATTTGGTGGTGGTCATGCATCCTCCAAGAATCACACGTTTCTTACGTGAGAGTGCATGGCATACCCGAGGAAATGGGGGGGCTAAACTATTCGGGCGAGGGAAAAGCCTGTTCTGGATAGCGTTGCACCAGGATCGGCAGGCTCTCGCGCACAGCCTGACCGTCGGGAAAGGCCATCCCGACACGAAATCCGTAGTGCACTCGGAACGTATTCCAGTCACCGGAAGTGGGCGCATCCTCGGGAACGGGAAACTCGAAAAGTCCCCGATAGGGCAGTTGCATATCGGCTTCGGGCTCGATGTCCTGGGTTTGCAAGCTGAGCACCTGGCGATGATAGTAGCCTTTCTGGGTGACCTCCTCGATGGCGGCGAAGCGAAACGTGAGCAGACGGGGTATGGGGCCGTCTCCGGCACGGCGAACTTCGAGCTCGCCGGTCAGACTGGCACCGGGTTCGATCTCGACCTGATCGAGACGCACTTCCAGCTCGACGCCGCCACCCTTGAGCACGAACCAGTGTTGCTGCTGGCTGGGGTCCACGGCGGCTGGCAGCAAGGGAATGTGGATTTTTCGGATGGCGTCGCGGCGAAAGCCGGGCAGTAAGCCAGGGGCCCCCTTGCGCCGGGCCTTCAGCTGATACAAACAGCGCAGGTCCTGGCTGAAGTACGTGGGGGGAAGCTGTTCGGGCAGCACAAAATGAAACTCGGCCGGGCCTTGCGAGCAGTCGAGCTTGGTGGATACTTCGAAAAAGGGCAGCACATAGTTGAAGGCCATGCTGTTTGCACTGAGCACTTCTTCGCCCTGTAGCGAGACCTGCACCCAGGGGTCGCCAGCACCGGCAATCCGCACCAGGCCCGCCAGGGTGTCACCCGGCCGCAAGGCCGCCTGGACCACTTCTAGTTCGAGTTCTTCCAAGAATCCCCACCGTGTTTACGTTGCTGCATGGCCCAGTTACGCACTCCGGCGTCGGAGTCGCGCAGGCCCTGATGCACCCAATCGGGCCCCTCGTGCTTCTCGAGAAGTTGGAAAGCTCTTCTACGCCAGGCCGAATTTGAGCTGTTTCGGAAGGCCATCATGGCCCGCAGGCGCAGATGGGGTGGAAGTTCGTCAGGATAGTGCTCGACCAGCTCCAGGATCAGGGGAGAAGGAGGGTCGAGCAGTTCCTCCAGCAGATGAGCCGGCGAGCGACCATTGGCAATGGCCAGCTGCATGGCCTCGCGCTGGAGCTCTCGCGGGGCCTCGGCGGCGAGGGCCCAGCGGCTGAGCGCGAGGCTGCTTTCGCCAGGGCGAGAGAGTAACTCTCGCAGCCACCAGCGGCGAGCTTTGAGGCTCAGGGCATTGCTGCCCAGCAGGCGTTGGGCCCATGGTTGTTCGGGCAGTAGCGGCTGCAGATGCTCGACCAGGGGGGCGACTTCCTCGGCTTCCAGGGCCCCAACCCGAGGTGGGCCCGGTTGCAGACAGTCGAGGTAGGCGCGGGCTGTCGTCGCGTCAAGGAGCTGCTGCTGCAGCATCCAGGCAAAGGCCCTGAGACCTGCGGGGCCCGGGCCGATCAGGGCCGCATAGAGCTCCTGTCGGGTCTGACAGGGTAGAGGCTGCCCTTCAAGTGAGAGCAACAGCTCTTCGCAGAAGTCAAGATTGTGGAGCAAGTCCTCTTGAAACCGGGGTTTCCCCCAGCGTCTGGAGCACTCGTTCAGGGCCTGTTGCACGCCAGGGTGGTCGAGTTGAAGGCTGGACATAGTGGAAAAAAATTCAACAAACAGGAATGCAGACCCTCTCGTTGCACACTGCTTGCGTGAAGATCGTTGTTTTGCAACCCAGCTATCTGCCCTGGTTGGGTTACCTCGATCAGTATGCCTGGTGCGATCGTTTTGTGCTGTACGACGATGTTCAGTACGACAAGCACGGCTGGCGCAATCGCAATCGCATTCTCTGGCAAGGCCAGCCCCACTGGTTAACGGTGCCCGTGCACTGCCGCGAATTTCCTCTGATCGCGGAGGTGCGCGTCGATCTGGCCCGGCCCTGGCGGCGCAAGCATCTGGCCACGCTCGAGCAAGGCTATGCTCGGGCGCCGTTTTTTTCCTGGCTGATGCCGCGCCTGCGCGACTACTACTCCAATGCCTGGGATTCTCTGGTGGATTGGAATGTGCACGGCTTGAAATGGATGTGTGAGCTGCTGGGAATGCCCTGGAAAGGGGTCATGTCTTCACAACTCGGGGTGACAGGCAGCGGCACCGAGCGCCTGGTTCACCTCTGTCGGGCTCTGGGGGCCAGTCAATACCTGACTGGGGACGCCGCCCGCGACTACCTGGATGAAGAAGCCCTTGGCAGGATTGGAGTCGAGGTGTTGTGGCATGGCTATCCACACCCGACCTACACACAGGGGAAGGGAGAGCACCCCTTTGTCTCGCACCTTTCGGTCGTCGACCTGCTCTTCTGGCACGGTCCAGACAGTTTGAGCATCCTATGGCAGACAAGAAAGTGAAGATCACATGAAAACTCTTCTGGTAACCGGTGGGGCGGGCTTCATCGGCAGCAATTTTGTGCGTTACATTCTCGAGAAGTATCCGGACTATCGGGTTATTGTGCTGGACCTGCTCACCTACGCCGGCAATCCAGAGAACCTGCCTCAGGAGTATATCGAGGCTCCCGATCGCAGCGAGCCCAGGCTCACGCTGTGGTATGGCAACGTGACCAATGGCGAACTGGTCGACCGGCTGGTCAGCCAGGTGGATATGGTCGTGCACTTTGCCGCCGAGAGTCACGTGACACGTTCGATCTATGACAACAAGGTGTTTTTCGAGACCGACGTGATGGGCACTCAGGTGGTGGCCAACGCCGTGCTGAGCCATCGCGAGCGCATCGAGCGCTTTATCCATATCTCCACCTCAGAGGTCTACGGCACGGCTGAAGCCGACGAAATGGATGAAGATCATCCACTCAAGCCGATGAGTCCCTATGCCAGCGCCAAGGCGGGCGCCGACCGACTGGTGTTCAGCTACTGGGCAACCTACCAGATTCCGGCCGTGATCATTCGACCTTTCAATAACTACGGTCCTTATCAGCATCTTGAAAAGGTGGTGCCGCGCTTTATTACGGCCTGCCTTTTGGGCGAGCCGCTTACCGTTCACGGCGACGGTTCGGCCATGCGCGACTGGCTGTATGTGGGCGACCACTGCCAGGCGCTCGACCGGGCCCTGCACGCCCCCCGTGAGCGGCTGCAGGGAGAGGTGATCAATCTGGGTTCGGGACGTTCCCTCAGCGTGCTGGAAATCGCCGAGAGAATTCGCGACCTCATGGGCTCGAACAGCCCCATTCAATTGGTGGGCGATCGGCCCGGCCAGGTGTTCCGCCATACTTCGTCCACGGCCAAGGCCCAAGAGTTGCTGGACTGGTCGGTGACCACGCCGTTCGAGCAGGGTCTGGAGAAGACCATCGAGTGGTATCGAGCCAATCAGCGCTGGTGGGACCGCACACTGTGGCTGCGCAAGGTGCCCATTCGGACGGCATCGGGCAAGATTGAGTATCACTGAACTGGAGTTGCCCCCCTGGAGACCCTTGCCCCGCCGCAACCTGCGGGTCGATTTTCTGCGCTTTCCCAGGTCGTTCCAACCCTGTCACTACCGTTGGGATCTCGACCGCGGCTTTCGCGTCGAAGTGCTGGGCAAGGAGTTGTTCTGGCTGTCGCTGCTCGACCGCGAAGGGGTTCACAGCGTGTGCGACGCCCGCCCCCAAGGGGAAGAGCAGGATTTCTTGCTCAGTGTCCAGCGCCACGCCCAGGGGGACTGGCCTGGCTGGCCCAGGCAGCGACTTTCCCCCCAGACGATCTGCGTGATTCTCAGCCAGCAGGGCCGAGCCTGTCGCGTGCCGCGCGACTGGCCCAACCTGGTGCTCTGGGTGCGCCAGCCGATGCCCGTGGGAACCCGCTGGACAGGGAATGACTTCTTCACCCCGGAACAAGTCTTATATCAGTGGGGTCGGGTGGGACGCCACGTGCAGCGGTGGGCCCGCTGGCGGCGCTGGTTACCCTGGTGAGTGAAGAAGGAGGCCACTTGATCGTTCGTCTCTTGCTGCTGTTGCTATTGCTGGGTGGGCCGAGTTGGGCCGACCGTGCCCAGATCGGTCCCAACGAGTTTCAGGCCGGGATTCCCTCCGAGCAGTTTGTCTATTTCGCTGCGGCCGAAAGCGCCGGTCGGCAACGCTCTCAGAACTGGTGTTGGGCCGCCTGCATTCAAATGGTGCTCAACTATCACGGCCTCTACGTAACCCAGGAAGATATCGTACGCCGTGTTTTTGGCGCCACCATCGACTCGCCAGCCGGCCCCCAGCAGATTCTGATGGCCCTTTCGGGATGGGCGCCCGATCAGCGCGGAGGCATGGCCCAGATCCAGGCCGACGCCCGCAATGTGGATCCGGTGACGGTCATCCAGGACCTGGAATATCGCTGGCCTCTGATCGTGGGGCTCACCGATCGCCAGGGGCAAACCGGTCACGCCTATGTGATGACGGCCGTCTACTATCATGTGGAACCCGGTTCGGCCCCCATCATTTATCGCGTGGTGCTTCGCGACCCTTACCCCACACGCGAGAGCAGAGTAGAGATGAGCGCTCAGGAATTCATGGCTCGGTGCACTTTCATGACCCGAGTTCACGTGCTTCGCTCCTGATGCAGTCGGCTCGCCTGTATCACCAGTCTTTCACCTGCGACGGTCACGTCGACACTTTCCGCAACCTCGTCAAGGGAGGGGGCAACTTCCTGCGCGCTGAGGGAGGGTGGGAAGTCGACCTGCCACGGATGCGAGAGGCCGGTCTGAATCTGCAAATTGCCGCCATCTATACCAGCCTGGAGGAAGTGGGTCCAAGTTCGACTTTGCTGGCTCTGAAAGTGCTCGAGTGCATTCGGCGCACTGTAGAGGGTTCTCGGGCACAGTTGCGGCTTATCGAACGTCGCCAGGATCTGGTCCAATTGGAACTGGACAGGGCCCAGGGACTGCTGGTGTGCCTGGAAGGCTCGGATCCACTGTTGCAGGACCTGGATTTGCTCGAGGTTTTCTATCGCCTGGGCTTACGCGGCGTGGGGCTTACCCATAACCACAACAGTCCCTCGGCAGGCGGTTGCGGAGCCAGTCCGGTGGCTGGACTCAGTAACTTCGGCAAAGAGTTGCTGACGCGCATGAGCGCCCTGGGAATGTTCTTGGACACCGCCCATCTGGGTCGCAAGGCCTTCGACGAGGTGCTGCAGCATTATCGGGGCCCTTTGATCAACAGTCATTCGTGCTGCCAGAAATTGGTGCCCGGCGAGCGCAATCTTGACGATGCCCAGTTGCGAGCCATCGCCGCCAGCGGTGGCCTGGCGGCGGTGACCTTTGTGCCCAAGTTTTTGGTGACCGAGGGTGGCTGCACGAGTCGCGATGTGTTTCGCCACCTGGAGCACATGGTAGAGGTGGCCGGCATCGACCACGTAGCCATCGGCAGCGATTTCGACGGTACCGAACATCTACCCGACGATCTCAAGGATCCTCGGGATCTCCCCAACCTGGTAGAGCACATGTTGCAGGCCGGTTGGGGAGCCGATTCGGTAGCCCGGGTTGTGGGCGGCAACTGGCTCAGGGTGCTCAGCAGCCTGCTACCTGCCTGACCGACAGGTTGTTCCCCTGAACAAAAGGACTCAACTCTCCCGAAGCGAAGGCGCCGCTCCACCGGAATCAGGGAGGTTTTTCATGAAAGTTTCGAACAAGCGGCATTTGCAGGCAGCCTTCATCGGTCTGCTCGCAGGTGCCTTGATGGGTTGCGGTGCTACGTCCAACACCGCCAGATCGCCGTCAGGGCTCGCCTCGGCGGGCGGAGGCGGAACGGGTGGTGGCGCTGCCGCCACCGGTTCGGGCATCACCGGCGGAGCTACCGGTGCCTCGTCGGTCAACGTTAACTTTGCGGCCAGCAATATTGCCACACTGCTAGCTGCCCGCGACATGCTCTCCAGTCAAATTTCGGGCGCTTCAAATGCACCCACGCGGCTCGGAATTACCGATTTCGGCGGAACTCTCGGTGTGCGCCCGGCCGTGGTCCAAGGCAACCGGTTGGGTGTCGGCCAGGGGCGCTTGACCATTATGGCGCGCAATCCTAACGCGGTAACTCCTGGTCAGGGCAACGTGATTTTGCCTTCCGGCACCAGCACCGGCGATGGCCTTCCGCTGACGAGCCCTTTCGACCTGTTTGTTGACCCTCTTCTGGCGGGACGTTTGTTCATCACTGACCAGGTGAATGCTGGAAATACCGGTCGGTTGATTCGAGTGACTGCCGTCACCGAGACTGGGGCCGATTTCGATCAGGTGGGTCTTACCGATCTGCGCACCCCTCTCGATGTCTGTCGCTTCGACGCGACGGCCGTTCTGGTGTGCGAGTATCGCGCCGAGGTCCCCGGCGGCGGCCAGATCCGTCGTATCGATGTTTCCGGAACCGGAACCGACGGCACCACCGACGTATTCCTTACGGGCGTTCCCTTCCCGTCGTCGATTGTCTCCTCTGGAGGAGGCATCTTCTATATTGCCTGTAATGGCAACGGCAGTGCCGGTCAATTTGGTGGTGTGATCCGTGTGGACACGGGTGCGGCCGGGTTCACCGTGGGTCAGGCTGCCTTTAATGGCGGGGTGCCCGAGCCAGGAATCACCTTGGTGACGCCGGGTGGCGGAGAGCCTGCCTACGCGTTCCCCTTCGATTTGAAGATCGATAACAACGGTAACGTCATTGTGGCCGAGGGTGGCACCTACAACCCGGATACGGGCGACCTCACGGCCACCCCGGGTCAGGGCCGTATTCGGGTGATTTCGGCTGCTCAGGCTGCGCTTCCGAACCCTACCAGCCGACTGGTTCTTTCGGGCAGCCCTGCTGATTCGATCACCTTCGCACGTGGACCATCGCTGACCGAAGAGGATGCTACCGTGGATTCGCTGTTTTTCGTAGAGGGTGTCGGTCTGACCACGAGTCTGCGCCAGTTGACGTTTGATACGCAAACCGGCGCAATATTCCGTCACCTGATTCTCGATACTGGCGAACTCAATCCCCTAGATACGCTCTTTGATGTTGGTAACGTGGGCTTGAGCGTCCCGGTAAACGTGAAATACACCGTCAACTTCAACGGTGGCACAAACGGCAAAGTCATCGACGTACGCTAGCGCTTCCGTCGATTGGCTCCGAAAGAGAGAGGGCGTAAGCCCTCTCTCTTTCTGTTCAGTGTGATGCGGCTTGCCAGAGTGCGGCCGCAGTATCCAATAAAGAAGTCGAATCTTGCATGCCGGGCGAGAACTGCGCGTCCAGAATGAGTTCCTGCACTCCGGCCTCGCGATGGGCGCGAATATCCTCAATAATCTGGTCCAAAGAGCCCACGAACGGAAAGCGCCCTTCTTCGGGCAGGGATTGAGGGAGCAACATCAGGTTGGCCCGTCCTACCAGTTGCAGTTGGGCGGGGTCGCGTCCGGCCTGCGCGGCCTGTTGTTGGATGCCGGCCCACATGGCCTTCAGCGCCGACAATGGCAGTCCGGCCGGGTTCCAACCGTCGGCCTTGCTGGCCACTCGCGCCATAGAGCCTGGAGTGTAGGCGGCCAACAGCAGTGGAGGGTGGGGCTGCTGCACGGGGCGCAGTTCGAATACCGAGGGCGCCAGCCGATAATATCGCCCTTCGAACGAGGCCGGGCTGGGTCCCCAGAGCGTCCGCAGCAGGTCGAGAAATTCGTCTGCCCGAGCCCCCCGTTCGGCCAGCGGGGCTCCGGCGGCCTCGAATTCATCTTGCGACCATCCCAGGCCCAACCCCACCGTGAGTCTTCCTCGCGAAAGCACATCCAGGCTGGTCAGGCGTCGGGCCAGCATGACCGGGTTGTAGAAAGGCATGTTGAGCACGCTGGTGCCCAGGCGAATCCGCTTGGTGAGCGGAGCCACGAAGGTCAGGGCGTCCAGGGGGTCGAGCACGGCTTTGGCCAGTTCGGGCAGCCTGCCGTCGGCCGAGGCCGGATAGGGGGTGCGGGGGTTCACCGGATACAGCAGGCGCTCGAAGGTCCACAAACTGTGATAGCCGATGCTTTCCAGCTGGCGGGCGATGGTCGTCAGGGCGTCGGGGTGGGCCAGTTGGCCGCATTGGGGTAGTCCAAATCCTAAAAGCATGGGGCGGGATTCGGTTTTCGCCACGGCCTCCCTGGGTATCCATAGAGCGAATTCCCTCCAAGGAGTATGCATGAGCCAGACCTCGAGCACCGTGGCCCCGATTCGGACCAGCCTCTATGACTGTCACCTGGAAGCGGGGGCCAAGATGGTCGACTTTGCGGGATGGGAGATGCCCATCGAGTACACCGGCATCCGCAAAGAACACGAGGCCGTGCGCCAGAGCGCTGGCCTTTTTGACCTGAGCCACATGGGCGAGCTCTACGTATCCGGGCCGGCAGCGCTGGCCTATCTGCAGGGGCTCTTCAGCAACGACCTGAGCAAGTTGGAAGTGGGTCGAGCCCAGTATGGCTGCATGTGCAACGAGCAGGGCCGGGTGCTCGACGATATGATCATCTATCAACTGGAGGCCGAGCGTTTTCTGGTGGTGATGAACGCCTCGAATCGCGAGAAAATCGTGGCCTGGATGCAGCAGCGAAGCAAGGCGGGCGTGGTGCTCGACGATCAGTCGATGGCCACCGCCCTGATCGCCATCCAGGGGCCTCGCTCCCAGGAATTGTTGCAGCCTTTCTCAAGTGTCGATCTGGAGAGTATCCGCTACTACGCCTGCAAGCCGGGCAGCGTTGCCGGGGTACAGGGTTTGATCAGCCGCACCGGCTACACCGGCGAAGATGGTTTCGAGCTCTATCTGCCCTGGCAAAGTGCCGCCTCGGTGTGGCGCCAACTGGTGGCCCTGCCCGAGGTAGAGCCTATCGGTCTGGGCGCCCGCGATACGCTGCGTCTGGAGTCGGGCTACGCTCTTTATGGTCACGAACTGAGTGAAGACCTTACGCCGCTCGACGCTTCGCTGGGGTGGGTGGTGAAGCTCGACAAGGAGTTCGTTGGCCGCGACGCCCTGCGCGACTACAAAGCGGCAGGGGTTCAGCGCTGTCTGGTGGGGTTGGAAATGGAGGGGCGGGCCATCCCGCGCGAGGGCTACCCGTTGTTCCATCAAGGACGAGCGGTGGGTCGTGTGACCAGTGGCACCTTCAGCCCCAGCCTCAAGAAAGGGATCGCTTTGGCAAGCGTGGAAACCGCAGTCCGCGCTGAAGGGACCGACATTGAGGTCGAAATTCGGGGGCGTCACGAGAGAGCGAAAGTGACCCGGCTGCCTTTCGTGCGAGGCAGCGTTCGCCGGGCATGAAAGGAGTTCTCCCATGATTCCCGAGGAACTACGTTATACCGAAGAGCACGAGTGGGTGCGGCTGCAAGGGGACACGGCCGAAATCGGAATCACCCACTTTGCCCAGGACCAGCTGGGAGACATCGTTTTTGTGGAGTTGCCCGCGATAGGCAGCAAGCTTCAGGCCGGCAAGCGCTTTGGCGTGGTCGAGTCGGTCAAGACGGTTTCCGAGCTCTACTCACCGGTCGACGGCGAAGTCGTCGATGTTAACGCTTCACTCACCCAGGATTCCGACCAGTTCGACCCCGAGGCCGTCAATCGCGAGCCTTATGGCGCAGGTTGGATGATCAAAGCCCGGGTGACCGACCCGGCCGCCGTGTCCCAGTTGATGGACGCCAAGGCCTATTCCGCTCATACCGAAGGACACTAGCATGAACTACGTTCCCCACACCTCGGCCGATCGGTCCAAGATGCTGGCCGCCATTGGAGTGGAGTCGGTGGGCCAGCTCTTCGATTCGATTCCCGATTCGGTGCGTCTGCGCAAGCCGCTTCAGCTGCCCCCTGAACTCAGCGAATATGAGGTCCACCTCCATCTGGAGGAACTGGCATCGAGGAACCTGGTGCCCAGCCAGCGCTCATTCCTCGGAGCCGGGGCCTATCGGCACTTTGTGCCGGCGGTGGTCGATACCATTATCAGTCGCTCCGAGTTCATGACGGCCTACACGCCCTATCAGCCCGAGGTGAGCCAGGGGACGCTCCAGACCATCTTCGAGTTTCAATCGATGATGTGTGATCTGACCGGCATGGATGTCTGCAATGCCTCTGTCTATGATGGTGGCTGCGCGGCCGTAGACGCGGTGTTCATGGCCCTGGGCATCACGGGACGTCACAAAGTCGTCGTTTCGAAGGGCCTGCATCCCCAAACTCGAGAGCTGCTTCGCACCTATCTGGCTACCCAGGATTGCGAACTGATTGAAGCGCCCCTGGTCGACGGCCATACCCGCCTGCCGGCGCTCGACGATCAGGTGGCCTGTGTGTTGGTTCAGGTTCCCAACTTCCTGGGAGTGATCGAGGACGGCCCCGGGCTGTGCGCCCAGGTCAAAGCCGCCGGTGCCATTCCCGTGGTGGCTCTCGGCGACCCCGTGTCCTTGGGGGCTTTGAGGCGCCCCGGCGATTATGGTGCTGAAATTGTGGTGGGTGAGGCCCAGCCGCTGGGGCTTCCCCTGTCCTTTGGCGGACCCTACGCCGGCTTTGTCTCCTGCAAGAAGGTGCATATGCGCCGAATTCCCGGACGCCTTTGCGGCATGACCGTCGATGCCAAGGGAAGACGGGGCTTTTGCCTCACCTTGCAGGCCCGCGAGCAGCATATCCGACGAGACAAAGCCTTCTCGAATATCTGTACCAACCAGGGCTTGTGTGCCCTGGCCGTAACCGTGTATCTGGCACTGCTCGGCCCGCAAGGGCTGGCAGAGGTGGCCGACGCCTCGGCCGGCCTGGCTCACCACTTCAAGAAGAAGGTGGCGGCTTTGCCTGGCTACGAGTTGCCCCTGGCCGCTCAGCCCGTGTTCCACGAAGTGCTTGTGCGCTGTCCGGCCGGGGCTCAGGCCACGCTGGAGGCTTTGCAGGCTCGGGGCATCGCCGGCGGTTACGCAGTGGAAGCCGATTACCCCGAGTATCCCGAGTCGCTGTTGTTCTGCTTCACGGAGGCGAACGGACTGGCGGCTGTCGAGGAACTGGTCGAAGAACTTGGTGCTGTGGGCGCAGCCCGCGCCCTGGAAGGAGCCCGCTCGTGAGCCTGAAGACCGAGCCTACCCTGTTTGAGAAGTCTTCTCCCGGGCGTCGCGGCGTGATTCCTCCGCCCGTATCCCTGAAGAGCGACTGGCGCGAGAGCCTGCCCGAGTCGATGCGACCCGAGTCGAAGCCGGCCTTGCCCGAGCTGTCTGAGCTCGAGGTGGTGCGCCATTTTGTGAGGCTTTCCCAACTGAACTACGGGATTGATACCACCATGTATCCGCTGGGGTCGTGCACCATGAAGTACAACCCGCGCATCAACGAAGTGACCAGCCGGCTGCCGGGGTTTGCCCGTCTGCACCCCATGCTACCGGTTTCGGCTGCTCAGGGGGCGCTGCAGCTGATGTTTGAGCTGCAGAACCACCTTGCCGAGATCACCGGAATGGACCAGATCACCTTGCAGCCCGCCGCCGGTGCCCAGGGCGAATTGACGGCCCTGTTGATGGTGGCGGCCTACTTCCGCAAGCGCGGCGAAAGCCAGCGCAAGATCGTGGTGGTTCCCGACAGCAGTCACGGCACCAATCCGGCCAGCGCGGCCCTGGCCGGTTTCGAGGTGGTCACCGTGCCCTCGAACGAGCGCGGCGACGTGAATCTGGAGGCCCTGCGCCCCCATTTGAACGACAGTCTGGCCTGTTTGATGTTGACCAATCCCAGCACTCTGGGTCTGTTTGAAGAGCAGATCCTCGAGGTGGCTGAAGGGGTGCACGAGGCGGGCGGGCTGCTGTACTACGACGGTGCCAATATGAACGCATTGCTGGGCAATGCCCGGCCCGGCGACATGGGCTTTGACCTGGTGCATCTGAACCTGCACAAGACCTTTTCCACGCCTCACGGCGGCGGCGGACCCGGGGCTGGCCCCGTGGGCGCCCGTGGAGAGCTGGTGCAGTTTTTGCCCACTCCTCGAGTCATGAAAGTCGACCAGGGCTATGCCTTTGACCATCCCCCCGAAAGTATCGGTCGGGTGCGCACCTTCTGGGGCAACTTCCTGGTGCTGGTTCGCGCTTACACCTACATCCGTTACCACGGGGCCGAGGGTCTCAAGCAGGTCGGGGAAGGAGCGGTGCTGGCGGCCAACTACATGCGTTCTCGCCTGCGCCAGGCCTATCCGGTGGCCTACGACCGCACCTGTATGCACGAATTCGTGATGACCCTCAAGGAGAGCAAGAAAGAGCGCGGCGTGAAGGCTATGGACGTGGCCAAGCGCTTGCTCGACTACGGCTACTATGCGCCTACGGTGTATTTCCCGCTGATTGTCGAGGAAGCGCTCATGATCGAGCCCACCGAAACCGAGTCACTGGAGACGCTGGATCGATTCATCGACACGATGCTCAAGATTGCCCAGGAAGATCCCGAACTGGTGCAGTCGGCGCCCCACACCACCCCGGTGGGTCGACTGGACGAGGTTCGAGCCGCCCGCAAACCGGTGCTGCGTTGGGAGGAAGGGTTATCTTAGACTCCTCCGCACGAGTGCGCGCCTTCGGGCTGGCAGCCGAACTGTTGAAGCAGAGCCTCGAGGACCTTTCCCTGCGGGTTTCCGACCGCTGCTTCGAGGAACTCGCTTCGTATCGTTCGGGTTCGGTGCCCAAGGACGAGTCGGTGAGCACTGTGCGGCGCCTGACGCTCTTTCTGGTTCGTTCGCTGGAAAGCGAGCAGACCGACGGAGCTTCCAAGCAAGGCAGCACGCTCCACGATGAGATCGTAACTTTCGAAGAGGGCATCGCGGCGCGTCGAGTGCGCATGGCTATCGAATTTGAGGACTTGATTCGCGGCCTGCAAATCATGCGCAACGAAGTCTGGGAATGTTTGATGCGGGCTGCCGAGGGACTCACGGCTCACGACGTCTTTTCGCTGCAAGAGCGTATCAACCAGGTTTTCGACGAATATTTCATCGGCCTCTCCAGCAGCTATCGAAGCAGCCAGAGCGACATGATGAAAGAGCACGAGAAGGCTTTGGAAAAGTGGGAAGAGGTGGTCAAGTCGGCCTCGGAGATTCGCCTGAAGGTGCCGTGCTCCACCGAGTTTGCCGCCGTCGTTCGGGTGCAGGCCGAGGCGATCGCTCGTCGGGTGGACTTCAGTGAAGAAGAAGTATACGACATCGTGACCGCCGTGGGCGAGGTGTGCGACAACGCCATCGAACATGGCGGTTCCGAGGCGGGTATGGATGTGCTCTACACGATGCGTGACGGCGAGTTCCGCGTCGAGGTGCGCGACTACGGACAGGGCTTCGACCCCACCGATAAGGGCAAGGAGCCTCCCGACCTGTTTGCCGAGGACGGACGGGGGCTGTTCCTGATGTTCAATCTCATGGATCAGGTGGAGATTGATTCGGCTCCTGGTAAAGGCACCCGCATCAGCATGCGCAAGGCCTTGCGCCGCTGACCTGGCGGCTGATCGTCGACGGCCCCGCTGAGGGCCCGTGGAATATGGCGGCCGACGAGTGGTTGCTCGACAACGCCCAACGGCCCACCCTTCGCCTTTACTCATGGAAAGGGCCCTGGCTGTCGCTGGGCTATGCCCAGCGCCAGGACTGGCTCGACCCTGCTCTCCTTCAGGGCCTGGGCGTGGGCCTGGTGCGCCGTCCTAGCGGGGGACGGGCCGTGTTGCATCATCAAGAAATCACCTATGCGATGGTGCTTCCCCAAAGTTCGGGTTCCGTCGAGGGTGTCTATCGCCATCTGACCGGCCTGTGGCACAGCACCCTGAGTCGATTGGGCATCGAAGTGGCCACGGCCAGCACACGGGGCAGGGTTGGCCAGCCGAGAGCGCCCTCGTGCTACCAGGCTTCTCTGGCCGGTGAACTCCAACTGGGCGGGCGCAAGCTGCTGGGCTCGGCCCAGTTGAGGCGCGGAGAGCGCCTGCTTCAGCACGGTTCACTGCCCCTGGCCGTGGATGCTCGACTGTTTACGGCCATTTTTCCCGGAGGCGAATTGCCGGCTCAACTCGGACCAATGACCATGGACGATCTGATCGGGGCCTTTCCCGAGCCCCTGGAAGAGCAGGGTTGGAAGGAAGAGGAACTGGCCTCTCTGGAAGAGCGGCTGCGATGCGTGTGTTGAGACTGGCCGCTGGCGGGCGAACCGAGGGCGAAGTCTGGCTGCCGGGTTCCAAGAGCCTGTCCAACCGCTTTTTATTGCTTTCGGCTCTGTGTTCCCAGCCCACGCTGCTGAGCCCGTTGCCCGATTCGGCCGATGTCGCTCACTTGCGCCAGGCACTGCGCGACCTGGGGTTGTCGCTCCAGGCCGAGTCCGACGGCTGGCGGGTGCAGCCGATTGCGCTGGACCGCTGGCGCAGTGGTGAGCTTTTCCTGGGCAATGCCGGCACGGCCATGCGCCCTCTGGTGGCCGTGTTGAGTGTACTGCCGGGCCGCTTTGTGCTGGCCGGTGAGCCGCGCATGCACGAGCGCCCCATCGGCCCTCTGGTCGAGGCGCTGCGCCAGTGGGGGGCCGAGATCGAGTATCTGGGCGAAGAAGGTTATCCCCCTTTGCGCATTCACGGCCGACGACTTGCTGGGGGGGTGTGCCAGCTGGACCCAACCCTTTCCAGTCAGTTCGTCTCGGCCTTGCTGATGGCAGCACCGCTGTTGCAGGGGCCTGGTGAGATCGTCTTGCAGGCTCCGCTGGTGTCGGCCCCCTATGTGGATCTGACGCTGGCTCAGATGGCCCGCTTCGGTGTGCAGGTCGAGGTGGATGCTGGTCGTTATCGGATTCAGCCCCAGTCCTATGGCTCTCCGGGTCGAGTGCAGGTCGAGGGGGACGCCACAGCGGCCAGCTACTTTCTGGCGGCCGGCGCCATTGGGGGAGGTCCGGTGCGGGTCAACGGGGTGGGCCGCGATACCACCCAGGGCGAGCTCGCCTTTGCCGAAGTGCTGCAGCAGATGGGAGCGCGGGTGCAGTGGGGGCGCGGCTGGGTGGAATGTTCGGCTCCGCCCCAGGGAAAGCTGCTCGGCCTGGACGTCGACCTGAACGCCCTGCCCGATTCGGCCATGACCCTGGCCACCACGGCCCTGTTCTGCCGGGGGTCCTGTAGCATTCGCGGGGTCGACAACTGGAGAGTCAAAGAGTGTGACCGGCAACGAGCCCTCCACGATGAGTTGCGCAAGTTGGGAGCCGAAGTGGACATGCTCGCCGATGGACTGAAAGTGACCCCGCCCAGGTGCTGGCAGACGAGTCCCATTGCTACCTACGGCGATCATCGCATGGCGATGTGCTTTTCGCTGGCGGCCCTGGGACCGGTCGATATCGAGATCGAAGATCCCGACTGCGTCAACAAGACCTATCCTGGCTATTTTGAAGATTTTGCCCGCATTCGGAGTTGGACCTGATGCTGACCTATCGCGAGGCCACCGAACACGACCTGCCCGCCATCATTGAACTGGCTACCGATATGGTTCTCCACTCGGTGTCGCCCTTTCGCCCGGTGGCTGCCGAGCAGGTCAGACACTACCGCCGGGAGGATTTGCAGTCGTTGCCCGAGATTCTGGCGATGGAGCAAAGCGGCGTTTTCGTTGCGCTCGATCAGGCGAAGGTGGTGGGCCACATCATCGTAGTGGCCCACCAAAAAGATTCTTCCACCGGCACCCCTCAGGCCTGGATTTACGATGTGTCGGTGCACCCTGGCTACTGGGGGCAGGGGGTGGGGCGCCATTTGCTGGAACTGGCCGAGCAGTTTGCACGCCAGCAAGGAATGGGAGCCATCGGGCTGGGGGTGACGCTGGCCAATCACCGGGCTCACCAGTTTTACCTGCAGCAAGGCTACCTGGAGGAACGGGTGCAGATGGTCAAAAACTTCGAGCCATGACGACGGTTGTTCTCGGGCATCCTGCCCAACCATTGAAGCTTTCTGAGGCTCTGCAACTGGCCCAGAGCCAAACCCACCTGGAACTGCACCCATCGACTCGAGAGCGCACCCTGGCCTCGCGCGATCTGGTGGAACAGGTGCTGGCCGAAGAGCGGGTGGTGTACGGCATCAATACCGGTTTCGGTCGACTGTCTTCGGTGCGCATCTCCCATGATCAGGTGGCCGACCTGCAACGCAATTTGGTGCGCAGCCACGCGGCCGGAACGGGCGACCCCCTGTCGGAAGCCACGGTGCGCATCTTGATGGCCCTGCGGATCAATTCGCTGCTCGGCGGCTATTCCGGGGTCAGCTGGCCCTTGCTGGAATCGTTCCAGGCTCTCTATAACTCGGGCATTGTTCCGCTGGTCCCCAGTCGTGGGTCGGTGGGCGCCAGTGGCGACCTGGCGCCTTTGTCTCATGTGGCTCTGGTGCTGATGGGCGAGGGTGAGGCCTTTCTCGAGGGGCAGCGAATGACGGCTGCCGCCGCGCTGGCGGCCCGAGGTCTGAAGGCATACTCGTTTCTGGCCAAAGAAGCGCTGGCTTGCATCAACGGCACCCAGTTGATGACGGCACTGGCGGTGCAGTGTTTGGGGCGGGCCCGCTGGCTCTGTAAGGCCGCCGACATTATTGCGGCCATGAGCGTCGAGGCGCTGCTGGGCACCGACAGTGCCTTTGCTGCCGAAATTCAGCAGGTGCGGCCTCACCCCGGACAGATCGCCAGTGCCTCCAACCTGCGTCGCTGCATGCAGGGGTCGGAGCTGGTGGCTTCTCACAAAAACTGCGCCAAGGTTCAGGACCCTTACAGCCTGCGCTGCACGCCCCAGGTGCACGGGGCGGCTCGTGAGGGGGTGAGCTGGTGCGTGGAGTTGGTCGAACGCGAATTGAATTCGGTCACCGACAATCCGCTGGTGTTTCCCGAGTCTGGGCGCATTCTGAGCGGGGGCAACTTTCACGGCGCCCCGGTGGCGCTGGCGCTCGACGCGGCCGCAGTGGCATTGAGCTACCTGGGCACCATCTCGGAGCGCCGCTGTGATCGCCTGCTCAATCCGGATACCAGCGAGTTGCCACCTTTCCTCACGGCCCAGCAGGGGCTGCATTCGGGGCTCATGTTGGTGCAATACGTGGCCGCCGCACTGGCCAGCGAGAACAAGATTCTCTGTCACCCTTCCAGCTGTGACACGATTCCCACTTCGGCCGGCCACGAAGACCACGTGAGTATGGGCCCGGCCGCCGGTTTCAAGTTGGAAAAGTTGCTCGACCATCTGGAACAGATTCTGGCTTGCGAATGGATGGCCGCGGCCCAGGCTCTCGATTATCGCCGTCCGCTGAGCTTTGGCCCGGCCACCGAACTGGCCTATGCCTGCCTGCGCGAGGCGGTGAGCTTCGTCGATCAAGACCGGCCGCTCTACGACGACCTGCGACGTGCTCGTGAATCCCTGCCAGAAATGGTTGGGAAAATCGAACATAGTCTCGGGGAACTTGCTTAGCGGAGAGGAAGGCGAGGCTTTTCCCAGAAGGAGCAGCAGCAAATTAGTGTCGAGAGGTTCGCTTGGCCAGACGTAGACGAAGAAGAACGGACGGCGAGGGTGGAGAGGATTCCATTCTCGACGATGACGACGACGATCTCGACATTCGCGTAACTTCCATCGAGGAAGAACTACAGAATCTGTTGTTGTCCACTCAAGAGCAGATTCGCGACCAGCGCACCGTCCGTGCCAAAGTCGATAAACTGGCCCGCGAATTCGAAGAGGACGCCGAGGGCGACGACGAGCTCTTTCAGGAGCTCGACCAGCAGAAGAAGGCCCTGGAGCAGCTACGGGAGTCGCATCAGATCGTCGCTCAGCGGTTGGGCGAGATGGCTGAACGACTGGCCAATGTGGCCGGACAGGGCGCGCTCGAGTCGCTTCCGGGCCGCATGGACGAACTGGTCAATCGGCTCTATCAGCAGGTTCAGCAGCGTTTCGAGTCGCTCGAGGCCGCTCGCGAGGAAGAGAACGACCTCGTGGCGACCCGCCTCGAAGAACTCACCCACAGCCTGGAGAGCCAGACGCAGAAGTTGCGTCAGGAACTGCAGGCTTCGTTGCAGGATCAAAGCAAGCTGCAGGCCCTGAGTGAAGATGTCCGCCGCCAGCTCGAAGGACTCCACCGTGAACTCGAGGGCAAGCTGGCTGAGCAGGGAAATCGGGTGCAGACGGCCGTTCAGGACTCGCAGGATCTGCTGAATGCCTTCCAGCAGGAAGTGCAGGCGACGCTGGGCGAGCTGGCCGACGCTCTCGATTCGCGAGCCGCCCTGGAGGATATTTCCGAGCTGCGTTCAGAGCTGGAGTCTCTGCAGGCCACCTTTTCGAACCAGAGCGAGATCGGCGCTCGCGCCCAGACTGCCGCCGCCAAGGTGGACCAGCTCGAGGCCACGCTGCAGTCGAACGTAGAACGTTATGAGCAGCTGCTTCAGCGCAGTCAGCAGCTATCGAGCGAAACCGAGAAGTACAGCGACAAGGTCGACCTGGCGGTGCGTTTGGTGCGAGCTCTGGAAGAAAAGGGTCGGGGGGGAAGTCCCGCCGAGCTGGGTGCGTCGGTCTCTGTGTCCAGCGTTTCCGAGGCCGATCTGGAGGCGCCCGAGATCACCGAGCTGCGCTTCGGGCTGCGCGACCTGTTGAACGTTATGAATTCCAATCAGGCCAGCGACCTGCACATCAAGGTGGGCTCGACGCCCATGGTGAGGCTGCACGGCGAGTTGATTCCTGTGGGCAACAACAGCCTGGGGGAAGAAGACTGTCGACGGCTGATTTTCTCGGCTCTTTCCAAAGAAGAGCGGCGCCGGCTTTTGCAGCAGCGCAGCCTCGACTTCCTCTACGAGCAACCTGGCGTGCGCCTGCGCGGCCACGCCTTCTACCAGCGTAATCGTCTGTGCGCCTCGCTGAAGATGCTGCGCAGCCAGATGCCCAGCCTGGAAGATCTCGGGCTGCCCGCGGTGCTGCGGCGAACGCTGTCGAGCGTCAAGACCGGCGTGATTCTGGTAACCGGTCCGCTCGGGGCCGGAAAGAGCACCACTCTGGCCGCTCTGGTCGACGAGTTGAATCGCACGCGCAAAATGCACATTCTCACGTTGGAATCGCCGCTGACCTTTATTCATCAGGACCAGCAATCGCTGATCACCCAGCGCGAGTGCCCCGGCGACTTCCGAGACTCGGTGCAGGCGATTCACGACGGCCTCAAGCACGACCCCGACGTGCTCGTGGTCGACCCGGCCGACGACCCTATCACCTGCCTGACGGCCCTGGCGGCGGGTGACAGCGGTCATCTGGTGCTGCTTTCGTTGACGGCCCCCAACCTGTTGTCGGCTCTGGATCGGGTCTTCCACCACGTTCAGGGTCACGCCCATTTGTGTGACCGACGCCAGGTGGCTCATAACATTCGGGCCGTTGTGTCGCAGCGTTTGTTGCCTCGAGCCGATCGCAAAGGCCTGGTGCCGGCCGCTGAAGTCTTGCTCGTGAACAGTCATATCAGCACGCTGCTGGCCGAGAACCACCTCGACCAGCTCAGTCAGGCCGTTCAGAACCGCCAGGCCGGTGAAGGCAGTCAGACCATGAGTCAGTCCCTGACCAAGTTGATGGAAGCGGGAATGCTGAGCGACACCGAGGCCGCCAGCCTGCTGCCCGCTGCGGGCGACGAAGACGCTCCCATCATGCAGTGGCTCTAAACACTCACGAGCTGGCTGGCCGTTATCGGCGGGTTCAAGAACAGGTAGAACAGGCCTGTCAGAAGGCGAATCGCGACCCCGCCGAGGTTCGGTTGCTGGCGGTTTCGAAAACGTTTCCGGCCAGTGCCGTCAGGGCTCTTCACGAGCTGGGGCAGGCTGATTTTGGCGAGAACTATGTCCAGGAGGCCTCCGCGAAAGCGGTCGAATTGGCGGCCGAGACGGGGCTCTGCTGGCACATGATTGGACCGCTGCAGCGCAATAAGGTGCGAACGGCTCTGGGTTTTTTCGATGTGTTTCACAGCGTCGACCGACTTGAGCTGGCCCTGCGCCTCGAGTCGGTGGCCGAAGAGCTGGGGCGTTCTCTCGATGCGTTCGTGCAGGTAAATCTGGGTGGCGAGTCCAGCAAGTCGGGGCTAGATCCGTTGCTCCTTCGTGACCAACTGGAGCGTTGGAACCAGCACTCCTGGAAGCGGATTCGCTGGATAGGACTGATGACGATTCCTCCGGCGGAAAACTCAGTGCCCCACTTCTATCGGCTGGCCGAGCTTCGAAACGCTTTAAGGGCCGACGGCTTCTCGATGTTTTCTCAGTTTCAGCTTTCGATGGGGATGAGTGACGACTTTGAGCAGGCCATCGCTGCCGGCAGCAACTGGATTCGGATCGGGCGGGCGTTGTTCGGCAACCGATGAACTGGCGCCGCTACGGCTTGTTGTTTTTGCTCAACTTCCTGGCCACCAGCGAGTTTTGGAGCCTGTATGGGGCGATGTCCGACGAGTGTTTGGGCGTGGCTGGCGCCCAGCGCATCCTGCGCGGAGAGTGGCCCTACCGTCACTGGGATAGTGACATTACCCCGGGAATCTACATGGTGGGGGCCCTCTGGTTTGGCATCGTTGGGGTGTCAAACTATTCCATTCGTATCTTGCTCTCGCTGATTTCCGCCTTCACCTCAGTCTTCGTTCAGCGCCTGGCCGACCGACTGCTGAGTGGCAGGGTGCGCTATGTGCCCTGGTTGTTGTGGACGACCTCCGGGCTGATGGAGTTTTCAGTGCTCAACCATCACTGGTTGGGAAGTTGCTTTGTTTTGCTGGGCTGGAACTGTCTGTTGGACTGGCAGCAATCCGACGGCCGTCGGCATCGCTGGGCCGTGGGGGCATGCACGGCACTGGCCCTCTGGTCCATCCAGTCGGAAGGCCTGGCCATGGTGCTGGCTGTGATGTTCGTCGGGTTTCGCTTTGGCCTGAAAAGCACGGGTGAGGTGGTGTGGGCCGGAATCGTGTGCGGGCTGCTGTTGTGGTTGCCGTTCCTGGATCGGATCGCGGTGGTGTTGGACCAGAATGTGGTGGCGGCGGCCGCCCACGCCGCCTGGAATCGGAACCCCTACTCGTTGGACTGTCTGAAGGATTTTCTGAAGCACTATCAGGGTCTTTCGTTGAGCGATGGGGGGCTCATTCTGGCTGGAGCCGGCAGCCATCTGGTCTTCAATGTTTTTCGCTATGTCAGTCTGCCCGTGATCACGCTGATTCTTTGGATCGGCGCCGAGCGCCGTGGCAGGGCGTTGGAGCGAGTTATCGCCTACGCCTGGCTGGCTTCGATGCTGGCCAATCACAGCCGGGCGACCATCGTCTATGTTTCCTTTCAGGGGGCCGGCTGGGCACTGGTGCTGACGCTTGTGCTGAGCTGGTGGTCTCGGGGGCGATGGTTGGCCGCCGCACTGGCCAGCTTCGAGGTGATCGGTTGGCTAAGCCGCGGCGCGCTGCGCCGTCAGATCTATGTGCATCCCGTGGCGACGCGCATCGGTGTGTTTTACTCGAACAACCCTGCCCAGTCTCAGGCGGCGGCCATGTTGGGCGAGTGGTCGCAGCACTGGCTTGCACCCGGCACCCGCCTGGCAGCGTTGCCCTACGCCGTGCACCTCTACACTCACTATGGATGGACTCCGGTAGGCCGCCATCTGCTGATGCCGCCGATGCACCTGAACGGAGTTCCGGTCGAAGACTATCGGCGGGCCCATGAGCAGATGGTAAGAGACCGGGTGCCCTGGCTGATCTTTGTCGATGTCGATGCTGAGGGGGTAAGTGGCAACTATCGCATTTCTGTCGATCAGGTTCGTCGCCAGTGGGATCAGGCCCGAGAACTGCTAACCCAGGACTATGAACAGATCGCTGGCAATCGCGATTTGGGGTTGTATCGTCGGGTAGAACGTGAGTTGAAATAATTTCCACATTCGAGCAGGTCGAGCCGCGCATGATTTGAAAAATCATCAAACCAGCGCGCGCGCGGAGGTGGAACGGTGGCAAAATTGATGGACAGCCTGAAACGATTCTTCACTATGGAGGAAGACAGCTTCGTGGCCGAGGGCTTTGATTCTGACTCTCTCGAGGAAGGACAGTCGCCACGTGGGGGCGGGCTTCGTCAGGCCGCTACGCCCCCGCCGCCAGCGGCCTCGCCCGGGCAGCCCGGATTGGCCCGAGGAGGGCGCAACCTGGTCAGTCTGCCCACTCCGAAGAAGCAAGAGATCGTGGTGTTGGAGCCGGCTTCTTTTGCAGATGCCCGCGAGATCGCCGAAGCGCTCAAGGTGAAGAAGTGCATTCTGCTCAACATGCGCAAGACCGACAAAGAACTGGCCCGTCGCATCGTGGACTTCCTATCGGGCATTTCCTACGCTATGGAAGGCAATAGCCAGAAGGTGGCCGACAACATTTTCCTGTTCGTGCCAGGCCATATGGAGATCGTCATCGCCGATCATCAGGAAAGCGGGCCGCGCCAGGAAGAGTTTATTCCCTCGGGCGATGGAGCCTAGGCCCGGAACACAGGGCCTGTTCTCGGTCGAGGTTTACCTGCGACTGAGCTGTCCCAGTTGCCAGAAGGCGGTAAAGCGCCGGGTGTTGGACTACCTGACCACGCGCACCAGCCACTGCCCCTATTGTTCGGGCAAAATGGTGCATTTGGCACGCGCCCAAACCACCCAGCGCACCCAGCTCGATCTGAGCCAGCTCAAGGCCTTCATCGAGGAATTGGAGTCCCAGTGGACGGGGCTGGTGAACGAGTCGCTGACAATGGAGTCTTCTCCGATGGAGATTCCCCCCGATCAGGCGACGCCCTGAAGCAGGCTGTCGATAGTACCCTGTGGAACCTCGTAGGCACCAGGAGGTCATATGCGGGGTGTCTTGGTTGTTTTACTGGCGGGCATGCCCGCCGGCGCCATACCGGCGGCAGACTGCGCCGGTCAGGCGGTGTTTCAGCTCGAGGGAGATGGGCTTCGAACCGACCGCGTTCGGCTGTGGTGCAAGAACGTCGGGAAGTCTCCACTGAAAGTGGAAGTTCCCAGAGGTACGGTTTTCGCCCATCCGCAACTGCAGGATCTGATGGTGCTGGAAGAGCGAAAGCTGGTGGTTCCACCGGGAGGTCGGGTGCAGTGCAGTTTGGCCACCATGTGCGTCGGACTACGCGCCGAAAAGCCGCCGGGGGGCACGGTCGATGTTACGGCCCAGACTTGCCAGAGCCATCCTCAGGCCAACAGCGCCAACAAGTATTACGAGTGTGCCCAGAAGCTCTGCCAGAACGGTGACCTGCCCCCTCTTCCCATGTTGCGGGGAATGCAGCCGGGAATCGTGGCTCAGTACGCTCTGTGGCGCCAACAGGGAATGACCAAAGAGGACCTCAAAGAGTTGGTCTTTACCCACACCAAGCCCAAGCCGGAGGACGAGCCCGAGGCCAACAAGGGAGTCGACAACATTTGGGAGGCCGTAGACCTGACCACCAAGGAGGCCAGCAAGTGAGAGCCTTGTTTTGTGCTCTGCTTCTAGGGCAGGCAGCCTGGGCCCAGCCCGTGGTTCAAGAAGTGCTTCCGACTCAGGGCAAAGCCAACGGCATCATTTTTCTCAACGGCTCGGGCTTTGGCACAGCCAGGGAAGGACTCAAGGTTCTCTTCGGAGGTGTTCCAGGCCGGGTGGTCTCGTTGCAGGACAGCAAGCTGTCGGTGCAGGTGCCCTGGGAGGCGCCCAAGCAATCCCAGGTGCAGGTTGTTACTCCCGACGGCGCCGCCAGTAACACCGTGCCCTTTGAATGCTTGCCCTCGGTGCGTTTGACGGTCGACAAGAATCCGCTGGAGGTGGGGGAAAGCACGACCGCGCGCTTCACGGTGTATCACCATCAACAACCGATGATGATCTTCTTTAAAAACGCCAGCCCCGAGATCGTGAATTTCGTCGGCGGAAACCAGCAGGCCATTCGCACTTCCGGTGGCCCTGACAATCAGGCAACCTTTACGGTCGTGGGCATTCAGGGCAATCGTCTCTACGATGTGGACTATAGCTGGGGTAAACGCAGCGACGAACCGGTGGAGTGGAAACTTCCCTGGTCTCAGGTGCCCTGGACGGCCAAGCCTTGAAACGGTTGCTGCTGGCGTTGCTGCTGGCGGGTGTGGGCTGGTCGGAGCCGCGTGTCAGCCTGCCAACCGCCGTGCGTCTCGGGCAATGCCAGTTGCGATGCGCCGAGAGCGGACGGGCGGCCGGTGCGATTCTACGCGCCGAAGTGCGCAATTTGGGCTCCTCCCCCCTCTTTTTGTCCCTGCCCGAAGGCACATTGATTGTGCCCATCAGTCCGCAGGAACAGACTCGGATGGTGATTGATGAAGTACAGTTTGAAGTCAGTCCAGGTGGCCTGAAAACATTGGATGTACAGGGCGTATGCGTCGAATATGGCAAGCCCGTACCGCCTGCCAACGAAGTCGCGCGGCCTTATCGCGTGACTTGCCCCGGAGAAAAGCCCCCTGAGGTGTCATGGGCAGAGTTTTTGCAAAGCGATGGGATACCGTCTCATCGATTCACCCCGCAGCTGATGGAAAAAGTTGTTGCTTGCGCCAGAATTCCTGGTCAGGCTCGGGCGCTCCATTCGGCAGGAAAACTACACCGTGATCTAGGGCCACGACACCTCCTCAGCGTGATTCAGCGTTCGGTGTGGACGGTGTGCGATGGACACGACCGTCAGAAGATTTACGAAGATATCAGATCACAGGTCAAGCAGACCGGGGGCAGCCAGACGGACGAACAGGTTCAGCAGCTCTCGGACAATCTATGGGCAGATGTCGACCTGGTTACCAAGAACGGAATCCCCATCTCTTCGACGCCCGATCAGCCCCGGCGCCTGGAAGACCTGGACATCCACCCCATTCAGGTGGTGCAAGAACCCCTATATGAGGAGTTGCTTGAGAAGATTCCTCTGGTTGCTCATAAGGCCACCGCGGTGCGTGTGTTCGTCCGCAAGCCGTTCAGTGGAATTCACACCTTGAAATTGACCTGGATAGCGGATGGCGGCATACAGCAAGATGAGATTCGCGCCGACCTTGTGGCCTACGAAGGCCGTACCTGGGTGTTGCCTCTGCAACCCTTGTCGGGGGCAAACTACACAACGCTCAAGCAACGATTCGCCGACCTCAGCGTTCACACTGCCCCGGACGCAGAGTCAGCCGTCCCTTCAGACGCGGCGAAGAAGTGGCTGGCTGGCAAAGCTGACACTTACTATGCATTCAACTTTACATTCGGAGCGGGGCGCGCCTGTCCAGCAAGCACACTAACGCTGACAGCGGACCTGCGGAATGAGGCCGGGTCTGTAGTCGCCAGTCGCACCGAAACTTCTGCCGGTGATTTTGCTATCTGCCACGTGCTGAAACCGTACAATGTAACGGTAACCGCAGCTCGGCCCGGGGGAGTCAAGTTTAGCGGTAGCACCAATCAGGCCTGGTTGAACAACCTGGCGAACGACTGTCAGCGGCAGCTTCTGGCCGTCTTTCCGCTGGCCCCGGCTGACATCGCATTAACAGTTGACACCATCCCAGTTACGGGAGTGCCCATCATCAGCGCGGCCGACCGCGTAGCGGGATATTTTTCTGACGCACGTGCCATTGCTAACCGCTTTCCCAATGCCGACGCCATCTTTATTGTCTCTCCGAGCAACTTTCCTACCGGTATCGGTATCTGGCCTTTCCGGGGCAACTTCGATGGTTACACTCCGGCTGGAACAGACATCGTTCACTATGTCCAGGAAACGCTGAGCTTTGATACGCTGGTGGTAGCCCATGAGAAGGGACACGATAGCCGTCTTTTGGGCAGCAGTCACCCCACCGGTGGCCCGATTCGCGATGCTTGGGATGCGGGACGTCATATCTCGAACAGCGCTGCCGAGAGCCGAACAATGACTGGACGTGGTTGGCTGATGCAGCAGGCCAAGGAGGGCGTGGCCAGCAGCGTTTCAAACTTCATTGAGCAGGAGGAATATAAGAAATTGCTGCTTTACTTCACCGATTGGGGGAGCCTGTAGCCAGCCTCAGCAGGGAACGGGCACCGGATCGTCTTCGATTTCCATGGCCCGATAACCCTCGGTGACGGTGTGCGCATAGGTCACCATGTGCAGACCGGTGAGCAGCACCGAGAATCCGTGGTGCATCTTGGTGGGGTTGTTCCAGGCCATGCGCACCAGTTCGAGCAGCGACCTCCAGAAGGTGGCTCGGAAGGGCGACTTCACCCCCAGGGCCCAGAGACCGCCGAAGAACCCTTGTAGCGAGAATTTCAGCGGACGTTTGGGAGGCACCTGGGGTTTGTGGGTTCGCCACAGTCGCAAAGAGCGCAGGGCGCGCTGGAAATAGGCCTGGGGGGAGTAGAGCTGGTCGATCAGCCAGCAGTATTGCTCGACCATCTTCTTGCGTGGAATGATGGTGCGAAAATTCGGCAGGCTCAAATTGTCGCCCGTGCCATCGGGCAACAGACGTCCCTCTTGTTCCAGTCGCTGGAACAAAGCGGTTTTGGGGGGGGCCTGGAGCATGCCCACCATGGCCCAGGGAATGGCGGCCAGTTCGATAAACTCGCGCTGGCGTTCGAAGATGCTTTCATCGTCGGCGTCGAACCCTACGATGAAGCCGCCCATGACCCAAAGGCCCTGGTCGAGAATCGTGTGGACGGCGTCCACCAGACTGCCTTTCAGGTTCTGCAATTTGCGGGTCTCGTGGAGCGACTCGGCCGAGGGCGTTTCAATGCCCAGGAACACGTAGTGGAAGTTGGCCCGCACCATCTGCTCGATCAGTTCGACCCGTTGAGCCAGATTGACCGAAGCCTCGGTGTAGAAGGCCAGAGGAAAGTTGTGGCGCTGCTGCCAACGCTCGAGCTCACTAAGTAGCTCGCGGGCTTTGACCTGGTTGCCGATGAAATTATCGTCCACCAGGAAGACTTCACCCTTCCACCCCAGGGCCCGCATGCGGTCGAGTTCGGCCAGCAACTGTCCCGGGCTTTTGGTTCTGGGCTTGCGTCCGTAGAGCACGATGATGTCACAGAATTCACACTGAAACGGGCAGCCTCGCGAGAACTGCACCGACATGGCGGCATAGGCGTCCATCTTGAGCAAATCGAACCGCGGCGGGGGCAGCATGGTGACGTCGGGTTTGTCGGTGATGGCGTAGAGCGGCTCGGCCTTGCCGGACTCGAGGGCGGCAGCGATGTCGAGGAAGCACTCGTCCACCTCGCCGCACACCACGTGGTCGGCCTTCTTCAACAGGTCCTGGGTGTGGCTGCTGGCATAGGGCCCGCCGATGACGGTGGTGCGCCCCAGTTGTCGGCAACGGGCCAATATCCGGTCGACGGCTTCGCGCTGGATGATCATGGCGCTGATCATGACCAGCTCGGCCTCCAGTATGGCTTCATCGCTGATCGGCTCGACCGCCTCGTCGATCAGGCGAATCTCCCAATGCGGCGGGCACAGAGCAGCCACGGTGATCAGCCCCAGCGGAGGCAGGGTTGCCTTGCGGCCTACGGCCTCGATGGTGGCCTGCATCGACCAGAAGCTCTCGGGGAAGCGAGGCCAGATCATCAATACGCGGAAGGGACGGGGGGGCGCAGTCATCACTCTCCGACCTTCTCCAGCGACCAAGCCCCACCTGCGCGAGGTCCAGGATGGCAAATGTCACGGAAGGCTCGAATCCGATGTGGCACACTGAGCTCATCCAAGAGATGAGGTGACCGATGGACTCCAATTTCTTCTCCGACGAACAGAAAGTCGCCATCGTGCTGATGAACCTGCCTCCGGCCGAAACTGCCGAGGTGTGGGAACAGCTCTCCACCGACGAGCGTCAGTACTTTTCCCAGGTATATCAGCAGATTCCCAGCCTTACGCAGGTGCAGTGCGACCGAGTGATGCTGGAGATGATGCACCAGTTCTAGAGGGGTGAACCTTCGGCGAGCTAACTCTCGGGGGTGAACGCTCGCTACCTCGATCGAATCAGCACGGCCTTCGTGGCCGTTTTGTTGATTTCCAACGTGGCCGCTTTGAAGGTCTTCGTCTTGGGGCCGCTGGTTTTCGACGGCGGCGCCCTGATCTTTCCACTCAGCTACATTTTCGGCGACGTTCTCACCGAAGTGTACGGTTACTCGGTGAGCCGGCGCATCATCTGGCAGGGCCTGTTCTGGCTGGTGGTCTTCAATCTGGTCATGATGATTTGCGTGCAGCTTCCAGGCGAAGCCAGCTGGGAGGCCAGCGTGGGCCAGCAGGCTTATCAGAAAGTTTTGGGCATCTCGCCACGTCTGGCTCTGGCGGGCTGGCTGGGCTTCTTTTGGGGCGAGTTCTGCAACTCGTACACGCTGGTGAAGATCAAGCTGCGCACGGGCGGGCGCTACCTCGCTTTACGCACATTGGCCAGCACGGTGGTGGGCCAGTTGGTCGACACCGCCACCTTCTGCCTGGTGGCCTTCTGGGGCATTCTCACTCCGGCCGCGCTTTTCAACTACACTCTGACGGGCTATCTCTACAAGGTGGCGGTAGAGGCCCTGATGACGCCGCTAACCTTGCGGGCCATTGGCTGGCTCAAGCAGCGCGAGGGCCTGGAGGTGGATGAGAGCCACACTCACTTCAACCCCTTTACCAGTGGGTCTCCCTGATGAAGTTTAGAATTGGAGCCCACTCGTAGTCCTTGACCATGGAGTGTGAGTTCAACAGGAACACCATCCCGGGTTTCACGTGTATGCCCTGGTGTAGGGGTAAATTGGCCGTGAACCGGCAGAATTCACCCGGGGGTTCCATGGGGGAGCGCGTCCAATGTTGAAAACTCTGGTCGCGACGTTGTTCGAGTAAGGCGCCTACCGTGTCAGATGGACGGGTCCATTCCACTTTGAGGGAAACTACGGTGTTGCCCGAGGCATGCTCGAAGCGTTCCCAGCGCCTTCCTCGCTCTTTGGAAACCAGCCCCAGATCTGTGGGAAACACAGGAGCCCCTGCAGCCGGAGGAGGGGACCACTGAACCGGGGCTGTGGGCTGCTGGCCCGGTGTCAGCCGCTGGGCAGGCTTTCTTACCGGGTAATGCTTTACGGGATAAGTATCTCCTACTTCTAGTTTGGGTCGGGCTGGGGTTCTCACTGGTTGAGGTGCGGGGCGGGCCACCGGCCGAGCCGGGGTTGCTGGCGGGGTCGGACGAGCCGGGCGTGCTGGCGGTGGAACGGAAGGTCGGTGGGTCGAGGCCACCGGGGAGGTTGCTGACGGGGAGACCCTCGGTTCGGAGATGGCGTCCCCCACGGGAGGAGGAGAGGTTGATGGTTCGGGAACTTCGGCCTTGGGCGTGCTGATGAACAGGGCCAACGACACCAGCAACAGCAGGCCGATCAGGGCTGCCATCATTTTCGGGTTGGACTCGGCTGGCACTGTTGCGGTCGCCCTACGAGTGGGCACGGCAACCGCCTGCGGTTCGGGGGCAGGGCGCCGGGCGGGTGTCGATCCGCTCGACTGGCTGCGCAGCCAGGTTTTCAGAGCCTCGGCCATTTCCTGGGCACTGGCATAGCGGTCTTGGGCACGCACTTCGGTGGCCTTCTCGATGATTTCGGCCAGGCCAGGATGTTGTGGCAAGTCGGGCTTGAGCGCCTGATAAGCATAGAACGGGCCCTGCTTACCGGTTACCAGGAAACAGAGCGTGGCCCCAACTGAAAAGATGTCCGAGCGGGGCTCGGCGCGGCCCGCCATCTGCTCGGGCGCACAGAAACCTGGAGTGCCCACCTGGGTTTGCATTCGCTGCGTTTCTACCGAGCGAGCAATGCCGAAATCGACCAGTCGGATCTTGCCACTGCGCTGGTCCCGGATCAAGTTTGCCGGTTTGATGTCGCGGTGGATCAGCGCCGGTTGGCCGGTGTGGAGGTGGTGCAGCGTTTCCAGCACCTGAACCATATCCAACGCGGCCACGGCAGGGTCCATGGCCTCCCCGGTGACCCTCAGGTGCTCGGCTAACTCGTCGTCGAGTCCCTGACCCTGAACCAGGTCCATCACGATATAGCGTTTGCCTTCGTCTTCAAAAAAATCGCGCACGCGCGGAATATTGGGATGGTTCAGATTGGCCAACGCCTTCATTTCGCTGGCAAATGAACGCAGCACATATTCGGCGTCGGGGCCCTGCAGGGCGCTGGGGAGAACCTCTTTAATAGCGCACGGGGTGTCGGCCAGATTGCGGTCGATGGCCTCGTACACGGCCCCCATACCTCCGGCTTTCAGGCTGCGGACCACTTGATATCGGTTGCGCAGTAGTTCCCCCGCCTGCAGTGGCATGGCTTATCGCAGAGGCCGCAACAGGCGCACTTCGACCACTTCGGGAAAGCCCTTGGCCTGTACCGGCGGCCGTTCCTGGCCACAGAACTCGTGGGCAGGCAGCAAATCGGCCAGGTAGCGGCTTAAAATCGTTTCCCCAGGTCCGGCCGCCGAACACAGGCGGGCGGCCAGGTTGGTGGTCGAGCCCAGAGCGGCATATTGCAGATAGCTTTCGTGGCCGATGGTGCCCACATAAGCGGGCCCGTGATGAATGCCAATGCCCACCTGGCAGGGCAGATCGGGCCAGTTGCGGGCAAATTCGGTAATGGCCTGATGCATTTCCACCGCCGCCCGACACGCGTGCAGCGCCTGATCGGAGGCGCTCATTTCCAGCGGGGCACCCCAGATGGCCAGCAGTGCGTCGCCGATGTATTTTTCCAGCGTGCCGCCGTGGCGGAACACGATCGGCACGATGCGGGAAAAGTAGTCGTTGATCCAGGCCGCCACCCGCTTGGGAGGTTGTTCAAAACTGATCCCCGTGTAGTTGCGAATGTCACAAAACAAAATGGTGACGTTCATCTCGGCCCCGTGAATATGGGTGTCCGAGCGCTTCAAAATGCTGTCGATGGTGGCCGGCGGGAAAAAGCGCGCCAGCCGGTCTTTGAAGAGGGCCTCTTTCTGGGCTTTTGCCGCCAGCCAGGCATTTTCGATGGCCACGGCGGCCAGGGCCGCAAAGCCACCGAGAAACTCTTGCTCGGTGGAGCTGCTCATGGCCTTGGGTTGAAGGCTGTCCAGGTAGAGCGCACCCCAGATGCGGTGCGAAGTGCTTAGAGGCAGGCCGACGCAGGTGCGGATGTTCTGGATCTTGATGCTTTGGGCGTGTTCGACGCGCTGGTCGAGCATGGCGTCCTGAACGATCACGGCCTCACCCTTGAGCACCTGCTGCAGCACGGTCTGGCTGACCTCGGCGGGAGGCTGGCCCTTGCCCTGAAGACGCCGATGATAGAGAAACTGACTGGGATCGTCCGGATCGACCACCCAGATGGCGGCCCGGTCGAAGCTGCCCACGCGCAGCGAAAAATCGAGGATCTCGTCGAGTTTTTCCTCGATGGCCCCGGGGCGGGCCAGAGCGGCGCTGAGATGCAGCAGGCCCTGCTGTCCCACCAGGCTTTCCCGGCCTCCCGATTTGATGTCGGGGATCGGCTTGACGGCAAAAGTTTTCGAGCCCAGCACCGTTTGTCCCACGGTCGGCGAGGCTGCGGCAGCCCCCGTGGCCAGTTGAATGTGATCGCCGGGCTGCAGGCGGGCCCGCACAATGCGGCGCCCGTTGAGGTAGGTGCCCTCGGGGCTGCCCAGGTCGCTGAGAATGATGCCCAATTCGTTGCGCTCGATGCGGGCGTGCATGGAGGCCACGCGCGGATTGGGAATCTTCAAGTCGCAGCTATCCCCACTACCGATGGTGATCGCTCCGCTCTGATAGCGGTAGCTGCGCTCGGGCAAATGGGGTTCGGAGCTGGGCGTCAATACCAGGTCCGTGCCCTCAAGGCTAAAGATCAACACGCTGCCAGAGTTTGCCCAAAGTCGCTGGTTTCCCTTGCGCTCCTGGTAGTATCAAGCGCCCTGTTCCTGGGAGCGAAGCGGACCGAACAGGGCCAGGGGCTAGTAGCGAACGCCCCGGAGTTTGGCCTCGCTTTGAACCTGGCGCACCAGAGCCGTGTCCAGGTTGTTCTCCAGTGTGGTGGAGGTGGGTCGGTAGCCGCCGCCCGAAAATTCGGCCCTGCCTGCCGAGCCAGGCGCCAGCACTTTGCGATCGTCGAGACTGGCCTTGGTCGTCAGCTTGTCGGCCCCTTCCTCCCAACGCTCCTTCAGGTCGACCTCGTAGGCCTTGCTGCCCTGGAACAATACCCGGGCCCGGCTGCCGTCGGCACGCACCACCTCTTGCTGGTAGGTCAGGAACTGGAATTCGCCACCGCCCAGCGCCGCGATTTCTTCGAAGTCGGCCTGCCCGTGGTTTTGCAAGCCGCTGCACCCCCAGGTATTCACCTTGATACCCTTCTGGCGGGCTTCGGCCAGCACGGGGCGCAGGTCGTCGCCGCGATGCGCTCCGGCGTCACCGATCAAAAAGACCAGCCGGGAGGTCTGGGGGTCGAGGTCCCAGTTCATTTCGCGAACCGCCGTGGACAGTCCGGCCAGCACGGCCTCGGGAGTGTCACCGCCGCCCCCGGCGTGAACCTGCTCAAGCGAGGCCTGGATACTGCTCAGGGAGGAAGTCAGCGGAAAAGACTTGGAGACGTAGGCGTCGCCGTAGTCGCGATAGGCCACCAGGCCATAACGCACTTCAGGCTTGGGGTTGCCGTTTTGAATTTGCTCCATCATGCGAGAGACGCGCGACTTGACCACTTCGATTTCGTCGCCCATGCTGCCAGTGGCGTCCAGAGCGAAGACCACATCGATACGCGGGGCGCTGGCCGTCAGCACGGGAGCAGGGGGCGGTGAGCCCGAGGGGGCCAGGCGAGCGGCGGTGAGCCCCAGTCCTACGCCGAGCAGCGCGAAGAGCAAGGGTTTGGGAAGCTGAAATTTCAGCCCGCGTCCCCGCGAAACCGTCGACCACAGGAGAGACTCTCCACAACGTTCGCAACTGGACTGAGTGTCGGGGTTGAGCTGATTGCAGTGGGGGCAAGAAATTCCGTTCACGAGAACCTCCCGGGCAGAATATCGATGCGGTCGCCGAACAGCTGGACTTATTCCCAGGGTGAATCTCGAAAAGAGAGAACACCTTTGGATGAGCGCGGAAAGCGAAGGGCTGCTGGCCGACCTGAGGCTGGAAGGCGCCTTCGACTCTCAGGGAGAGTTTCAGGTCGATCTGACCCGCGCCCGCGAGAAGCTCGAACAGCATCTGGGGCTCTGGCCCGAAGACTATCTGGCCTTCCTGATTCAGGCCGCTTGCGGCCTGAAAGCCACGCGGTTGCGCCTGCGGGCGGGTTGGCGCCGGGTGATTTGGGAGTTCGACGGCCAGGCGCTCTCCAAAGCACAGCTGCAGAGCTTGATCGACAACAATCCCACCGAGGTTGCGTTGCAGCGCCTCCAATTCTCCCTTTTCCTGCTCTCGCGCAGTCGCTACTCGGCGGTCCGCCTGGACAGCGGGCTCACCACGCCAGCCCATCGGATGCTCACTCAGGCAGGGCGATCCAGGCTGCTGGAGATCGCCCCCTTAGAGGGTTGCTCCACTCGATTGGAGCTGGAGCTGCCCATGCGGGAACTGAGCATTCACTGGCTGGTGACGCGGCCTTCGGTGCTGCGTCGGCTGCCCGAGGTGGCTTCGCTGGGCAAACGGATGGTGGCCAGCCCTTTGCGACTGGAGGGGCCATGGGCCCGTCTGCAAAGGCCGGCCACCGGGGTGGCTGCGGGATGGGCCCTGCGTCTGGTGGGTCGAACCCCCCTGCCTGAAATTCCCCCGTTGCCCACCTGCGAGGTGGTCGAACGGCATCTGGACTGCGAGTTCTCGCTCTGGTTTTTCCCCGACCAGAAAAGTCACGAAATTCAATGCTTTCTCTGGGGCCTGGGCTATTCCGGGCCAGCCTGGGCTCCCGGCAGTTTGTGGATCTATGACAACCGCTTCAAGACCGACCTGACTCAGCGCCAGATCGTTGCCGGCCCCCAGTTTGAAAAATTGCTCGACCAGGTGCGTGCTCAACTGGACCCTGTATTTGGCGAACTGCTGGCCATCCCGGGGCGTCTTGATGTGGCCTGGATTCAACGCCTGCTGATGCGCCCCGAACACGGCCTGAAGTTCATGGAGCAACTTCCTCTCTTTCCCACCTGGAATGGCGGCCTGTTGAGCCTGCAGGATTTGCGCAGGTTGCACCGTGGCATGGGCAGGCTCTTCTATTCCGACCTTTCGCTGGGAGCCATACCCGAAGAAGCCCCTCCGATTTTGCGACCCGAAGGCTTTCAGTCGCTGTTACCGCGCGACCTGATTCTGGCTCCTGCGGCCCCCATGGTGGAAGTGCTGCGAAAGCGCCAGATTCGCCGCCAGGAGTGGCAGGGTCGAGCTCAGGAGTCGTTGGAACTGGAGAACGCCAGCTACAAGAAAGACCTTGCCGAGGTGTTTCCAGACAGCGGTTGGAAAGGCCAGGTGGGGATCTTAGGCGTGGAGAGCCCTCCCCGTATCGACGTTTTCATGGACTCTCGCTGGATTGCCTCGGTGCCGATGAGTTCCGCCTTCCCCCTGGGATTCGTCGGTCGTGTCGAGCATGCCGATTTGGAACTCGACGAGGCCTGGAGCAAGCTGGTTGGCCCGCTGTGGCACGGACTGATCGAAGAACTGCAGAGGTGGATGCCCACCTGGATGGCCCAGTGGTGCAGTCAGTCCAGGCAACCGGAAGACAGCCACTGGCTCGACTATCGTGCTTACCGGATGCTGATGTCGCACGAACAACCCGGGCCGCTGGAGGAGTGCGCTCTGGTGCCCTTTGGCTCGCAACGCCGCTCGTTGCAAGACCTGCGCCGTGAGTTCCGAGCTGAACAATGGAATCGCTGGCCCTTTGAGGGCTTTTCGCTCAGCGAGGCCAGCTTCAAATTGGTGGTGCGGCTGGCCGAAGATACCGAGGCGGCGCGCCAGGGACGATTGGCGTTGCAGGGCTTCGGAGCGGGTTTCAACCGCTGGAAGGCCAGTTCGGATCGTGGTCCCGCCTTGCCCGCCACGCTTGACTATCTGTGTCGGGTGGCAATCACCGGAGCTGGGGAGGTGCGAGGCGACGTCGCCTTCAGCGTTGACAAGGTTTCCGGTATCACAGTGGTGGGATTTCGTGAAGGCAAGAGGCTGGCCACCAGCCAGATTTCTCCGCCGGGTTTCCCCGAGGGATTGGTGGCCGCGGTGGACCATCCCGAATTGCTGCCCAACCTCGACTGGAGCGGTTTGGACCATCGATGCTCGGCCTGGATAGAAGTGATGGAGGCGCTGCAGCACAGTCTGCCGCGCCTGTTGCGGGCGCTGTTCGAGGGCACCCATCCCTTGCGCTCTCTGGGCCTGCTTCGTCTGTTGCGCTGGTGTCCCCAACTGTTGCCGAAGAAGCGCCGCCAGGTACCTTCGGGAGGACCCCCTTTTTGCTGGCGCCTTGACGGCATTGCGGTGGGCAGCGCGGAAGTGTGGGAGATGCTCCAGGGGCACAGGGTTCCCCGTTACTTGCCGCTGGAACTGAGGCCCGGTCTCCTGGAGGGATTTGAAGACTGCTGGCTGCTCGATCAAGATCTTGCAGCCGAGATTCGCATGTTGGGGCCCTCGCGGCTGAACGACTGTGGACTGGAGTATCAGGCTGCGCGCCAGGGCCGAGCCCGGATGGAAGCGGTCTTGAGCGGGAACTGGATTCACAAGGAGAGCTTGAAGCGTGACGCCTATCAGGGCGAGATTGGACTGCGCGAGGCCGCTGGCACGACCTGCAATCGCGTGGGGGTCAAGTTGGTCTCAGCTGGCTACTTGATGCTGGAGCGTGAGTTGGAACTGGGGCCGTCAGGCCGCTGGACTTCCCCTTACCGGCTTGAAGCCGTGATCGACCTGGGCGGGCTCAAGCCCGTGGCCGAACTGGTCGAGCTAGAGCCCTCGGTGATTCAGGTTTGGAAAGAGTGCTTCCGCCGATTCGGCCTTGCCCATCCGGCGATCCCTCGCGACTATCAGTTGGAACGGCTCTATTGGGAACGCGACGGATTGGATACCGTCAGTGAGGAATGGAGGGGGCTACGGCTGTTTACCATGAACGGCCAACAGATGAGCTGGACGGAGTTGCGCCAGCACGTGGAAAAGTCCGGGTCTCTGGACTACTCCACCAGCGCGACGCCCCTGGAAGACGTGCTGAACCTGGAGGTTCGTGACCTCCCCTGGCTCAAACGACTGTTTCCCGATGGCCTGCGCGACTGTACCCACCTGCTCAAGTCGGCCAGTGCAACGACTCCGGGCGCCGAGCTTCCGCTGGCCGACCTCGACTATCTGGCCACCGGGCAGTCGCCCGGACTGCGCTGGGGGCTGTGTCGACAACTGCACGAGGCCAGCGAAATTCGCGTCTGGAAGCGAGGCCAGTTGAGCCGGGTGCTGAGCTTTGATTGGCGCTATCAGGTGCGAGCCAGCCTGGAGCCCGCTGCGCCCGATACCGAAGAGACTCTGCTGGATCGGCTGCGCACTGAGGTGGAGAGGGCTATTCTGGAACAGACCGAGGAAAGCTACCGCCTCAAAGTGGCCCTGGCCACCTGGGGTCTGGTCGACGACTGGGCCCTGCAACTGCAGGCTCAGCCCTTGTTGGAAGACCCTCGTGAGCAGCGTTACTCGGTAAAGCAATGGTGTAGCCGCTGGTCGGAAGTGGAGGCCTTGCCCTATCTGAAGCAAGCGCCAGAGGGCGAGGCTTATCTGGCCCTGCTGCCAGACGGACCGGTGCCGGTGCTGTCTGGCAGTACTGCTCAGGTGGCGGCTCGGGTACTGCCGCTGCACGAGTATAGTGAAGGGTTGAGGCAAGCCTGGAACTGGTCGCGCCACCCGGTCGAGCTACCCACAGGGGCTCGCAGTTTTAGCGAGCGAACCGGCATGGTTCTGGTTACTGCTGACCCGCTGCAGACCAGTCGCACGCTGCGGGTGCTGTGGCGGGGGCGGGCAATTCATTTGGAACATAGCGAGGGCTGGCCTGGCTATTGCCTGGAGGTGGACTGGAGCCAGTTGCCGCTGGATCGTCCCTGGCCGCGTTGGTCCGATTTGGACTCTTGCCTTTCGGGGTATCGACGCTACCTGCACGAGTTGCTCCATCGTGATGAGCACTTGCAGCCTAATCGAGAGGCCTGGGAAGCGCTGCCTGTGGCGGCCTCACCCGGGCCTCTGGAGCACTACTACGACCCCACCGAGGAAGACCTGAGAACGCTGCTCTCGCGACGCAAGGCGCGCTGGGTCAGTGCCGATCAGCTTCGATTTCGCCAGGTTGTGGCCCTTTGGGAGGGGGTTTTCGGGGCCCGAGTCGCCATCGATTTTGAAACTGGCAGCGCTCCGCTACGTCAGGTAGCCGAGGGTGACGGCATTCGATTGTACTTGAATCTCGAGCACCGCTGGTTTCGAGGAGCCTCTCCGGACCTGATCGCCCTGAGGCTGAGCCTGTATGCCCAGATGCTTTTCGATGGGGACAGACGGCAGGCGGTGGCTTCAGTCCTGCAGGTATTGGAAGAAATCGGGCTGATCGAGAAAAGCGAAAGGATGACGGACCAGGCTGCAGAAGGCGACCCGCATGTCTAAGTATGCAATGATCGCTATCCTTGTTTTGAGCTTTGTTTGCTGTTTCCTGACCATGGTGTATCAGTATGGTTCTCGCGGCTGGGCCCACGAGAGTAATCCTCCGTTGGGAAGCGGCCATGGCCACGGCCACGCCAAGCATGGCGAGCAGCACGCGCCTTCGCCCACGCCGGGCGGTGCGGTGGCCACGCCCATGTCGATGGAAACGGCCCCTGCGGCAACCGCAGCCCCTGCGGCAACCGCAGCCCCTGCGGCAACCGCAGCCCCTGCGGCAACCGCAACTCCCTAGCCTGGGCGGATGCTCTTCACCGCTTTCAGGCAAAGTTGCATGAGGGCCGCAATCGATATTGGGTGTCAGCGGGACCGCTGAGCATCCTGGGGTCGTTCTGTATAGATGCCGTGTCCCACGCCCGCCTTGCCAGGGCCTTGGGGAGTAACCTCAAGGCTTGCCCGCGGATGGGGCTTCAGTCGTCACATAGCCCATTGCCGGCGAGCTCGACGGACTCCTGAAGTTGGCACGAAGACCACGTGTGATGTAGTTGACATGGCTTTTCAGCCGGGAACTTGAGCCGGTCCAATGCTTCCTGCAGTCTGAGTCAGAAAGGCTACTAAGGGGCGGTTTGGTAACTGTGCACCAAGAATTTTTGGCCACCCCAGGAGTAGCTCCCGAGATCGCTGGATCGGATTTGATAGGTGGCCGTAAGTTCTGACCAGGCGCGACGTTCCCCGTGTTCAGGAGATGCTCGGCTGCAGTTCCAGTCATCGAAGAGCAAGATGGCTCCCTCGGCCACCTGGCCGCGCTGGAAGAGAGGGCTGAGAGCGTCCAAAGTTGACTGGTACAGATCGCAGTCGATGTGTATCATCGCGAACCTGGTGTCGGCCGGTAGCAAAGGGACTGTTTCGCTATACCAACCATCATGGACCACAATGCTCTGTTTCGGCTGGTAGCGAGCCACTCGCCTGACGAGTTCGTCGCGATCGAGAATTTTGCAGGAACCAGGGAACCAGGCGCCGGAGCGGACGTGTTGAGATTGGAGGTCTACGCTCGACTCAATGTCCGGAAGGCCTCTGAAGCTGTCGAAGAGGTGGAGCCTTCGCGGACGACCCACCAGGTCGCGCTGCAACGAAAGCGCCCGCGCCATGATTTGCGAAGTAACGCCGGACATTGTGCCAAACTCGGCAAGATCGCCATCGACCTCTGATGAGCAAATGTACTCTACGGCCAGCGTCAAATGTTTTCTGACATCTGACAGCGCCAGTGAACTGGATGGAAATGCAGGCCCCCGCACGATGCTTGAGCATCGAGGAGAATGTCACTGAGGAGTGGCCAGCGTCGAATGGCTCTCCGCAGCCCTTGCTTTATCCGTTGCAGCATGGAAAACCCTCTCTCAGGGGACTTGCCAGACGGTAGTCGCCGCCGAGCCCTCGAGTCTCGGGGCGCACGCGTGTTCGCTCTAGAGTGTCGACCTCCTTCCCCCCGGCGCGTAGCCCTCTGGTGTCAACGGTAACCACCGAGCGCACCGAGTTGAATTTGCCGCTGAGCACCAAGGGCCCCCGGCAGGAGTTGGTCGAGCCGTTCTAACCTGTGAAGGAATTTTTAGACGCATCTAAAACCGCCGGCGAATGAGAACTGCTTATCGTTTTGCTCTGCCCTGGCTACTGGCGGGGACCCTGTTCAGTCAGTCCTTTGGTCGCCTGGACGTCACCGTGGTGCACGGGGAAACGGGTCAACCCCTGGCTGGGGTCAAAGTGCGCCTTACCGATCGCGAGGGCAAAGTGCGAAGCGTTGAGGCCACGACCGGGCCCAGCGGCCAGGTGAGCTATCCCAGTCTCGAGCCCGGCGAATATGTTGTGGAGCTACAGCACCCCGAGTTTGGCGGCGAGAGCAGCGTGGTCAAGGTGGGCGAGGGTCCGCCCACGTCGTATCGGGCCGCACTCGAAGTGGGATCGGAAAGCACTTTCGCCGTGCGCGACACTCGCTTGCTGGTCGATACCAAGAATCCCAATGAAGGCTCGGTGACGCGCCGCGACCGCGACTTTATCGACCGTCAGGTGGCCGATCGCTCGCTGCAAGGACTGCTTTCCACCGTGCCGGGCATGCAGCGCAATTCACTGGGCCAGACCCACGTTCGTGGCGAGCACAAGTCGGTGGCCTTTTCGCTCGATGGTGTGCCCGTGCCTATCCCTACGGCCAGCACCACCAGTCAGCCGCTCGACCCCGAGTTTCTCAAATCGATTGACGTTCGCACCGGCAGTATGAACGGCTCGCAGGGGGGGCAGACCGGCATGGTGCTCGACGCCAAAACCCTCGACGACGTCGACCCCTATGTCACCTTCACCACGAGGGTCGGCGATTTGGGTCAGTTGGAGAACGTCTTTCAGACCGGAGGACGCAACGAACAGGGCGATTTCTCGTTTTTCCTGGGAGGGCGCTGGGGGCGCACCAATATGCAGTTTGAGGCCCCTGACCCCAACCATCAAACGCTCAACAATCGAGGGATTCAGCAAAGCTACCTGATGCGCATGACCGGACGAACCGGCGAGGACGAAGTTTCGGGAACTCTGTCCTACCAACTGAACAACTATCAGTTGCCTCAAACTCGCCAGAACTTCGACGCCGGCGTGCGCCAGGATCAGGTCGACAGCAACATTATGGCGCTGCTGTCGTGGAAACGAGTGGTGGACGAGGACAGCGATTTGCTCACCAGCTTTTCCTACCTCAAGTCGGGCCAGCGGGTGCGCAACAATGGGATCTTTACCCCTTATGCCACCTTCGACCCAAATATCAGCGCCGATCTGGCCGACGCCGGACTGCCGGCCGTGCCCGAGAACCCGGGCTCCCCCTACCTGCCGACCACCGATTTAACCATTGAGCAGTTTCAGCCGGCCATGACCTACACCCATCGCTTTGGCGAGCGCAACGTGTTGCAGGCAGGGATCAGCGCCAACTTTATCTTCTCGGGGCAGAGGGTCCAACTGCTCGACCCGGGGGCTGGCGGTGGGTTGCCCGATGGCGCCCCGGATTTCTCGGCCAACATTCGGCGCAACGGACTCTCCAGCGCCCTGTTCTTTACCCATACCCTTCCCATCAGTGAGCGCTGGACCTTGAACTATGGCCTGCGCGGCGAGCTGTTCGAAAACGGCCTGGACGTCAGCACCGGCCAGATCAGCCCGCTGGTCAATCTGGCCTACGCCTTCAACGACCGCAACGTGCTGCGTTTGAGCTACAACCGCAGCTTTCAAGCCCCACCCCTGGAGATCGACGTTACCGGACAGACGGTGGTGCTGCCCCAAAGGGTTTCTACCTACGAGCTGAGCTACGAATCACAGCTCAGTGACAGCCTCACCGGCAAGTTGGCGCTGGTGCGCAAGGACTATCGCGACCAGGTGGATATCGGGCTGCTGATTCCCAATTCGAACATTCCTCTGTTCGCCCCCGTCAACTTTGCCTCGGCACGCTACCAGGGGCTGGAGTTCTCGCTGAATACCCACAACGACAAGGGTTGGAACGGATTTCTCTCGGCCACGGTGAGTGAGGCTCGTCCACTGGCTCCCGGTGCTTTCATTTCAGAGGTCACCGAGTTCAACGACCACGACCAGCGCCTTCAGCTCAGCGCGGGCGCTTCGTATCTTTGGGACAACGGCCTGTCGCTGGCTGTTGACGGGCTCTACGGAACCGGCTATCCGCAGCCCGCCATCCCGCTCTATCTGGCGGCGGGTATTCGCCCCTATGGCCTGGAGCAGGAGCGAGTGCCGCGGTTTATCGCCAACCTGAACCTGCAGTATCGCCCTCAGCCTTCGGCCGATGGGCCCGATTTCAGCGGAGGGCTGCAGGTCTTCAACCTGTTTGATAATCGCAATCTGCTCAACTTCTACAGCGCCTTCAGCGGCAATCGCTTTGTGCAGCAGCGGCGGTTTCTCCTCAACGGCAGTATCCATTTCTAAGGCGAAGGGCCCATCCGTACAGGCCCAGAACACCTGACCCATGAACATGTGGAAGACGTTGTTGCTGTCGGGCTGCCTCTGTGGTTTGGTCGGTGCCCAGACCCCGGTAGAGAAGGCCGAGATTCAGCGCCAGTTGATGCTGCGCTGGTGCCGTATCAATCTGGAGAATCAATTTCAGCCGGGTTATCGTGCCACGGTGGCCAACTACTTCGTAGGAGCTGACCCCGACCTGGACATGACTCAGGGCAGGGTGGTGGCGACCCATATCCCCTTAAATCTGGCGCTCTTTGGCGAAGGGTTCTTTTGCCTGGAAGGCGGACGCTACACCCGCGAAGGACGCTTTCTCTGGCAGGAAGGCCGCATCATCGGGCCCGGTGGACTGCCGGTGTTGGGTTATCGGCTGGATGAAAAGCAGAACATTTCCCAAGGGCTGGGCCCCATCGATTTTCCGATGGACCCCGAGAGCAACCTCTATCTGGGCAAATACAACACGTTCAGCTGGGACAGCCAGGGTACGCTGTTGGGAGGGTCTACCAGTTACAATCCGGTGACCCAGCAAGACTTCACCGACTATACTCCGGTCTATCGTCTGGCCATTGCGACCTTTGCCCAGCCACATCGCCTGTTGCGCGACCAGGGAACGCTGCTACAGGCCGGTTCCGAGGCCGGGGCCATTCGCCTGGAAGTGGCCGGTGAGAACCGGGCGGGCTTCGTCATTCCTGGTTCGCTCGAGTTGTCCAACGTCGACCCGGTTGAGCAGGCCTATCTTTGGGGCCGTCTGGATGCTGCCGAACCCCGCCGGGCCAAGAAGCCGCTCAAAAAACGCTAAACCAGGCGCTTATTGCTCTAGAGTGGCTCCTGCGTCGAGTTCTTTCCAACGCTTTTCCCACTCGGAGGCGCGGGGGTCTTTCACCTCGGCAGCCAGGCTGGCGGCTCGGGCAAACAGCAGCGGGTCCTGGTAACCGTGGGCCAGAGCTTTTTCCATGCAGGCCAGCGCCTCTTTGGGCTGGCCCAGGGCCTGGTGACACATGGCCTGGAGTTCGTAGTTCTTGAAATCGCTGCGATACTTTTCCTCGTCGCGAGCCACCTGCAGGGCTTCTTTGGCATTGCCGCTGTCGAGCAACACCTTGGAGAGGTCGCGGGCATGGCCGATCAGGCCCGAGCCCACTTCCTCGCGCAGCACGGTTTCGGCCTCTTGGCGCAGCTTCTTGGCGGCATCCTGGTTGCCCAGGCGCTCTTCCATCGCGGCCATTTCGGTCAGGATGGCGGGATTGCCGAAGTGTTGGTGGGCTCCTCGCAGGTGCACCAGGGCCTTGTCAGGATGTCCTTCGCGCCTTTCCAGCCGGGCCATGGCCAGCAGAGCCGGCAGGCTGCGTTGGTGAATCTTCAAGGAGGCCTCGAGGAATTCGCGGGCTTCCTTCAAGCGCCCGTGCCGCAGTTCGATGTCGCCCCACAACGAGCGGATGCGGGCCGAGGTTTTGCGCTCCTGAGGCTGCTCTAGCTTGAGCGCAGCCTTCAAATAGCGCAAGGCATCGTCGTCTTTGCCGGCATAAATGGCCACTCGAGCCCCGTGCACCAGCACCGAGGCCGTGGCCGGGCGGGCCAGCAGGGGGCGGCTCCATTGCTCGGCCTCTTCAACCTGGCCCATTTCCAGCAGAGCATTGCTGATCATGGAGTTGAGCCCCGAGGTTCCCGGGTCCTGATCGTAGAGCTGGCGGCAGATTTCGTAAGACTTCTTGAAGTTGTGGTGACCCTCAGCCACTCCGGCCAACACCAGCCGCGCCTCCTGGTTGAATTCGGAGCGTATCTTCAGCGACTCTTCGGCCGTAGCAGCCGCCTTATCAAACATCTCGTCATTGTCTTCGGCCTGGCCCTTGGCCAGGTAGGCCTGGGCTAGAAAGTTCTTGTCGGCCCAGCTGCGCGGACGTTCGGCACAGCGCTGCTCGTAGAACTTGATTTCATCGTCCACAGTTGGCCCGTGGATCGACGAATAGGCGTATTGCTTGGGGTCTTTTTCAGAAGACGTGGGTGGCACGGACTTCTGGCACCCTAAAGTGGCCAGAGTGAGGCTCATCAAGGCGAGGTGTCGAATCTTCATAGGCCGGCGTTACCCCCGATTCAGGGGGATAAAACACGCCGACGCCGGGCAAAGGGCAGTGACCGCCCGGGCTGGAACCGAGCCGAGCTTCCCACAGGCAGGCGCTCGGGCGGGGGTGCTGGTGCGCGGGCGGGCTTGCCGTCTTCGAAGGGAAAAAGCTTGAGCCGGTGGCTTCGGGGGCTCCGGCCTTCGGCTACCTGGACCAGCAGGGATTGAAAATCACTCACAGATGCGACGAATGTCCCGCGTTGCTACAAAGTTCCCCACTGCAGCAAAGACTGCCCAATCGGTAGTTCAGCAGATGGCCCGTGATTAAAAGCACGCCGCCCAGAATGGTGAGGAGATGCTCTCCGGTTTCACCCACCAGGTCGTGAGCCAGAGCACCGGTCATCAGGCAGGTCGCTCCGGCCAATCCCAGGGCCAGAATGCCGCTGCGGCGGAAGCGCAGAAAATTGGGGACAAAGGCGATCAGCGCCACCGGAACGGTAAGAGCCGCGAACATCAGGTGAACTCGTTCATCCTCAAAATGCTCGCCGAGCCAGGGGAGCAGTGCGACCACAAAGGGGAGCAACAGGCAATGAATCAGGCACAGGCCTGATAAACCGACTCCGATCCGGTCCCACATCATTCTCACTTCTTGATAATTGGTTTTCATTACGAAAGATCCTTCTGCTATTCGAGGTCGTAGGGGCGGGGGCCCAGGGTGGCCGGTAAGGCCTGGGGTTGTTCCTCGTGAACCAGCCAGAAGGGCATCGCATTGGGGATCACTCCGGTTTCTGCGATGACTTTACCGTCCAGGACGGGAGCTTTGCCCAGAAGAGCCCTTGTTGATAACAGGGTCTCACCGTGGGAAATCACTATGACCGTTTTCCCAGGAAAACGCAAGCAGCAATTTTGTAAGAATTCGTCCATCCTGCGCATCACATCGGCGCGGCTTTCGCCACCCCCGGGAAAACGGTGCAGATAGTCGGTGGCAGGCCCCTGGGCCGGGCGCCAGTGGCTGACAAAGCCCGGGTAGGCGCTTTGCAGTCGGGAAAGCGGTTGGGTTTCGAACTCGCCGAAGTTGGTTTCTCGCAGTCGGGCATCGCTGTGCAGTTGCAGGTGCTGCTCGACCACCTCACGACCGGCTTCTCCTTTGAGCGATTCCGCTTCGCGGGCCAGGCCTTCTTGGAAAATCTCGGCGGTTTCCTGGGCTCGGCTCAGGTCGCTGCTCACCACCACCGGTAATAATCGAGGGTCGTCGATGGCACGGCTCAGCCAGTCGCTGCCCCCCAACTGTTCCACCACCTTTTGCAGACAGTTCTGGGCCTGCTCGCGACCCTTGTCGGTTAACGGACTGTCGCTCTGTCCATAGAGCAAAGGCTCGCCCAGGGCCTCGGAATCGGCATTGCTCTGGGCCTGACCGTGGCGTACCCCCAGTAGCTGAACCTGAGCTCGAGCCAGTTGCTGATACCGCTCACTGGGTCCCTGATAGCCGATCGATCCATCGAGCTGGTCGATGGCTTCAAAGCCGCTGGGGGCTTCCGACAATTCCAGGTTTTCCTGAATCGGAGGGGGCTGTTGGGCCAGCCACAGGGGTCCACGGACAGGTCCAACAGCGGTCAGGTGCATAAGCCAAGTGTGCCAGATCAACAGCTTCCACATGTGAACTCCAACTTACCGAATGACGAACCGGGCCAAGATTTGGCCCGGTTGCTCCCCCCGTGCCCGCAGCGTCCGCAGTGCCAGTGCGTCGGAGCGCTTGGCAAGCCGCCTGCCTTGCTCATCACAAACCAGTGGACAATGATAATAGCCCGGCAGCGGGTAGTCTAGAGCTTCCAACAAGAGAATCTGGCGGGCCGTGCTGGGCAGCAGATCCAACCCACGCACCACCTCGGTGATGGCCATATCGCCATCGTCCACGGCACAGGCCAGCTGGTAGCTCGGCCCCAGGTCGGGGCGCCAGACGACGAAATCGGAAAAGTCCCTTCCCCCCAGGTAGGACTGCACCCCCTGGGCTCTGTCGGCGAATTCTACCCGATAGCCCTCCGGCACCCGAAAACGCCAGCTGCGAATGGCCGCCTCGGGCACGGATCGGTTACGACAGGTGCCAGGATAGAGGGGCTCGTCGTCGCCCTGATGGGGCGCCTGCTGGGCCTGCTGGATATCCTTGCGCGAGCAAGCGCAGGCATATACCCATCCGGCCTTCTTCAGTTTCTCCAGAGCAGCAGCATAAAGAGGCATACGCCGCGACTGGAAATAGGGACCCTCTTGCCATTCAATCCCCAGCCACCCGAGGTCTTCTTCGCTGGCCTCGACAAACTCGGCCTTGCAGCGGGCCCGGTCGAGGTCCTCGTGGCGCAGAATCAGGGTGCCGCCAGCCGCTTTCGCACGCAGGTGAGCCACAAAGAACGTTTGGGCATGTCCCAGGTGCAGGTAGCCCGAAGGAGTTGGAGCCAGTCGACCTCGATAGGACACGAGAGGGTTCTTTACGTCCCGTCGAAGCATGCCTGCATGGCCCTTGCACTTCGCCTCCTTTGCCTGGTCCTGCTGACCCTCACCTGGGTCGGGGCCGAGGCACCCGCAATTTCCACCCACAAGGTGTTGCGTTGCCTGCGCGACCGCACTTCCCAACTCGAGACTTTCCAAAGCGCCGTGACGCGCTTTCGGCACCCGACTTCAGGCTATCGGGTGGACCTGGTGTCGGTGGTCCACGTGGGTCCAGCTTCGTATTACAAGCGCCTGAATCAGCAGTTGCGCAGCTATGATGCGGTGCTCTACGAACTGGTGGCCGATGGTAGCCAGGGCCGCCCCGTGCCGTTGCCTGGCGAGGAGCGCGGTGACAATCCCCTGAGCCTGGTTCAGAGCGGCCTTTCGAATCTTCTGGGGCTGGACTTTCAACTGGATCATCTGGATTACTCGCCCAGCAACTTTGTTCATGCCGATATCTCGCCGGAAGAGTTCCAGCGTTCCATGGACAAACGCGGAGAGTCCTTTATGCAGATTTTGTTGAACAGTCTGCAGAAAGGCGACGTGGACAGTCCTGAAGCCGAGAAAGAGCTGGCTCAGGTCAACCTGTTCGCGGCTTTGTCCGGTAATCCCGGCCCCAAAGACCGTATGCATTTGCGCCGGGGCATGGCACTCTTGTTTAGCAATCCCGACCAGATCTCCGAATTGCTCGAAGGTCCAGGAGGCGGCACCTTACTGAGCGTGCGCAACCAGAAAGCGTTGGGGGTCCTGCGCCAGCAGCTGAAGGCGGGCAAAAAGCGCCTGGCCATCTTCTACGGTGCCGCCCATATGAAGGACTTGGAACAGCGGCTTGTGAGAGACTTTGGAATGCGGTTCGTCGACCAGATCTGGCTGCCCGCCTGGGATCTGCGACTTCCAACCCGGTGAACGAAAGAGAGAGAACCTCATGAACCCGTCGCGCGAACGCCCCGAACTGAAGGACAGATTGAGCGAAGAACAATACCGGGTGGCCTGCCTGTGCGGCACCGAACCTCCCTTTCGCAATGCCTACTGGAACCACAAGCAGCCCGGTGTGTACGTGGACATCATCTCGGGCAAGCCGCTCTTTCTCAGCCTGCACAAGTTCGACTCGGGCACCGGCTGGCCCAGCTTCTATCAGGCCGCGGATCCGGAAGAAATCGTGGAGATCGTCGACCGCAGTCACGGCATGATTCGCACCGAGGTTCGCTCGCGACAGGGGGATGCGCATCTGGGGCATCTGTTTCCCGACGGTCCGCCCCCCACCGGCATGCGCTATTGCATCAATTCCGCGGCCCTGCGCTTTGTGGCCGTGGAAGACCTGGAGAAGGAAGGGTTGGGTCACCTGCTGGGGCACTTCCGGTAGGGATTGCCCTGAGGCTCCAGAAACCGGGGACATGCCAGTCTGTCCGAATTGCCAGGCGGATGTTCGTGAAGGTAAGACTTTTTGTGGGGGGTGCGGAGCCTCGATGTCAACCCATTCCAATCCGGGCGGAACCAGTCGAATCGAACTGGATGCGCGTCTGCTCAATTCGCTCTTTTCGATGTTCGTCAACAAGCCGGGTGGTCCCCACCTCCAGCTCGAGCAGGGCCAACTGCAGGTGCAGATGGGGCCGAACCAGGTCGTCGTCGACCCGGTGAACCTGGCTCAGGCCCTGCGCTTCCACTTGCGAACACCCAATGCCCCGCCTCTCAGTGTTCAGGTGACCCAGGTGCAACTCGGCGGTCAGGGGCTCAGCATCTCGCTTCAGCTTCAGGCATGAACAGCTACCTGGGGCGTAGCGCCCTGGGGCTGAGCGGCGATGACCTGAGGCTTTTGCTGCAGCACTTTGGGTCTGGGCAGATCGGCTTTGAATATGGCTGCTTCAAAGTGCACCAGAAGCTGCCGCTAGGTCTGGGTATCACCTTCTTGGCGGTGCCGCAGTCGGCCCCTGGTTGGCTGATCTTTAACATCCCCTTTGAGCACATCCGCGGTGACCGCACCGGCGGACTGGCGCGCATGCTGGCCGGTGGGTTGTGGGGCCCCCTGCGGGGCGAGATCGAGAAACGCATCCGTAAGGAACTCCTGGCCCACGGACTGCCGCTGGAAACGGTTCGAGTTGAGCCCGATTCGGGCCAAAAGGCAGGTCGAGTGGTACTCGACTTGCAGGCTATCAATGCCTGGTTGATGGGGCGGCCGCCCCTGCAAGGGATGAAGCTCAGTATAGAGAGTTGCCAGTTTGGCGAAGGGGGTGTAGAGCTTCAGCTGGACGTGTTTCGGGCCTGAGCCCGGGGACGGATGATGCGACCATCTTCCAATTGCTCCAGGGCGTGGGCGATCCAGCCCAGCACGCGGCCGGTGGCAAAGACGGCCAGAGGGTCGACGAAGCCCACTACGGCCAGGGCCAGATCGATGGATGGATAATGCCCTAGCAGTTCCAGACCGGCCTGCTCCCAGGCGGCTCCTTCGGGCGTCTGCGAGAGCAACCAGCGTGCCCTGGGGTCGCCCTGCGGATAGAGCGGGTGACCAAAGCCCAGGGTTGAGCCCCCCCTTTGCAAGTGTTCTAGCAGCACCTGCCGCGGCGAGCTTTGGCTGTGGCGTACTTGCTGCACCAGTGGCTGTACGGCTTTGCAGGCCCCGCCGTGGCGGCTACCACTGAAGGTGGCCAGGGCGGCACTTACCACGGCATAGGGGTTGCTTCCCGTGCTGGCGGCGATACGAGCGGTAAGGGCACTGGGGTTCAGTTCGTGGTCGGCCGTGGCCACCAGCGCCTCGTGCAGGCGAGGATGGGGCTCGAGGCGGCCATAGAAGCAGCGAAAGATGCGCCATCCGGTGGCTTGAAAGCCCTCGACACTGGGGTCCCAGCCGCGAGGGTCCGACTGCCATTGTTCGGCCAGCCACTGCCAGGCTACGGGCAAAAAGGGGCCTGTCCAGGCGGACGGCTGTTCGCCGTCGAGCCTGCCAACAGGATAGTCGGGCTGCCCGGTCCACAGTAGAGAAGCCAGCCGAGGAAGGTTGGGAGCGGCCAGCAGTTCCTCGATCGGTTGCTGGCGATACAACAATCGACCCCCTTCGATTTGGGAAATTCGACTGGACAGGCTGGGAAGCCCACCGTAGAGAGCCTCGCTGGCCGCCTGGCGAGGGCCCACCTTGCGCTGGCGGAGGCGCTCGATATCGTCCCAGCGATAACGGCTTTCTCGATCGGGCCCCTCGAGCGACGAGAGTAAGCCGCGGCTGACATAAGCGTAGAGAGTGGCTTTTTGAACACCCAGGATTCGAGCGGCTTCGTCGGCGGTGAGCAATTCCATATTGATTTGTTGATCAAGATTGACGGAACTCCTCCTGTTCATCAAGCTAAGGGCCGGAGGTAGAATGACTACAGCAGAAACATACGTTACTCACATCAGCCTGGTGGATGGAGAACGCGGGGAACTTAGAGTTCGGGGGCGCTCGCTGGAGGATCTGGTCAGGTTGTCTTCAGGCGAACTGGCGCAGTTGTTGCTCGGCGAGCGGCTGATCGAGCTGGGCACCGCCCGCCAGCAACTGGCCCCTCAAATTCGTGCCTTACTTCCCTGGGCCAGACCGTTGCAGCCGGTGGAGTGGCTGCGCCTGGCCGTCGACGCCGTCGATGCCCACACTCCGGCCCGTTTGGTGGCCACCTTGGGCCTGGCTCTGGCCCTCAGGCGGCAGCCCCAGGCCGAAGCCGACCCCGAGGCCGACCATGCTGAAGACATTCTTCGCATGGCACTGGGGCACCCACCCGAACACTGGCAGGTGGCAGCCTTGCAGGCCTACTGGGCCTGTGTGGCCGAACACGGGTTCAACGCCAGCACGTTTACGGCCCGGGTGGTGGCCTCTACGGGTGCGGGGGCCAGGGCTGCCGTTTCGGCCGCTTTGGGAGCGCTTCAAGGACCCCTCCATGGTGGGGCTCCCGGACCGGTGCTGGATATGCTCGACGAGCTGGAGCGATGCTCAGAACCGGCCCATTGGATTCGTCAGAAGCTGGCCCGGGGCGAGCGTTTGATGGGCTTTGGCCACCGTATCTATCGCCAACGTGACCCTCGCGTGGAGGTGTTGCGGAAGGCCTGTCAGGCCACCGGAAAACTGGCGGAGCGGCTGGAGTTTGCCACCCGCATGGAGGCTTTGGCCAGCGCGGAACTGAGCGCCTTCAAGCCGGGCCGCCCGTTGCCCACCAACGTTGAATACTATACGGCCCTGTTGCTCGACGCCATCGGCTTTGAACGCCAGGAGTTCACGGCCGTTTTCGCCGCCGGGCGGGCGCTGGGTTGGCTGGCCCATATCGAGGAACAGCGACGCTCGGGCAAACTGATTCGACCCGAGGCTCGCTACCTGGAGGCCTTTGACTGATCGGCGGGCAGACGCTGGGAGCGGGTGGGAAACCAGCGATCTCGGAGACGAATCGTAGGGGCTTCGATCAGCAGGGACATCGCAACCCCTATGCTCAACACCAACGCAATTTCCAGGCATACGGTGGCCGATCCCCTGGTCCAGGGGCCGGTATGGTATTGCAGCAGAGGGACAAGGAACCAAAGAATGGGCGTATGCCACAGATAAATCGAGTAGCTGTGTTTTCCCAAAAAGGCAAGGCCGCGCCAGGGGGTTTTGTCGGGTGGCTCCATGGATAACGCAGCCACCAGCAGCAGCCCTGAGCCCAGATAGAGTCCAGTGTAACCGAAAGAAGCCATCAACGGGGTGGTCTCAATTGCCCAGTAGAACGGGGGGGCCAAAAGGAGCAATCCTAGGGCCAGAAGCACTCGACGCCAGCGCCTTGAAAAGGCCGTGGCAGCTTCTGGATAGCGCAGTTGGTAGTGGGCCAGGGTTACTCCGAAAAACAGAGAGTCGATTCGCAAGTGGGTGGCAAACATGTGGGTTGGGAAGTCGAACGCTCGGGTGGAGCCGATCCACAAGCGACCCAACAGGCAGCAGATGGCCAGACCGAGGCAGAAGACAGGCAGACCTTTCCACGGGTCCGCCTGTTTTCTTCGAGAGAGGACCAACAGCAGCAGGAGCAACATCAGGTAGAAGTGCTCTTCGATAGCGAGCGACCAGGTGTGGTTCCAAATCCCCGGCAGATAGTTTTGGAGGAAGCAGAATTCGGCGAAAAAGCGACCCCAGAATTCGGCGTTGAACTGGGCCGCGACGCCGAGAGTGAACACCATCAAGGCCCAGAACGGCGGATAGATTTTCAAGCCCCTTCGCAGCAGAAATCTGCCGGGCAAGATGCGGCCATACAGAGCATATTCTTGAAAGAGCAGTCCGGACACAAGGAAGCCACTGAGCACAAAAAACAGGTCGACGCCGACCCAGCCGCCTCGGTGGAGCCAGTGTAAGCCCGTGACCAAAGCGTTTTCAAAGCCGTCCGTCGTCCTGGTGGATGGAATTTCGAGGTGGCGAGCCACCACCAACAGTACCGCTACCAGCCTCAGGATGTCGATGGCCCGAGATCGCATCGGTGGCCCGGTCGTTAACGTTTCGGTTTATAAATGTGGGTGCTCTTGCCGAAAAAGACGTCGGCCGTTTCCATCACCGTTTCTGAAAGGGTGGGATGGGCGTGGATCGACAGGGCTACGTCTTCGGCCAGGGCCCCCATCTCCAGAGCCAGGACGGCCTCAGCAATGAGTTCGCCGGCGCCGCTGCCCACGATGCCGACCCCCAGCAGGGCTCCGGTTTCCGGATCGATCACCATTTTGGTCAGCCCGGAGGGCTTATCCAGAGTTAGCGCGCGGCCCGAGGCTGCCCAGGGAAAGCGGGCTACCGAGTGGCGAATGTTCTGGTCCTTGCACTGTTGTTCCGTGAGGCCGGCCCAGGCCAGTTCGGGGTCGGTGAACACGACGGCCGGAATGGCTACCGGTTCGAACACCGCTTTACTTCCGTGCAGCGCCTCGGCAGCAAGGCGCCCCTGATGGGTGGCTCGATGAGCCAGCATGGGGTCGCCGCTGACGTCGCCAATGGCAAAGATGTGGCTCTCGGCGGTGCGTCCCTGAGCGTCGGTCTTGATGAAGCCCCGCCCATCAATTTCGATGCGAGTTTGTTCCAGGCCCAGATTCTCGGTGTTGGGACGACGACCGATGGAAATCAGCACCCGATCGAAGGTTTCTTCGAACGCTTCGCCTTCTTGAGGTTGCAGCTGGACACGCACGGCCGACCCGGTATCCTTGAGCGACATGACGCGGGTGTTGAGCAACATGCGGGACATCCTGGGTTCCAGGCTCTGGTGCAACACCTTCACCAGATCGCGGTCGGCCCCCGGAAGCAGCCCGGAAGTGGCTTCCACCACGGTGACTGCACTTCCCAGCGAGGCATAGACGGTGCCGAGTTCCAGACCGATATAGCCCCCGCCGATAACCAGCAGCTCACCAGGAACTTCCTCCATTTCGAGAGCTCCGGTGGAGTCCATCACCCGCGGCGAGTCGATGGCGAACATGGCCGGCACCACGGGACGTGAGCCCGTGGCCACAATGAGCTTCTCAAAGCGCACCACGCCCTCGTCGCCATTGTCGAGCTTGACGGCCATGCGATGGGCATCGAGCAACTTGCCTTCGCCATGAAGGTATTGCACTTTACGCTGGCGGGCGATCTGGCCCAGGCCCCCGGTCAATCGCTCGACCACGCTCTTCTTCCAGCCTCGCAGTTTGTCCAGGTCGAGCTGGGGTTCACCAAATGAGACTCCGAACGCCGCGGCTTCCTTAGCCTCGTGAATGACTTTGGCAGCGTGCAGAAAGGCTTTTGAAGGGATGCAGCCGCGGTAGAGACAGACTCCACCGGGGTTGCTTTCGCGATTGACAAGGGTAACCTCAAAGCCGAGATCGGCCGCCATAAAGGCTGCGGCATAACCCCCGGGGCCACCGCCCAGGACTACCAGTTGAGAGCTTTTTTCAAACGTTGCCATAATTACCCTTCGAAAAGCAGCAGTGCCGGATTCTCCAGCGCTTCACAGACAAAGCGCAAAAAGCGCGCCGCCTCGGCGCCGTCGATCAGTCGATGGTCATAGGACAGGCTGAGGGGGAGCAGGGTGCGCGGAACAAACTGGCCGTCGCTCCAGACGGGCTCAACCGATGAACGCGACACCCCAAGGATGGCCACCTCGGGAGGGTTGACAATCGGAGTGAAAGCCGTGCCCCCTACGCCTCCGAGGTTGGTGATCGTAAAGCACGCGCCCTGCAGGTCGTCGGGGGTCACTTTGCGGTTGCGGGCCCGCTCGGCCAGGCCCTGCAACTCGGCCGAGAGTTCGAAGATGTTTTTGCCCTCGACGCCCTTCACCACGGGCACGAGCAATCCGCGCTCGGTGTCGACCGCCACGCCCACGTTGAAATACTTCTTGTAGACCACTTCCTGCTTGGCCAGATCGATACTGGCATTGAACTTGGGGAATTTCTTCAGGGCGCTGGCACACACTTTGAGCAGAATGGCCGTTACCGTCAGTTTGCCCCCGGCCTGACGGGCCTTCGGGTCCAGTTTTTGGCGCAACTTCTCCAGGTCGGTGACGTCGGCCTTATCAAATTGGGTCACCATGGGGATACTGGCCCAGGCTATGGCCATGTTCTCGGCGGTTTTGCGGCGAATGGTGGTCATGGCCTCGCGCTCTACCTTGCCAAATCGGGTAAAGTCGGGCAGTTCCACCAGGGCTGGACGCCAGGGGCCGGGAACAGCCGCAGCCGCCGCAACCTTCGCAGGATTCTTCAGCAGCACGCGGGCGTGAGCTTTGACGTCTTCGTGGCGAATGCGGCCCCGAGGGCCGCTGCCCTTGACCGCCTGCACGTCGACGCCAATTTCGCGCGCCAGGCGCCTTACCGAGGGGCTGGCCGGAACGGCTCGCAACGAGCGCTGGGGGGGGACCATGGGCTTGGAAGTTCCGTTGGAGGGCGTACGCGCTGGCACGGGGGCAGCTGCGGCCTGAGGTGCAGCCTGAGGGGGGGGCTCGGCGGCTACTGCCACCGCCCCGGTGATGCGCGCCACCAGCAGGGGCTTGCCCACCTGAGCTTTGTCGCCGGGTTTGACCAGTACTTGAAGCACCTCCCCCGAAACGCCCGCCGGGACTTCGACGGTGGCCTTGTCGGTTTCGATCTCGACCACCGGTGTGTCGGGGTTCAGTCGGTCGCCGGTCTGGACCAGCACCTGCAGAACCCCCGCTTCTTTGATGTTCTCTCCCAGGTCGGGTAGCAACACCGGGGCTTCGCCCGAAGAGGCCGCGGCCGCGGAGGCCGCCGGGGCGGCGGGTGGTGGTGCAGCCGGAGCTTCGACCGGCGGCGGTGCTTCTGCCCGAGCCGGGGCGCCGGCTTCGAGCATCATGACGACCTGACCGACCTCGGCTTTGTCGCCGGCTTGAATGAGAATCTTTTCAACGCGACCGCTCAGGTTGGCCGGAACCTCGATGGTGGCTTTATCGGTCTCGATTTCCAGCACAGGGGTTTCCGGCCCCACCGTATCGCCAGGTTTGACGAGCACAGCCAGGACGCCGGCTGAGGAGATGTTCTCCCCGAGATCGGGGATCTTAAGTTCGATCGACATGGGAGACTCCTAAGAAATCATCGGATTGAGCTTGCTAACGTCCAGTTCCAGGTCTTTGATGGCCTGACGATAGGTTTCAGGCTTCACCTTGCCCTGACGAACCAGTTCGCCGAGAGCGCCGATCACCACAAACCGATGGTCGACCTCGAAAAACTCTCGCAGGCGCTTGCGGGTGTCGCTGCGGCCGAAGCCGTCCGTGCCCAGGCTGACCAGGGGCTTATCGATCCAGCGGGCCAGCGAGTCGGGCAACAGCTTGAGATAGTCGCTGGTGGCGACGACCACCCCCGGGTCGTTGCCCAGACACTGTGATACATAGGCCTGGCGCGCAGGCTGGTCGGCCTGCAGCAGGTTCTGGCGCTCGACCTCTTTGCCGTCGCGGCGCAGCTCTTTATACGAGGTTACGCTCCAGACCTCCGAGGCGATGCCATACTTCTGTTCGAGAATATCCTGAGCCTTGACCGACTCGTTGAGCAGCGGACCGCTGCCCAGCAATTGGGCCGTGGGCTTGTCCTTGTTCAGTTCGCTGGCACGCAGACGGTACATCCCCTTGAGGATGCCCTCTTCGGCGCCTTCGGGCATGGGGGGCTGAACGAAGTTCTCGTTATACACCGTGAGGTAGTAGAAGATGGACTCCTGGTCTTCATACATCCGCTTGAGTCCGTCTTTGATGATCACGGCCAGTTCGTAGGCATAGGCCGGATCGTAACAGGCCAGGTTGGGCACCGGGTAGGCCAGAACCGGGCTGTGGCCGTCTTGATGCTGCAATCCTTCGCCATTGAGCGTGGTGCGACCGGCCGTGGCTCCTAATAAGAAGCCTCGACAACGGGCGTCGGCGGCCAGCCAGATCAGGTCGCCGATGCGTTGGAAACCAAACATCGAGTAGAAGATGAAGAAAGGCACCGTGGGAATCCCGTGGGTGGCATAGGCCGTGCCTGCGGCTACGAAGCTCGACATCGAACCGGCTTCGGTAATGCCTTCTTCGAGGATCTGCCCGTCTTTCGACTCTTTGTAGTAGAGCAGGCTGTCCGAGTCGACCGGGTCGTACAGCTGACCCACGCTGGAGTAGATGCCACACTGGCGGAACAAGGACTCCATGCCGAAGGTTCGGGCCTCGTCGGGGACGATCGGGACCACGTATTTGCCCATGCCCGGGTCTTTGAGCAAGCGGGTCAGGATGCGCACAAAGGCCATGGTGCTGCTCAGTTCGCGCCCGTTTGACCCCTGGTGAAACTCGTCAAAGATGCTGGGTGCCGGTTGCGGCAGCTTGGGGCACACCTCGATGCGCTGGGGCAGGCTGCCGCCGAGCTGCTTGCGCCGCTCACGCAGATAGCGCATTTCGGGGCTGTCTTCCGGAGGGCGGTAGAACGGGGTGTGCTCGATGGCGTCGTCGGAGATGGGAATACCGAAGCGCGTTCGGAACTGCTTCATCTCCTCGACGTTGAGCTTCTTCTGCTGGTGGGTGATGTTGCGACCCTCACCGGCTTCACCCAGGCCATAACCTTTGATGGTCTTGGCCAGAATGACGGTGGGTTGGCCCTTGTGGCGCACGGCCGCGTGATAGGCGGCATAGACCTTCTCGGGGTCGTGCCCGCCGCGCCGCAGCCTCTGCAACTGGTCATCCGAGAGGCCCTTGACCATCTCGGCCAGGCGCGGGTCTTTGCCAAAGAAGTGTTCGCGCAGGTAGGCTCCCGACTCGACTACGTATTTTTGGAACTCGCCGTCGACCACTTCGCCCGCCCGTTTGGCTAGCAGGCCTTGCTTGTCGTTGCGCAGGAGTTCGTCCCAGGTGTCGCCCCAGATGACCTTGATCACATTCCAACCCGCTCCGCGGAAGGCGGCTTCGAGTTCCTGAATGATTTTGCCATTGCCACGCACCGGGCCGTCGAGGCGCTGGAGGTTACAGTTGATTACGAAAATCAAGTTATCCAGGCGCTCTCGCGAGGCCAGGGTCAGGGCTCCCAGCGATTCGGGTTCGTCGGTTTCGCCGTCGCCGAGGAAGGCCCACACCTTGCAGTCGTCTTTAGGCTTCAGGCCACGGTTCTCCAGGTAGCGGTTGTAACGAGCCTGATAAATGGCTGTAATGGGTCCCAGTCCCATCGATACCGTGGGGAACTCCCAGAAGCCACGCATGAGCCAGGGGTGTGGGTAGGATGAGATGCCCCCGGCGAGTTCCTGGCGGAACTTCTCCAGCTGCTCGGAACTGAGTCGTCCTTCCAGGAAGGCACGAGCGTAGATGCCGGGCGAGGCGTGCCCCTGGATGTAGACCATGTCTCCAGAGCGGTGGTAGTCCTTGCCGCGCAAGAAATGATTGAAGGCGACTTCGTAAAGCGAGGCGGCCGATGCGAAAGTGGAAATGTGTCCGCCCAGGCCCAGATCGTTCTGGTTGGCACGCACCACCATGGCCATGGCGTTCCAGCGGATCAGACTCTTGATGCGTCGCTCGATCTCGCGGCTGCCGGGGTAGGGGGGCTGTTTGGCGGCAGGGATGGTATTGATATAGGGAGTGTTGGCCGAGAAGGGTAGATGCACACCCTTCTGATGACTGTAAAGGCTGAGTTCCTGGAGCAGTTCGGTCACCCTGGGGGCGCCTCCGCTTTCCAGCACGTAGTCCAGCGAGTCGATCCACTCCTGGCTTTCAAGTTGCCGAAGCTCTTCGTCGCTCCAGTCCGGAGAACTCAACGGCGAACTGGTGGGGGCCTCGATGATGTCCATCGGGTCACCTTCCTTCCTCATGTTTCGGCGGGGCCGAACCTATCAATAAATGTCCGCAAGCGCCTTCGTTGCCTTCCCTGCCTCCCCTTTCGCTGAAGCCCCGGGGCCTTTTTCAGCATGGCGAGGAGAGAAAGGTTGCGCCAGCGAACGCTTCTTCTAAGGATGCCCGATCGAATACCAGACGAATCTTCTGAGCCCACCGGGGAGCTCGCTCCGGCTCCGCGGCCTGTACCTCTGCGGCCGGGGGAGAATTCGGGCTCGCTGCCTCCGCCCCTGAAGCTGCAGCCTCTGAGCCGCCCCGGTGCGCCGCCAACACCTCCGCCCCCCCCGCCTTCGCCTTCGAAAATCGAGCTACAGCAGTTGGAGTTGAAAGGCGGCGCGGCGGGCATTTCCATCCCTCCCCGGCCCCAGCGTCCGGCGGCGCCCCCGCCCGACGGATCTTCGGGGGGCGTGGTGCCTCGCGGCTGGCCTCCGCCGCGGGTCGCGCTGCACGAGTCGGGAGCCAGCGAAGCTGTGGAAGCGGCGCCCTCCGAGGCCATGCCGCGATTTCTTCCCGGCCCGGAAATGCACCGTGCCGGACAGTCTTTGCCGCAGCCTCCCGAGCCCCCCAAGCTGCCCCTGGGCCCTCCTCCGCCTTTGGAAGAGCCGACTCGCGGGGGCGTCCAGCCCGATGCGCGGGCAACCTGGAACGACCAGGAGACCACGCCCGTCGACAAAGTCGAGCCCAACCGTCCGGTTCGGCCTCGCGCTCGCTCGTCCCACGGTCCGCTGTTGCTGGTGGGCATCTTTGGGCTGACTTTCCTGGGAGTGGCCTACTGGGCCAGTTCCAAGCCCAAGCCGCAAGCTACTCCCACCACGGTGGCCAGCGCCGCTCCCACGGCGGTGGCTTCGGCTACGCCATCTCCCGTTGCCAGCCTTACCCCGGTAGCCTCGGCTACGCCGGTGGCCAGTCCCTCGGCCACAGGAATCCCCAGCCCGGTTGCTCCCGAACCGGTAGCAACCACAGCCCCCGAGCCCGTAGCCACCCCTTCGGCCGTGGTCGAGCCGAGCGCAACCCCGGCCCCACCGCCACCTCCGTTGGAAACTCCGAAGCCGGCTCCTACCCCCCGTCCTGTGGCCACCCCTCGGCCCGCCCCTACCCCCAAGCCGGTGGTGGAAGAACCGCCTGCGCGGCCGACGGTCAAGCCTTGCATTGTCAGGGTGGACATCAGCCCCCCACATATTCCCGCCAAGGCCTATGTCTTTAACAGTCAGGGCAAGTTCGACGACCAGGGCGAGGGCCAGTTGCGTGTTCAGACCGACAAGCCGGGTAGCTATACGCTAAAGATCATGGCCCCCGGCTACGAAACCTTCGTAAAAGACATCAAGGTGACCGGGGAACACAATCTGGCCGTGCGTTTGGAGAAGATCCCCCCTCCGCCCGAGCCCGTCTACAACGACCCCGGGCCGGCTCCGGCGCCATACAACCCGCCCCCGCCGGCGCCCTACTATCCGCCGCCGCCGCCACCCTCGCAGTATCAGATTCCGGCGCCGGGAATTTAGCAAGCAGGAGTCGTCCTAGAGGCGATTCCACTCCTCGTAATCGAGAAGTGTCCCGGATGCAGGGTCCAGCGTAGCCTGTTTGAACTCGCTGCTGTTAAATCCGCCTCCATAGCCATCGGGGCCTTGATATTCGTAGGTGAGAAGCTGTTTGCCGTTGTCGTTGACGATCGAATAGCTATGGCGACGTTCCCAGGCCCCGTCCTCTCTGTCGGGGGGAGGGAGTTGCTGGCGGCTCTCCATGGTGAAGGACACCGGGGCGCCGTTTGAGTCGAACTCGGCACTGACTTTCCACTCGTCGATCTGGGCCTCGACCTTGCCGGTAGCCGGGTTCTTGTCGACGGTGGAGTTTCCGTCGAGTGCTCTCACGTCCTGATAGCGCTTCATGACGGTTTGCACCAGATCTTTGGCGTTGCTCTGCATGTGGCTGAGTTTCATTGTCGTGTGTCTCCTGGGTTCGATGTTCTGATTGCAGACTAGGGCTCCGGCCTGAAAGAAGCTGGAAACCCCTGGCACCAGGAACAGGTAAGCGAATGTCTGCAAGGGAAGGGTCCGACGATGTGCGACGTCCTTGTCATCGGTGCGGGTACTTCCGGGTGTGTGCTGGCCGGGTGCCTGGTCGAAGCCGGCCTTCGAGTGGCCCTCATCGAGGCCGGGCCCGGCGATCGTTCTCCCCTGATCAGCAACCCTCAGTGCGGGCAGCAGGCCTTGAGTTCCGGTTTGAACTGGAGCTACGAAACCCAACCCCAGCCCTTTATGGAGCAGCGTCGGCGCAGGCTGGATCGGGCCCGGGTGGTGGGGGGGTGCAGTTCGGTGAACTCGCTGGTCTACGTGCGGGGCCACGGGGCCGACTATGACCATTGGAGCATTCCCGGTTGGACCTATGGCGAGCTGGTGCCCAGCTTCGAGGCCGTAGAAGCCAGGCTGAATCCGCGCCTGCCCGAGCAGCTTTCCCCGCTAGCTCTGGGGTTCTGTCGCGGGGCTGAAGAGCTGGGTCTCACGAGTTCCAGCTGGGACTTCAATCGCGGACAACTGGACGGCGGAGCCGGACCTTATGTGCTTACGCTGGCGCCCGACGGGCAGAGGAACAGCGCCGCCAGGGCCTTTTTGCATCCCGTGCAGGCTCGCCCGCAGTTGCAATTGTTCACCGACTCCCTGGCCGAAAAGCTGCTGGTTGAAAACGCTCGGGTGGTGGGCGTCCAGGTTCGTCACCCCCAACACGGAAGGCGAGTGTTGCGTGCCGATCGAGTGGTGCTCTCTGCCGGCGCTATCGGCACGCCCCAGCTTCTGATGCTGTCGGGCATCGGTCCGGCCGCTGCCTTGAAAAAACTGGGCATTCAGGTGGTGGTCGAGGCTCCCGAAGTGGGCCAGAACCTTCAGGATCATCTGGCCTTCCCCTGCATTTTCGAGCTGCGTGAGCCCACCCCTCATCCCAGTGTTTTGCCCGAGTCGGGGCTGTTCTTGCGCAGCGACACGAAGTCGCCTTTTCCGGCCTTGCAGTATCACGTGCACGGGGCCGCCCCCCGGCAGAAGCCAGACCTGCCCCTCGATCCCCAGCGCTGCATGGTGCAGGGCATTCTGACCCGCCCTCGCAGCCGGGGCCGGTTGTGGCTCACCAGCGCCGACCCGGCCAGCCCCCCGGCTCTCGACCCGGCGTATCTCTCTGCGGCCGAAGACCGCCAGCTTCTGGTAGAGTCGGTAGAATGGTGCCGGGCCTGTGCTGCCACTTCGGCCTGGGGAAGCCTGCTGACCCAAGAAGCCTTTCCGCTGGTAAGCGGCCCTGAGTTGCTCGAGATGGTAGCCGCCTGGACCGACCCTATGGGACACCTGGCCTGCACTGCCCGAATGGGCACGGACGAGGCTTCGGTGGTCGACCCCCGGTTGCGGGTCCGGGGAGTAGAGGGACTCTCGGTGGCCGATGCCTCGGTGTTGCCCGAGATGATTTGCGGCAACCTCCAGGCCCTGTGCTTCGCCATTGGCCATAAGGCCAGTCAGCTGATTCTGGAGCAGCGTTAGTCGGTGGAGTCTTCACTGGCCTGGGGGTTACGGAGCCTGGAGGGGGAATGGGGATTGGCGGTGCTCGCCGCTCACGCTCTGCTCCCCGATGAACTGCCCTGGGAACTGGCCGGGCGCTGGGAGCCCCAGGCGGACATGCCGTTCTCGAAGCGCTATCGGGTGCGCTCTCACGGACCCCCTTCGTCCCCTTTTCTGCACAATATTCGGTTCCCGCTCTCGCAGGCTTTCGCCCCCGATGCGGTGGGATTGATTCTGGTGTGGCTCAGGGCCCGGCGCGGTGGCAGTGGTGTACACGTGGTAGAAGAGGTCGCCGAGCCCTACTTCACCTGCGCCCGAGAACCGTTTCGGTTGGGCCCGGGCTGGACCCAGTTTTGGATACCTTTTCGCTGTCCTCAGGCCTATTCAGCTGGCCAGTTGCGCTACCAGGTGTGGCTTCCCACCGGCCCCCAGGAGCTGGAGATCGGAGGTGTCGCTCTATACGAATTGGCCGAGTGGCCTGTAGCCCTGGCTCCTGGTTCGACAGCGCCCCGCGTGCCGGTCTGGAAGCGGCTCGACCTGAACGCTTGCCTGGAGGAGATTCCTGAAACGGAGCGGCGGGCCTGGCAGCGACAACCCCAGGCATCTGTGCTGCTCGTGCAGCCGTCGCCCGAGGCACCGCTCGCCAGCGGTTGTTGGCCGCTCGAGGCTGCCATTGTGGAAGGTGACTGGCTACTGTTGCGCGCCCAGCTGAAAGGCCAGGGTCTGGTAGAGCACATGCTGCAGGGCAATCGTTGGGACGACTGTCCCTGGCTGTGGCATTTCCACAGGCTGCAGCCTGAGGGCGAGGTCGTTTGCTTGTGCTTTCTCGCTGGATCGTCGGCTACCGAGGGCGAAGTTTGCCTGGAGCTGCAGCTCTGGCAGGGCGATGGATGGCTGGAAGTTCAGCATCTTCAGGTCCTCAATTTTGGCCAGGGTGAGCGTCCCCTGCCCGCGCCGACCGTGGTGGTCTCAGGCCGCCCGTCGGCCCCCCGGGCCGAGTCTTTGCGGCCTGACTTCCGCCTGGGCTGCTCGGTGCGTTTGCGCCAACTCGACCAACCGGGTTATCTCGAGGGCCTGTGTGGCTGGGCCGGGTCGGGCCGTGGCTTTAACGACCTGACCCCGGATTGGGAATTGACCTGGAAGGGCTGGTCACTGGCCAACCCTTTGCAGCGCAGCGCCAGTTTGCAATGGTTGCGACGCCTGCGTCAGGCGGGTATGACGCTGAAAGGACACTTCCTGGTTAGCAATAACCCCGATCGACTTCCACCCGAGCTGGGCTTTGATCTCGACGATCCTGCTCGGATGTTAAGCCATGTGGAGAGCCGGATCGATTCCATCCTGGGTTGCGAATTGCTGGTTCACAGCCTGGATCGCTGGGACGTGTGGAACGAAGCCTTCACCTATTCCGGTTTGCTGCAGCGCTGCCCCGGGCCCGACCTGCTGGCCTGGTTTCGCCGCGCTCGCCAGCTGGCGCCCGGGGTGAAGCTGTGCCTGAATGAGGGGTCGTTGCTTACGGCCGGGTCACTGGAACGACGCATACGGGCCGAAATGGAGCGCCTCAGCGACCAGGTGGAGGGGCCCTTTGTGTTGGGACTGCAGGGGCACTTCCGCGGTTCTTTCCCCACTCGCCAGGAGTTGCAGGACACTCTGGGGGGCCTGTGCGTTCCGGGCTGGGAATTGGAGATCAGCGAGCTCGACTGGAGTGGTATCAGCGACGAGGGGGCCGCCGCTTTCCTGGACGAGTTGCTGGATGTCGCTCTGGCCTGCCCACAGCTGGCCGGACTGTCGTTTTGGGGCTTTTCCGAGCAGGTTGAGGGCCCCGGTCAGGGTATGCTGGTGGACCTGGAGGGTCGCCTGAAACCCGCCGGCCAGGTGTTGAAGCAGCGATTTTTTGAGGGTCCCGCCCCCCTGCCGGGCCGTGAAACCAGAATGATTGAGGAAGATAGCCAGCGGGTTTGGAACCAGCCCGAGCTCAGCCTGGCCCTGACGGTCGGGGCCCCCTGCCACGACCGAATTCTCCAGAATGCTGAAGAGCTCGAGGCCTGGCGCCAGTGGATGCAGGCCAAAGGGGTGGCCAGCTATCTGGAAATTGGCATCTGGACCGGGGCCTTGTTGCGCTACTGGAGAGCCCACTTGCCCGAACTGCGGCTGGCAGCTTGCGACCTGGGCTGGGCCGAGCAGGCCGGCTTGCCCTTGAAACTGCCCGAGGGGGTGGACTTCCTGAAGGCCTCTTCGCAGAGTCCCGAGTTTTCCCAGTGGCGTGCCGGGCTGGGTCATGTCGACGTGGTGATGATCAACGGCGACCACGAGTATGCCGCCGTGCTTGCCGATTATGAGCGCAATCGGACTTTTCCCCATCGTTTTCTGGTGTTTCACGATGTCGATAATCCCAATCCGGAACTGGCCGGTGTGCGGCGTTTTTGGGAGGAGCTGGATGGATACAAGCTCACTCTTCGGGGCTCAGACCTTGTTTTGCGTTGCGGCATCGGGATTTGGAGCCAGAGCGAAGACCCGGCCTGATTGTGCCAGGCACAGGAACTTTGCAGTTGCGCTTTCCCGAGTTGCCGGCTCGATTCGAGGTGCCGATTGCGGCGGGCGCCTTGCGGGCCGAGGTGAGCTTCGAGAGCCGCCAGTCACCCACGGCTTACGAAGTGGTGGTGGAGCGCCCCGGCAAGAGCCCATGGGTTCAGCGCGGGCGGCTTGAGGGCGGTGGGCCCTGGAATATCGAGCTGGGTCGGCTGCAATGGTGAAGCTCTAGGTGTGTTGAGCTTAAGGCCCGAGGAGTCGTAAACCGCCTCGTTGGAGTCCGGACTTGTCACCGCCTGTCCCGACCGGTTCCCGCCCCGAGCGCGGGCCGTGAGCGGCCTTGCAGGTCGAGGTTGGAGCCGGCTTCATATCCCTGCTGAAAGGCTGCGGCTCCGGGCCGGCGATAGCTGCGGGTGGTGCTGCGCACGCCCCGTTGGAGAAAGTGTTCTTCGACGGCTCGCAGTTTGGCTTCGAAGACCACCAGCCCGGCGCTGTGCCGCGAGGCCTCTTGCTCGGCCACCACGGCTTGCAGCTCGGACTGCACCTTGTCGACGATGCCCTTGCTGGCCCCCAGGCGGAAGTCATTCTTGACGGCCACTCGGGCGCGCGGGTTCCACTCGTGGCAGAGCCGCTCGATCTCCTGCAGGCAGTAGTAGAACAGGCGCTTTGCCTGGTCGACGTCCTGGCTGGCCCCGACCAGGCAATAGCGGCGTTCGGTGGCTCGCCGAAAGCTGCCGAGATAGATTCCTACCACCTGGGAGCAGCACAGGCAGCCGCAGTGATGGGCGTCGGCCAGGCCCTGCAAGAGGTGATACTGCCACATGGGCAGCCCGGTGGCGCGGGGTTGATCGAAGACGTCCGACTCGACCACCTGCGGTTGGGGGTCGTCCACGCCCAGTTCGGCCAGTTCGATTTGATACTCCAGCATGAGGCGGGTCATGGCGGCGGCGGCCGTGGCGGTTTCGTTGACGTTGCCCGTGGGACATTCGGCCAGGGCCTTGAGGCGGGCCAGTTTGTCGAGCAGTTTGCGCTGGCGCTGGGGGTCGAGCTGGTTGAATTTCATGCGGTGGGTATTCTCGCCGGGGAGGTGCGGGCCTTTGTCTTTGTTCGCCGCGGAACGATATTCTGACAAATATATGTGCTAGAATAGACGATGCCTCAGATGCACCTGTATTTGCCTCAAGCCCTGGCCGATGAAGTTCGTCGTCGAGCCGAGATCCAGGGGGTGTCCGTCTCGGCCTTCTTGGCAGAAGTGGTCAGGGCTGAAATCAATGACTCCTGGCCCCCGGGGTATCTCGAGGAAGTCATCGGGTGCATGCAGAGTTCCCCTATAGAAAGAGGAGACCAGGGCCAGTTTGAAATCCGCGAGACGTTGGAGTGATCTATCTTCTCGACACGAACGCCTGCATCCGGCTTCTCAACCGCTCCAACGAGAACCTGGCGGCACGATTTCGGGCGACTCCTCCCTCCCGGGTCCGTCTCTGTTCGATTGTGAAGATGGAACTGCTCAGCGGTGCGCGCAAGAGTCTGAAAGTCGCGGAGCGTCTTCAAAAGCTTCGGCGATTTTTTGCCCCGATCAAGAGTCTTCCCTTTGATGATGCTTGTGCAGAACAGGCCGGAACGATCCGAGCCGAACTTGAACGAGCGGGGCTGGTCTTGGGCCCGATGGACCTGCTGATCGCCGCCACCGCCCTGGAATTTGGGGCAACTCTGGTGACTCACAACGCGCGTGAGTTTTCCCGCGTTCCCGGTTTGCGCTGGGCAGATTGGGAGTCGGCCTGAGCTGCAGAGGCGAAGTACCCAAAGCGTTGGGAAATACCACCAGCCTGGTCAGCCCACTAGCGACAACCTGACCCGCTCTTCCAAGATGGGCCGTCAAAAGGAGGCCGCTGGCTGGAGCGGAACCCTGCGATGTGATGAAGCTGATTCGCCTGGAGCGCAACTATTCTTCCTGGTCGTTGCGAGCCTATCTGATGCTGCGGCAGACGGGACAGCCCTTTGAAGAGGTGGCCATTCCCGTGTTGGAGTGTGACCACTATGACTATCTGCGCGAGCATTGTCCGGCCCAAAAGGTGCCGGTATTGCACGTGGATGGGCTGGTGCTGTGGGAGAGTCTGGCTATCGGTGAGTTTCTGCACGAACGCTATGGTTTGTATCCCAAGGATTGGCGGCAGCGGGCTCTGGCTCGCTGCATCAGTCACGAGATGCACGCGGGTTTTGCGGCGCTGCGGGAGGCCTGCCCTATGGATATCCGCAGCCGCCACTCGTTGGCCATCGGGCCCGAGGTGCAACGGGACCTGGATCGGATCGGTCAGATTTGGAGCGATTGTCTCAGCGCCGGGGGCCCGTTCCTATTTGGCGAGTGGTGCCTGGCAGACGCCATGTACGCCCCAGTAGCGACCCGTTTGCGCACTTACGGTCTGTCGCTCGGTCCTCACTGCGACGCCTACCGAGATCGGGTGCTGGAGCATCCCTTTATGCTCGACTGGTGTGCGGGCGCCGAGTTGGAGCAGACGGTGGTGGAGCCGGGCCTGCACGGGCCCCGCCACGTGGCCCGCCGCTAGATAGTGCAATAAAAAGGGGCGACCCGAAGGTCGCCCCTGATTCGAGCGGCTTGAGGCTCAGTAGTTGCCCCAGATGTACTGGTTGGTGACCTCGTGGTGATAGATGATTTCTCCGGTCTTCACCTGCGTGCCCAGTTCCTTGGGCGAGCGTTCGGCGGCGGCCACCTTGCGCTCGACGTACTTGTTTTTGTTGTCGGCGCCGAGAATCTCTTCCATAAAGCTGCTCTGTTTGAACAGCCGGATGGCGTCGTAGATGTTGCCCGGCAGGTACTTGGTGCGGGTGCGGCGAGCTTCGGAGGTGATGGTTTCGGTCATCGGTCCGTCGAAGCCGGTGCGCAGGATGCTGTAGAAGGCCAGGTAGGGGTTGGCATCGGGGGCCACGGTGCGCACCTCGATGCGAGCCGACTTGGCGTTGCCCAGGGGGATGCGCACCATCGAGGTGCGGTCCACCGGAGAGCTCTTGATCTGGTTGGGAGCCTCGAAGTGGGGGTCGAGGCGGCGATAGGCGTTGACGCTGGGGTTGAGGATCAGACACAGGTCGTTGGCGCTGTTGAGAATGCGATCGACGAATTCCCAGGCGAACTTGCTGAGCTTTTCTTCGCCCGAGGCGTCGTAGAACGAGTTCTTGCCGCGCTTGCTGATCGACAGGTTGGTGTGCATGCCGCTGCCGTTGATGCCGGCGATGGGCTTGGGCAGGAAGCTGGCCGTGTAGCCCATGTTGGCCGCCACCTGACGGGCCACCAGCTTGTAGAGCTGCAGCTGGTCGGCCGCCAGCAAGGCCTCGGTGTAGCTGTAGTTCAGTTCGAACTGGGAGGGAGCCACCTCGGGGTGGTCCTTCTCGTTTTCGAAGGCCATGGCGCGCTGGGCCTCGGCCAGACGGTCGATGAACAGCTTGAGCGGGTCGTTGGGCAGCGAGTTGTAGTAGCCGCCGCTGGAGACCAGCTTGAAGCCCTCCAGGCGATTGTAGTTCTGCTCGGCGTTGAGGCCGTGGAAGACAAAGCCCTCGCACTCGACGGCGATGTTGGCCACCATGCCCTTCTTGAAGAGCTCGTCGGAGTAGTTCTTCAGCACCCCACGCATATCCGACTTGTAGTAGTTGCCGTCGGCGTCCTGGATGAGGCCGAAGACAATAACTTTGCCGGGGCCGAAGATGTCGCTGGGCAGCCAGCGGAACGAGCCCCAGTCGATGGCCAGGCGCAGGTCGGACTCGCTGACCACCGAGAAGCCGCGGATGGACGAGCCGTCGAAGGTCAGATTGTCATGCGACTTGAGCAAGAACTTCTTGTCATAGTCGAGCATATGAAAGCGACCTTCGAGGTCGGAGAAACACACCGTGACGGCCTTGATCCGCTTCTCGTCGGTAAGATATTTGAGGTAGAACTCTTCCAGTTCCTTTTCGCTCTTGCGCGCGAGTTGCTTGGATTTGGCTTCGAGGTTCATTTCCTCGAGCTGGTCGTAGGGGATCTCCAGAAAGTCTTTCAAGACAATCGGACCGGATGGTTTAGAAACGCTCTTGATCATTGCAGCACTGTAGCAAATTAGCCTTAGCGTGGCAATGGTTAGGCTTAGTCAGTCCTGGATTGGTGTTATTTGTCGAGCTTTTCTTCCACGGACTCCCTGCCGACGATCATCACCGGGCAGTGGGCGTGGCGAGCAATGCGCTCGGCCACGCTGCCCATCAGCCAGCGGCGCAGCCCGCTGCGGCCGTGCGAAGTCATGATGATCAGCGAGGCCTCGGCCTCCTCAGCGATATCCAGCACCGTTTCCGCCGGATCGCCAAGAGCTACCTGAGAGCTGACCTTCAGGCCCGGAGTGGACAATGTTTCGACCAGCGGTTCGAGATAGGCCCGGGCAACCTGTTGCTCCTGGGCCATTTGCGCCTGAGTAACGGCCACAACCTCGCCGCCCGTCAGGGCCTGCAGCGAAGGCCACAGCACTCGGACCAGATGCAGCCGGGCCGAATACTTTTCGGCCAGGTCACGCCCATAGTCCAGAGCCACCTCGGCCTGCTTCGATCCGTCAAGGGGTACTACAATGCACTCAAACATCGCCATCCTACCTTCTCTTTCTCAATGCCTCTTCTCGGGTCATTAACAGTCCAGATTGTTTGTCCTTCATCCCTGCATGGGTAGGACCAGGGCCAGGAGGAAGAGATATGCCCCACTTGAGGATACCCCACGAACTGGTCGACGAGGCCCGCCAACTGGCCGCCGAAATCGTTGAACCGGTGCAAAGCTACATTTTGCAGCACTCGACCGTGTCGGTCGAGCGCGCAGTGCTGCGCCTGTATGGCGTGGACGGGGTGGACTCGGCCGATATCCCCATGCCCAACGTGCTGGTGGACAATGTGCTGCGCTCGGGCAAGCTCGACCAGGGCATCTCTCGTTTCTATGCCAACGCGCTGCTGCACTACGAGCACCCGGAAGAGCTGTGGGACAAGGTGGCCCGGGGCGAAGTACAACTGGCCGAGCTTCCCATGAAGAGCGAAAGCGAGATTCGCCACAAGCTGGAAGAGATGTCGCGGCGTTCGCTGGGACACATTCAGCGCCAGCGCCACGAGCGTGACCGTCGAGTGGAGACCCTGGGGAAAGGGCCGACCCCTTTACTGTATGCCATTGTGGCCACCGGCAATATCTATGAGGACGTGGTTCAGGCCCAGTCGTCGGCACGCATGGGAGCCGACATCATCGCCGTGATTCGCTCCACCGCCCAGAGCCTGATTGACTATGTGCCCTACGGAGCCACCACCGAAGGCTATGGCGGCACCTACGCCACCCAGGAGAACTTTCGCATTATGCGCCGCGCCCTCGACGAGGAAGCCCAGAAGCTGGGGCGCTATCTGCAGTTGACCAACTACTCTTCGGGGCTGTGTATGGCCGAAATCGCCGCCACCGCCGCCTGGGAGCGCCTGGATATGCTGCTGAACGACGCCATGTACGGCATTCTGTTCCGCGACATCAACATGTGCCGCACCTTCATCGACCAGTATTTCAGCCGCATGATCATCGCCTGGGCCGATATCACCATCAACACGGGCGAAGACAACTACCTGACCACGGCCGACGCCTACGAAGAGGCGCATACGGTGCTGTCGAGCCAGTTTATCAACGAGTGCTTCGCCCTGCGGGCCGGCATGAACAAGAATCGTATGGGGCTGGGCCACGCTTTTGAGATGAACCCCGACATGACCGACGGATTCTTGTGGGAACTGGCCCAGGCCCAGCTGATTCGCCAGTGCTTCCCCGAGGCGCCGCTGAAGTATATGCCGCCTACCCGTCACAAGACGGGCAACATCTTCAAGGGACACCTGATGGACGGGATGTTCAGCCTGATCTCGCAGATCACCCATCAGGGCATTCACCTGATCGGCGTGCTGACCGAGGCCAGTCACACGCCCTGGCTGCAAGACCGTTACCTGTCGC